>CAYLRV010000008.1:0-121327 GCA_964386395.1 uncultured Chitinophaga sp.
ATGGTACTACGCATGGGGGCTTATTATCCTTCTAAGATGAGAAGAAATGGGCATATAAACAAGGTATAAAACCGGTGGATTATTCCTTACGTGCCGGTGATTTCGCTGGCGTCTTTGTTTTTTTAGATGGCACAGGTTTTTTATCTGCCGGGGATGGCGGAGGCGGGGGTGGCGGCGGCGGCGGTACCGGCTCGTCGATCATCACAGTATCTACCGTTACAGTTGTAGAATCTGAAAAGTCTGCTGATTCGCTAAAATACTCAGACTTTGTGGCATTATAATCAGCAGGAATGATAAAGTCGGACGGGTTAATGCCGCCGGGTATAATTTCAACTGCTTCAATAGTCATGTACGATGGCGGTTCTGCGTTGTCATTATTTTCTTCGCCGTCACTGATTTTTTCAATTTGTATTATCTCACCCTTCAGTAAAAGTTTATTATCATTGACCATTATGAGGTCTTCATTACCTGCCAGCTCCGGGGGGATGTGAAAATGGAGGTCATCGGCAAACCAAAAATTACCCCTGCCGCCCATGGGGAAACTTATACCTGTTCCAGGATCGGCTAATGTGGCTGTATGATTTAGGACAGTTATTTGCTTCTTTCCCGGCTCAAGGGGCCGTACATGGAGATACTTGGCAAAATAGGTTTTGGTTTTATGATTGATTCGGTATGATTTGGCAGAATCCAAAATCAGCAGCAGATCCATTGGGGTTTCTTCTTCATGCATTTTTATCAGGATTTTTCCCGGGGTAAAAAAAATCCGGATGGAGTTTGTTTCATGCTTGACCTCATCGTCACCACGGTCAAAATTATCCGTAACGGTATAACGGATCATCCCTTCAAAATCTTTTTGCGCAAAGACATGTAGAGAGAATACCAGGGCTAAGACGGAGAGGAGTTGTTTCATAAAAAAGAGGCTGGCTTTTATGCCAACCTCAAATTATGAAAAGTTTTGGGTATAACAGCTAATGCATTAGATAGCTTTCTGAGTTCCGATACTATGCAATCCCTTTCAATTTCTTAATAGCTGCATTCAATTTTGGTACTACATCAAAGGCATCACCGACTATACCATAATCTGCTGCTTTAAAGAACGGAGCTTCCGGATCTTTATTGATTACAACGATGACTTTACTCCTGTTTACCCCGGCCAGGTGCTGGATAGCGCCTGAGATACCGATAGCGATATAAAGATTGGGTGCAATAGCAATACCCGTTTGTCCTACGTGTTCATTATGCGGTCGCCAGTGTGCATCTGCCACCGGGCGGCTGCAGGCAGTAGCTGCATGGAGTGTTTTGGCCAGGTCTTCCACCATACCCCAGTTCTCAGGGCCTTTCAACCCGCGGCCTGCACTTACTACTACTTCAGCTTCTGTCAGCGGTACTTCCCCAGTGGCTTTTGTAGCATTCGTCACTTTTACCTTCCCGGTTCCAGCATTGCTGTTTGTTGATACCACTTCCGCCGTGCCTTCGCCAGCTACTGTTTGATATGCATTAGGATTCAATGCAATGATTTTTACCGGTGTGCTTACTGCTATGTTCGCAAAAGCTTTACCGGAGAATACGTTTTTCTTTACGACAAACCCGTTACTGGTATCGGGCAGGGCCACTGCACCGGACACCAACCCTGCTTTCAGCCTGGCTGAAAGACGTGGGGCAATCGCTTTACCGCTCAGGTTGTTGGAAAAAACCACAACAGTAGCACTGCTGCTGGTTGCCACATCAGCAATGGCTTTGGTAAAAACCTGTGCATCCAGGCCGGCAAGGCCATCGCCTGTTACATGGTGGATTTTCTTTACACCATATTTTCCCAGCGAAGCCAGGTCGTCTGTTACATTACCCAGTACAACACCCTCTGCAGTAGTACCTAGTTGCTCAGCTACTTTGCTGCCATAAGTCAACGCTTCCAGCGAAGATTTTTTTACATGTCCATCAGCGGTGTCGATAAATATTAAAACTGACATAAAAAGAGTTTGACGTTTTTAGTTTTTTGTTTAGCGTTTAAGTCCGCGATGCAAGAGGAACTTTCTGACTTCAGATTTCTGATTTCAGCGTTCTCAAATGGCTTTCGCCTCTTCATTCAGCAAGCGAACCAGTTCCTCCACATTTTCAGGGTCCACTAATTTCACACCGGCTTTAGCTGGCGGCAGTTCAAAACTGGCCACACTGGTCAGTGCATCCACAGCAGCGGGTTCCACCACTTTCAAGGGTTTGGTACGGGCGCCCATAATGCCTTTCATATTCGGGATACGTTGCTCGGCCATTCCTTTCTGGCAGCTTACTACCAGCGGCAGTTCCACTTCACAGGTTTCTTCACCGCCTTCAATTTCACGTACGATAGTGGCTTTATTGCCAGCGATATCAAACTTAGTGGCCAGTGATACATAAGGCAAATCGAGTAATTCTGCTACCATACCACCGATAGAAGAGCCGTTGTAGTCAATCGTTTCTTTACCGGTAAACACTAAATCGTACCCGCCTGATTTTGCCACTTCGGCAATTTGAGCTGCAATGGAGAAACTATCATGGCTGTCAACGTTTACACGGATGGCTTCATCGCCGCCGAGGGCCAGGGCCTTACGGATAATGGGATCGGCATCTGCACCAGCCACCGTTACAAGATGTATAACCGTGGAGGCATCAGCTTCTTTCAGTTCAATAGCCCTTACTAAGGCATACCATTCATCGTAAGGATTAATAATCCATTGTACGCCATTAGCGTCGAATTTCGTGTTGTTATCGGTGAAAGCTATTTTTGCCGTGGTATCCGGCGTTTTACTGATACAGACAAGAATTTTCATAATGCTGCTTTAGTTATCAAGTTTAGTTTGTCATCCTGAGTGAAGCGAAGGATAGTTGTTTATGCAACTAAAGCAAAGATAAGGGAGGGAAGCGAATATTTAATAGTGAATATGTAATAATTATTTGGCGTGGAAAGGATTGAAAAAATAAAGGAAATGCTTGTGTCACAACCAGCAGATAGCTTTTTGCAGCATGCCCTGGCACTGGAATATATTAAGCTGGGCAATGATGCAGATGCCCGCCTGCTTTTTGAAGAAATATTGAACAGGGAGCCCGGTTATATCGGGAGCTACTATCACCTGGGCAAACTGCTGGAAAGAAACGAGCTCACTGACGAAGCGGTAAGTGTCTATGAAAAAGGGATGGAAGAAGCAAAAAAGGCTGGGGAGAACCATGCGTTTGGTGAGTTGCGGGGGGCATGGGAGGAGTTGACGTTTTAACTATTATAGTATGGAAACTTTAATGAAAATTATTGGGTTGGTAGTTTCGGGTTATAGCTTTTATTTAGGTTATCAGCTGAGGAGGAAAACCAAATGGTTAAAAAAATCTGGTATTTCAGCTGAGGCAAATGTAATAGAACTAAAATCTGTTGGCGATCACGAACAACCCGTTGTACATTTTACTACATTAAAGGGTGAGGTAATTAAAAAGGAATATGAAATTGGCTTTAACCAGGGTATGCTAAAGCAGGGTCAAAGTGTAACTGTATACTATAACGAAAACAACCCTTCTGTTCTTATTTTAGAAACTGGCACACAAAAGTGGCTGCCCATAATATTTATGGCAGCGGGCTTATTGATATTTGCAGTTTTGTTGTTTTCATTAATTACCGGTAAATCTTCATGGAGTTAGCTAAACGATATAAGAAATTAATAACTGAGGGAAAACTCTTTTCTCCAAAAGATAAACTCCTCCTCGCGGTAAGTGGAGGAGTTGACTCTGTTGTCTTATGTGGCCTATGCAAACAAGCGGGCTATGATTTCGTTGTTGCCCATTGCAATTTCAAACTGCGTGAAGAAGAGAGCGACAGCGATGCTGCATTTGTAAAAGCCCTTGCTGAAAAATATGGTGTTCCCTTTTTCCTGAACACATTTGATACAAAGGCCATTGCTGCTGCAGAAAAGAAATCAATAGAAGAAGCAGCCCGCGACCTGCGCTATGCCTGGTTTCATCAATTGCTTGAATCAGAAAAGCTGGACTGGATTGTAACAGCCCACCATGGCGATGACAATATTGAAACCATGGCCATGAATTTTTTTCGTGGCACAGGTATCAAAGGCATGCGGGGCATGCAGCCAAAGAATGGAAAAATTGTACGCCCCATGCTGTCATTTCGCAAGCAACAACTGGAAGACTATGCCCGGGCGGAACAACTGGCCTTTGTTATAGACAAAACCAATTTAGAAGACAACTATACCCGCAATTTTTTCAGGAACCAGCTTATTCCCTTAGTCAAAAAAGTGTATCCGGGAGTGGAGGATAACCTGCTGCACAACCTGGATCGTTTTGCCGAAATCGAGGAGCTATATGGACAAGCCCTGGCAGTACATAAAAAAAGCCTGCTGGAAAAAAAAGGAGAGGAGTGGCATATACCTGTACTAAAACTGAAGAAGGCCAGCCCGCTGAAAACGATTGTATATGAAATCATTTCCGCTTTTGGGTTCAGCGCAGCCCAGACGGATGAGGTAATTGCTTTGCTGGATAGTGAGAGTGGTAAGTATGTTGCATCCGCCACCCATCGTGTTATCCGCAACAGGGCCTGGCTAATTATTAGCCCTCTCGCCGCAGAACAAGCCGACCATATCATTATTGACGAAGGCATCGGCAACCTGCAATTTCCAGGAGGCAACCTCACCATTAAGCACCACGCAACTGCCAACTGCCAACTGCCAACTGCCGACTGGAAACTGCCAACTGACAAACTGCAAGCCTGCTTAGATAAGAAAGACATACGTTTCCCTTTGCTGCTACGTCCATGGAAAGAAGGAGACTATTTCTATCCGCTAGGGATGAAGAAGAAAAAAAAAGTAGCCCGTTTCCTCATCGATCAAAAATTGTCAAAGACAGAGAAAGAAAAAGTATGGGTGATCGAAAGCGATAAGCGCATCATCTGGGTACTGGGTATGCGTATTGATGATCGGTTTAAAATAACAGAGCGTACCAAAGAGGTATTATCTGTTACCTTCCAAAATGTATAAAATCTCCGGGGTTAGCATGCTTAATCTGTTCTACGAATAATTCCAGTACAGGATAGTCCCCAATCGTCATACACAGCACGGCTGTAACGACAATGCCGAATATAGCACCAAATATATGTGCCGAGTGATTGATATTATCGCCTCCTCTTTTTTCCAGCCAGCTTGATACAATAAGATAAATTGCCCCAAATAAAAAACCCGCCACATAAATAGGAATGAAAAACAATCCCATGCCCATCATGGGGTTTAGCAATATGCCGGCAAATATCACGGCAGATACTGCGCCGGAAGCACCAAGGCTGCGATAGTGATAATTGTGCCTGTTTTTAAAATAGGTTGGCATCAAACTGGCGGCCAGGGCCAGTACATACATACCGAGGTACATAAACTTTCCTTTCTCTCCGAAAATACTGATGAAATTATATTCAACCCCAATATTCACAGGCCCAACTTCTGTCTCCACACGGCCTATACCGAATAAATACAGTGACAGCATATTGAAAATAAGGTGGCCCCAGTCAGCATGCAGCAAACCGCAGGAGAAGAAACGATAGTACTGGCCACGGTTCACTGACGGGGGATAAAAAATGAGATCATTCATGAGCTTTTCATTGTTAAAAGCCATGATTGATGTGATAGTTGTGGCAATTATGATAATAAGCGTTATTGAAATTTCCATGCTATAAATCTACTTGAAAAAAATAATTTAAATCAAACCTACTTATGATGATACTTCTCATTCTTTAAAATGGTACAGGCCCGGTAAACCTGTTCGGCAAGGATCAGCCTTACTAACTGGTGGGGAAACACTAAGGGCGAAAGGCTCCAGGTATAATTAGCCCTTTTCTGCACGGCCTCATCCACCCCGTAAGCGCCACCAATCAGTAGTACCAGCTGCTTTGTACTTTCATTGGCCCTTGCCTGTATAAAACTGGCCAGGCCTTCCGAACTGATTTGCTTGCCCCGCTCATCGAGCAATACCAGGTAATCATCTTTGCCCAACTGGCCGAGAATGGCTTCTCCTTCTTTCTTCTTCAGCCCGGTCTCGTCCAGCGCTGCTGCATTTTTGGGCGGCGGTATAATATTCCAATCTGTTTTAAAATATCTTGAGATGCGGGAACTGAAATCTTCCACACCGGATTTTACATACGGTTCATGTGCTTTACCCACCGACCAGAAAGAAATTTTCATTCCTTGTTTTTATAAAGATAAGAAGGTGGTATTAAGTATAGCAAAATAGCCTTTAACGTATGGTGGATAAGTCTGCGGGGGTAATAGGAACACGGATGACGCGGATTGGGCAGATGATTACGGATTTATTTCTGCTTCGCAGAAATGTATGAATAGTAACACGGATGACGCGGATTGAACGGATAAATACGGATTTTTATTCCTCCGGAATATTTTGGGATTTTTTATTCGATTTTGATGCGAAGCATCAAAAATCTGTGACCATCCGTATCACCTGTGTCATCCGTGTTCCAATCTGGTGCCATACAACACTCAAACAAAAAGCCTCCTGAAATAGAAGGCTTTGTGTTTTTTATATGAGTTGTATTAAAAACCTTTCTTCGGTTCTTCTTTAATCTGCACTTCCGTTACCGGGCCATATTTTTCTGCTATCTTTTTTATATCAGCACTCTTGCCCACCAGTACAAACTGCAGCTTGTCTTTCGGAAAATATTTTGTAATGATTTCTTTTGCTTTATCCAGCGTTAATCCATCCACATTCTTTTCAAAATTATTGATGAATGATTCATCAAAATTGTACCAGAACATTTGCGTCATCAGTCCTGACAACTGGCCTGCTGTTTCATACCGCGGGGGAAACTGGCCCTTCACATAATTCTTGGCCGAAGTCAGCGCCTTTTCGTCAATGCCGTCTTTATGCAGTTTGCCTAATACTTCCAGGGCTTTATCTATTGCGGGCTCTGTTGTCTTCCCTGCAGTGAACGTACTGATAACAAAACTGCCACCATTTTTGAGCGCAGTAAAGCGGCTGTTGGCACCATAGGTTAGTCCGGTATTTACCCGCAATTCATCATTGAGCATGGAGGTAAAGCGGCCACCAAATAATGTATTGATTACATCCACGGCCACAAAGTCAGGGTTGTTGCGGCTGATCCCTGGTGCACCAATCAGGAAAGTGGTTTCTTTCGCATCATCTTTATTTACCAATAATACCTGCTGCTTAGTTGGTTTAGCTATGGGTTTTGAAGCAAGGTTAACCTGCGGCTTTGTTGCTTTTTTCCAGGTGGAGAAAAGTGAAGTGATAAGTGTTTTCATTTCAGCCGTGTTAAAATCACCAGCGACTGAAATCGCAGCGCCCTCCGGCAGGTAATTATCTGCATAAAACTTTTTTACATCCGCTACCGTCAGCGGGGTAACAGTTGACACCCTTCCCTGTACTATGTTCCCGTACACATGATCGCCATAAAGGGCCTTATCAAAATAAGAAGTGATAACAGAACGCGGGCTTTCTTTTTGCTGTTCCAGGCCCAGTAGCAGACGCTTCTTTTCCTTTTCAAATTCGGCCTCATCAAAGCTGGGTTCAAGTAACACTTCCTTCAGCAGGTTTAATACTTTATCCTTGTCTTTAGCAGCCATACGGGCAGATAAGCCGGCTGATTCTTTTGAAGCAGATGTGCCAATGCTCGCACCAAGAAAATCCAGTTCGGTATCTAATTTTTCCTTGTTATAATTTTTCGTGCCATGTTTTAATGCCGTGGCGGTAAGGGAAGCCAGGCCTGCCTTTTCGCCATCATAAATAGCGCCGGCCGGCAATATAACGGACACGCTGATAACAGGTACTTCATGTTGTTCCATCAGGTAAACCGTAAGGCCATTCTTCAATTTGAATTTCTGGTAGGGGGGCAGCTTATAGCCCTGTGCCGACACAGCCATACTACTGGCTGTAAGGAGCAGTATCAAAAACGATTTTATGATTATTCGCATTATATAATAATTTTAATAGTGTTTATTTAATATTACTGACCACTGGTTACTCACTCCTCCGTATTTGATTTCAATATGCCTACCGTACGGTTAGCTTTTGTAAAATATTTGCTGACCACTCTTTGAATGTCTGCTGCAGTCACTTTATTAAAAGCAGCCGGTGCCTCAAACATTTTACGATAGTCTCCAAAGAACACTTCGTACGTGCCAATATTATTAGACTTGCCATTAATAGTTTCGATCTGGCCATAAAATTCCATCAGTTTTTGGTTTTTTACTTTTTGCAGTTCAGCATCGGTTACCCCGTCTTTTTTAATTTTATCCAGTTCGTCATAGATGACTTTTTCGAGGTCTGCCTCATTGATGTTTTTGGCTGTTACACCGGCAATAATAAACAGGGTGGGGTCAAAGCTCTCACCAAAATTGGTGAATACACTGGTGGCTAATTGTTTTTTATCAACGAGGGAACTATATAAACGGGAAGAGCGGCCGCTTGAAAGAATATCACCCAGTAATGTCAGTGCATAGTAGTCTTCATGCTTTGCTTCCGGTACATGCCAACCTGCAGCGATATAGGGTGTGGCGACATCCTTCTGTACCCAAACACGGCGTTCACCTGTTTGTGGTGGCTCCACAATATTTACTTTGGGTGGTGCAGGTTGGGCAGGGATAGGCTCAATGTATTTTTCGGCCAGTCTTTTTACTTCATCAAATTTTATATTGCCTGAAATAACCGTCACACAATTGTTGGGTGCATAGTAGGTTTTGAAATAGCGTTCCAGGTCCGCTTGTTTCCAGTTTTTCATATCATCCTCGTAGCCGATTACAGGCCAGTGGTAGGGGTGTTCTAAAAAAGCAACACCCTGTGCAGTCTGGAATAACAGGTTCCAGGGTGAATTTTCCAAACCCGTGCTTCTCTCGCTCAATACCACACCTCTTTCGCTTTCCACCATTTTAGGATCAATACTGAGGCTGGATATTCGGTCTCCTTCCAGGTCGAATATAACTTCAGTGGCCGAGGATGGAAACCAGTTGGTATACACGGTTACATTTTCTGTGGTATAGGCATTATTGGCCCCGCCATTGTACTCCATCACCTGGTCAAATTGTTTGGGGCCATATTTTTTAGCGCCGTTGAACATCATATGCTCAAAAAAGTGGGAGAGGCCGGTGATGCCCTGGTATTCATTACGGCTGCCTACTTTGTAAAACAGGTACATATTGGCATTGGGAATGGAATTGTCTTCAATCACCAAAAACTTCATCCCGTTTTTAAGGGTAAAGCTTTTTACATCATCAGCTTTTAGCTGTGCATGTGTTATCGCTGTGAGCAACAGCAACGCACCGGTCAGTACTTTTTTCATGTATTGATTTTTACAGGGCTAAGCTAAGGAAACAATACATGCCTTTACTACCTTTTATATAAAAAGAAACCCCGGCTTTTCAGTCGGGGTTTGCAAGGGGTAGTGTCCGGTTTATTTAATCTCGTAATCTTTTCTGAATGACATCAGCGTTGACATGTATAAAGCATTTTTTGCATCCAGTGATACGGCTTTGGAGTAATACTGGTATGCCTCAGAAAGGAAATGGGCATCTTCCAGCATAAAACCAAGGCGGTATGCCTGTTCAGCAGCCGTTTCATTGGGCACAGCCTGGGCCTTAAATTTATCCAGCAGGGAATTGTAGGCATCCTTACTCACGTAATTCAGCACTTTCCTGTTTTCATTCACCACTTCTTTCATGGCCGGAATCCAATAGTACGATTCTCCCACTTTCATTTTAGAAATCAGCGACTGGATAGAAATTTTCTTTTTTGTTACCTCGGTGGTATAGAAAGGCTCGGCTATATTGTTGCTATTAAAAAGCATGAAATCAAATTTATCAGCTTCGGCATAACATTTCCAGGACAGGGGGAAGTCTCCGCTAACATAATTAACCGTGTCCAGGATAGGATCTACCCATACCGGGTTCATATCACGGGTTACGGCACCTACGTTATTCATATAAGCTTTGCGGTTGCTGCCAGCAGAGCCGGATGATTTGGTCATCTGTGCCCATACATATTTTACATAGTTGGCACTAACGGAGCTTTTGCTAACGGAGCATGAATCGCCAAAGCTGCTCAGTTTGTAGGTACCGGCTTTAGAAATGGTAAACATGGCTGCTTCGTTACAGATTAAGGTAACGGCAGAGGACGGGCCGATTTTTATAGTACCGGCATTATTCATCACTTTACCGATTTTGGCACCGGCCTCAGCATTGTTCTCCACCGTTTTTACATTTCCCTTGAAGCTGTAGATCAGGAAACTGCTTTGTGCAGAGGCAAAGCCGGAGATTGTCAGCAGGATAAAGAATAAATGAAACTTTTTCATTTTTGTTTGTTTAAGGTTAAGTAGTTGACCCTATTAATGATGGTGTGGTTTAAACACCGTTTGGTAATTAAATTTTTTATGCATCCATACGGCAAAAGCTTCATAGAAATAGATAACATCCACCGCCATAATAATTACAATCAGGCTCAATTTCATATCCACTTTGAGTTTGTATCTTTCATAGATATAAATCCCAAGCCATGTGAAAAGTAAAAGAGCTCCTACCTGGGCAATTTTGGCAACGAGGTGGAACCAGATATGCGCTTCCAGGTAATAGTGAATAAAGAACGACATGAACAACCAGCAGACGGCAAAAGCGATCAAATAGTTGACCCACGAAGGTACTTTTTTTATATAGTTTTTATCCAAAATCATAGATATAATGTTTGCGTGCACCACAATACCGTTCATGTCGGGTACGGTTTTGCCAGCAAAACGCGGATTCATCGGTGTGAATTTCTTATCGGCAATATCATAGGGATTGTAAGCCCCCATATCACTTGGGTTTTCCCAGTTCAGGTAGCCAAACAAAACAATCTTGTCCTTTATTGTTGCCTCGGTTACACCATCATTCATCAGCATGTCTATTTCGATTGGCTGGTATTGCAGGGTTGTGCGGCTATAGTTAATCAACACATCCTTATTGACCTTTTTAGCAATGCTCTTGTAGCTGGCGGAGTCATACATCTTGACGATGGCCGGTGCAAAAGCATCGAACTTTTTGCCTTTGTAGTCTTGCAGAATCGGTTGAAAATACCGGGTGGTGGTCATTTCATCATTGAAGAAATTGGCATAGCCGTATACCCCGGCCGTTTTAAAATAATTGCCCGACGTGCTGATTGAATCTCCTTCCTTACCCGCCAGCTCCAGCTTTTGTGCCACTACCAGGTTTTTATGCCTGGCTAAAGTTTCGGCCAGCATGGCGTCCTGTGCGCTGTCCTTCGCTTCAAAAAACAGGGCATCAAGTGCCATTACCCTGGGCTTGTAACTGGCTACCTTATCGATAATCATGGAGAGGGTTTGCCTGTCTGCCATTCCAATATTGACTATTTTGATCCTGTTGTCAAATTTGTCATCCCTTGTATCGCCCATCAGTGATTTACCCAGCTTAGAATAAGTAAGATCGTTATAGTCGAAATCCTTTAAACCAAGTTTTAGTGGGTTGAGAATACCAAGGTTGAGCGGTATTGCACTAAGCCCGAAAATGAAAATGAAAACCCAAATAGTAGAGAGCAATGTATCCCGCTCGATGAGGTACTTGGTAAACCGGCTGTGAAACTTCTTTTTTTTGGGTTTTTGGTGGCCGTGGTGATGCGCTGTGTGGCTCATAATGTGGTTTGGTCGGTCTTCTTGGTTTGTTTAATGATTTCCTAAAGAAATGCAAGGTTGCAACTTTTGAATTCTTTAACACTACCATGAAAGTGGTATTTTGTTCGCCGAAATCGGTTTTTAAGCCGATGAAAGCCGCTTTTCCCCTGTAAATCCGTATCTTAGACGGTCTAAATTTATGCGAAAATACCTTTCCATAATTATTAGTTGCCTGGTTTTACAGGCTATTTATTCAACGGCTAAGGCACAGGCGCCCGGGCCGCCCAAGCCCAGGGACTCCACCATTACCGGGCCGCAGACTTTTGCCATTATCATGGGCATTTCCCGCTATAAATATGTACGGCCACTGACCTATGCCGACAAGGATGCAGAAATGTTCCGGGACTACCTGAAATCCCCTGCCGGTGGTAAAGTATCACCTGATAATATTTTCTGCCTGCTCAATGAAGAAGCGCTGGCCACCACTTTCTGGGGCAAGGCCTTTAAGTGGCTTGATGCTAAAAAACTGCGGAAAGGGGATAAACTGTTTTTCTACCTGGCAGGCCACGGCGATGCAATAGACGAAGACCAGTATTACTATATAGCGTATGATTGTAACCCTGCCGGCGATAAGAATAACTATAATGCCGGCGGCACTATCCAGCTCTACAACCTGAAAAACAAAATGGGTAAGGAGACGAATAAGGGCGTGGAAGTGTACTTTATTATGGATGCCTGCCGTACCAACGAATTGCCGGGTGGTGCGGAGGGGTTGAGCTATTTAAACTCGGCTATATCAGAAAAAAGGGTGGGCGAAATCATTATGCTCGCTACCGGGGCAGGGCAGGAGTCGCTGGAAGATGCTTCCATAGGCGCAGGCCATGGATTATTTACCTATTACCTGATCGACGGATTGAATGGCAGTGCCGACAGTGAGGAACAAAAGGATAACCAGATAACGGTGGCCGAAATAAAAAAATACATTGATAAAAATGTACCGGCCATTGCACAAAGCTCTTTTAAAAAGAAACAGGAGCCTTATTTCTGTTGTAATGAAAACAGTGAGAAGGTAATTAGTATTGTTGACACCGCTTACCTCCGCAAATGGCTGGAGTTGAAAAAACAGACGGCTAAAAACGGCCCGGTTTCCGTGGCGCCCAGGGGCCGGGGCTTGTCCTTTGGCCCGGCCGATACCTTGCTGATCGATGCCTATAACATGTTCAATATGGCGGTAAAGGAAAGCCGGTTGACAGGAAAAAACTCGGCAGAATATTACTACGATCTGATGGCAAAAAAATATCCTGGTAATTCTTATACGATTGATGCGCAGTCGACCCTGGCCGTGGAGTTTATCAATTTTGCACAAAGCAAAATCAACCTCTACCTGGATTGTAAGGATGCCTCTACGATTCAACGTATACGGGCGCAGATAGATGAAGACGAGAAGACGGACGAAACCATGACCAGCCTGAACAGGATGGAGAAAGTGGCCCAGCAGGAATTTTTTGAAGTAGGTAACATGCTGGAAAAGGCAATCAGTTTTATTATGCCGGATGATCCTGACTTTGCCAAATCATTACAGGGCCGTATGTACTTCTTTAAAGCAAGGGGCTACTTCAACCGCAACAGGAAGACCGTGGATATTACCAAGGCTTTCCAGTATGCGTACAATGCTTATGCAGCTGATCGGAAAGCGGCCTATGTGCTCAATACTATTTCTTCGCTGCACCTGGATAATAACCGGTATGACAGTGCTATTTATTATGCGAAAGAAGCCATTACCACAGCACCGAAATGGCGCTATCCGTATGTTACGCTTGCATTTGCGTACAAAACAATTAACAAGCCGGATTCAGCTATCAAATATTACCGTAAGTCCATTGAAACAGATCCCCGCAACCCGGATGCGTATGTGGACCTGGGCCATTATTTCTATTCGCTGTCTAAAGGCGACTCCGCTGTTTCATATTACATGAAGGCATTGCAGATTGATCCGAACAATGTATATGCAAGTAATAATATCGGCTGGTTGTACCACGATAAAAAGAACCATCAGCAGGCAATTCCTTATTTCAAACGTTCGATTAATGCCGATCCAAAATTTGTAAACGCCTATAACGGCCTGGCTAAATCATTTTTTGAAACGGGCCAGTACGATTCTGCCCGTATATATTATTCTAAAGCTTTTGCCAATTACCAGGACAAATCTATTGTGAATGTCTACATTGGTAATTTTTACCGGGAGTTAAAGCAGTATGATTCAGCGAAAGTCTATTACCGCCAGGCTGGTGATCTGGATCCTAACTATGAAGAGGCTTTCAATTTGCTTGGTAAAACCTCATTTGATTTAAAGCAATATGATTCGGCTATTCGTTACTACCAGCGGGCCTTGCAGGCCAATCCTTATTCGGCCTTTGCATTGGTAAATACCGGTATGGTTTTCCGGGAGCTGAAACTGCCTGATTCGGTGCATTATTATTTTGAGCAGGCCATCCGATCAGAGCCGGGTAACCCGTCAATATTGAACAACCTGGGAGTTGTGTTTGGCCAGGAGAAAAAATATGATACAGCGAAGCAGTACTTCCGCAGGGCGCTGCAGGTGAGACCTGATTACAAACCTGCATCAAATAACCTGATACGCATATTCCGTGAATTGAACCAGCTTGATTCTGTTACCAACCTGCTGAAAGTTTCTTCACTGGTGGATCCGGGCAGTGCGCAATTCTTCAGCGATATGGGTATGGCCTTCTTTGACCAGAAGCGATATGACTCTGCCCGCATTTACCTGCGCCGTGCGATGGGTAAGGAGCCGGATAATTCTCAGTTGATTAATAATATGGGGCTTGTGTTGAACAACCTGAAGCTATATGATTCTGCCCGTGTGTATATGCAGCGGGCCAACAGGCTTGACCCGGAAAACCCGGTAATTTGGGCTAACCTGGCAACTGTATTCCGTCAATTGAAACGCCCCGACTCAGCAGCCTTCTATTTTAAAAAGCAGATTTATAAGCGGGCCGAGCCGAATGCACAAATGTGGTTTGCTATCGGTGGTTTCTTTGATGATTTGAAAGTATATGACTCTGCCGTGGTGTATTACCGCCGTGCTATACAAATCGACCCTGGCTATTTCCAGGCTTACAATGAAGCAGGCAATGCCTTTACTAAAATGGAAATGTTTGACTCTGCGGTGCACTACCTTACAAAAGCAATACAGATAAAACCCGACTATGCTAATGCAGTGATGAACCTTGGATTGGCATATCATAGCATGGGCAAATATGATCAGGCTGTGGTGTATATTCAAAATGCCATAAAACTTGAACCTGAAAAAGGTAAGAGTTATTACCAGCTTGCCTGCAGTTATGCGCTGGGCAATAAACCGGAGCAGGCCATACTTTATTTACGGCAAGCCTATGAAAGGGGGTATAAGAATACAGATAACCTGCTTTCTGATCCTGATTTGTCAAGCCTTGCAGACTTCAAAGAGTTCCAGGCGATAAAGGATAAATATGTTCCGGGGTGGAGGGCGAAGCAGTAAGCGCTTGTGATCCGGATTGGATTCAAACTAATCTATTCAGCACTGTGAGTATCGGGGTTAAAGTTTACGCTTATCAATCTTTCAATCATTTTTCGGCTCTTCCATTTCTTAATCTCTCTTTCTCGTTTCATAGCTGTTTGTTTCTCTTGATAAATTTCTGTGTATACCACTTTCCAGTCGTTTTGTTTACCTGTAAAGCCTTTGTGATTTGATAAATGTTGCCTGAGTCTTGTATGCATTGAGTCGCCAGTGTATCCTACATAATAGCGATCAATTGCGGCTGAATAAAGAATATAAAGCGTATACATAGAAAAACCTCACATTGCTGTGAGGTCCTTTAGTGACCGCGTCAGGATTCAAACCTGAAACCTTCTGATCCGTAGTCAGATGCTCTATTCAGTTGAGCTACGCAGCCAGCGTATTTTTCTTAAGTCTAAATCTAATCAACCAATCTTACCACGTTAGGCTTCGAACCTGAAACCTCCCCGATTTGTAATCGGGGTGCTCTATTCAGTTGAGCTACGCAGCCAATTCCCTAACGGGGCTGCAAATATAAGCCCATTTTGTCAATTTTTGAAAACAAAATCTTAGAAATGCCAGCGCACAAAGGCCTCCATAGCAGCATAATGGGTGAGGCCTAAGTCGGCATAAAGATTGGCCGTAGCTGCATTTCTTTCTTCCGCCCGCTGCCAGAATTCCCTGGAATCACTTCCCTGGAAAGGCACCATATCTTTTTGTGACTGGTGTATAAATATCCCAAAACGTTTTTCCAGCACCTGGTCGGGGCTCATAGGAATCGCCATTTCTATTTCTTCAATGTTCCATTCCTGCCAGGCACCTTTGTACAGCCAAAGCCAGCAATCATTTACCCAGCTTTCACCCCTGGCTTTTAATCGCTTTAAAGCTTCCAGCACCACATTAAAGCATACAATATGTGTACCATGCGGATCGGCAAAATCACCGGCGCAGTATACCTGGTGTGGTTTTATTTGTTGCAACAGCTCAACGGTGGCGCTTATATCTTTTGGCCCCATTGGTTTTTTTTCGATGGTGCCTGTTTCGTAAAAAGGCAGGTTCTGGAAATGTATATTTTCATCTGGTATGCCCACATAGCGGCAGGTGGCTTTTGCTTCCCCCTGGCGTATCAGTCCTTTTATAGAGCGTATGGTTTTGGTATCAACCTGGTTTGATTTTTTGCGTGCTAAAAATTTACGGGCATCAGCCAGTATCTGTCCCGATTTCTTATTGTTGATGCCGGCAATGGCTTCAAAGCCTACTGCGAAATCGAGATAACGGGTTACAAATTCATCCGTAACCGCAATATTGCCGCTGGTCTGGTAGGCTACATGTACATCATGCCCCTGCTCATGCAAACGCTGGAATGTGCCACCCATACTGATAATATCATCATCCGGGTGAGGGGAGAAGATGATAACCCGCTTGGGAAATGGCTCACTTCTTTCCGGGTGAGCGGGAATAGTAGCATTAGGCTTTCCGCCCGGCCATCCGGTTATTGAATCACGAAGTAAATAATACACCTGCAGGTTTATTTCATATGCATTGCCTTTCTCTACCAGCAGATCGCTTAAGCCATATTCATTGTAATCGCTGTTGGTCAAACTCAATACTGGTTTCTTCAGCTTCAATGCCATGTTCACCACCGCTTTTTTAATCATGGTTGGCGTCCATTCACAATCGCCGGTAAGCCAGGGCGATTTATTACGGGTAAGTTCGGATGCAGCAGATTCGTCAATGACGAATGTTACATCATCGTGGTTTTGTAACAGGGAAGCAGGTACATGTTCTGTGTCGTCATCTTCCACTGCTTTTTTAATGACCGGCGATTTAGAACTGCCCCATGCCATCAGTATAATTTTCTTCGATTGCAAGATTGTGCTGATGCCCATGGTGATAGCCAGCCTTGGTACCTGCGAGATATTTGCAAACTCGTACGCATTAGCAATACGGGTTGAATTATCCAGTGTAATCAGCCTTGTTTTGGAGTAAATGCCTGAGCCTGGTTCATTAAAACCAATATGCCCATTATTACCGATGCCCAGGATTTGTAAGTCGATTCCCCCGGCATCTTTTATCTTTTGTTCATACCGTCGGCAGTGTTCTTTAATCTCATCTTTTTCGATTTCTCCATCCGGAATATGAATGTTGATGGGATTGATATCCACCAGGTCGAAGAGGTGGGTATGCATAAACCGGTGATAACTTTGCAGGGCATTGTTATCAATCGGGTAGTACTCATCCAGGTTGAAGGTTACTACATTCTTAAAACTCAGTTTTTCTTCCCGGTGCAGGCGCACCAGCTCGGCGTATAGTGATTTGGGTGTGGAACCAGTGGCAAGTCCGAGCACACATTTTTCTTTCGCTTTTTGTTTCTCCCGGATAAAAGCTGCTATTTCCTGCGCCACATGCACAGAACCGTCTTTCGGTGTGGGAAATACTTTGACCGGGATCTTTTCAAAGCTGTCAGCTAGAACTTTTGAGTCTGTCCTTTTAGACATGCGGTGGGTTTTTTGCCAAAGGTAATGCTTTTTTTTGCTGGTTTATGCGGTTTTTTGCGGTATGTTAGATATTTGCAGCTACTTTCTGTCGTTTTATAAACTGTCCATATCCTTTTTCAAGCAGGCATTTATTATTGTTGATGGCTACTTTTCCGCGTAGCAGCACTGTTTTTACTTTTCCGGTAATTTCCCAACCTTCATAACCACTATAGTCTACATTCATATGATGCGTACTGGCAGAAATGATATGTTTTTCTCCTGCATCAAAGATGACGATGTCCGCATCGCTGCCCACTGCAATGGTGCCCTTGCGGGGAAACATGCCGAATATTTTAGCGGGGTTGGTACAGGCCACTTCAACATATTTATTTAAGGTGATTTTATTTTTCGCTACCCCTTCACTAAACAATAATTCCATACGGTTTTCAATCGCCGGATGTCCATTTGGTATTTTGGAAAAATCGTCTTTGCCCATTTGTTTTTGTTCCCACATAAACGGGCAATGATCAGTGGCTACTACCTGCACTAACCCCTGGTTGATACCTGCCCATAGTGTTTCCTGGTCTTTCTTTTCTCTCAGCGGCGGGCTCATGACCCATTTGGCACCATCTTCTCTTTCGTATAATGAAGCATCAATTATTAAGTATTGAATACAGGTTTCTACAAATACCTTCTGGTTTCTGCGTGTGGCATTGCGTACGGCATTCAGGGCGCCTTCGCAGGTTAAGTGTACGATATATCCCGGGCAACCGGTATAGTTGGCCATGTCCACAAAACGTTCGCTGGCTTCAGCCTCGGTTACCTCCGGTTGCGATAAATAATGATAGAGCGGGGAGAGCTTTCCTTCTCCACGATGCTTGGCTACCAGGTAATCGATCATATCGCCGTTGGTGGCGTGTACGTTGATTAAGCCACCATGTTTTTTTACTTCTTCCATCAGACCGATCATCTGTCGGTCATCAATCATTAGGGCGCCTTTATACGCCATAAACGTTTTGAAAGAAATGATCCCTTCTTTTTCGATCAGCCCCTGTATCTCTTTCTTTGTTTCGTCATTGAAATCGGTAACGGCCATATGAAAGCTATAATCGCCAACGCAGTTACCATTGCTGCGGCCACGCCATTCATCTAATGCCGATTGCAGGGAGTTGCCTTGTTTTTGCAAAATAAAATCAATTACCATGGTGGTGCCGCCAAATAAAGCAGCCCTTGTACCTGTTTCATAGTTGTCGCTGCTGTAAGTGCCCATAAAAGGCATATCCAGGTGCACATGCGGATCGATACCGCCGGGGAATACCAGCTTACCGGCTGCATCAATGACTTCATCGGCCTGCATATTGAGATTTTCACCAATGGCTTTTATCGTTTCTCCCTCAATGAATATGTCGGCTGTGTAATTGTCGGTAGCTGTAACAATATGGCCGTTTTTGATGAGTATGCTCATGTATTAATTACTAAATGAATATTAATCCTTATAACTTGACAATTAGGTTTTTGATAGATAAAGCTATTCAGGGTTTATTTTTTAAAAGTGAAATTATATTTGAGACTTTCAGCTGCGAGACTTTATCTATTATCAATGTTGGGGCTATCCATTCTTTGAGTTTTATGAATATAATAATTATAGCGATTAGGGCCAAAGAAATAATTATTAGACGATACCATTTTTCATCTTCCTTTCGAAATATTATTTCTATCCAAAGGAATTTAAACTTAGAAGGTTGATCTTTATTTATTTTCATAAGCCTCCGAGTTTATAAAATTATTCTTTAGGGCTTTCATTACCAGACCTATTCTAGATGAAACACCAAGTTTTCGATACATATTTTCTTTATGAGCATCTATAGTTCTTTTACTTATACACAGCCTGTCTGATATTTCTTGATACGTCAATTCAGTGGCGAATAGCTCTAATATTTCTCTTTCCCTTTTACTTAACAAGGCAATTGTTGGATTTATGATTTTCTCGGTATTGCCATAGCTATAATTCGAAGTTCTAAGATTTTCTATTAGGGCTGACGTTACCAAGTCGGTATAATAATATCCTTTTGTGGCGATTGATAATATAGCCTTTTTTATCAATTCCGGAGTAGCGTCTTTCGTTAAAAATCCTTTAGCTCCCTCTTTAATAAACTTTAAAATTGTTTCACTGTCATCGTAAAAGGTAAGAATTAAGACATCTATTTTACTATCAAAAGAGTTGATTAGCTTTAATGTTTCAAAGCCGTCCATTAACGGCATCTTTATATCCGATATTACCAAATCAAGGGGTTTCGCAAGTCTATTGAATTTGTCTTTGAACTCCGCCCCATTTTCTGCATCAATAACTACACTAAAGAGTTTTTCGTCATTAGTTCCTTTTATATTGTTAACTAATTCTGATAAAGCTTCTCTATAAAGTGAATGGTCCTCTATAATTGCTACAGACTTAACCCGACTTTTTGGAGTAGGCATATTTTTCTGATTTGTAGCAAATCTATGAAAAAATACCTATATGGATGTATTTTTTACTTAGGTAGTATGTGCAGTAAATGACATGACTTTTATCACTTGAAAATCAAATGATTGAGAGAATTTTAAGTACTTTTCAGGAAGTCATAGAACTTCAGGATTTCAAAACTTAATGATCATTCAGCGGCAATCCTCTTTTCTGCCATTCAATCCAGTTTACATATTCAGGTGCTACACGGTGCTCTTCCATCGTAATGCAGTCATCAACCGGGCAAACTAATTTACAAAGGTTGCACCCCACACATTCTTCATCTTTTACCGTATAGGTATTATATGGCTTACCATATTCCAGGCTGATGGATTGGTGTGATGTATCCTCGCAGGCGATATAACAAAGGCCGCAGTGAATACATTTATCCTGGTTTATTTTGGCAATATGATGATAGTTGATGTCCAAATCTTCCCAATGGGTGATGGTATCCACGGATTTACCTATAAAATCATCCAGTGTTTTAAAACCTTTTTCATCCATCCAGTTGTTCAGCCCTTCGCACATATCTTCTACTATGCGGAAGCCATGTTTCATGGCAGCTGTACACACCTGCACATTGCTGGCGCCAAGCAGCATAAACTCCACGGCATCTTTCCAGGTGCTGATACCGCCGATGCCGGAGATGGGGACTTTTTTTGTCAGCTCATCCTGTGCAATGGTGGTGAGCATTTTTAATGCAATGGGCTTAACCGCCGGCCCGCAATAACCGCCAAATACGGACTTGCCCGCCACATAAGGATTGGGCACTAAGGTTTCCAAGTCCACACCGGTTACACTTTGTATCGTATTAATAAGTGATAATGCATTTGTACCGGCTTTTACAACAGATCGTCCTGTCGGCACTACAGAGTGAACATTGGGTGTAAGTTTCGTAATCACGGGAATTGTTGCCGCTTCCATTACCCATTCTACCACCATACAGGCAATGTCAGGGTCTTGTCCAACGGCCGCACCCATACCTCTTTCTGTCATGCCGTGCGGGCAACCGAAGTTTAATTCAAGCCCATGTGCACCGGTATCCTCTACTTTTTTAATCAGCTCATGCCAGCTTTTTTTATCATTATCCGCCATCAGTGATACAACCATGGCCCGATCAGGGAACAGCTTTACACATTCCGCAATTTCTTTCAGGTTGATATCCAGTGGACGATCGCTGATCAGTTCAATATTGTTTAAGCCCATCACCCGTTGCCCGCCATAATCAACAGCCGAATAACGGGAGGATACATTTTTTACTTGTGATCCTAATGTCTTCCACACCACGCCGCCCCAGCCGGCTTCGAATGCACGGAGTACATTGTATTTTTTATCGGTAGGAGGGGCGCTCGCCAGCCAAAAGGGGTTTGGTGAATGGATGTCGAGGAAGTTTGATGATATGTCTGCCATAGTTTTTTATTTTACCAGCGACATTAACACGGATAATCTTCCGTTGCGTCGCACACTTGTACGTTCAGGTCTTTGTTCATCGATATGAACCCCTATAGGGCTACTCATTTCTTTTTTCTTTTAGTATGTTTATCAACTGTTCCCGGTAAGATCGCTTTGTCGGGTACACAATTATAGCATCATATCCACCTGTTTGCATTTTTTCTTCTTCACTGAGTACCATCAGTTCTTCTGAAGCCGGGTACAAGAAATCTGATTCTAAATGCTTCTTTATTTTCCGTATAAAATCATTTTTTGTTCTGATTGCCTCTTTTTTATCAACATGTGGATTTATAAAAGCAACCTTTTTGTCATTAAAATCAAAAGCTCCTTTTTTGGAGCCATAAATTTGATTGAAAAAAATCGCATCTTGCTGGGTAAGTTCCTGCAGGCTGTCATTCCCAACCTGGGAAATGTTGTCGGGATAATTCAAAGTCCTATAGCCAAAAATTTCTGTTATTAGTTCCCTTTTTTGCGTATTGATTCTTTTCTGTTTTTTCTTTGGAGCGATAAGAACAATAACATCAAAACCCTTTGATATTTTTTTTTGCTCGTCATTTAAAATAAAAAGATTTGAAATAGTTGAATTGCAGTTATCTCTTAAACTATTAGTAAAAAACTCTTTTTTAGTGATTGGCAAAAACAGGCTAAGCTCAAAAGTTTCAGTTTTACATATTTTTTTTACCTTATAAGATGCAAAGCCTATCAATTTATTTGCAAAATCAAATTTCTCTCCTGGGAATATACGGCTGAGATAGTCTATTTCTTTTTTATTTAGCCTGGGATTACAATCCCCACCTAAAGCAGGTATATTTTGTGCATCTAGCTTACAAACCCAAAAAAGGGAAAGCACTATTTGTAATGTTTTATTCATCTTCTTTTTATATAAGATTTCCAATATGTTTAAGAATAGCAGCCGCTCCATCCTTGCCAGCTTGTACCGCATCCACTACTTCCTTACCGCCATTCACCGCATCGCCACCAGCAAACACACCTTTGACATTTGTGGTGCAGCTTTCATCAATGACTATTTTTCCGTTTTTATTAGTAATTCCATTCGCTTTGACCAACTCTTCAAATGGTTTTTGTCCCGCGGCTTTGATCACCATATCCACTTCCAGTGTAAATGTTTCACCGGTGTCAACAGGTGAGCGGCGCCCGCTTGCATCGGGCTCACCCAATTGCATTTTGCTGCAGATTAGTTTTTCTGCTTTGCCATTTGAACCTACAACCTCTTTCGGTGCTGCCAGCCATACTATCTCACAGCCATCCAGCATAGCAATATCCAGTTCATGTTTAGTGCAGGGCATTTCTGCCTCAGTACGGCGGTAGATCATGGTTACTTCTTTGGCACCCAGCCTTTTTGCCTGCGTAGCTGCATCAATGGCTGTCATACCCATACCAATCACCGCAACTTTGTCACCAACGGGTATGGCGCTGTAGCCTTTGCTGCGCAAATCATAGATAAATCCAATGGCGTCCACCACACCCTCCAGTTCTTCGCCGGGTATTTCCAAATCACGGGCTATGCCAACACCAATGCCAAGATAAACTGCATCATAGTTTTGTTGCAGTTCAGTTAATGAAATATTTCGTCCCAGTTCCTGGTTGTATTTTATATCGATACCACCGATGGCCGTTATATAGTTTACCTCGTCTTCGCAAAACTGCGGGGTTACTTTATAAGCAGCAATGCCATATGTAATCAGTCCGCCGCCCTTGCTTTCTTTTTCATAAATCGTAACATCAATACCCTCCCTGGATAATACATGTGCACAACTTAGGCCGGCAGGACCTGCGCCCACAATAGCCACCCGCTTTCCAGCAGAAGCTTTGCGCTGGAATAATTGCCAGTTATTCTCCATGGCTTTCTCTGTGGAATAACGCTGCAGTTTGGCGATAGGGATCGGTGGTTCATCCAGTAAATTAAAAACACAACTACCTTCACAAAGTTTTTCTACCGGGCAAACCTTGCTGCATCCCGCACCCATGATGTTAGAGGAAAATATAGTGTGTGCGGATCCTTTTACATTATCCGTTACAATCTGCTTGATGAATTTGGGTACATCTATACTTGTGGGGCAGCTCTTCGTACAGGGTGCATCATAACAAAATAAACAACGGCTGGCTTCCACCTGCGCTGCTGTCTTGTTTTCAAACGGCGGGTGGATATCAGCGAAGTTTGCTTCGTATTGACTTTCTGTTAACCTGTTATGCTGTATTGCCATAGTTCAATGCGAGAATGTGATAAATGGGGTTAATGTGAAAATGTGTGAATGTGATTAATGTGAAAATGAAGGGGTGGTTGTCGGATTTCATTTTCACATTTTCATATTTCCTCATTTACATATTTACAACTCTGTTAGTTTTCCATAAGTCTCCGGCCTTCTGTCTCTGAAGAACTGCCACACACTGCGCACCTGCTCTATCATATCCAAGTCAAAATCGGCGATTAGTAATTCATCATTGTCTTCGCTGGCCTGGGCGAATATTTGTCCTCTTGGGTCAACAAAATAGGAGCTGCCATAAAACTTACCCAGGTTCCAGGGTTTTTCTGTACCAACCCGGTTGATGCAACCCATAAAGTAACCATTAGCTGCAGCGTGGGCAGGTTGTTCCAGTTTCCATAAGTATTGTGATAAGCCGGCAACAGTGGCTGAAGGATTGTAAACAATCTCAGCGCCGTTTAAACCCAATATCCTCGCACCATCGGGGAAATGACGATCATAGCAGATATATACACCCACTTTCGCATACTTGGTTTGAAATACCGGGTAACCAAGATTGCCGGGCTTGAAGAAAAATTTCTCCCAAAAGCCTGATGTATGTGGAATATGGTTCTTCCGGTATTTGCCAAGGTATTTACCATCCGCATCAATCACGGCTGCCGTATTGTATAATACACCGGCCTGTTCCTTTTCATATACCGGCACGATGATAACCATATTGTATTTCTTCGCATATTCCTGCATGCGTTCAATAGTCGGGCCGGGTACTGTCTCCGCACTTTCATACCAGGCTTTATCCTGTCCCGGGCAGAAGTAGGGGGTATTAAATATTTCCTGGAAGCAAAGTATCTGCACGCCTTTCCTGCCGGCTTCTTCTATCAATGGTATATGCTTCTGCACCATTGCTTCTTTAATTTCTTCGATACTTCCTTCGCCTTCCGTTTTGGGGAGCGACAACTGGATAAGGCCTGATTTGATCATTCTTGGCATAGTATAGTTTTTATATTTCCTGTTCCGGCAATCATCGGAACAGCAGGGCGAACCTATGCTTACGAATTTCAGTAAATTAATTGGTAAAAGCAATAATATAAGGCTGAATTATGAACCCCTTGTGTTCTTCGTGCAGGAGCTTTGTACCCTTTGTAGTTAATTTATTTTTACCACAGAGAACACAAAGTTGCTAAAGTACAAAGAGCATAGGAGTGTAATCCTCTGACTTATCAAAGCACTTCAATCTCATCAACAAACAACCATGGTTTGCTGCCAGCACCAGGATTACCTGCTGGGATAGTACCAAAGTTGGCGATATGAACTTTTATGTACCTGGCTTTTGTTGGCTGTTCAAATTCATTAATAGCTTCGTTATTCGCAATAGACGGATTACTTATTATGACTGGCTGAAAATTATTTCCATCTGTTGAAACTTCAATGGATACAGCTGATGGCTGGTGTATCCAGCTTCCGGGGTGATGTAGATAATGCACTTTTACAAAGGAGATATTTTCTTCTTTTCCCAAATCGATAGTGGCAATGCAATCTTCACCGCTAAAACCGAGGAATTCTTTTGTTTTGGACATGCCTTTTTCATTCTGAATACCATTCACCAGTGTAAAAGGTCCGTCACCGGGATAGCTTTTCGAAGCAGGTTTTTCCAGGGTTATTTTTTTTCCGGTTGCTATATTGAAATGAAAATCCTGCCTGATGCTGCCAACCATAGTTGCATTAAGATAAGGATGTAAGTCAAACGCAACAGTACCTGATTCTAAAATACTAAACGAGACAGAGTCTTTGAATTTGAATAAGCCGGGATT
Source organism: uncultured Chitinophaga sp. (assembly GCA_964386395.1). Taxonomy (GTDB): domain Bacteria; phylum Bacteroidota; class Bacteroidia; order Chitinophagales; family Chitinophagaceae; genus JJ008. The sequence continues at coordinate 25,660 of CAYLRV010000008.1, forward strand.
ACCGGTAATGGCTATTTTTGTTTTTTCGTAGTGCAGGTTATAGTTATAGTCTCCTTTGAATTTACTTTTTATAACAAATCTCAGACCTTTGTAATTGTTTGTTGGCAAAACAGTTGCTTTTAAATCAAAATAGGCTTTACTGTAATTTGCTTTCCAGAAATCGTATCGCTTAAACTGTGTTTGTAAACGTTTTTCAAAATCTGTCCAGTCCTTACTCTCTTTGGAACTCCACAATACTTCACTCAATGCTGCCATACGTGGAAAGAGCATGTATTCCACTTTACGGGTGTTCTTGATATACTCGCACCAGAGATTCGCCTGGGCACCCATGATATGTTTGGCCTGTTCTGCCGTTAATGCAGCCGGTATAGGTTCATAAGCATATACTTTTTCTATCGGGTTGAAACCACCAATGGTTACACTGTCTTCATTTTCACTTTGTGTATGATCAAAGTACAACGGGTTTTGCGGTGTCATGATTACATCATGGTTCTGCTGAGCCGCTTCTATACCACCTTTCTCACCCCGCCAACTCATCACCATAGCGTTGGGTGCAAGGCCACCTTCCAGTATTTCATCCCAACCTAAGAGGGTACGTCCTTTGCTGTTCAGGTGTTTTTCCATGCGTTGGATAAAATAACTCTGTAACTCATGTTCATCTTTCAGCTTTTGATCTTTCATTCGTTGCTGGCAGCTTGGGCAACGCTTCCAGTTATCTTTCGGACATTCATCACCGCCCACATGAATGATTTTAGATGGGAATAGCGGCAGTATCTCATCAATGACATCTTGTAAAAATGTAAATGTTTTATCCTGCCCGGCACAAAACACATCATCAAATACACCCCATGTTTGCTGTACCTGTTTGCCGGTACTATCGCCCGCCCAGGTGCATTGTTTGGGATAATACTGGATAGTAGGTTCATTGGGGAAACAACTCAGTTCAGGATAAGCCGCAATGGCAGCAGAGGCATGGCCTGGCATTTCTATTTCTGGAATAACGGTGATATACCGCTCAGTGGCATATTTCACCACTTCCTTTATTTGCTCCTGTGTATAATAACCGCCATAGCGTATGCCATCATTTCCTTTGCCGGGGTAGCGGCCAATGATAGTGCCGTTTCTCCACCCACCAACAGACGTGAGCTTCGGATATTTTTTTATTTCAATCCGCCAGCCCTGGTCATCGGTCAGGTGCCAGTGAAAAGTGTTGAACTTGTGCAGGGCGAGGTAATCAATATATTTCTTTAGAAAGTCAACCGACCAGAAATGACGGCTGCAGTCGAGGTGCATGCCCCTGTATTGAAAACGGGGGTAGTCGGTGATTTTTACAAGGGGAAGTGTGGCTGTTTGAAATGCCTCTGTTTTGCTGTTGGGAAAATATAAAAGCTGAATAAGCGTTTGAATACCGCTAAAAACACCTTGTCCATCGTGGCCGGTTATTGTTACTCCTGTTTTGTTTATTAATAATTCATACCCGCCCTTTTGCGGAACGAATACATTATTTATTTGCAGCAAGATTCTTTTATCAACAGCAGGGGGGGGCGGGTTTTCCTTTCTTTGACCGGGGCCAGTATTGTTGTTTAAGGTAGGACGAAAGAAAAGCGGCTGAGCTGGAAAGATTTGCTGAAGATTCTTCGTCCCACGTAATAGCCACATTCTCTGCCAATATAAAATGACCTTCCATCTTTTGCACAGATACAGGTTTTGGAATAATATTTATTTCCTGTGCCAGCAGGCAGCTACTCATCAGGGCGAAGCAAACCGTTAACCAAATTCTCATCGTATACATTTAATGAGCTAATTTAGCCAAATACAACCAGACAACGCCATGCCAACCAACACGGATATTATTACTAAATTTTATACAGCCTTTCAGCAGCGGGATTACACAACCATGAATAGTTGCTATAGTGATGATATTGTATTCAGCGATCCGGCATTTGGCTTGCTGCAGGGCGATGAAGTAAGGGCCATGTGGGAGATGCTTTGTAAGAATGCAAAAGATTTCTCCCTTACATTTTCAAATATCCAGGAACTGGATGAAGAATATGCTACCTGCAACTGGACAGCCACCTATACTTTTTCCAAAACTGGCCGTAAAGTGGTGAACAATATCAAGGCCTTTATGAAACTAAAGGACGGAATAATTATTGAGCACAGCGATGGTTTTAAACTCAGCAAATGGGCCGCACAGGCACTGGGCTGGAAAGGGGCCTTGCTCGGCTGGACAGGTTTTATGAAACGCAAGATTCAAAAGAATGCGAGGAAGAGCCTCGAGAAATTTATAGCTAATAGAGAATAGTGAAGCGAACTATATTCAGTGACACTCCCAATTATTCACTATTCGTTATTATTTATTCATCCAAAAAGCCGAATTTTCCTGCATTTGCATCCTGTATCGCTTGTTCCACTTCAGGCCATGTATTCATCAGGAAAGGACCGTATGCGGCAATAGGTTCATTAATCGGTTCACCTGATAACACCAGTATAACAGCATCTTCTGTGGCTTCAATAGCTATTTCTTCTCCTTCATTTTTAAAGAGCACAAAATGATCGGTATCCACCGGGCTGCCATTGATAGTGGCTTTGCCTTCAATCAGTAATAAGCCAGTATTATAGTTTGCCGGAAGTTTGAGTATGGCTGATCCATCTTTCAAAAGCCTTGCATTATATACCTGCATTGGAGAGAAGGTAAAAGCAGGGCCTTTTGTTCCGTTATATTCCCCTGCGATTACTTCAATAAAACTTTTTCCATCGCTTAAATAATGCCTGCCCATCATGGCATTGGTAATCTCCTGGTACTTGGGTGCCGTCTTTTTATCTTTTGCCGGAAGGTTTACCCATAATTGCACCATTTGAAAAAGCCCGCCTGTCTTACTAAATCCTTCTTCATGGTATTCTTTATGCAACAACCCCGAGCCAGCAGTCATCCACTGCACATCGCCTTCGCCAATGATACCGTGGTGGCCTGCACTATCGTGGTGGGCTACTTTACCTTTGTAGGCAATGGTCACCGTTTCAAAACCTGCATGGGGGTGCACGCCAACGCCGCGAGGTTCAGCAGATGGGGCAAAGTCTACTGCTGCTCCATAATCAAGCAGGAAGAAAGGGCTCATTCTTTTTTTGTCAATTAATCTCCCGCCAGGGAAGAAACTGTGTACCCTGAACCCGTCGCCCACCATATGCGGTGGAGGAGGATTGATAATATGCTCGATAATTTTTTTAGTTGACATATTTTCTCCTTTATCTGCTCTTTCCCGCACTGCACGGCAGGTTGTGAAAAGCAGCATTTTTATTGAATCCGTTATTAACCCAAATAATGATTTACACGACTGGTACTTTTTCTGTCACCAGTTTCTCCGCCAGCCACAGGAATTCAGCGGTGAATGTATTGATGGCATTTTGATAATTTTCATCAACCAATGTTCCATCGGCGTTGAATTTTTTATCAACCGCTGGTACAATCAGCATATTGGGTGATGCAATACCAAACAAAGCCGGTACTAACAACAGTAATTGTTGCGATGCACGCATACCACCCATGGCACCCGGCGAAGCGGTAACAATACCGAAGGGTTTATGCAACTGCTTGGGAAAATGATCCAGCAGGTTTTTCAGGGCAGGAGAGTAGCTGCCATTGTATTCTGGTGTCACCAGTATAAAAGCATCTGCTTCAAAAATCCGTTTGGCAAGGGGTTGTAATCCGGCAGGGGCCTTTTCAACAGTAGACCATACTGTTTGCACAGGCGGCACTGACCAGTCCTTCATCGAAATAATATCAATATCATGCGGGGTTCGGGTCATAAACCAGTCTTTCAGGTATAAGGCCACCCGGTTTGTCACACTTTCCTGTCTGGGGCTACCGGAGATTATTTCTATTTTCATTTTTTGTGTTTAGGGTGTAAAGATAGTAAATCAATGTTTAAACATCAAATAGATGCACTATTGGGTTTGTTAATGTTTTTTACTGTTGAAAATGAAACCGTTAATTTCGGTTTTAAACTATTTAATCAACATGTTCAACCGCAGAAAGTTCATTCAGTCGTCGGCACTTGGCTCACTGGGGGTCTTGCTTGGCAAAACTGCATCACCCGGCCCAGCTTCCTTTCCGGTAAAGGGAAAACCTGTTGTTATTTCTACCTGGGATGCCGGATTGAGGGCTAATAAGGCAGCCTGGGAAATTCTCAGCAAAGGGGGCAGGGCATTAGACGCTGTGGAGAAGGGTGTAATGGTTACGGAAGCTGAGCAAAACTGTTGTGTGGGGCTTGGTGCCAATCCTGATAGGGATGGATTTGTTACACTGGACGCCTGCATTATGGACGAAAGCTATAATTGTGGCAGCGTGGCTTTCCTGGAAAGAATTAAACACCCGATAGCCGTGGCAAGAAGAGTGATGGAAAAGACGCCACATGTAATGCTGGTAGGGGCAGGTGCCCAGCAATTTGCTGTAGCAGAAGGTTTTCCGCTTGAAGAGCAAAAGCTATCTCCTGGTGCAGAGAGTAATTACAACGAATGGCTGAAGAAATCAGAATATAAACCACCGGCAATTAATGTGGAAAGCCAGTCGGCCCGGCAGGCAGGTGGGCAGGGGCATGGACCCTTTGCTCCCGCAAAATTGGCCAATGGCGAATGGAACCACGACACGATTGGTATGGTGGCCATGGATGCGAAAGGCAACCTGAGCGGTAGTTGCACCACAAGTGGCGCCGGGTTTAAAATGCGTGGACGACTGGGCGATTCACCAATTATCGGTGCGGGTTTATATGTCGATAACGAAGTGGGTGCATGTACAGCCACCGGACAAGGCGAAGATGTCATTCGTGTAGCGGGTTCACATTCCGTAGTGGAATTGATGCGGCAGGGTTTATCACCTGAAGCTGCCTGTAAAAAAATAATCGAACGTATTGTAAAAATAAAAGGATCAAAAGCAAACGATATACAGGTGGCATTTTTGGCCGTAAACAAAAAAGGGCAGGTAGGGGCTTATGCTATTCATAAAGGATTTGAATATGCTATCCGCACTAGCGATACAGAGAAAATGGTGGCGGCTAAATTTATTATGCCATAGTTATGGAACAACCGAAATATATTATTGAGATTGCCACGTCTGATTTTGAGACAACAAAATCAGCAGTAGAAGGTGGTGCAGACAGGATAGAGCTTTGTGCCAACCTCGCTGAAGGCGGTACCACACCAACTTATGGTACCATACTAAAATGCAGGGAGCTTTTTTCTGTTTTACTTTATCCAATCATCCGGCCAAGAGGTGGTGATTTTTTATATTCAGACAACGAGTTTGATATCATGATGCAAGACATAAAACTTTGCAAACAACTCGGCTGCGATGGGGTAGTGATTGGGTTATTACTGTCAGATGGCAGTATTGACATGAAGAGAACAGCACAATTGGTGGAGGCAGCCTATCCGCTGGGGATTACTTTTCATCGTGCATTTGATCGGTGTAAAGATCCTATGCTTGCAATGGAGCAGTTAATTGAAATTGGTTGCGAACGTATATTGACATCGGGGCAGCAACCAGGTGCTCCGGAGGGAGTGGAGCTCATTGCCGCATTGAATAAAGCGGCTGATGACCGCATCATCATCATGCCGGGAAGCGGTGTGCGGCCAGACAATATAAAAATGCTGGCGGAGAAAACAGGTTGTACCGAATTTCATTCTTCATTACGGGGAAAGCAGGCATCAAAAATGGAATTTGTTCACCCGGCGTTTAAAGGTTCAGCAGAAAGCTATATGAATAATGCCATTGATGCAGAGGAAGTAAGGAAATTCAGAAATGCATTGATATAAAATAATCGGTCCACGGAGGCAGGGCGGCACTGCGTTTCACATAGAATACTCCGTGCCGCCCTGTGTCTTTGTGCCTTCGTGGTTAAAAAAAACTATTAAAACAAAACCCCGACTTGTTAACCGGGGTCTGTATAAATCAATTTGATTGATTGGTTACAATTTCTTCAACTCTGTTTTATTCAATAATACCCGTATCTCTCCTGTAAATGCATTTGGTGCAGCCACATGATAAAAGCCGGGATATACATCCTGACCGGGATAGAATGTCTGCCAGCTACCGTCGGTTTGCTTAGCCTGCATTTCGATAACACCTTTTTGTGTGATATGGAGTGATATCTTACCATCTGCAACAGCATAATATGCATTTGGAGCAACAGGTTTTTCTGAGCCTGGCTTTACTTCATTCAAACGGGGTACCAGCAATACACGTCCCAGCTCTCCGGCCTCATTGCGTGCCACAGGAATACCACCATTGCTGCAAGGTGAGATATAAGCCTTAAAGAATGAACCGGCTTTTATTTCAAACCCCGGATTTAAAACAATGTTTGAACCGGCCTGTGCAAATATCTGATCACCGTTTGTACCGGTAGTTGTTATGGTGGCGTTGATATTTGTGCCCGCTTCATAATAGTATTGCCCGGTACGGCTTCCGGAAATGGTTAGTGAACCTGCGCAGGCCGTACGCCTGTTAGAAAGCCAGATACCACGGCCAAATGTAGAAGCATATACAAACCCGTTTTCATTCACAATGATTTCTGTTACAGGTGTCCTTGGCATGCCATTGTAAAAAGGTACCCAGTCTGTCATTGTATAGCTGCGGAAGAAGACGCCAAACTCTGTTCCTACATATACACCCTCTGTTGCCACAGCCAGACCATAGCAGGGTATATTGGGAAGGCTGCCGCTCCAGTTTGTCCAGCTGTCGCCACCATTGATACTGCGCATTACTTTATTACCAGCAGAATAACCGCCGAAGCAGGCATATACTTCCAATGAGTTAGTGGGGTACACATCAATATCATTGATGGTGAATGTGCCGGCAGGCCATCCGGCTGTTCCGCTCTTGGTGGCCCAGGTGGCAATCCGGTCATCAGTGCGTACCAGGTTAGTACCGGCACTGCCATACAAGCGGGCCTGGTTGCTCGGACAGGTTATCAATACCCTTCTCGTATTGGTAGCAACCGTCGAGTTGACACTTGCAAAACCATTAAATGAACGGCGGGTACTTGTTCCTCCAAGGTAAACTGTATCCGGATCGTTATAATCGATAGCTACGGGGGAAAAGAAAGTGCCATTCAATACAAAAATATTGTTATCGCCTGCGTCAGTAGAACGATAAAAGCTGCTGTTAATATTGTAGTAAATCACATTGGGGTCATCAGCGCTTACCGCTGAGCCATAACCATCGCAGCAGATAACATGATTGTAAACGCCGGTATTTGTCCGGTACTTCACACCATTATCCTGTGCGCCGCCTACAATGTTGATACCATCTGCGTCGCCATCGGCGTCTATATCACGCATGGACATACCATAGAATTGTGAGGTAGCCAAACCGGCACTGAGGTTTGTCCAGGTAACCCCGTCATCTGTGCTGCGATAAAAGCCTCCATCTGTAGCCGCATACAGGTAATTATCTAACGGATTGTATTGCACGTCATGTACATCGGGATGGATATACGCTGTAGCTGCGCCAAAACTCTCCCTGTAGGTGCTGGAGAAAACCATCGTACTACCGCCATTGGCCCCGTCACTGCGCCATACACACAGCCCACAAGTGGCCAGGATGTTTACGTTGTTTGGTTTTACACAAATCCCCAGGTCGTAGCCGCTTTGATCGCCGGTACCTGTACCGTTGGTAGTGCTGCCGAGTATATTAGGGGTATTGGTACGACGGGTATAGTCCACGCCACTATTAGTACTTCTGAACAGGCCGGTAAATGTACCTGTTGCAGGAACTGTACCACAGAGAGCATATACATAATTGGCATTGTTCGCCGACACAGCCAGTTCGATCCTGCCGGAACCCGTAACAGAAAAATTGGTGGTAGCGGTGTTCCATATACCACCCGCATCGTTGGTATAAAATATAGCACTGCCACTGCTGGCATATACTGTTGTATTACTGCCGGGCTTAAATTCCACATCCCAGTGTTCACCCGTCTTAACTTGCGTCCATGTCACACCGCCATCCGTCGTACGATAAATGCCCTGGCTCGTAGCAGCCATCAGGTGGTTGCCATCAGTTGGCGAAATAGCCAAACGGTGTCCTTCATAGTCACCTCCGGTATATAAATCACCCATCTGCTTCCAGGAGGCACCGCCATCGGTTGATTTGAATACACCGCTGCTGGCCCTTGAAGAACCATAGTCATATACCAGGTAACCGGGGCTAAATGAATCGCCATCGCCGGTGAGCAAATAGACTACATTCCCATTGGTGGGACTGATAGCAATACCTGCTACACCGGGATTGGATAAACCGTCGGTAACTGAAGCCCATGAACTGCCTCCATCTGTTGTTTTCCAAAGGTTGCCGGTAGGAGAGCCTACATAAATAATACTGGCGTTAGAAGGGTGAAATGCGATGCGATCAAAACGGCCCAGTCCTTTAATATCGCCTGTAACCGTTGTTCCTTCACTGTTGGGGCCGATGCTTGACCAGTCTCCGTAAGATAATTCGCTGAGCTCCGGGACACGGCCGGCCTGTTCAAGTGTAAGCGGACGTGTGCGGCCGGCTGGCATATTGCGGGCCGATTCCTGCATCAGGTTGCCCCAGCGCTGGTTGGCTTGCTGCATGGCATCGTAGTTCAGTGCATTATAATTGCGGAGAAAAGTTCCGCTTTCGTCGAGGTGGCTGCTTGCCCACCATTCCCATCTTTTCCACCGTATATACGGGTTTGATTCCTCTTCAGGTTCATTTCTGTTGACATCCTGTCTGTTGCCATGATTATAATAATCATCCACCACTTGCATAATATCGGCAAGTTTGGTTTTGCCACGGAGCCGCTCTTGTAAGTCCGCAGGAATTTTTGGCTGGGCTGATAATCTTGCCTGGCAAACAAACAAAAGTGTAATGGCAAGTGAAAGCCTGATGAATGTTCTTTTCATAATTCCCTTTTTTATCCTACAAGTAATAAAATGATGTTTCTAATTATTTGTCATGACCAATTTAGCTGCTTAATTACCCTCAGGATTTGGTTGCTGCATCATCGGTCTCAATTGATTTTCATTTCCAACCGGCACAATCCTTAGGTCTCTCGGTGGCGACCCGGTTCCTGTACAACCCTGGATATAGGCCTCAAACTTTGAACCGGCCTTTACTTCAAAACCAGGATTCATAGTTATTCTACCGCCAGCATTATAGCCAACTGATGTACCGGCTCCGCCCGAAATAAATTGTGTGGAGGTAATACTGGATGATGCTTCAGTATATTCAAGTCCGTTTACATTGCCTGTTAATGATGCCGATGCTGAACAACCCGTATAAACTTCAGCGTAAAAAACACCCCTCCCAAACGTGGCAGCATACACCCTGTGCGGTGATAATGATCGGTTGATTTCAATATCGTATACACGGGTAACGGGCAGGTTATTACTGTACATGACCCAATTTTGCAGCACATCATTGTACACAAACACACCAATATCAGTTCCGGCATAAATAGTATTGTTGACATCATCATCCACCGTAATACAGTTGATAGGGACATTGGGCAGGTTGGCTGTAATGTTTGTCCATGTGGGCGAAACACCATTTGCATTCACTGAGCGGTATACTTTTTGTGCAGCACTGTAACCTCCAATGCATGCCACTACATTCGCCGAATTAGTAGGGTCAACCGCTAACTCACTAATATTACCTGCTGGTACAGTACCAGTAATTATTGTAGCTGCCGACCACACACCGCCGCTAAGACTGAATCTGCGTATACTGGATCCATCTGTTGCGTAAAGAAAGGAGTTGTTACTGGGTGGAAACTCCAGCGACTGAATGGCGTTGGCGAAGCCGGTGGTAATAGTACTCCAGCCACCGGTTCCCGATGTGGTATTATAGTCAATATTTGTATAACCAATATAGATATGTGTATCAAAACCTGGCCTGAGTACGGCAGGGGTCGTCCAATTGCCGGGTCCCGTGCGGATTAAAACATTACTGCTACCGCCGTTATCCGTTCTGTAAATAGCTCCGCTTTGCGTCGATAAATAAATAACATTTGTGTTGCTGGGTGTTACGATTGTTTCCATACCATCGGCACCACCGATGTTAAGATATTGCCCTCCTGTGTTTCGGTAAGTGCCATTGTCTTGAAGGCCTACGGTTACAAATGCTGCGGAAGCGGTGGGGTCAATGCCCATTCGGTAAACCTGGCCAGTTTGCATATTGCTCATCAGGCTCGCCCAACTGTCAGTGCTTCGGGTCATGCGGTAGATGCCGCCGTCGGTGGCCGCCCATAGGTAGGTTGCGTCACATTTCAGTTCAAATATATCGGCATGGCAAAACTGGGTTGCATTGGTAGTACCGGATAAAGAAATCTGCGTCCAGCCGCCAGTAGCCCCGCCCGTGGTGCTTTTATATACATCCAGCCCACCCACATACAAATCGTCTACATCGGTAGGTGATACGGCAATGCAGATATTGCGCCAGGATTGGCTGCCTAACACATTGGGGGTATTGCTGCGTAGTGTAAAACTGGTACCGCCATTAGTGCTTCGGTACAAACCCAGAAAATCAGAACCAACAGGATCGCCGTAAAGCAGGTAGATATAGTTACTATTGGCAGGAGTTATACCTATCTGTATGCGATTGGCTGTGGTAGGAAGCCCGGCAACGGCCCTGTCAACCCGTAAAAAAGTGAGGCCCCCATCAGTGCTTTTGTAAAAGTAGGCCCCTGAACTGGTAGCATACATCACGGTAGTACTGCCGGGTTGGTAAACGATATCGTAGGCAGCGCTGCTAAAGCTAAATTGGGTGCCACCCACTGTGTTGTAGTATGTAACCAAGTCCCATGTGGCACCACCATCGTCAGTGCGGTACAAGCCCGCATCCGTACAAGCCCATGCGACGTTTGCGTTGCTGGGATGGCTCAATAATTTATAGCCTTTTGTGCCGCCGTTTTCAGGAAAGTTAAGACCTGTTAACGACCATGTGTTACCTCCATCGGTTGATTTGAGGACACCAGTACTGCGATAACCTGAAGCACTACCCACTGCACCAGTCATGGCATACATGATATTGTTATTGGCCGGGCAAATCTCAATGTCTTGTACGGCGAGGTTAGGTATGCCGTCTGTCTTTGCTGCCCAGTTGTACGTGGTGCCTGAAACAAAATCACCAAACCACATGCCGCCCCCCGGTGTGCTGACCCACAGGTCACTGCCATCAAACTCCACACTGCTGGTACGACCAACACCGTTTTGTCCAAAGCCCGGAGGATAACTAGGATTTACCTGGCCCAACGGTATCCAATTGGATACGCCTGCTTCAATAAGGCCTGCAGGTGCCGGGTGGGCTGCTCTGTAGTTATCTAAAGCTTGCTGATTTTTTTGCGTAAAATCTGGAACAGTACCGTCGGGCTCTATATTAAGCCTGACCATTGCTTCCCACCGTTTAAATTGATTATAACCCGTTCCAACCGTACCTTTTTCAGCGAACCATTGGGCTGCTTTTTGCTTAATCGTAAAATAGTTGTTGGAAGGGTCTGTCAATATTTCATCAATGTTTTTTTGCGCTTGTATAAATTCTGTACAGAAAAGCAAGCCTGTAAAAAAGGCTACGCTTTTTTTAATACAGAAAATTTTGCTTAAAACTTTCATATTCCGGTTTCATTAATGGTAAAGGAAAAACTATCACAGCAGGTGTGGCGCTTCGGATAAAACCATTCCCTGCTTTGCAGTTATTTATTTCCGGAAACCGATTTCTCGACGTCTGTCAGTCTTTTTTCAAGCTGGTTATTTTCTTTTTTTAGCTGAATGATATAAAGCGTTAACTCCTCTACTTTTTCAAGCAGCCGGCGGTTCATATCACCCACATCGAATCCGTTGGCTGCAGTTACTACAGCTGACGATGGAATATTAGGAAGGTGTTTTTGTTTTTGAATTAGTTTTTCTAATTCTTCAATAGGGAGCAGTTTATACTCATTATCAAAAACATAATCGGGCCAGGAGCCACTGAGTTCCACCCGCAGTTCTTCAGCAATTACTTTTCCGTCTACACTCAATGAATAGCCGACCGCTGTCCTGGCTGAATTACTGCCAATCAGCATACTGCCGTTCAGGTGCAATTTGGCATTCGGAGTATAGGTGCCAATACCTGTGTTGCCCCATGACGGCTGGAATACTAGGTAATTATTTGCATTACTGTTTGACCAGATAACGAGTGAGGTGTCAGTTGGGAAAATGGCACCACCAAATGCAGCTTCGTTGGCGAGGTAAAAATTGATACCTGAACCGCCCAGGTTCAGGTTTCTGCCGTAGGAGCTACCATTATATCCAATACCCATCCGGCCATCGTCACGCATACGCAATAAAGTATCGCCATTAGAATTACGCAGTAGCATGGTGTTGGTACTTGACGTTGTGCCGGCGCCAATTACATCCACACGACCCTGGGGAGTACCGGGGCCTGAAAATCCGCCAAACCCAACATTACCGTTCTGACTGAAATAATGGCGGGGTGTTATTGTTGTGCCGCCATCTGTCGTGGTGTACCAGCGCAAATCTGCACCTCCGCCGGTAGTGGCCATTTGCCATTCATTGCCACCCTGGTAGCCAAACCGTATTAAACCGCTGCTGGATTGTACAAACAAATCACCTCCATTTACATGGAGCAGGTGACTTGGATTGGTAGTCCCGATACCTACCTGCCCGGCAGGATTGATGGTAAGCCTGGGAGCAGCCTGGATTGTAAGATGTAATTTACCAGTAGTATTGCCCGAGCCGGTACCAAAGTCCACGTCCTCCGCCAGACCTGCGTAAGAGCCCCAATAACCTCTGTACACGTCTCCTTCGAAAATACCCATGTACATCGGGGCAGCACCGTTGAACTGTGCCACATAATTACTAGTTGTTTTCACATCCAGCCTTGCAGCGGGGGTGGTGGTTCCGATACCTACATTCTGTGCAATAGCTCCGGTGGCAAATACCAGTACAATACTGGCAGCGATCAGGTGTTTCATAAACAGGAAATCTTTTAATGGTTTAAAATATATATACGGGCAGGATAATTACATAAAAATCACTCTTCTCATTCAGCAACTCCTCAAATATTATTGAGCGGTTAACGGGCTTTATTTACCGGCTGAACATTTCTTCACTTCAGTTGACAGTTGGTCTATTTCTTTTTTCAACTGGATAATATACAATGTCAGCTCTTCAATTTTTTCCATATGCGCTTTGGTCATTACGCTCATATTGATCCCGTTCTTTTCAATGTCTGCGGCGGAAGGCACATTGGGTAAATGTTTGTTCTTGTTAATACTTTCTTCCAGTTCCGCTAATGTCATCAACTTATAGCCATTTTCAAAAACATAATCCGGCCAGCTGGTACTGTTTTGCATAACCAGGTTTTCGCACATGATTTCTCCATCCACACTCCACTCATAGCCGGTAGCAATTCTTTGCGAGTTGTTTCCGATCAGTCCGGCCCCGTTCAGGTGAAATTTTGCATTGGGCGTATATGTACCTACACCTGTATTACCCCAAGATGGTTGTAGTACCAGATAATTGTTATTATTACTATTAGACCATATAACTAATGAGGTATCGGTGGGAAATACTGCGCCACCGAAAGCGGCTTCATTTGATGTATAAAAATTAATTCCCGTACCGCCGAGGTTAATAGTACGGCCATACGTAGTACCATTATACCCGATACCCATCCGGCCATCATCCCGTACCCGTATTATCGTATCAAGATTTGAATTGCGCAGCAAAAAGGTATTTGTGGATGAAGTGGTTCCTGCTCCAACTACGTCAAGACGTCCAAGGGGTAAACCCGGGCCAGAAAATCCACCAATTCCAACATTACCGTTTTGCTGGAAATAATGCCTTGGCGTAATGGTCGCGCCGCCGTTTGTAGTCGTGTACCAGCGCAAATCAGCACCTGCACCGGTAGTGGCCATCTGCCATTCATTTGCCCCTTCATATCCAAAACGAATCAGTCCGCTGCTGGATTGTACAAATAAATCGCCACCGTTTACATGCAGTAAATGGGTGGGGCTGGTAATACCAATACCTACTTGTCCGGAAGCATTGATAGTCATCCTTGGATTAGCCTGAATGGTCAGGTGTAATTTACCGTTTACATTGCCTGCACCTGTACCCATGTCAATATCTTCAGCAGCTCCCGAATAGGATCCCCAATACCCCCGGTACACATCGGCTTCATAAATACTCATGTACATGGGCGATGCGCCGTCGAATTTGGCAACATAGTTACTGGTGGTTTTTACATCCAGCCTGGCTGCAGGAGCAGTGGTGCCGATACCTACATTTTGCGCCGAACTTGCATAAGAAAAAATGAGTATGGCTGTAACAGCCCGGGTTAGGTGGTTCATTTTTTTTGTTTAATAGTTGATAAGGTGAATTGTTTTAGCACGGACTTTCCATTTCCAATTCAATTCAGTATAAAGTTAAGGCAGGTTTCAACAGGAACAATACCCCATTCCGGTAGTTTTTTTATGAAATCCCGTTTCCTGTCATAAAATACTAAAACCTGCCTGTTTATGCGGGTGGTCCTGCTACTAATAAAAAGGGCCACCCTGCTGGGTGGCCCTGGTATTTTCACGATACCTGTTTACCGAAGAAATAGCATCTCCCTGTATTTTGGCAGGTACCACTCCCGGTCATCTACAAGCAGTTCAAGTTTGTCAGTATTGTAGCGGATGGCATCAAAGAACGTGTCTTTTACCTTGCTTTGATACGCTATAGCTTTTTCCCTGGTATTCTCAATTGCGTTGCAAGCTTTACGGGCTTCAATCATTTTTTCCACCAGGTCGCTGGTTTTATTGATAAGCTCGGAAATTTTTGCGAGTATCTGCTTTTGATTGGAGTAGCCATCTTCGCTTAGTCCGGCTTCTTTTAACCCGCGGATATTATTGGCCAGCAGGTTTTGATAACGGATCGCCGAAGGCAGGATATGACTGGTAGCCAGCTCGCCCATGATACGGCCTTCGATTTGTACCTTTTTAATGTACTTCTCCAGTTCTATTTCATGACGGGCTTCCAGTTCAGAATGCGAATAAATATTATTGCTTTCAAATAGGTGCTTTGCTTTATCCGTTACCATAGCATCCAGCGCAAGTGGTGTGGTTTTTACATTGGGTAAACCTCTTTTTTCTGCCTCATTCGCCCAGGCTTCACTATAGCCATCTCCTTCAAACAATACTTTTTCGCTGGCTACGATGTACTCACGGATAACGTGCATGATGGCGATTTCTTTTTTCTCGCCTTTTTCAATCAGGGCATCTACATCCTTCTTAAACTGTTTCAGTGTTTCTGCCATGATCGTGTTCAGCACGGTCATCGGGTTGGCGCAGTTGGCTGTTGAACCCACTGCACGGAATTCAAACTTATTACCAGTAAAAGCAAAAGGAGAAGTACGGTTACGGTCTGTATTATCCATCAGCAGTTCAGGGATGCTGCGGTGGATATCAATTTTCAGCATGCTTTCGTCGGTCTCATCCATTTTCTTGGTTACCCTTTCTTTTACCTCTGCCAGTACCTTGCTCAGGTATTGACCAATGAATACAGAGATAATAGCAGGGGGGGCTTCATTGGCGCCAAGACGGTGGTCATTGCCTGCAGATGCGATAGAAGAACGCAGTACATCCGAGTAGTCATGCACGGCCTTGATAGTGTTCACAAAGAATGTAAGGAACATCAGGTTTGTCTTCGGCGTTTTACCGGGGGCCAGCAGGTTTACACCTGTATCGGTAGCCATGCTCCAGTTATTGTGTTTGCCACTACCGTTGATGCCGGCAAATGGTTTTTCGTGTAACAATACACGGAGTTTGTGACGGCGGGCCACCCTGTCCATCACATCCATTAGTAATGAGTTATGATCAACAGCTACGCTTACTTCTTCAAAAATTGGGGCGCACTCAAACTGGGCCGGTGCCACCTCATTGTGACGGGTACGCAGTGGAATACCTAATTTATAGGCTTCGTTTTCAAAATCACGCATGTAAGCATAAACTCTTTCGGGTATGGAGCCAAAATAATGATCTTCTAATTGCTGGTTTTTGGCAGAGTTATGGCCGTACACCGTGCGGCCGGTCATTACGAGGTCGGGCCGTGCATTGAACAGCGCTTCATCCATCACAAAGTATTCCTGTTCCCAGCCTAATGTGGCTGTAACTTTTGAAACATTTTTATCAAAATAGTTACAAACATCAACAGCGGCTTTATTCAATGCATCCAGCGCTTTCAGCAAGGGTGCTTTATAATCTAATGATTCACCAGTATAGGAAACAAAGATGGTTGGGATGCAAAGTGTTTTGCCCTGGCCAATTTCCATGATAAAGGGCGGTGAAGAAGGATCCCATGCTGTATACCCTCTTGCTTCAAAAGTTGCACGCAGGCCACCACTTGGGAATGATGAGGCATCTGGTTCTTGTTGTACCAGTGCATCGCCTTCAAATTGCTCGATGGCTGTTCCATCACCTTTTAGTGTGAAGAATGAATCATGTTTTTCAGCGGTAGTACCCGTCAACGGTTGAAACCAGTGTGTAAAGTGTGTAACACCTTTACTTTCGGCCCATGCACGCATGCCAGTGGCAATTTGGTTAGCCATTGCCCGGTCAATTTTCTGGCTGGCCTTAATAGAAGATTTCAGGCTTTTATAAGCCTCGTCACTTAAAAACTCTCGGGCTACAGACAAGGTAAATACATTGCTGGCGAAGTTGCCGGTAACCTTTGCCGGACTTTCCACTTTTACATCCGGGCTATTGACCAGGTTGTTCAGTGCGGTGAAACGGAGGGACATGGGCGAAAACTTTTAGATTAAAAAAAATAAGTATATAAATTTTCAGAAAGGCAAACTTAATTTTTTTTATCTATTTAGAAAAATTGTTGAATAAAATGTGAGAAAAGCAGCAAAAACAGATGTTAGTTAATTGTTTTTCTTCTTATTCGCCCTTGAATTTAAAGAAGGAGCTGATATGACTGGTGAATCGGTTCCAGTCAATTTGGGCGATTAATGGCACCATTAGAATGGGTAAAATAATGCTACGGTAGCGAACGATAGCGCCGAGGTTGTTTACACTGAAACCAATGGCCAGAAGCACAGAAAGGGAGTAGAATACAAAAAAATGCAACTCCTTTTTTTGTTCATTGGACCTGGTTCTGAAAAAGAAATAGATGAGTATTAATAAAAGCAACAAATTTATTTCGAGGGAAGCTGCAAGTGACAGCAAGTGCCGGACATCACCCGGGAAAGGCCTGAAGCTGGATAGGGAAATGGCCTGTGGCGTATTGCGTATAAAACTGGCAGCGGTCGGCTCCAGTGCTTTAATCGGTATGGATGCTTCGCCTTCAAGTTTGCTAAAATCTTCCTGCTTGTTCACAACCGCCTTCGGAAAATCAAGCCGCGGGCTTACATAGCGGGCAGTGAAGAATACCACCGAGAATAGTATATATACAGCGCTGAAAAAAAGAAAGGAATATTTTTTAACCGGCAGTGAAATAATCCAGACAAATATCCCCGCCATTAGCAGGATGAAAATGAAGTTCCGCAAGGTTAAAAGAAGGATAAGTGATAACATGAGGAAGAAAAGGCGGAGAATCGTCCATTTTTTTTCTTTGATACCAAAGTAAAAGCAATATATTATGGCTGCTGTTGCGGTAAATATTAATCCTTCTTTGCCAAGGCCGCTTGTCCAGAAAAGGAATGAAGGGATTAAAAAACAAGCCAGCAGGATTATATTCCTTTTTCCTGGAAAAATGTCCGCCATGACCCTGTAAACAGCAATCGGGCCTGATAGCGTAACAAAGGAATAAAACACAACATTTACATAATAATTGCTGTTGCCAAATGTAAAAAGGTTGAATATCGAAAGGACCTTAATAAAAATATTTGATTTCAGATCATTCCAGTACGAATCATGGCTCGCAAAAATACCCCCAGCGCCATGATCATAATTGTTATGAAATAAATTGGTAAGATACTCATGCGGATTATCATACAGGAGTTTGGATTCTTCCACGCTGCCCAGGTAATAAGCCCATGTATCGTGCATCTGTGCCAGGCCACCGTAATAGGTGCCAATCCAGCCGTAAAAAATGCCGGCGATAATTTTCAGCAAGAACAGGCTGATTAGCTGTGAATTGCTAAGCTGAGTCTTTGTAAAAAACTTAATCCTGGTAATTAGCCAGGAAAAAAGCACCAAATAGAGCACAAACAGCAGGTATTCCAATCAGGGTGGTTTTGCTTTGCAAAATAATACTATTGCTATGATTGTCAGCATAAAGTTGACAAGTTCTCTTTTCCTGCTTTTATGCAAACCGTAAATTTGCGCTTTCCCGGTTGTTGCTTCCACGCTTGGCTAAAATTCCGTGGTACAAGTCAGCAAAACCGGACCAACATAAAATTTTAAGCACCCTTTCATGGAAGTAACAGTTAAAACCGCTGAACAGCTACGGCTCACTGCTGAAGAATTTGAACTCATCAAACAAAAGCTAGGAAGGACTCCCAACTTCAATGAACTATGTGCATTCAGCGGTATGTGGAGTGAACACTGCAGTTATAAGAATTCAATAAAATGGCTGAAAACATTACCCCGCGAAGGCGGACGTATGCTGGTAAAAGCCGGTGAGGAAAATGCAGGGTTAATGGATATAGGCGACGGACTGGGTGTGGTGTTTAAAATTGAATCACATAACCATCCTTCTGCTATAGAACCTTTTCAGGGAGCGGCCACAGGAGTTGGAGGAATACACCGCGATATATTTACCATGGGTGCCAGGCCAATTGCCGCATTGAACTCATTACGCTTTGGTAACCTCGAAGAAGATAAAACGCAGCACCTTTTATCCGGGGTGGTTCATGGTATTGGTCATTATGGCAATTGCTTTGGTGTACCTACCGTAGGAGGTGAAATATATTTTGATGAATGTTATCATACCAATCCGCTGGTGAATGCGATGAGTGTGGGGATTGTAAAAAATGGTGAAACAGTATCTGCCACAGCGCTGGGCAAAGGCAACCCGGTTATGTTTGTGGGAAGTGCCACCGGTAAAGATGGAATCGGCGGTGCCTCCTTTGCATCAGCTGATATCACAGCCGAAAGTGCGCAGGATTTACCAGCGGTACAGGTGGGTGATCCTTTTCAGGAAAAGAAATTATTGGAAGCCTGTCTTGAAGTGATACAAACCGGTGCAGTGGTTGGTATGCAGGATATGGGGGCAGCAGGTATCATTTGCTCTACCGCCGAAATGAGTGCCAAAGGCGAAGTGGGCATGCGTATCGATTTGGATAAAGTACCCACACGTCAGCAAAATATGAAAACCTGGGAACTATTGCTGAGCGAAAGCCAGGAACGTATGTTATTGGTTGCTGAAAAAGGAAAAGAAGGGGTAGTAAAAAAAGTATTTGAAAAATGGGATCTACCATGTTCGGTAATTGGTGAGGTAACAGATGACGGTATGTTGAATTTCTTCATGAACGGAGCGTTAGAAGCATCTATTCCGGCACATGAGCTGGTACTGGGTGGAGGCGCACCACAGTATGAACGGGCTTACGAGGAGCCAGCGTACTTCACTGAAATTAAGAAATTCAATTCAGCAGATATTACGGTGGATGGTGATCTTAAAGCAATAGCAGAACAAATAATACAACTGCCTTCTATTGCATCAAAACGCTGGGTGTATAACCAGTATGACAGCATGGTAGGCACCAACAATACGTCTACCAATGCACCCACTGATGCAGCTGTGGTATTGGTAAAAGGAACGAAGAAAGGCATTGCAGTTACCACGGATTGCAACAGCCGTTATGTATATGCTGATCCATACAAAGGGGCAATGATTGCAGTAAGTGAAGCTGCACGGAACATAGTATGCAGCGGCGGTCAGCCGCTGGGTGTTACGAACTGCCTGAATTTTGGTAACCCCTATGATCCGCAAGTATATTACCAGTTTGTGCATGCTATAAAAGGAATGGGTGATGCCTGCCGTAAGTTTGATACCCCGGTTACAGGTGGCAACGTAAGTTTCTATAATCAAAACCCGGACGGCCCTGTATACCCAACCCCAACGATTGGGATGGTGGGTTTGCTGGAAGATATCAATGAAAAAATGACCCTCGATTTTAAAGCAGAGGGTGATTATATTTTTTTACTGGGCGATAACCCGGCAGATATCAATTCGTCGCAGTTTTTGTCCAAAATAATGGGGGTAAAAAATTCGCCGGCACCGCATTTTGACCTGGATAAAGAGTTTGAACTCCAGCAGGTGGTGGCAGGCCTTATCAAATCAAAACTGGTTCAGTCTGCCCACGATATCAGTGAGGGGGGCTTATTCATAGCATTATGTGAAAGTGGTTTTAACCGTGATCTGGGTTTTGCTGTGAAAACGGATGCAGCCATCCCTGCTTATGCAGCTTTATTTGGTGAAGCACAAAGCAGGGTTATAGTAACCGTATCGCCGGAAAATGCAGATAGCTTTAAAGCAGCTGTAAAGAATATTGCTGTGGCGGAAATAGGTATGGTAACCAGCGGTGAGCTTGTTGTCAACAATGATTTTTGGGGAACTATTGACTGGTGGCAGGATAAATATGATACAGCGATCGAAAATTATTTAGTAAAAGAAGAAGCCGGGTCGGCATTAAATTCCATATAATGAATGATAAAAAAATCTTATTGACTGGTGCGGCCGGTTTTATAGGCAGCTATCTGCTGGGTTACCTCAATCAGCAGGGATATACTAATATCGTTATTGCTGACGATTTTAGTGATGAAGACAAGTTTTTTAACTTCACTACCAAACAGTTTACAGAACAAATAGAGCGTAAAGATTTATTTGACTGGCTGGCGGCCACTGATCGTCGGGTTGAGTTTGTATTTCACCTCGGCGCCCGTACAGATACAACGGAGTTTGATTACGCAATACACGAAGAGCTGAACGTTGAATACTCCAAAAAAATCTGGAATTACTGTGTGCAGCGGCAGGTGCCACTGGTCTATGCTTCATCGGCTGCCACCTATGGTGCTGGTGAACTTGGCTATAAAGATGATCATGGCCTGGTAGAAGAATTACAACCATTGAACCCTTATGGTGTTTCCAAAAATGAATTTGATAAATGGGCGTTGAAGCAAACGGAGCATCCCCCTTATTGGGCCGGTCTGAAATTCTTTAATGTGTATGGACCGAATGAATACCATAAAGGACGCATGGCCAGTGTGATATTTCATTCCTTTAACCAGGCAAAGAAAACAGGTAACGTAAAATTATTTAAATCTCACCGGCCCGATTTTGCTGATGGCCAGCAGCTCCGTGATTTTATCTATGTAAAAGATATTGCCAAGGTTTGCCACTGGCTCATGGAAAACAAAATAACATCTGGTTTGTATAATCTCGGCACAGGGAAGGCCCGCAGCTTTGAAGATTTAGTAAAAGCAACGTACGCAGGGATGGGGCTGAAACCTATGATTGAGTATATTGATATGCCTGAAGATATCAGGGATAAATACCAATATTTCACCGAAGCTGATATGCAGAAACTGAAAACAGCAGGCTATTCTGATCTTTTTTATTCTTTAGAAGAAGGAGTGGGGGATTATGTGCGCAACTTCCTGCTTGCAAAAGCATACTACTAAAAAAGGGCGGTATCAACCGCCCTTTGAATTACAATCTCAAAACAAAACACTCATTATTTTTTTGGCATCAGTACCGCATCGATAACGTAGGTTACGCCGTTACTTGAAATAACATCCGCAATGGTGATGTTAGCATAACCGCCTTTGCTGTCCCAAACAGTCCACTTGTTATCTTTATACCCGATTGTCAGCTCTTCACCCTGCACTGTTTTTAATTTCTGGCCATCTTTCAAATCAGTTGATTTTAATCCGCCGGCCACTACATGATAAGTGAGGATGCCGCTGAGCTTTGCTTTATTTTCGGGTTTCAGGAGCGTTTCCACTGTTCCTGCAGGTAATTTGTCAAAAGCGGCATTCGTAGGGGCAAATACCGTAAATGGCCCTTTACCTTTTAATGTTTCTACCAGTTCTGCCGCCTTTACAGCTGCTACCAGTGTAGTATGATCAGCAGAGGCCGAAGCATTGTCAACAATATCTTTTGATGGTACCATCATAGCTCCACCTACCATTACACCTTTTTCTTCCATAGGTTGTGGGTCGGCAGGCTTGGTTGCCATAGTATCCTCCGCCGGCTTCTTGTCACCTTTCTCACCACTGTTGCAGGCAGTGAACAGGGTAGCAGCGATAGCTGCAATAGCAAGTGTTGCAAATGTTTTCTTTTTCATAATTATATGTTGGTTTAAAATATGGACTATTAACGTTTGCCAGCCGTAAATGGTTTTAGATTTTCTAAAAAAAATATTCCCGGGCTTTTTTCAGGTAAACGATTGCGGAATTATTCTGTTGAAACTTCTGTATGGTGTATATCTTTACCCAAATCGAACACTATGGGTAAAAAAATCACCATTATCGGCGGAGGTAACCTGGGCGCATCTATAGCAGAAGGACTAATACAAAGTGAATTCAGCCGACCCGTGGAACTGACAATCACCAGGCGTAACCCGGCTGCATTGTCCGTGTTTGCCGAACGTGGTTGTATGGTACATAGCGACAATAAAAAAGCCGTGGCAGCAGGTGAGGTTATAATCCTTGCCGTAAAGCCTTATAACTATGCAGATGTCATAAAACAAATTAAGCCTGCACTGAACCCCAAAAAGCATATCGTGGTCTCTGTCATCACCGGTGTGTGGATTGACGATTTGCAAAAAGCAATTGGTAAGCCCGTGCCCGTTATCAGGGCTATGCCCAATACGGCAATTGCTATACAGCAAAGCATGACCTGCCTGGCACATGCAGGTGCGTCCCCCTCACAGATCAGCTATGTAAAGGAATTATTTGATGTGTTGGGACGCACAGTCATGATAGATGAAAAACTGATGGACGCCGCCACTGTTTTAGGCGCATGCGGTACTGCTTATGCTATGCGTTATATACGGGCCAATATACAAGGCGGGATCGAAATTGGTTTCGACTCTGCCACTGCCACACTTATTGCTGCGCAAACAGTAAAGGGGGCTGCTGATTTACTCCTGCAAAAAGGCACCCACCCTGAACATGAAATCGACAAAGTAACAACGCCAAAGGGCTGCACCATTGCGGGACTCAACGAAATGGAACACCAGGGTTTCAGCTCCTCGCTGATACGGGGTTTGGTGGCTAGTTACAATAAGATATTGAAGGGGTAATGGCTGGGTATTAACCCCTGTTTTTATTCCTAGAAAAAACAATAAGTTTTTCAACCCAGTTTCCACAAAAAATTAATACTGGGAAGAGATGGAAATATCTTTTTATCTTTGCATGACCTCCCGGAGTTTTTTCGTTTCCGCTGGTCAAAAAGCGCATTTCAATCAATTTTTTCAGGGTTTTCAATTTATAACCATATGTTATGGCCAAGTATGTTTTTGTTACCGGTGGTGTTACATCCTCATTGGGAAAAGGTATCATTGCTGCCTCATTGGCAAAGCTGCTCCAGGCAAGGGGTTTGCGTGCTACTATACAGAAATTTGATCCGTATATCAACGTGGATCCGGGTACCATGAACCCGTATGAGCATGGCGAGTGCTATGTAACAGAGGATGGCGCCGAAACAGATTTGGACCTGGGACACTATGAACGCTTTCTGAACATTTTTACTTCACAGGCCAATAATGTAACAACAGGCCGTATTTACCAAACTGTCATCAATAAAGAAAGGGAAGGTGCCTACCTGGGTAAAACCGTGCAGGTGGTACCGCATATTACCGATGAAATCAAGCGGCGCATGCTCCAGCTTGGGCAAAATGGTGAATACGATGTGGTCATCACCGAAATTGGTGGTACAGTGGGTGATATAGAAAGCCTGCCCTTTGTGGAAGCTGTACGCCAGTTGCAGTGGGAACTGCCGGAAGAAGACTCGGTTGTGGTTCACCTTACGCTGATACCTTACCTGAAAGCGGCCAAAGAATTAAAAACAAAACCGACCCAGCACAGTGTAAAAATGCTGAGCCAGGAAGGGGTGCATCCCGATATCATCGTTTGCCGTACCGAAAAAACGTTAATGCCTGAACTGCGCAGGAAAATAGCCCTCTTTTGCAACGTAAAAACGGAAGCCGTCATTGAGGCGGCTGATGCAGCTACCATCTATGAAGTACCGTTGCTGATGATGCGGGAGCAACTGGATTTGATTTGCCTGAAAAAACTGAATATCACCAATTATAAAGAACCCGAACTTTCTAAATGGAAAGGATTCCTGGATAAATTAAAATACCCCAAGAGTAAAGTAACCATCGGGCTCATTGGAAAGTACATCGAGCTGCAAGACGCCTATAAATCGATCCTCGAGTCATTTATTCATGCTGGTGCCATCAATGAGTGCCAGGTTCAGGTTGTAAATGTGCACAGTGAGTTTATTACCGATGATAATGTGGCCGAAAAGCTGGCTGGTCTGGATGGTTTGCTGGTAGCACCGGGATTTGGTCATCGTGGAGTGGAGGGTAAAGTGGTGTCTGTAAAATATGCCCGTGAAAATGGGTTGCCCTTTTTCGGTATTTGCCTGGGTATGCAAATGGCGGCTATTGAATTTGCCCGTAATGTGCTGGGACTAAAAGATGCCCATTCCACAGAAATGGATCCAGACACACATGAGCCGGTTATAGACCTGATGGAGGAACAAAAGAAAGTAACGGCCAAAGGAGGTACCATGCGTCTTGGTTCCTATCCCTGTGAAATTAAAGAGGGAAGCCTGGCCCACAAAATATACGGGAGCACCTCAATAACGGAGCGTCACCGGCATCGCTGGGAATTCAACAACAAATACCTTGCTGCTTTTGAACAGGCCGGCATGAAAGCCAGCGGCAAAAACCCTGGAACTGACCTGGTGGAGATTATCGAACTGGCAAACCACCCTTTCTTTATCGGAGTACAATACCACCCGGAACTGAAGAGTACGGTCGAAAACCCGCAGCCCATCTTCGTGAGTTTTGTAAAAGCTGCCCGGCAATATGCCGAGAAAAAGGCTGAATCGAAGAACCCGCTATTGCAGAGTGAGATGATTTAGAGAGAGGCTGAGGTCAGAAATCTGAAGTCAGAAAATTGGGAGGCTTAAATTTAGCATCTGCTGTTATAGGGAATTGATTCTAATTAAGCCTTTGTGGGTTTTTACTCACGTCAGACTTCAGTCTTCAGACCTCAGTCCCCTCATCCCTCCTTTACCCTATCTTTGCACCCTTAAATTTAAATCCCGGATGAAATTTGATCGGAATACCGTCATCGGTTTTGCATTGTTAGGCGTACTGTTTATCGGATATTTTTATTGGAACAACAAAGAGCAAATGGCCAGCCGCAAAGTGGCCCAGGAAAAGGCGAGAGTGGAAGACTCTATCCGTAATGTCCAAAAAAAGATACAGGACTCGATTGATATGGTGAAGAACCCAAACCGGGATTCCGTCCGCAGAGCAAACGATTCTATCGCTGCACTGGTAAAAATGGGTTCTTTCGCTGCTGTTGACACGATTGACAAGGAAGCCGTATTAGAAACGCCCCTGATGCGGGTAACTTTCACCAGTCGCGGTGGCCGAATCAAACAAGTAGAATTGAAAAACTACCAGGGCCAGGATAGCAACTGGGTTAAAATGGGGGCTTTGAATTACAACGGATTTAGTTATAAAATAAAGACCGGCGATAAGGGCGGTGTGGAGGAAACAGGCAATCTCAATTTCAGCAAAATAGAAACCGACACGACAGGGGGTGTAAAGCGGATTGTACTAACGCTGCAATCTACTGATTCGAATGCGGTAATGTTATCACATGAATACCGGCTGAAACCCAACGACTATATGATCGATATGGATGTAAAAACTAATGCATCCGATAAATTATTCGACCAGGGCTCCATGAACCTGGTGTGGAAATATGCCGCAGCACAGCAGGAATCAGATATATCGTATGAGCGTCAGCAAACCCAGATGGCTTATGTTGAAGATGGCAGTTTTGATTTCTATAATATGGGTAAGGCAAGAAAGGAATTTGATGAGCCGGTGAAATGGGTGGGTATGCGACAGCGCTTTTTCTTCGCTGCCATTATTGCTAAAAATTCATTTACTGGTGGGGAAATGGAGTGGATTACGCCTCCTGATTCTACCAAAACGGTTGTAACCTCTGTAGCCAAAATGAAAATGCCGGTTTTAGCCGGCACACAGGCCCCGGCTGCATCATTCAGTATATATTATGGTCCGGCTGATTATCATATTCTCAGGAACTATGATGTGAAAATGCAGAAGACTATTAACCTTGGCCAGGGTATTTACTCATTTGTGAACCCGATCAACAGGTTCCTGATTATGCCAGTTTTCGATTTCTTAAAAGGCATTGCAGGCAGCATGGGGTTGGCCATTGCCCTGCTTACACTTTTTATTAAGTTAATCACCTCTCCATTATTGTATAAGAGCTACTTAAGTGGCGCAAAAATGAAGGTTTTACGTCCTGAAATAGCGAAGCTGAAAGAGAAGCACGGGGCAGACCAACAGGCAATGAGCATGGAGCAGATGAAACTTTTCCGGGAGGCCGGGGTCAATCCGCTGGGAGGCTGTTTGCCGGCACTTTTACAAATCCCGGTTTTCTTTGCGCTATTTAGTTTATTTAACTCCGATATAGCCCTGCGTGGAGCAGACTTTTTATGGTCAAGCGATCTTGCAGCTTTTGATGACCCTATTAAACTTGGTTTCAGGATTCCATTCTTTGGCAGCCATATCAGTATTTTCAACCTGACGGCCGTACTGACCAGTTTCCTTATTTCCTGGTACAGCATGAGTATGTCACCTGACCAGAGCAACCCGATACTGAAGTATATGCCATATATCTTCCCGGTATTCCTGTTATTCTTCTTTAACCAGTTGCCTTCGGCGCTTACCTGGTACTATACAGTATCCAACCTCATTACACTTGGCCTGCAGTACGTCATCCAGAACTATATCATCGATCACGATAAGATTATGGCTAAGATTGAAGCCAACAGGAAGAAGCCAAAGACCAAATCAAAATGGCAGCAACGCCTGGAAGAGATGCAGGAACAGCAGAAAAAAATGAAGGAATCACAGCAACGCAATAAACGCTGATAAGCGTTAATAAACTCTTAAGAAAACCGGACTTTTTATACAAAAGACCGGTTTTTTGCATTGTAACAATAGTTTTTAAGCAGGCTGCAACTTATTGCCTAAATTGGCACATCTTTTACTATATAACAATAACAAGCCCAACATGAAAAGGATTTTACATACAGGATTATTAATGGCAGGTTTTATAGCACAGGATGTTTTAATGGCGCAGCCCGTGAGAAAGCTCAGTGAAGCGACAATCTCATACGATATCGTGATAAACACCGGCGAGAACGCACCTAAAGCAGCTGATTTGCTGGATGGTGCCACTAGCGTTGTATTTTTGAAAGGTAATTCAAGCCGTACAGAAATGGTTAGTTCCTTGGGTAAGGAAGCCACCATCATTGATGGCAAAACAGGTAATGTGACTTTATTAAAAGAATATGGTGAGCAGAAATATATGATTAAGCTGACCCCTGATAATTGGAAGGAGTCAAACAAGAAATCGGAAGGCGTCGTTTTTACCTATTATGAAGAATATAAAACTATTGCCGGTTATAAATGCCAGAAGGCCGTAGGGAAAATGTCGGATAGTACTGTATTTACTGTGTACTTTACTAAAGAACTGGTACCGGCAAATAAGGACTTTCAATATATGAATAAGAACCTGCCCGGCCTGGCCATGCAATATGAGGCAGTGATTAAAAAGAAGAACGGAAACACAAGCGTAGTGACGTATACCGTATCTAATATCAACTTTAGCCCGGTATTGCAGTCAAAGTTTGATTTGCCTAAATCTGGTTACAGGGTAATGAGTTATGAGGAGAGCAACACGCCTTAACGCTGGTTGCTGATAGTTCCGTTACGGAAACTAAAATTAATTTTACCTACAACCACATTTTTGTTAAGTGGCATGGTAAATGTAGTATTACCTCTTTGGATAGATACTGTGGTATTCAGGCGAACTACTCTTTTTTCAGATGCTGTTGCAGTAGAGCTCATAATCTGCGAGCCGCGATATGTATATCCTGAGCGGAGTGAAAATGAACCAGGTGTGTAAGAAAGGTTTTTATTGGTGGTCAAAACATTATTGTTTCGCGGTGTTTTCTTCTTATTCCCATCCCCAAGGGTGGCAAAAGAAGAAACGGCGGAAATTGCAATGAGCGCAACAACTGCTATCTTGCGTCCGGCAATTTTAACAATACTATTTCTTCGTGTTTGGTTCATTCGGTGCAAAAATATATATAAAAAACAATATAGAAAAGCGAAACCTCCAAAAGTTTAGTACTTCCTTAACGATGCAAAACCCGGATTTGTTACACAGATCAGGGATATTTTTTTGTGCCTTTTTTCACACATGGGGATAAGTTGAGGACGTATAATTCCCTTTCTTTGACTTAACTTGTTGACAATAATACATTTCAGGGGGCAAAGGGATTTGCTGCCTGACCAGGTTCTTTAAATATCCGGGCAACCGGAATTAGCTCACTAAACAGGTACCGATGAAGGAAAACAACCCGCATCGTGAAGACCGGGAAGAAATCCGGGAACTGCTGTATCAATATGAGAATTTCAAATCTGGCCGAAAACACACTTTTATAGAAGAAGACGCCTTTCAGCGAATTATAGAATATTTTCAGGAAAAAGACAATTTGCCTGCGGCGGTGGAAGCTGCAGAAATTGGCTGTACCCAGTTTCCTTATTCGGCTTCACTCATGATAAAAAAGGCGGATACCTTGCTGGCAAGAAGGCATTATGACGAAGCGTTGCAGGTGCTTGAGCAGGCCTCGCTCTACGACTCGCAGGATATCAATATTTATATTTTGAAAACGGATGCCTATATGGCACTCGATCAGCAGGAGCAGGCCGTTGCGCTGCTCGAAGAAGCCCTGCAATTATTTGAAGGTGATGAGCGGATCGAACTGCTCTTTGAGTTGTCTGATGTATACGACGATTATGAAGACTTCGATAAAGTATTTGATTGCCTGAAGCTGATACTGGAACAGGAGCCGCTGAATGAAGAGGCCCTCTACAAAATATGTTTCTGGACCGATTTCACCGGCAGGAATGAAGAAGGTATTCGCCTGCATCAAAAAATTATAGACGAGTATCCGTACTCCGAACTGGCATGGTTTAACCTTGCAGCAGCCTGCCAGGGATTGAAACTGTATGAGAAAGCAATAGATGCCTACCAATACGCAGTAACCATTGATGAAAAGTTCGATTATGCCTACCGCAATATGGGCGATGCCTATATACGGCTGCGTAAGTATAAAGAAGCAATAGAAGTACTGGAGCGGGTAACGGAGCTGGCTAAGCCGGAAGATGTGATTTTTGAGGCCATCGGTTACTGTCATGATAAGCTGAAACGTTTTGCACAGGCCCGCCTTTATTATCGAAAGGCCACGCACCTGCGCCCCGATGATGGAAGGTTGTTTTATAAAATTGCCTGTACCTATTTTAATGAAGGAAGGTGGGAGAGTTGCCTGAAGCAACTGGAAACGGCTTTCCGGATGAAAAAACCGCAACCCGAATACCATTTGCTTGCGGGTGAATGTCGTTTACAACAAGGCCACCATAAAGAAGCCGCTCAATATTTTGCCAACGCTGTAGCACTGCGTCCTAAGAACTCACTGGCCTGGGAAGCATTACTACGCAGTTTGTATAAAGCGGGTAAATACGAAGAAGCAAATGAGCAGGCGGAAAATGCAGCAAAGCATTGCAGCCGGGCAACGACATTATTTATTTATTACAAGGCGGCTGCACTCATGGCTGACGGAAGAATGAAAGAAGGGTTATTGCAACTTGAGCAGGCTCTTGGAAAACAACCGAAGCTGCTGAAGAAATTTGTAGAATTAAATCCTTCTATATTACAAAACCAACAGGTGGTGGATATGATTGCGCGGTATAAGCGGAATAAGAATTTGTGATATAGCTCAATAAGTGTTTTCAGCTGCGGCTATACCTGTAGATGCAGGGAAAATTATCTGCAATTTCTTTCTTAAATCTTTGTCCTTTCTGTTTTAACGCGGCAACTATATTGTCCAAACAAAGTTTGGTACGAATATCGTGTCGCGAAGTCAGAGACTTCGCAGAACCGGATAATCTATATTGATAGGGATAATTACAAAAGGAGGTAAGTGTTTCCTACTGCACACTAATCCGTTTAAACCCTGCACTCCGAAGAAAATTTTCCATTATCATTTTTGCCTTCGTATCTGCTTTTTTCAGCAGCCCCTGGTCAACCGAACGTTTCACCATCATATCCCTTGCCTGCACTTTAAGGTGGTTTACTTCTTCAGGATTCCATCCTTTTTCTTCAATGAAGATTTCATACTGGCTGGGATTTACAATGGCATCAAGCACTTTGGCGCGGGGTAAGGTGATGGATACCGAATCGTCTTTTAAATAAATCTTTCTTTCATCGAGCTCCAGCAGATCGATACCAGCGACTACCTGCCCCTTGCCGATAATAACTATCTCTGAACTCACCTCTTCATTAGTGGATGCAGCAAGGCCGGGAATGCCGCCCTCTGTTTTTTTGCTGCTGTCCACCACTACTTCATCAAAACTGGTCATAGTCATCAACTGGGCAATATTCTTTACTTCCTTTATCAGGACAGGCGTGCTGTCAATCACCACTGGTTTCGAACGGAATAAATTCCGCAGTGAGGGAAGTATGTTTAGCTGGTTCAACACAAAATAGATAGCCACTATGCCTGCAGCATACCAGAAAAAACGGGGGATATTGTTACGACGTTCTGCCAGGTTATTATTTTTTGGGAGGATTATTGTAATGGATATTGATAACAGTATAGCCCAGCCTTTTCAAAAAACCATTCAGGAATAGTTCTGCGTTTTTTTCGGCACTTTGCAGTATGCCTATTGAATCAGCTGCCGCACGAATTTGCTTTTCAGCCTGGGTCATCAGTTCATTCTGCTCCGCATAACTGAAATTGTCACGCCAGAATCCAACTTTCTGAAACTCTAACTGCACCGACTCAGGTGGAATGTTCAGGTAAATGACTTTTGCCTGCGGCAAAGTCAGGTTGATAGTTTTATTTTCGATGGTGATGTTTTCTTCCTTCAGTTGCGACAGATCGATGCCTGCTTTAATACTGCCACTGCAGGATAAAAGGATTTTACGGTCGCCTACCTTAAACCATGTTTTATTGTCGTTGGCTTTTACCACTTTCGTAATGGTATATTCTGCTGTGGCCAGTTCACTCATTTCTTTTAATGCGAGTATTTCCTGCTTTTGTTCAGGAACAGATTTCTCGCTGCAGGAAAGAAAGCAGCAGAGGGTTACCGTTGCGAGGAAAAATTTAGTCATATTTGCAAAATACAATTTTACCGTATACTGATGAGAAAATATGCCGTGATCGTTGCAGGTGGGGCCGGAATAAGAATGGGCGGCCATGTGCCCAAACAATTCATACTGCTGAAAGATAAACCTGTTCTTTATTATACCCTTCAGGCTTTCCTGGATGCCTGGCCCGATTTGGAAGTGATATTGGTATTGCCTGCCGAGTACACCGATATGGGACAGGAGATTATTGATGCCTGGTTTGATAAAAGCCGCATACGCATCACTGTAGGTGGAGATACCCGTTTCCAATCAGTAAAAAATGGACTGGCGCTAATAACAGAAGAATCAGTCGTGTTTGTACATGATGGTGTGCGCTGCCTGTTGACAAAAGAGTTGATCCATCGTTGTTATGAACAGGCTGTGGAAACAGGCACGGCCATACCGGCTGTTGTATCGAAAGACAGTATCCGTTTATTAGGCGATGAAGGAAATGAAGCATTTAACCGGGATAAAGTAATGCTGGTGCAAACCCCGCAAACATTTCACAGCAAAATTATTTTACCAGCATTCCAGATTGATTACAAAGACAAGTTTACCGATGAGGCAACGGTAGTTGAAGCGTTTGGGATGAAAGTATCTTTAGTGGAAGGGGAGGAAGATAACATTAAAATTACAAGGCCGGTTGATTTATTGCTGGCTGAAAGTATACTGACTGAGAGGGCGAAGAAGACGAAGGCTTGATTTCCTGCATTTGCAATCTACTTGCAAACAGCGTATGGGACGAACATAAAGTTGCGAAGGCTGAGATTTCGCAGAGCGGCAAACAAAAAGCGGGAACCTGGTTCCCGCTTTTTCATTTAAAACTGTTTTTAATTTGCTCATTGGCACAATCGCTGAGCACTTTATTGAAAGCGTCTGCTTCTTCTTTTTTGTCTTTAACCTTCGCCCAGGCTTCCGTTTGCATTACGCCACAGTCGGCCTGTGCCTTACTCCTGCCAGGGTCCGTGGTGGGCAGTCCGTTCGCTTTTTTGGAGCAGTCGCATACTTCCTGGGCCATTTCTTTACCACCCTTATTTTGACCACAGGCGGTGAGGATAGCCAGTCCGAGAATGGGGATTAATCTTTTTTTCATGATAGCTGTTTAATGGTAAAAAATAACCCCGCATGGCGGGGTTGGTGAATGTTTTTTACAAAAAAGCTTACATAATGTCCATTGCTTTTACAAAAGCAGTGGTTTGAAAAGGCAATACGAGTGTAAGCCAAACATTGTGAGAAAATATCATATAAAGCAATAAGGCCGTTGATCCGAAAAATAACATCCACCAAAGGCCTTTGTATTTTTTAGCTTGTTCCATTGTAAGGTTAGTTTGAGCAAAAGTAAGGCCATCCGGTTAATTTTTGAAATGTGAATGGAAATTTCTCATGTATGTCTGTTTCGGAAAAGGGGAATAAGCATCGGAAGCCGCAATATTGGTTATTTGTACAGGGCTATTGCACAGCTGATTGAATAAGCCGCCGCTGTGTTTTTTTTAAAAAAGGGTTCCGGTTTTAGCAACTACTCCCCGTTTTTTCTATTTTCGTACGAATGTGTGCCTGCCACACAAATAGTGTCATCTAACTAACAGCGATTGTGATAAAATTACATTTCTATCTGCGATTCAACACCCGGTTCGGCCAGAGTTTGTGGATTAGCGGCCCTGCAGATGAGTTGGGAAGTAATAAACCCGGCGCAGCATTGCCTATGAACTACCTCAACGAAGATTTTTGGGAAGCTGCGGTAGACCTCAAAAGAAAAGATCTGAAAAAAGGTATTAATTACAAGTACTTTCTTAAAAATGAAACCGGCGATATCATTAATGAATGGGGAGCTGACAGGGAAATAGATGAGCTGAAAAAAGATGTACAGGAGATACAATTAGTGGATACCTGGAACCATGCAGGTGAATATGAAAATGTTTTTTTTTCTGCACCTTTCAAAAATGTGTTACTGAAGGCCGAGTCAGGCTCCAAACAAGCACAGGATAAAGCCGCTAAAGATTTCACGCATGTTTTCCGGGTTAAAGCGCCCCTCTTACAAAAGGATGAAGTGGTATGTCTCCTCGGCAGCGACCCTGAACTTGGTGCCTGGTCGGAGGAGGCGCCGGTTCGTTTATATAAAAATGGTGACTGGTGGCAAACAAAAATTGAACTGAATGGCGCCATGTTTCCTGTTTCTTATAAATATGGCGTTTATAATAATTCTGAAAAGCGGTTTGTTCGTTATGAAACAGGCAATAACCGGCTGCTGCATAGCGACGGTGGAAAGAAGCAGGTGACTGTTGTTCATGACGGCTTTATCCATTTGCCCAACACAAGCTGGAAAGGTGCTGGTGTGGCTGTACCAGTATTCAGCCTTCGCAGCAAGAAAGGGTTTGGCACCGGCGAGTTTAATGATATTAAGCTTTTGGTGGACTGGGCAAAAAAAACCGGCCTGAAACTAGTGCAATTGCTTCCCGTAAATGATACGATGTCGAGTTGCAGCTGGATGGACTCATATCCTTACAGTGCGGTTTCTGCATTTGCTTTACATCCGTTATACATTAACCTCGCTAAACTGGCAGGCCGTGAATATAGCCGTATAATAAATCCGCTCAAAGCTATACAGCAGAAGCTGAACGAAAGTGAGGTGGTGGACTACGAAACAGTGATGCAATATAAAATGGAGACATTGCAAAAGCTTTACGGGTTAATGGGTGAAGCCTGCCTGCAAACCGAAGAATTCAAAGCTTATTTTAAAAAGAATAAATACTGGCTGGAACCTTATGCCGCATTCTGCTTCCTGCGGGATACATACCACAGTTCTGATTTCAGTACATGGCCTGAACATGCCGTATATCACAGGGAGACTGTCAAGAAATTAAGTGCGCAGGATGCTGAAACGGCCGGAAAGATTGGCTTCTATTATTTTGTACAATATCACCTGCATCTGCAATTAAAGGAAGCTGCTGACTATGCACATAAAAAAGGCATCGTTATTAAGGGAGATATTCCTATTGGTATATCCCGTAATAGCTGTGATGCATGGGTGGCGCCTACTTTATACAATATGAACTGGCAGGCCGGGGCACCACCGGATGATTTTACGGCAGCCGGGCAAAACTGGGGCTTCCCAACATATAACTGGCAGCAAATGCAGGCCGATGGTTTCCGCTGGTGGAAACAACGGTTTGAGCAAATGTCTGATTACTTCGATGCATTCCGCATTGATCATATACTTGGTTTTTTCAGGATATGGAGTATTCCACTCCATGCTGTGCAGGGTATTATGGGGCGGTTTGTACCATGTATGCCTGTTCATATTAATGAATTTGGAGAGCATGGAATATGGTTTGACTATGATCGTTTTTGTAAGCCTTTTATTACCGACGAGATATTACAGGAGACCTGTGGCGCTTATGCTGCAACAGTAAAAGAAAACTACCTCGTTGCCAATGAGGCAGGTGGTTACAAGCTTTTGCCTGAATTTGCAACGCAGCGACAGGTTGAAAAATATTTTGAAGCGGAAGAAGCGAGTGAAGCAAACGGCGCCGTCAGGGATGCTTTATATGCACTTATTGCCAATGTATTATTTTTTGAAGAAGAAGGTACCTACCGCCAGCAGTTTCATTTTCGTATAGACATGGAAAAAACAGCTTCATTTCGGCACCTGATACCGCATGTGCAGGAAAAGCTAAAGAGTTTATACATCAACTATTTTTACCGCCGCCAGGATGATTTCTGGTATAAGGAAGCCATGCATAAATTGCCTATGCTGAAAACTGCCACTAATATGTTAGTATGCGGTGAAGATCTGGGTATGGTACCACATTGTGTACCGGATGTAATGCAGCAACTGGGCATACTCAGTCTGGAGATTCAGCGCATGCCCAAAAACCCCGAAACCACTTTCTTTCATCCCGCGTCCGCGCCGTACATGTCTGTGATTACACCATCCACTCATGATATGAGTACCATCCGTGGCTGGTGGGAGGAGAACCGTGAACGAACAAAAAAGTTTTACAATGATATGCTCGGCCAGTGGGGCGAAGCACCTGTGTATTGCGAACCATGGATAAGCCGTGCCATTATCATGCAACATTTAACATCGCCGGCGATGTGGAGTATTTTCCAGGTACAGGATCTTTTAGGAATGAGTGAAACACTGCGCCGGGAAGATCCCCATGCAGAACGCATCAATGATCCCGCTAACCCCAAACATTACTGGCAATACCGCATGCATATTACATTGGAGGATTTAGCGCAGGAAACAACTTTTAATGAAGAATTGAAAGGGTATGTAGTGCATAGTGGCCGTTGATTTTAGAATGAAAACCCGGCTTTAGCCCCTGTAATCCACATTGCATTTGCGCCCCCTGTTTTTAATAGTTGTATTGAGGGGGAGATCGCTATTCGTTCTCCGATAAAATAATTCATTTCCAATTTTGAACTGAAGCCAACATCACTGCTACCACTATACAGCATGAGGGCAGGGCCGGCCGTAAGATTAATATCTAGGGAGGGTGCCGGTAATATCATGACCCCGCCCATGGCATATATCCAGCTAATGGGCTTGTACTTGTAAGGGTAATTACTGATAATTACTTTCTTGCCAAATATATAATGTAGCCCGCTGTTCAGGGCATAGGTAAACAATACCGGCCGCTCTGTTTTATTTTTACCATAAATATACCTGCTGCGGCTGTACTCGATTGTGATACCCGCGGTATGTGTGGATGCAAACTCACCAAAAGCGAATGCAGGGCCAACGGATACGAGGTTAGGTGGCAATAAGCCTGATGGTTTTTTTGCTGCGGGTGCCTGGGCGAAAGAATACTGAATGCCCATGAGGAAAAAAAATGACAAAATAACCTTCATTATAATAAGTGTATTATCGGATTAAAGTTAAGGTCCCTTTTTCCTCAATCGTTTCGCCTTTCTGGTTGGTAAGGATGACTCCCCATACGTAAATACCTGTTTGTTGTACCACACCGTTTAGTTTACCATCCCATCCAACAGATCGTTGGGAAGTGGTAAACAACCGTTGCCCCCAGCGGCTGAAAATGCTGAAGCTTTTCAGCGTAAGATGGCCCGGATAATAGGGATAGATATTGTCATTACGTCCATCACCGTTTGGTGTAAATGCTGTGGGAACATATACATCATTATACTGGATCACTTTTATGAAAACGGAGTCTTGATCACTGCATCCATCACCTCTGGCCGCAAATACTTTATAGGTTATATCCTGCAAAGGCATGGCTACCGGATTGCGTATAGCGGTATCACTCAGCCATTGAGGTGGCGACCAATGAAAATCTGTTGCCGGCTGATCAGTAGATAGATAAACTTTTTGGCCTACCCGTATTACCTGGTCAGGGATGGTGTTAATAGAAAAATCCCTGACCTCTACCGGCAATGAAACAGAGTCATTGAGGCAGGCAAGGCCAGTATTTATTTTTAGTTTAACGGAGTATATTCCGGGGCTGGTATAGCTATGCACCGGATTGGTAAGTAAAGATGTATTACCATCGCCAAAACTCCATTCAAATGCTCCATGGAGACTGGTGGTATCAGGGGTTTTATTGATAAAACGTACATAGCCTGAATCGCAGCGTACCACAAAATCGAATGCGGCTTTACCAGTAACGGTCCCGGACGGCTTAAATCTTTTCGATCTTGTTATTACACCACAAACACTCGCTGATTTTATTTTCAACCGGACATTGTGGGTTTGGCTGGGATTTTGGAATATATGCAGCGGATTTTGCAAAGCAGATGTTTGCCCGTCACCAAAATCCCACTCCCAGCTTACTGGAGCAGGCATGTTGCTGAATCCATTGAATTGTACAGTGCCGGAACAACTATCTAATATTGTTTGGGTAAAGCCGTTGTTAAAGTCGGGTGTACCAAAGGCATCGTTTATATGCGACGGCAGACCAATAAAGGAAGAGCCCGGAAGGATACTCAGTTGCTCTTCGACAAACCGGCATGCTCCGCCTTTTTGATTGGGCAGGTTAATTACACTTAGTGCGATGCCCGGTTTGCTGCAGTATATTTTTTCATCTGGCGCCAGTTGCATGTCGTAAAATGCAACTGAGGTGTTTATTGTATACCGCGAGGCAAGAATGGCTGCCATGGATGGCAAGGTGATTTCTACCTGGTCAATTTTCTTTTCATGCGGGCGGCTGAGGTATAGCATTTTTGAATCAGGAGAAAATTCGCAATGTGTGAACTGTCCGGATGCAAACCCGATTTTACGGGGATTGCTCAGCAAGCCTGTGCTATTGTCAAAATCGAATAGCTGGCAAAAATTTGGAGGCGAGGTTACTTCATCAATAAATGGAAAATGCGTTTGTGCAAGTGTTTTTCCGTCTGCACTTACTTTCATCATACCTGCATTGATGGCCACCCATGCACCATTAAGCATATCTCCAACTGTGGACACAACAGCGGAAGGCTGGAGTCCGTTGCAAGTTACCAGCCAGGAACGAAATGTATTTGAACTGTTATCATTTGTGATGACCCATACATCATAGCCATTTGCATGGCGAGCTGCAGTCATCCTTTCAGTACACGATGGCCATAAAGAGATTTTCTTTGCAATAACTTCACCCTTGCCATTATCGCGGCTCATATCAACGATGGAGTAACGATATCCTTCCGTAAAGTTTGTTTCAATGGCACCCGTTGTAAAAACATAATATATCGAACTGCCTGGCTGCGGTATTATTAATACCTGGCATGAGGAAAGGTGACCACCAATATTATCGCCATTGAGCATCACCTGGTGTGTTTTGTTATAGACAGTTACACCATTCGTATAAAATAATAGATTCCCGTCTTCATCTGAAATGGAGGCAGACCCTTCATCGGCCAGCATGGCACTGTTGCCAAGTACTGCCGGAATAGGCTGGGGGCCATTGGGTGTAAAACTGAGGGCTGCTGTCCTGCCAAAATACCATTTGTCGAATTGTTGTCCGTGCCCGACACTGGCTGCTATTGTGGCGATCAAAAGAGATATTAATCGGTGTTTTCTCAAACCGTGCTTGCTTTTTGGCTATTTATCAGACAAGTTACAGACAAAGGTGCTGCTTTTTACGTTAATTAACAGGCTGGGATAACTTTAGTGCAATAAAAAAGGCGAATTTTACGACCTTGTTTGCCGGGAGCCGGTACCCATTTAAACTCACTGCTGTTGAGCGTTTTATACAGAACATACCTGATCGTATTAGTGGTACTTTATAGCATGCAAAGTTCCGCTCAGTTGCCGTCATCGGTATTGCCCGGCTCTAATCTTCGTCAAAAAACTTTTATTGTAAACAGCGACAGCCTTCAACTCGATTCTGTCAGTATTGTTCCCGGGTCCGTTATTGTTAAAGATATTATCTCTTCCAGTTACCGGATCGATTGGGTAAATGCCATATTGTATTGGTTGGAACGACCAGCCAGGGATACTGTCTTTGTCAGCTACCGGGCTTTTTCACAGAAATGGAATGCAGTCAGCCGGCGAAATAATTTCGACAGTGTTATGAACCGTTTTTATATCAGGCCTTTTGACATCAATAATAATAATGCAGGCAATGCTGGTGGCGCTTTTAACTTTGGTAACCTGCGGGCAGAAGGCAGCTTCGGCCGCCAAGTAGGGTTTGGTAACAACCAGGATGCAGTATTAAATTCCACCCTTAACCTTCAATTGAGCGGCATGCTGGGCGATAGTATCGAACTGCAGGCTGCTATTACGGACAACAATATTCCGATTCAACCGGATGGCAATACACAGCAGCTGAATGAGTTCGACCAGGTGTATTTGCAATTTAAAAAAAGGGGATGGCAGCTTAACCTCGGTGATATTGATTTGCGGCAAAACAACAGTTACTTCCTGAACTTTTATAAACGTTTACAGGGTATATCTTTTCAAACCACTAACCAGCTTTCAAAAAACCTTACTTCAAAAACACTGGCAAGCGGTTCAATTGCTAAAGGAAAATTTACCAGGCAGATACTGGAGCCATTGGAAGGGAACCAGGGCCCTTACCGGTTACGCGGCCCTAACAACGAATTTTTCTTTGTAGTATTGGCTAATACCGAACGGGTTTTTTATGACGGGCAGCTTTTGCAGCGGGGGGAAGACCAGGATTATGTTATCAATTATAATTCAGCAGAAATTACGTTTACACCAAAACGGATGATTACCAAAGACAGCCGTATACAGGTAGAGTTTGAATATGCAGAAAGAAATTTCCTCAATACAAACCTTTATTTGTCGCAGGAATTTGAGCTTAATAAAAGGCTGACCCTGCGGTTTGGTGTATTTCAGAATGGCGATGCGAAGAACTCCGCTATCAACCAGCAACTGGATATAAAACAAAAACAATTTTTAGCAGACCTGGGTGATAGTGTGCAACGGGCATTTTACCCTTCTGCTTTTATTGATTCATTTGCTGCTGATAAGATTCTCTATGAGAAAATCTACATAGGCCTTGACTCTTTTTACCGGTATTCCACGGATCCATTAGTGGCGAAATACAACCTCTCCTTTGTGGACGTGCAACCTGGTAACGGCGATTATATAGCTGATTTTAACGGTGCCAATGGAAAAGTGTATAAATATGTAGCACCAATAGGCAACATCAGGCAGGGACGGTATGCACCTGTTCAAATATTAGTGGCGCCACGTAAGCAACAGCTGATGAACCTTGGCCTTGATTACCGGATTGGAAAATCCACCGTTTTAAAAACCGAAGTGGCTACCAGCAGTAATGATGTAAATACTTTTTCTGCGAAAGACAATGGTGATGACCGGGGTTATGCGGGCAAATTGCAGCTAAGCAATGAGAAAATGCTGCGGGCCGGTAAAGGATTGCGGCTGAATACAGGGATTGATTATGAGTATGTGCAACGCCGGTTCAAACCTCTTGAACGCTTACGTAACGTAGAGTTCACCCGCGATTGGGGCCTGGCCCTGGTGGGCATCCCTGTACCGGTGGACGAAAATATTGCCCGTGTATCGGCAGGGTTGCAGGATAAAAATAACCATACATTAAATTACCAGTTTACCAATTATAACCGCAGTGATAATTACAACGGATTTCAGAATTCATTAACGCATATAGCAAACTGGAAAGGGTGGCAGTTCAACAACCAGTTTGTTATTACCAATTTTAATGCACAAAACGATAAAGGAAGTTTTTTGCGCCCGGTTTTTGATTTAAGCAAGCAATTAAAAAAGCTGGATAACTGGCGGGCAGGTGTCCGGTATACCCTTGAGCAAAGTGACGCAAGGCATAAGGAAACCGATACGCTGACCCCGCTTGCTTTTTCATTTGATACATGGTCTGTCTATATGAAATCAGATGAAGCAAAGAAGAATAAGTATGGGATTACATTCTTTACCCGTTCCGATAAGTATCCTGTTTATAAAGACCTGGTGCGTGGTGATCGCAGCCTTAATCTCAACCTGCAAACAGCACTGGAAGCAAGCCCCAACAGGCAGTTTTTCCTGAATGCCACATTCCGTAAGTTAAAAGTATATGATGCAGTAGTGTCCAGGCAAAAAGAAGATGAGACGATACTGGGCAGGGCTGAATACCTGATGAATGAGTGGAAGGGATTGCTGACAGGTAACTTGCTGTATGAGGTAGGCGCAGGGCAGGAGCAGCGGAGAGATTTTGCTTACCTGGAAGTGCCTGCGGGGCAGGGTGAATTTGCATGGATTGATTATAATAGTGACGGCATACAACAGCTGAATGAATTTGAAGTCGCTATCTATCCCGACCAGCGAAAATTTATTCGTGTGTTTACTCCAACAAACGAATTTATCAAGGCCAATTATATCACGTTCAACTACCGTTTTGATATCAGTCCAAGGGCGTTGCTGAACAAGCCGGACTTGAAAGGCTTGCGTAAACTGGTGTCGAAGATCAATCTGCTGACGTCATTTCAAACAACCAAGAAATCGGTAGCTAAGGGAAGCTTTGAATTTAATCCCTTTAAGTATGGTGTAACGGATACGGCCCTGATAACGCTGAGCACAGCTATTCTCAATACGTTTTCTTTCAACCGGTTTAATAGTGTATGGGGTTTTGATATCAGCAATTTTAGAAATACAGGTAAATCACTGTTGACTTATGGTTACGAAAGCCGTAAGCTGAATGACTGGTTGTTAAAATGGCGCTGGAATATAAGCCGCAGTATTGCCATTACAATGAATGGCAAGAAAGGCATTAATGCATTATACACGCCCCAGTTTGCCAATCGTAATTATGAGTTATCAATCATTAATGCAGAACCGTTCCTGACATTTATACGGGGAACCTCTTTCCGCATTACCGGCAGCTATCGGTATGAAGAAAAGAAAAACCTGCCAATTTATGGAGGTGAAAAATCGTTGTCGCATTCTATTAACCTGGAAACAAAGTACAACCTGCTGCAAAGCAGTTCAATAACAGGAAAGTTTACCTTCAATAATATTGAATTTAATTATCCCGCTAATACAACAGTCGGCTATATCATGCTGGATGGACTGCATCCGGGCAAAAACTATTTATGGTCGGCTACACTGAATAAGCGCCTGTTGAATAATTTGGAGCTCAGTTTTCAATACGATGGGCGTAAGGCGGGCACTTCCAAAACGGTACATATCGGCAGGGCCTCCATTACGGCTTTGTTTTAATTTGAAACCAGGCTGGCGGCAAATATTCAATATACAATAATCA
Source organism: uncultured Chitinophaga sp. (assembly GCA_964386395.1). GTDB lineage: Bacteria > Bacteroidota > Bacteroidia > Chitinophagales > Chitinophagaceae > JJ008. The sequence goes on from CAYLRV010000008.1 coordinate 67,838, forward strand.
ATATTGAATATTCAACGGACTACACATTAAACCGGAAGTGCATTATATCACCGTCTTTTACAACGTATTCCTTGCCTTCTATGCGGAGTTTACCTACTTCTCGGCAGGCAGCTTCTGAACCATATTGAATATAATCATCGTAGCCGATTACTTCAGCCTTAATAAATCCTTTTTCAAAATCTGTATGAATAACGCTTGCAGCCTGCGGTGCTTTCCATCCTTCCTGTATAGTCCATGCCCTTACTTCCTGCACACCAGCGGTAAAATACGTGTAGAGTTTTAAGAGCTTATAGGCGGAATGTATCAAACGATCCAGGGCCGGCTCTTTCATTTTATATTCTTCCATGAAGAGCTCCTTATCCTCAGGGCTCTCCATTTCGGCAATCTGGGCTTCAATATTATTGTTCATCACAATCACTTCAGCGTTTTCATGCTTGACGGCCTCTTTCAGCATTTCTGAAAACTTATTGCCTGTATGCATCGAAGCTTCATCAACGTTGGCTACATACAAAACTGGTTTTTCTGTAAGCAGGAATAAATCAGCAATTGCCACACGGTCTTCTTTGCTTAAATCCAGTTCACGAATGCTTTTCCCTTTTTCCAGGTGTGCTTTACACTGCTGCAGCACTTCGAGTTCTGCTTTTAATTTAGGGTCAGTCTTGGCCAGTTTTTCTGAACGCTGTATTTTTTTTTCGACACTTTCCAGGTCTTTCAGCTGGAGTTCTGTTTCGATTATTTCTTTATCACCAACAGGGTTGATAGCTCCTTCATCACGAAGAATATTCTCATCTTCAAAACAACGGATGACATGTATGATGGCATCCACTTCACGGATATTGCCCAGGAATTTGTTGCCCAGGCCTTCACCCTTACTGGCACCACGTACCAGGCCGGCGATATCCACAATTTCAATTTGAGTGGGAACGATACGTTGTGGTACCACCAACTCGGCCAGTTTATTTAACCGTGGATCGGGAACATCCACCAGCCCCACATTCGGATCAATGGTGCAGAAACGGTAGTTGCTTGCTTGTGCTTTGGCACTGTTGCTGACTGCATTAAATAAGGTTGATTTTCCTACGTTCGGTAATCCTACGATGCCTGCCTGTAAAGCCATGATACTATTTGCGATTTTATATTTTTGATTTAAGAGTGAGCCCGGTTACGGCTTACTTTCTTATGGAGGCGCAAAGGTACGTTTTATCGGGGTAAAATTGAGTGTGAAAAGATGGTTTTGGTAGTAAGGAAAAAATCCGTAATCTTTCGGTAAATACCAGATTTTCAACAGAAAACCTGGTAGCTAAAATCTAAATAAGGCATGGCGTTAAGCAGGATATGGTCGGCATTTATAATAGTAGCGCTGCTGGTAGCTTCCAGCCAGTTTGTTTTTAACCATAGCCGGGATGATATATTCGGGCGCATGGTGTCCGGTACGTCAAAGGATGAGTTCAAATATTTTGTTGTTGGTGATTCTGTATTTCAGAAAAGCGAGGCTGTTGTAAAATTCGAAGGGGAGATGAAGCCGTTTAGTTACAAACGCCAGGAAAAAGCTGATGAGGAGACCAGGTATATTATTACCAATAGCACGGATCCAGCGACCGATACGACAGCTGTTGCCTTGCAAAACAAATATCCGGCAGCCCGGATTGTAAGTTATGAATACCTCAAAGGCAGAAAGCAAAAGCCGGTTGACGGGGTGATTGCTACCTGTAAGGCCGCTGTTGAAATCTGCATCGGGCTGATTGGGGTAATGGCGCTTTTCATGGGCTTCCTGAATATTGCAGAAAGGGCAGGGGGCATCCGCTTCTTGTCACGGGTAGTATGGCCATTTTTTTCAAAATTATTTCCGGATATACCGAAAAATCACCCGGCTAATGGCCATATCATGATGAATTTTAGCGCCAACCTGCTGGGGCTTGATAATGCTGCAACTCCATTTGGCATTAAAGCCATGGAGAGCTTGCAGGAGTTAAACCCTGTAAAAGAAAGGGCAAGCAATGCACAGATCATGTTCCTATGTCTGCATGCTGCGGGACTTGCACTGATACCAACAGCCGTCATTGCTGTGCGTGCAGGCACAACAGCCACTATTGACGGAAAAGTATTACGTGCGGCTAATCCAACAGATATTTTTCTTCCCTGTCTTATTGCCACATTTGTAGCCACAATGGCTGCTATGTTTATCGTAGCATGGAAGCAGCGGATAAATATTTTTCAAAAAGCCATACTTACCTGGGTATTGGGTATATCTGCCGTACTGGCTGCATTGGTTTGGTTTATCAGTACGCTCAGCACTGTGGGTGTGAACCTTTTTTCAGAGCAACTGAGTACAGGACTTATCCTGCTCATTTTCCTTATTATAGTTTTAGGTGGTGTATATAAGAAGATAAATGTTTTTGATGCATTTGTGGAAGGGGCGAAGGGCGGGTTTGAAGTAGCGGTTAAAATCATCCCATACCTTGTGGGTATGCTGGTAGCTATCAGCCTGCTGCGTACCAGTGGCACGTTTGATCTGGTGATTGATGGTATCAAGCAATTCTTTGCTGCTATTGGTGCAGACACCCGCTTTGTAGACGGACTGCCCACCGCTTTGGTAAAACCCATGAGTGGAAGTGGCGCCCGTGGTATGATGGTGGATACGATGCGCAGTTTTGGCCCGGATAGTTTTGCCGGCCGGCTCAGTTGTGTATTACAGGGAAGCAGTGATACTACGTTCTATGTGATAGCTGTTTACTATGGTGCTGTATCAGTTAAAAATACCCGTTACACCATTGGTACTATGTTACTGGCCGATCTGGTTGGGATAATTACTTCTATTGTGCTTTGTTATATGTTTTTTGGATAACCTGATTGGTTATTAAAGAAAATCGCCCCTAACACTATTGGGGGCGATTTTCTTTTTTATGACTGGCTATATTAGAATTATTTAGCTGGTGTGTTGAGCGGGGCGCCAACGGCTATATCGCAACGGTGGCCGGGTTTACCATGCTCAGGGTTCATGCCTGGTGCAACAGGGGCCGATTCTGCCGGTTTCGCTACAACAGTAGCAGGCTGTGGTATAGAAACGGATTGTGATTTACTTCCTGTGACAGTATTATTTTGTGCAGCCTGTTGTGGTGGTACAATATTAGAAGCAGGCTGACTGTTGAGCGGTGCCCCTTCTGGTATATCACAACGGTGACCAGGCATACCATGTTTAGGATTTAGACCAGATGCTGCGGTAGCCGCAGGTGCGGGTGATACTTTTACTGGCTGCGGAGTAGTAACCGGTTGCACAGTATTCGTGGTAGGTGTTACGGTAGTTTGGGTTGCCGGGGCAGTGGTCGTTGTAGTTGGAGCTGTGTTTGCGGGCGGTGTGGAAGCAGGTATATTTTTCATATCTGTTCCTTCTGCCGCATTCTCTTTGTCAGAGCTTTTGCAGGATATAACCATGCATGTCATTAGAACTATTGGTAGAATGTAAAAGCGCTTCATGTATTGAGTTTAAGAGGCACAAGTTAGGGAAGTTTTAATAAGGCTACAGGTCTTTTTGCAGGATACAAAAATGAAAGGGTAACATCAATGTTTCGTATGCAGGTGCATGGTATTGCTCTGTTTTGCCAGTATCATAATAGCCACGCCGGGTATACCATGCTATCAATTCTTCGCGGAGGTTGATCACCCGCATAAAGATGGAGCGGCAACCAGTTTGCCTGGCATGTTCTTCAGCTGCGGCCATTAATTGCTTGCCTGTACCCTTTGCCTGTAGTTTGGGCGATACAGTCAGCATACCGAGGTATAATTGCTCCCCTCTTTTTTCCAGGAGTACACAACCTTCTAATTGTCCGTCATTTTCAGCCTTCAGGAAAACAGCACCGAATTTTTGCATCAGTTCTTCCAGTTGCGGCTGTAGTATCCGGTATTCGCCTCCAATAATATGGGCTTCGCTGGTCCAGCCGACTTTAGAGCCCTCGCCGCGGTAAGCACTGTTTACGAGACTGACTAATGCAGGAGCATCTGAAAGGCTAGCAGTAGTAATAAGCATGTCCCTAAGTTACAATATTCGGCACTGCCCATTATACACCCAATAAACGATACAGCAAACGGACATGCACTAACCGGGAATAAACCTGCCCGGGTCTGTCACGCATATAATCGAGTACGCCGTGTTTGTACACAACATTCAATCCGATTTTTTTGAAATTAACGGTTAGGCCGGCGGTAAGCCTTATGTCATTTATCTCAGGTTCACCGCCGCTGCCGCCAATTGAATTTTTTTGTCCATTGAGGTCTGTATAGTTGCAAACAACATTGCGGCTGAGTTTAAGGCAATAATCAACACCGGCGCTTACACGTATACCTGCAGGACCAATACTGATCCTTCTGCCGAGTTGGGGGTTGATAGAAAGAAAGTTGTATTTACGTTTATACTCCCCGTTTGTTTTAAAATTACCGGAAGGGGTGCGTACGCTGTCAATAGTCAATTCACCACCACTATGCTCAAGAAGGGCATCTACTGTTAAAATGAGTGAGGGTATCAGCCGGAGGTTGGCCTGCACACCAGCCATAAAGTTCGTAACCGATCGGCGGCCAAATTGATGACCAGGCGTATCAATGCTGTTTGGGAATGGCTGCCCGTTCCTGTAAAATATTGAATTATCAACTGCACCAGAACCTCGGAAATAAGAAACGCCTGAACCAACGGTGGCGTGCAGGGATATGGTTTTTTGGGAAGATGCACCGATGGCGGTAATAAAACTGATCAGCAATAAAACGATTTTGGGCCTGTTCATACTTTGAGGTTTATAAGACAACTAAATAACAGGATGATGGATTTTAGCAAGCATTGCGGAACAGGGTATTAACGCTTAAAGTGCCGGAATATTGGTTATCCGCTATGCTATTTCCAAGCAGGTTAGCTCGCCCAAAATCCGTACCTTTGCCCACCTGAAAAACGAAGGGAAACGTACATGAAGCATATCCGTAATTTTTGCATTATCGCACATATCGACCACGGTAAAAGTACCCTGGCAGACAGGCTTTTACAAAGCACCGGCACCATCAGTGACAGGGATATGATGGACCAGGTATTGGATGATATGGACCTGGAAAGAGAAAAAGGCATTACTATTAAAAGCCATGCCATCCAGATTAACTATAAACATACTGACGGGCAGGAATATATCCTGAACCTCATTGATACCCCTGGCCACGTTGACTTTAGTTATGAAGTAAGCCGTGCACTGGCCGCCTGTGAAGGCTGTCTCCTGCTGGTTGACGCCACACAGGGGATACAGGCGCAAACTATTTCGAACCTGTACCTCGCCATTGATAACGACCTGGAAATTATCCCCGTTATCAACAAGATTGATATGGATGGTGCAATGATTGAAGAAGTGGAAGACCAGATTATTGAACTCATTGGCTGCAAACAAGAGGATATCCTGCATGCCAGTGGTCGTACAGGCCTTGGTGTAGATAAAGTGTTAGACGCAATTGTAAGCCGGATACCTCCACCCGTAGGGAAACCAGACGAACCGCTGCAGGCTTTGATATTTGACAGTATGTTCAATTCTTTTCGCGGTATCATTGTATACTTCCGTGTGCGGAACGGTCAGATAAAAAAAGGCGACAAAGTAAAATTTGTCAGCACCGGGCAAGAGTATGAGGCAGATGAGGTAGGTATCCTGAAGCTCAAGATGACGGAGAAGAAAGAAGTAAACTGCGGAGATGTGGGTTACCTGATCACCGGCATTAAAAATGCGAAAGAAGTAAAAGTGGGTGATACCATTACACTGGCGGCTAACCCCACACAGGAAATTATCAAAGGTTTCCAGGAAGTAAAGCCAATGGTATTCGCCGGTATCTTCCCTGTGAATACAGATGATTTTGAAGAACTGCGTGATTGTATGGATAAACTGCAGCTGAATGATGCCTCACTTACCTACGAGTTAGAAACATCGCAGGCATTGGGCTTTGGATTCCGTTGCGGTTTCCTTGGCATGCTGCACATGGAGATCATCCAGGAAAGGCTGGAAAGGGAATTTAATCAAACGGTAATTACTACGGTACCCAACGTTAGCTTTATAGCTTATACTACTAAAGGGGAGAAAGTAATCGTCAATAACCCGACCCAGTTTCCTGACCCGGTTAAAACAGAACGGATCGAAGAGCCTTTTATCAAGGCGCAGATTATCACTAAGCCGGAATATATCGGCAACATCATGACTCTTTGCCTGGGCAAACGTGGTATCCTGATGAACCAGAGCTACCTGACACAGACCCGTGTGGAACTGATTTTTGAAATGCCTTTGACCGAGATTGTATTTGATTTCTACGATAAATTAAAATCACAAACCAGGGGCTATGCTTCCTTCGATTATCATCCTATCGGTTTCCGCGATGCGGACATTGTGAAGATGGATATACTCCTGAATGGTGATAAGGTGGATGCATTAAGTGCATTGATACACCGCGGTAAAGGGCAGGAGTTTGGAAGAAAGCTTTGTGAGAAATTAAAAGAACTTGTTCCCCGTCAACAGTTCCAGATAGCTATTCAGGCGGCTATTGGTGCTAAAGTGTTAGCCAGGGAAACCCTTTCTGCCATGCGTAAGGATGTTACCGCAAAATGTTATGGTGGTGATATCAGCCGTAAGCGTAAACTGCTGGAGAAACAAAAAGAAGGTAAGAAGCGTATGCGCCAGATTGGTAACGTGGAAGTACCGCAGGAAGCCTTCCTGGCAGTGTTGAAACTGGATGATTAGGGGTGGGAACGCTGATCTGGCGGATTGGACGGATTTACATTGATCTTTTTAAATTATAGAATCCGTTTAATCAGTATGCTCACCGCTGCCTGCGTTTCTACTGTTATTTATATTCGCCATATACTTCACGCAGGGTGTCGGCGATTTCACCAAGTGTTACTTTATTCTCTACCGCTTCCAATACAGCAGGCATCAGGTTCTCGCCACCAGTAGCTTTGTCATTCAATATTTGCAGCAATTGATCAGTTTTGGCATTGTCACGGTTTTTACGCAGTGTATCTAATTTCTGTTTTTGTACTTCACGTATACTGTCATCTACTTTTAACACGGGTGTGCTATTCGTCTCTTCCGATTGAAACTTATTCACGCCCACGAGTATTTGTTCTTTTCTTTCTACTGCCTGCTGGAATGCGTAAGCACTGCGGGCTATTTCATCCTGTATGAACCCCTCTTCAATAGCTGATACACTACCGCCCATGGCATCAATCTTTTCTATGAGTTTCCAGGCGGCTGCCTCTACTTCTTGTGTAAGGTTTTCAACATAATATGAACCGGCCAGCGGATCAGCCGTATCGGCAGCGCCACTTTCAAAGGCTACAATCTGTTGTGTACGCAAGGCAATTTTTGCAGCCTCTTCCGTAGGCAGACTTAAAGCTTCGTCATAGCCATTCGTATGCAACGATTGTGTTCCCCCCAATACGGCAGATAATGTTTGGATGGTTACACGGGCGATATTGTTCAGCGGTTGCTGTGCTGTCAAAGTACTGCCGCCTGTTTGTGTGTGGAAGCGAAGCATCATCGCCTTAGCATCAGTGGCGCCGAGATCCTTCATAATCTTTGCCCACATTTTTCGGGCAGCCCTGAATTTGGCCACTTCTTCAAACAGATTATTATGTGCATTAAAGAAGAAGGAGAGGCGTTTACCAAATACATTTATATCTAATCCTTTTTCTAATGCTGCTTTTACATAGGCTTTTCCATTACTGAGGGTGAAGGCAATTTCCTGTACAGCTGTGCTGCCTGCTTCCCGAATATGATAGCCCGATATAGATATCGTATTCCACTTCGGCACCTCCTGGCTGCACCATTCAAATATATCAGTGATGATGCGCATGGAAGGTTTGGGCGGATAAATGTAAGTGCCCCTCGCTGCATATTCCTTCAGAATATCATTTTGAATAGTGCCGCTTATTTTTTTCAGGTCGGCACCCTGTTCTTTTGCCAGTGCTGCATAAAACGCCAGCAGGATAAAGCCTGTAGCATTGATCGTCATCGAAGTGCTCACTTCCTCCAGTTTAATACCAGCAAACAGAGTTTGCATATCTTCTATAGAATCAATCGCGACACCTACTTTACCTACTTCGCCTTCGGCTAATGCATGGTCGCTGTCGTATCCAATTTGCGTGGGCAGATCAAATGCCACGCTAAGGCCGCTTACTCCTTGTGATAATAAATAGTGATACCGTTTATTACTTTCTTCTGCGGTGGAGAAACCAGCGTACTGACGCATGGTCCAGAGTTTACCGCGGTACATATCAGGCTGCACACCGCGGGTAAACGGATAGTCTCCGGGCATTTCACCGTTTGCCCCGGTATATACTTTTTTTACTTCAATGCCCGAGCTCGTCAGTTTTTTATCTGGATCCATATTTTTAGAATTGACAGGAAGTAAGCCCATCAGCCTGAAACCAGCCCTTGTTTCGTTGGCCGGCTTAGTAAATCGTTACGGCTTGATGCTGTTGTAATAATACTCCTTTCTTGTGGAAAAAATCAATTTCGGCCCGGCAACCGCCATCTATCCTCCACCTGTTTCCAATACCGAACTAAAAACCAAAGGGTGCCCGGTGCATCAGGCCATCAATTTTTTTGCTTCATAGTTAAGGGCCTGCAATACCAGTTCGTGTAGTGCGCCGTTGGGCTGGTTCATCATCACTTCCAAAATACGTTTGTTTAGCTCGGAAGAAGAAGCCTCCGGCGGCAGCATTGATGACACCTGGTTTATGACCATGATGTTCTGCTCTTTGAGGTTACGCACTGCATCCCAGCTTATCGGGCTTACATACAGTTGCTGCGTGCTATTGTAGCTGTATTCCTGCTTGATGTTTTCTGTAAGGATGATTTTCATTTCCGTCGCCGATATGCCGGGCTGGTTGAGCCGGCTTATCAGGTTGGGTAATGCAATACGCTCCGTTAGTAATACTAGTCTTTCATACGCCTGTAGCTGCAGTGGCGTGCTGGAAAATTTTTCACCGGATGCTGTTTGTTCAGGCACCGGGGGTCTCTTCAAAATGGCGGCAACGGCCAGCAAAAAGGCAATGCCAGCTATGATGAGGCTAATAGTACTTGTATCCATTGGTTATAATAATTCCAGCAAAAGTAGGATATACAAACTTATTGTGACGAATGCTTTACCCCCGGTTTATATAAAAACTAATACCCGATTATTGTTTTGAGTTTTCCCCACAATTCATTGTCAAAACTGGACATGGCCAATTGTACATTGCCGGCTGAATCACCCATACGGATAACAACTATTTTCTGGGATGGCACCACATAGATCTTCTGATCGTTTTTACCAAGTGCCGAGTACATATCTGCAGGTGCATTGGGCATCATCATACCCGGAAATACAAATTGAACACCTGGCACCATATAACTGGCTTTGCCATTGAGCCAGGTGAGGTAACCATACGAGAGGTTGTATGACTGGGATGTATTTACCTGTTTATTGAAATAAGCAGTATCGGCAAGTATGGTTGTCTGGTCCCATTTGCCTTTATTCAGCATCAGCAGCCCAAACCGGGCCATGCTGCGTGGTGTACTGTAAAAAACATTGTTATACCCGGTTTTAATCCATACGCCATTCATGCCAATGTTATTCCTGATTTTAGCCTGGAAATAGGCGTTATAGGTCTGGCCCGTTGCATTTTCCACCACCTTATCCAGTAATGTATAAGGTGCATTATGATAGGCCCATCTTGTTCCGGCATCAGCTTTATAAATTAAACAGCCCGGGGTGGTGCAATCATTATCCGGCGATACATTATCATCCAGGCCGGTTGTCATGGTAAGCTGGTGACGAACTGTAATTAAATCCTCTTTAGCAGCGGGAAGTGATGTCCAGCCAGTACCCAGGTATTGGGATGTTTTATTATTGATATTAAGAAGGCCTTCTTTTTGTGCAATACCAACCAGGAGACCGGTCATCGTTTTTCCGGCCGATGCCCAGTACCAGTTGCTGTCCGCGGTAAATGTGCCAAAATATTTTTCGGCTACGATTTTACCATCTTTTAAAATCAGAAAGGCCTTTGTGTTTTTGGTTTGCAGATAGGTGTACAGGTCATTTAGCTGACTTTCATTCCAGCCAAGAGAAGTTGGGCTAGTGGTAGCCCAGTCGGTACCACTAACAGGAGGAAAATAGAGTGATGCAGCTGGCGGTGGCGGAAGAGGATCGGGTGTTTCTTTTTTTTCACAGGCATACAAAATGACAGTAATAAAGGCAAGAACGATTGGGGTAGCAAATTTCATATTAGTTGGTTGAAAGGATATTGGATGAAGAATGATGCCCGGGGTTTAATGTGTAAAGTTAGTTTTCATCCTGATAATGACAAATTGAGCAATTTTTCACACCCTGGACCTGACTGGGGTATTTTTTTCCCGCACAGAGCACTCATTGGGGTTAAACAGGCTTGATTATTCCCTGTTTTGTACATTTTCCTGTGGCATGGATTTTTGAGTGTATAGTTGTGTCAAAAAGCTACTATTTATTCATTCACTAAATTTTTCAAATATGAAATTATATTGGATAGGCGCAGTTGCCATTGCCGCTGCAGCCGGCTGTTCAACAGCAGCCCATGTTGAAAAAGCAGATGATGCTGATCTGTCGGGTGCTAAAACATATCAGTGGGTAGATACGAGGGCAAGCGAAAATGATAATAGTTCCAGGACAGTTGCCTACGCTGATATTGGTATCCACAATGCTGTAAATCAAGAATTGCGCAAGTGGGGCTGGACAGAATCTGATCAACAACCCTCTGTATTGGTTGCTTACGATGTGCTGGTCGAAAAATCAGTAGAGCGAAGGCAGGAACCGGTTTACTCGCAGCCTTATACCCGGTATTACTACAACTACCGCTTAAAAAGGTACACACCTTTTTATTTTCCTTCCCAGTTTGTCGGATACGACAATTATACGGTTCCAGTTAAAGAAGCAACCGTAACTGTTACACTTATCGATGCTGAAAAGGATAAAAAAATATGGCAGGGATGGACAACACAACGTCTTTCTGAAAGTTCAAGGCTAACAGAAGATGATATCCGTGAGGCTGTGCAAAGCATATTCCGTGAAGGTAACAAGGGCAGGTAGCCTGATTTTATCATAACCCATTAGAACTATTTTATAAATGAAGAATTGTTTGTTATTCCAAGAAGGTGCATATACCAGGAAATTGCTCACTGCAATAACGTGTGTGGTGTTATTGACGGGCCTGTTGCTTAGTTCCTGCAATAATGATAAGCAGGCAGGGCTTAAAGCTCAAACTGGTAAGCACATAGCCAACCGTACCACTATTAATGAAAAAGGCACTAATGTGGTGGTATTAAAAAAGTGGGAATTGCCTGAGGAATTGCGTGAGATATCAGGGCTGTCACACCTGGATGAGCAAAGGCTGGTATGTGTACAGGACGAGCTCGGCAAAATTTATGTTTACAACACAGTGGATGAAAAAGTAGAGCGTGAAATTTCATTTGGCCCAGCAGGGGATTATGAAGGCCTTGCGGTTGTTGGTAACGACATTTGGGTGTTGCGGGCAGATGGTGTGCTTTTTGAAGTTAAAAACATAGAATTATCCCAGGCAACAGTAAATAAGTATACCACACTTCTTACTGTTAAGCAAGACTGTGAAGGACTGTGTTATGATTCGCTGGCCAACCGTTTATTGGTAACGGTAAAAGCGAAAGACCCCAATAGTACCGACTACAAAGGCATATATGCATTTGATGTAAATACCCGCAGGATGGCAGAAACACCGGTATTTAAATTAGATATGGCTCATTCGATTTTTACCGTGGCGCCACAGGGTAAAAAGAAAAAGAAAACAGGGGGTATCATGCCTTCTGGTATTGCCATTCATCCAGCTACCCGTGAGCTGTATATTACCGATGGACCTAAATCAAGACTGCTTGTGATGAATCCAGATGGGGAAATCAGTAAGCTTGTACAACTTGATCAAAAGGTATTTGCCCAGCCGGAAGGAATTATTTTTAATGCTAAAGGTGATTTGTTTATTTCAAATGAAGGGCCATCTGCACCAGGTAATATTTTACAAGTGGAGTTGCAGGACAGTAAATAGTATAAATTATATTGCTATTAGTTAAAGCCAATTATTGGTGCCTGCGCTTATAGCTGGCACCAATAAAGTTTTGTACTATACTCCATATTAATAAACCCGTTTTGATTGTGGGCCACAAACAATTGTACAAGGCTTGATATCATTGTATCATAACTGTGTTGCCCGGGCAGCGGAATACCCGAAGAAGAAAGTAATAGCCCTTTGAGTCCGTCAAAATCCATCCAAACGTTTTGCGGAAATACATGCTGGCCTACTAAACCCGGTTCAAAAAAGGACTGAATGCGTTCTTCGTCAATCAAAGTGGGGACATCGCTGTCACGAAATTCCTTTTTTAATTGATCATATGCCTTCAAAAAAGGAGTATCTGTTTGCCGCATCATCCAGGCAAGCAGGATATATCCTTTTGGTTTAAGAATGCGCCTGAATTCTTCTTTAATTGATTCGGTATTCATCCAGTGAAATGCATGTGCCACTGTAATCAGGTCAACACTGCTGTCGGCTAACCCGGTTTTTTCTCCCGATCCATCTAGGCTGGTAAATTTTGAAAACGGGGCCAGCTTTTGCTCTGCACTCATACGCATATACGGGTTGGGCTCAATACCGGTTACCGTATAACCCTCACGTAAAAAAAGTTCAGCAAACCGGCCTGTGCCCATGCCAATATCAGCAATATGATGTGTTGGTTGCAAGCCAATTGTTGTTCGTACTAATCTTACGATATCCTGCAAATATGCGGGGCGAAATTGTCTATAACTTTCAGCCCGGTTGGAAAAGCGGTGTGTACCCGGCCTAATATCCTGGTCAAGCATCATAGTCATGATTTTAAAGTGAAATAATGAAAACAAGAACCGTGCAGGATCATTACCAGTAATGCAGGGAGGGATAAATATGAGCTAAATAACTCTTGGAATAAAAATCAGTTGCGGTGAAACTGATTACAAGCACCTTGTTTTTTTCATGCAGGGTAATAATTGGAGGCAGTGTTGCTGCATCCAGCAAATTTTTTACAAGCCTGAATTCTGCGGCAGTAACCAAACTGTTTTTTGCCAGCATACTTGTTTCACTGGTGGAATGTTTCTTCTTAATGAATGAAGCAGAAGCCTGTGATGAAGGGCCTGCAAGGTCCGCCGGGCCTGCAAAAATCAGGCAGGAAAAACAAGAAAATAGTATGATTAAAAAACCGTTCCGCATTGGCTTAAAGGTACGCTATTTCCAGAGGTATATTGTTAAGAAAACGTCATCAAAATACATAAACTGCCAATGGCAGTATGTATGATTAGAACAGTGCCGGTCGCCATTATTTATACACGCAGCGAACCGCGGAATGCACGGGCTGCGTAATATGATTGTGCACCGTTGTGATAGATAAACACATGCCCGTAGCGGTAATCGCCAAAGATGGCACCGCCATGTTTACGTATGTCATCAGGTGTTTTTAACCAGCTGGAAGTCTTCGCATCAAATTTTCCCAGTTTTTGCAGATGCCTGTATTCTTCTTCGGTCAACAACGCTATACCCATTTCAGCAGCCAGATCCATGGCATTATTTTCCGGGCGGGCTTCTTTCCGGGATTCCCATCCTTCCCGGTCGTAACATACACTCCTGCGCCCGCTTGGCGTTTCGGCAGCACAATCGTAAAAAATATACTCACCCGTATTTTTATCCATGCCAACTACATCCGGTTCACCGCCGGTATATTCCATTTCGTAAAGTGACCACAGTTTACCGGGGTTTGCATTAAGCTTTTTCTCCACGCCGGCCCAATCCAATCCTTTATGACGCCCGGGATTTTTTTCAAAACGGGCTTTTAAGGTGCTTAATAATTCTTTTTGCTGATCAGCGGATAGCTTATTTTTCGGGGTTTTGGCCTTGCTCATACTTTTTACATTCAGTTATTGAATTAAATGATGTGAAGATAAGCAGACTTGTTTAGAGGAGCACGGCTTTAGATTGCAGCGGCTATATTAATTTATGCTCATACGCATACTTCACCAGGCCGATTACAGAACTGGTATCGGTTTTACGAAAAATATTTTTTCGGTGTGTTTCAACGGTGCGTTCGGAAATAAAAAGAGTTTCCGCTATTTGTTTATTGTTGTATTCTTTTTCTATCAGTTGTATAATTTCTATCTCCCTTGAAGTAAGGTGTGCGTCTTCTTTTTGTTTTTTCCGCTGGCTGGTCTTTTGCAGTTCGTCTATTACTTCTTCGCTGAAATAAATACCACCGCCTGCAATCTTTTCAATAGCATTGATGAGTTCTGTCTTTCCGATGTTTTTTAATACATAGCCGGAGATGTCGGCATTTTCGATCATTTCATTTACCAGGTCACCCTGTCCGCTCATAGATAGCGCCATGATTTTTACGCCCGGGTGTTTTTCCTTCACCAGTTTTGCAAGCAGGTTTCCGGGCAGGTTGGGCATCATCACGTCCGTAAGTAAAATATCGATAGGGGTGCGGGCTATTTGTGCTGTGACCGTCTCTGGCTCAGTTGTGGCGAAAGCAAATTTTATTTTATCGTGACCTTTGAGCAGCGAGGTGAGTCCATCGATCACAATCTGGTGATCATCGACTATCCCAATGGTTATTTTTTCTTGTTTCATGGTGGTGGACCGTTGCCGGTGGTAAAATACTGTATAAAACTTATATTCTATGCTCTTTATTGTTCACAATCAGACGAAAGGATGGATGCAGCGGCCCGCTGATTTGGTGTTTGAGATTTGTTAAAAGGGGAAATGTGGAATTTTTTCAACACTCAGCAGCTTAGCGGCAAGCTGCCGGGCTTTTGACAGAGGTTTGCCTAAGTCAGTGGAACATGCAGGGCTACCAAAGTGCCGCGGCCGGGGGCCGAGTCAAAATCAACGGTGCCTTTAAGGTATTCAATACGGGTGATAATATTTTTCAGGCCTATACCTTCAAATTTTTCCTTATCCGATACATCAAAGCCACGGCCATTGTCCTCGATAGTGCCGCTTATACCATCTTTGTCGCGGATAAGGGATATATCCAGCGAGCTGGCCTTGGCATGCTTAACCGCATTGTTCACGCATTCCTGCACTACCCGGTATAATACAGTTTCCACGTTTGAATCTATGCGTTCATCCAGGCCCTCAGTATATACATGCACCTTTAATTCTTTACCGGATAATTTATCTGTAAAGTCGCTGATAGCTGTAGCAAGGTTGTTTTTCAACAGTGCGTTCGGCATCATAATATGTGAAACGGTCCTTACTTCACGGCAGCTTTCGTCCACCAGGCTAATAATTTTTTCAAAAGCTTTTTTTTCTTCTTCTGTTTTAAAATCAGCTTCTGATTCATAGGCCGAGAGGTTCATTTTTGCGGCGCTCATCATTTGTCCCACGCCATCATGCAAATCGCGGGCAATGCGTTCCCTTTCGTTTTCTTCGGCCTCCATGACAGCTTTCACTGCCAGTTCCTGCTGCTTCATCAGCTCTGTTTTCATGACTGTTTCCTGGCGTAGCTTATAGCGCTTGTATTGTGAATGGGCCAGCAGGGCCAGGAGGATGATTAAGCCTCCAATGCCGATGAATAGAAAATTCTGTAACCGCAGCCTGTTCTTTTGCTGGGTAATTTGCTGCTCTTTTTTGGCATTCTCATACCTGGCATTCAGCTCCTGTATCTGTTTGGTTTTTTCCATCGCAAACAAACTATCCCGGAGATCGGAACGTTTTAAAAAGTATTCAAAAGCATCCTGGTAGTTACCTTGTTTTTGTGCAGCTGTGGACAGCTCGTTATAGTTGTTGGACTGAAGTTCGGGATATTTCAGACTTTCTGCAATCCGGTTACTGCTGTTTAAATAGCTAACAGCTTTATTATAATCCCCTTTGGCGTTCATCATTACACCCAGGTCGGAATAGGTAAGGGCGATTGCAAAGCTATCTTTGAGTATGCTACGGATATTCAGGGCACGCAGCAGGTTTTGCTCAGCGAGATCATACTTTTTTTCAATTACATATACACCGGCAATATTGCTGAGGGAATAGGATACACTCAATGAATCGCCTTTTTTTTCTGCCAGGTGCATGGATGCGGTATAGCGGTTTACCGCCTCTTTATAGTTTTCCCGGTATTCAAAAACAACGCCCGATTCATTTAAAATCATGGCAATGCCGGCTGTATCTTTCAATTGCCGGTACAGTGCATCTGCCTTGTTATAATTGTCCAATGCTTTATCAAGGTCTCTTGTTTTACGATAAAGTTTGGCGAGATCATTATATACCGGTGCCAGTTTTTGTCTGTCGTTACTTTTCTCCAGTATCGAAATTGACTCATAGAAATTGGCTGCAGCATCATCGTATTTACCTTTAAAATAGCTGGCCACACCAATTTGTCGTTTTATTTCAGCCACGCTGACAGAGTCGGTATGCTTACGTGCCAGTTCCAGGGCTTTTTCTGCTTCATACAAGGTGGAATCAAAATCCTTTAACTGAAAACTTTCTACCAGTTTGATAGATGCATTAATCTGATCGCCATAAGGGAGGTTACGGGTATTAATCACCTTCCGCAGGCTGTCTGTATTAACTTGTGCGGTTACTGCGAAGCAGGTCAGCAGGAATAATATAAGAAGCCGGGTGCGCATCAGAGGCCCAGTACATCTTTCATGCTATAAAATCCTTTTTTGTCCCTGATAAACTCTGCAGCCAATACGGCACCTGTGGCAAAGCCGGTACGGTTATGTGCCGTATGTATGATTTCAATTGTATCAATAGCACTGGAATATTTTACACTATGCGTGCCCGGTGCGGGGTCTTCCCGCTGACTGATAATTTCGAGATCTTCGGGGTGATCGCTCAGTTCATTGACCCATTGTTTTTTACGCTTTACCTGTTCCAGTACCTGCTCTGCCAGGGTGATCGCAGTACCGCTGGGTGCATCTTTCTTTTGTGTATGATGGGTTTCTTCCAATATTACTTCATAGTCCGGGTGATTGGCCATCAGTGCTGCAAGCCGTTTATTTACTTCGAAAAATATATTGACGCCCACGCTAAAGTTGCTGCTGTAAACAAAGCCGCCATTCCTTGCACCGCACAAGGTTTTCATTTCTTCCAGGCGTTCTGTCCACCCGGTAGAGCCGCATACCACGGGTATGCCAAATTCGAGGAGTTTCTTTACATTATCACTGGCACTGTGCGGACTGGTAAACTCAATGGCCGCATCTGCCTTTGCGAGATACGCTGGTGTGAAATCATTCATATTGTCCAGGTCTATTTTTGCAGCAATGGTATGACCTCTTTTTAGTGCAATCTCTTCGATGGCTTTTCCCATTTTTCCATAACCAATTAATGCGATTTGCATAGTGGCAGTGTTGTTTTAGTCAAAAGTAATTATTAAAAAGGCTAACAGGAATAAGTACTGGTACGGATATTACTTCCCAATCTTTAGTACGAGGCTGAGCCCGCTTGTTTGCGCCAGCTGGCTGTAACCCGGCTTTATGTGAAAGCTGAGGTCGGGGCTTACATCAAAGCTTTTGAGGTGGGCATCCACACTGGCATCCACCACATTCAATCCCCATAAAGCGATAAAGAAGAGCACTGAATAGTCTATATCCCTGCGGTAGCCATTGCGATAGTAGCGCAACCGTTCGAGGTCCTGCGCCTGGACAAATATTTGCAGTTTGGGATGGATATTTCCATAATTGGCTGCATCCCGGGTAAAGAGCACATTATAGGCGTATTTGGTGCGTTTATACCAGGCGAGATTATACGCAAAGATGACTCCACATGTACCCAGGCCGCCATACACAATCGGAAGTTTCCAGTATTTTTTGTTGTAAATCTGTCCAAGTCCCGGAACAATGGCGGATTTTATAGCTGCCTTTCGCGGACTGTGTGCCTTCATCGCCGAGTCGTACCTGTTCAGTTTTTTTACAGCAGTTGCTGCCGGTACGGTGTCATCGGCAATGATGGCTGGTTTTTTTTCCTGGGCAAGAATGCCCGAAGAAAAGAAGAGTGTACTAAGAACCAGGATTGTTAAGTGTACTCGCATGATAGTTAGTCAAGGGCAATATTCATCTTCCGGAGTATATTATTCATTTCCTCTAATGAATAATAATCGAATGTGATTTGTCCGCTGCCGTTGCGGCTGTGTTTTAGCTTTACCCGGGTGCTGAATTGCGATGCTAATTTATCTTCTATTCGTTGATATACGGGGGGCAAATTTGTTTTTGAAGATTTTTTAACAGCGCCGCTTTCTTTATAAAGGGTGCGAACCAGGGCTTCTGTTTGGCGTACCGAGAGTCCTTTGGCCTTTATTTCTTTGAATATGAACAACTGCTTGTCCACCGTATCAACATTGATGAGTGCACGGGCATGGCCCATGCTTAACTCGCTGGTGCGAACAGCCAACTGGATATCGGGCGGTAGTTTTAACAAGCGTATAAAGTTGGCAACTGTACTCCGGTCTTTTCCCATACGCTCTGCTACCTGCTCTTGCGTATAGTCCAGTTCTTCCATCATCCGCTTATAGCTGAGCGCTACTTCCATGGCATTCAGATCTTCACGCTGCAGGTTTTCAAGCAGGGCGAGTTCCAGCAGTTGTGCATCATTGGCCTGGCGTATATACGCCGGAATTTCTTTTATGCCTGCCAGTTTAGAGGCACGCCATCTTCTTTCCCCGGATATAAGCCTGTATTTGCCATTCGCAAGTTTAGATACAGTAACGGGCTGGATGATATCGTGCATTTTGATGGATTCTGCTAATTCTTTCAGCGCAGTTTCATCAAAATCACGGCGTGGTTGTTTGGGGTTAGGCTCTATATCATCAACAGCTATCTTGCTGATACCAGTAGCCGTTTCAACAACGGTTGGTTTCAGGTTTCCGGTACCTGTTTTCAAATCACTGTCTATACTTTGCAGCAGGGAGCGGATGCCCTTGCCGAGAAGATCTTTATTTTGTTTGGGATTGGTCATTTGCTTCGTTTAATGTCTAAGGTTTAACGTTTAAGGTTGATTCCGATGCAGCAAAACTTTAAACATTAAAAGATAAACTGGTTGTTATAACTCCAAAATCTTCTCCTCGTTCTTCATTTTCGTCATATCATTTTTCTGGAGGATTTCTTTAGCGAGGTTCAGGTAGTTGACAGAGCCTTTACTGCTTGCGTCATAAAGTACCACCGGTTTACCGGCACTGGGTGCTTCGGCAAGGCGGGCATTTCTGTGAACGATAGTGCTGAAGACCATATCTTCAAAATGGCGGCGTACTTCGCTTACCACCTGGTTGCAAAGGCGCAGCCGCCCATCATACATCGTCATCAATATGCCTTCAATTACTAATGCGGTGTTAAGCCTGCTTTGCACGATCTTGATCGTGTTCAGCAATTTCCCCAAACCTTCTAATGCGAAAAACTCGCATTGTACAGGTATGACAACTGAATCGGCAGCGGTTAATGCATTTACTGTAATAAGTCCGAGGGAAGGGGAGCAGTCAATAACGATGAAATCGTATTCGTCCCGTACAGATTCCAGCAAGTTCTTTAATACCATTTCCCGGTTGGGATAATTAATCATTTCTATTTCAGCACCTACCAGATCGATATGTGAGGGTATAAGATCGAGGTTGGGAATTTCCGTTTTCAATACCACATCTTTTGCTTTCGCCTGGTTCACCATACAATCGTAGAGGCTTTGGGTTACGTTATGAAGATCGAACCCGACGCCTGTGGTGCTATTGGCCTGTGGATCGCCATCTACCAGCAGGGTTTTATATTCCAGCACGGCGAAACTGGCAGCGAGGTTAATCGCTGTTGTTGTTTTGCCCACTCCGCCTTTTTGATTGGCTACGCCAATAATTCTTGCCATACCCCTATCCCCAGAAGAGGGACCATTGTTTTTGATTAAATAATAATTGATTCACCGATAGTTGGCAAATGAAGGACAGCGCCCGCTTCTTCAAATGTTTTCTTTGCCAGCTCCTTGTCTATTCTAATAAACCCAAATGTATCGAAATGTACCCCGATAATGGTTTTGCAGCCAATCATTTTAGCTGCTTCTGCCGCATCTTCATAGCCCATGGTAAAGTTGTCGCCAATGGGCAGAATGGCAAAATTTAGTTTTGCCCAACGGGGTATAAGTTGCATATCCAGCGTAAGGGCCGTATCTCCACTGTAGTAGAAACTGCCTTCGGGGGCCGTTACAATAAACCCCATTGGGTTACCACCATAACTGCCGTCCGGCAAACCGCCCGAATGCTGCGCCACCACGCATTTCACGGTAAAGTCGCCGAAATCCCACTTGCCACCGGTATTCATAGGGTGGGCATTGCTAATGCCCTGTTTGCCCAGCCATTCAAATATTTCCCAGCTGCAAATAACTTTAGCGTTGGTCCGTTTAGCGATATAGGCACAATCGTTGGTATGATCTGCATGGCCGTGGGAGAGCAGGATATAATCTGCCTCAATGGTGTCCACTTTTATACCCTTTGCCAGTTCATTACCGGTAATAAAAGGGTCGAACAGGAGTTTTCTGCCACTCACCGATATACTGAAGCAGGAATGGCCGTAATATGTGAACTTCATTTTTTCTAAATTGTGGATCGCAAAAATAAGGTTTCGTTCTCCTTAAATTTGATGTTTTCTTATGCGTAATTCTCCTTTTTGGTGGGGCTTTGTTTTATTCATGCTTTCGCTGGATTTTTATTTTTTCCAGGCATTGAAAGTAGTCGCCTCATCTGCTGCA
This sequence comes from uncultured Chitinophaga sp., assembly GCA_964386395.1. Classification (GTDB taxonomy): domain Bacteria; phylum Bacteroidota; class Bacteroidia; order Chitinophagales; family Chitinophagaceae; genus JJ008. The sequence continues at coordinate 88,623 of CAYLRV010000008.1, forward strand.
CCCCGTACCAAACTAATTATCTATACGACCTACTGGATATTATCAGGAGCCGCTATTATTCTTTTTATCCTCCTGCCGTATATCAATTTCGACAAGCAGGGGAAGATGGCCTATTCCACCGTGTATGCGATTATAGCGGGGTTATTTTTTGCCAAACTCGTTGCATCGCTTTTCTTCCTTATTGATGATATTATACGATTAATACGCTGGATCATTGCTAAGTTCTCTGCGCCGGCACATACAGATGCTCCGGCAGATGAAAGTGACAGTATTCCCCGTTCTGTTTTCCTGAGTTGGGCTGGTATGGCCGTGGGCGGGGGTCTTTTTGGTACGCTGATATATGGGTTTCGCAATAAATACCGGTACGAGGTCAGGCGAAACACTATCCGGTTCAGCAACCTGCCGCCGGCTTTTAAAGGGTTGAAAGCTGTACATATTTCTGATATACATTCCGGCAGTTTTGCAGATAAACAGGCTGTGATGCGGGGCGTGGAGAAAATTATGGCGGAGAAGCCGGATATTATATTTTTTACCGGTGATTTGGTCAACAATGTGGCTACAGAAATGGATGACTATCTCGACGTTTTTGATAAATTAAAAGCACCCTATGGTGTCTATTCTACCCTGGGCAACCATGATTATGGCGATTATGTAAGCTGGGAAAGTATTCAGCATAAGATGGAGAACCTGGACCAGCTCAAAAATGTACACAAACAACTAGGCTGGCGTTTACTCATGAATGAGCATGTGGTACTGGAAAAAGATGGGCAGCAAATAGCTGTACTGGGGATCGAAAACTGGAGTGTAAAAGCCCGTTTTCCAAAGTATGGAAGTATGAAACAGGCGTACGAGGGTGCAGAAAACTACCCCTTTAAAATACTTTTAAGCCATGATCCATCGCACTGGAAAGCAGAAGTTTGTAAACGATACCAGGATATTGATCTGATGCTGTCGGGCCATACCCATGGTATGCAGTTTGGGATTGAGATTCCCGGCTTTAAATGGAGCCCGGTAAAATACCTCTATAAAGAATGGGCAGGTTTGTACGAGAACGGTAAGCAACGCTTGTATGTGAACCGTGGTTTTGGTTTCCTGGGTTACCCCGGCCGGGTCGGCATTTTACCCGAGATTACTGTACTTGAATTTGTTTAATGGCGATTTTCTTGTGTTCTTGCCCAATAATCAGGATATTTTACCCGTTTATAATCAGTTCGTTAAACTTATTGTAAAGACAAAGGTCTGATAGCTATTGTACTGCTCCCCAAAGCCAGCACAACTGCCTGATGTTTAAGAAGAATTGTTTAATAGTAGCGGCTTCCTGCCTGTTATCTTGTACTGCATTTACACAAATCAGTACGATGGATTCTGCTATTACCCCCGGTAAGGATCCGCTGGCTATCGATACCACACTTGATTACGATGAACTTTTCCGGGATTTTGATGCTTTTATGGATTCCATTCTTACGCCCCGCAGTTACACGTTAATGAGTTTATCCATGGGGAAGGGGTATTATAATTTCATCCAAAAGGACGGAACAGTGGCAGCCGCTAAAAAACTGACTTACTCACCGCTGGCGGGATATTATCATAAAAATGGCCTGGGCATTACGGCTATGGGATATATAGCGGATGATAACCAGAACCTGAATTTTTTTCAGGGGGCAATTACTCCTTCATACGATTATTTGCAGAACCGGAATTTTGCTACTGGCATTTCTTATACTAAGTTCATTACAAGAGATTCACTGCCTTTTTATACCACACCCTTGCAAAATGAACTCTATGCTTATTTCACTTACCGGAAATGGTGGGTGAGACCATCTATAGCCCTGAGCTATGGATGGGGGAGCCGTTCTGATTATTCAGAACGGGAAGAACTGATTACTGATCTGCGTTTGCGCAGGAGGGGCTTTACTTATATAAATACCAAGGAGTCAGTGAGCGACTTTTCCTTAATGGTTTCTGCCCGCCATGATTTCTACTGGCTTTCTGTATTGTCCAATAAGGATCATATCCGCCTCACGCCACAGTTGGCATTTACCAGTGGTACCCAGAAGTTTGGGTTCAACCAATCTTCCAGTACCTATGCCACCACCATTCGCAGCAATACGAATGTGCTCTATAGTACGGATGATTTTGCCTTTGATGATCAGATCAACTTTCAGCCATTGTCATTGACCCTTTTCCTTCGTGGCGAGTATTTTGTCGGCAAGTTTTTTATACAGCCGCAGCTTACCCTTGATTATTATTTTCCCGCGGAGACCAACAACTTCGCCACACTCTTTTCTATCAATGCAGGGCTGTTGTTTTAAACAGGTGTTGAGAAAATTTTCACAATTGATCAGCAATATTGCGGTTACATTTTTTGTTTGAAGATGTACTATGCCGTTAAAGCTATTTAACAGCTACACAGGGTGGTTGGCATTATACTTGAAAGTTTTTGCGGGTTATTTTTCCAGCTTACCCAATCTTTTAAAACGAATAAACATGAAAACAAAACTCTTCCCGCTTCTCGCCATTTTATTCATCGGCACTGCAGCCTCAGCCCAGTTTCATATCGGGGTCAAGGGTGGCGCTAACATTACCAAGGTCGATGGTAAATCATTTAAAGACCAGTTTCGCTATGGTTATGCCTTAGGTGGTTTCATGGAAATAAGGGCCGGTAACAAATTTGTTATCCAGCCGGAAGTTTTATGGAACCAGTATGCTACCAAGCTTGATAGCAGTTACGGACAGGTTTACCATGGAGTGTTTGATGGTAACAGTAATATCAAACTGAATTACATTTCTATTCCGCTTGTAGTTAACTACAAACTGATTGGCAGTTTCCTGAGCCTGCAAGCCGGGCCGCAGGTGGGTATCCTGATTGATCAAAGCCGTACAGTCTTGCAAAATGGCGCCGATGCCTTTAAAAAAGGCGACTTCTCCATGCTGGCAGGTGTACAGCTGAAAATAGCCAACCTCCGTGTCAATGGCCGTTATGCTATTGGCCTGAATAATATCAGCGATATCACCAACGACAATGAGTGGAAGAGCCAGGGCTTCCAGGTTTCTGTAGGACTGGCGCTCTGATAAAAAATTTTACCTTATGAATACCACCCCGGCGTTACAGCCGGGGTTTTTTGTTGTTGGCAGATTTGTCATAAGCAATTGGGCCTCACTTGGATACTTTGTCAGTTTTCCCCATCAGGGCATAAATCTTGACATTACTCCATTCCCTGTATATATTTACCGCCCGCCGCAATTGGCGGTGTTGGTGCGACAGATTGACGTAAGAAAAAAATATGGACACAGAAATAAAAAAGTTGTTTTTAAGGTCGGAAGATGAGATGGATTTTTTACCAATCATTCCCCTGAATGAATCTGAGCAGGATGATCCGAATGGTGTGGAAGTGCCGGAGGCTATTGCTTTACTGCCCTTGCGTAATACGGTCCTTTTTCCGGGTGTGGTACTGCCTATCACCGTAGGCCGGGATAAGAGTATAAAAGCCGTAAACGAAGCCTATAAGGGTGACAAATTGATTGGCGTAATAGCCCAGAAAGATAGCAGCGTGGAAGACCCTGAGGCAAAAGACCTGGAAGATATTGGCACGGTGGCCAAAATTGTGAAGATGATCAAGATGCCCGATGGTGGCACTACCATCATTATTCAGGGCAAGACCCGTTTCCGGATTGAATCACTATTGGAAACGGATCCGTATTTCCGGGCAAAGATTAGCCGTATTGATGATGCGGTACCGCCTGCTGATGAGGATTTTAATGCTTATGTGGCCAATATTAAAGATCTGGCAGCCGATATTGTACAGTTGTCGCCCAATATCCCGTCTGAGGCTTCTATTATCCTGCGCAATATTGAGAGCCCTTCATTCCTGATACATTTTGTATCCAGTAACCTGAATACGGATATAAAGGATAAACAGCGCCTGCTGGAACTCAATGAGATAAAAGAAAGGGCGGACCTGCTCATGCAGCTATTGCAAAAAGAACTGCAGTTTGCCGAACTGAAAAATAAAGTGACCACGAAAACCCGTACGGAGATAGACAAACAGCAACGGGAATACTTTCTGCAGCAGCAATTAAAAAGCATAAAGGAAGAATTGGGTGGCGATGCCAATGCACAGGAAGTAAAAGAAATGCAGAAGAAAGCGGAGACCAAGAAATGGCCTGCTGCTGCCAAAGATATGTTTAAGAAAGGGGTGGAGAAGCTGGAGCGTATGCATCCAAGCACACCAGATTACTCAGTGGTGTATAACCATCTTGATTTAATGCTGGAACTTCCCTGGGAAGAATATACAGAAGATCATTACGATCTGAAGAAAGCCAAGAAAACATTGGATGCCGATCATTATGGCATGAATAAGATAAAGGAAAGGATACTGGAATACTTAGCGGTTCTCAAACTGAAGGGTGATATGAAAAGCCCGATACTTTGTTTTGTGGGCCCGCCAGGTATTGGTAAGACTTCTCTCGGCAAAAGCATCGCATCAGCTATTGGACGCAAATATGCACGCCTGAGCTTTGGTGGCATGCATGATGAGAGTGAGATACGTGGCCATCGTAAAACTTATATCGGAGCGATGCCCGGCCGTATTCTGCAATCGCTTCGTAAAGTAAAATCATCAAACCCGGTGATGATACTGGATGAGATTGATAAAATCGGTAATGATTTCCGTGGTGATCCTTCCTCTGCATTACTGGAAGTACTGGATCCTGAACAGAATCATACTTTTTATGATAATTACCTGGAGCTGGAATATGATTTAAGCAAGGTGTTGTTTATTGCCACAGCGAATAACCTGCAGAGCATTCAACCGGCATTGCGTGACAGATTGGAGATTATTGACCTGAGTGGTTATGCGGTGGAAGAAAAAATGGAAATAGCCAAACGTCACCTGATTCCTAAACAAAAAGAAATGCACGGGTTGAAGAGCAGCAATTTTAAAATCGCGGATAAGGTGCTTGAAAAAATGATACAGGATTATACCCGTGAAAGTGGAGTAAGGGAACTGGACCGGCAGTTGGCTTCTATCATGCGCTACCAGGCTAAAGAACTCGCCCTGCATGATAAGCTGAAAGAAAATATATCTGCTGCGGATATTGAGAATATACTGGGCAAGCCGAGGTACACTAATGATCTCTATAAAACCGCAAATATGGCGGGGGTGGCAGTTGGCCTGGCCTGGACCTATGTGGGTGGTGATATCCTGTTTATTGAAACCAGCATGAGTGATGGCAAAGGTGAATTGCGCCTTACCGGCAACCTGGGCAATGTGATGAAAGAAAGCGCCAGTACAGCCCTTACCTACTTACAGGCCAATGCAAAAAAGTATAAGCTGGATGCTAAATTGTTTGAAAAGAAGAACATCCATATCCATGTTCCGGAAGGAGCGGTACCCAAAGACGGGCCAAGCGCCGGTATTACTATGATGACGGCCATAGCTTCAGCCCTCACAGGCAAAAAAGTAAAACCATTCCTGGCTATGACAGGGGAGATTACCCTGCGTGGGCAGGTGTTGCCTGTAGGTGGAATAAAGGAAAAAGTGCTGGCTGCCAAGCGGGCGGGATTGAAAGAGATCATTCTTTGCTGGCAGAATGAAAAAGATGTGGATGAAATAGAGTCATCGTTTATCAAAGGCATTAAATTTCATTATGTGAAAACGATGGGGCAGGTGCTGGAACTGGCATTGGTGGGATAAAAGTTTGTCAAACATATTCTTTCCTATGAAACCGGTGTGCACAGCAATTGCTTTCCTTTTATTGACAATGCCAGCTTTTGCCCAGGCAAAACAAAATGCCCTGTCACTGGAATTAGGGAAGACTGGGTTGATTTATAATCTTCGGTACGATCGTACCACAAAAGGAGGCAAGTTTGGAGTTAGTGGAAGTATAGGTTCCAACTTTGGTTCGTATATCAGCCTGTTCCATGGTGGTGGTGGCCCATACTACCTGCTTGGTAAAGGGAAAAGCCGTTTTGAAACCGGATTAGAACTCAAATACCTGCGGGTAATGGTAAATAGTGATGATCAGCGCAGTATTCCGGTTTATCCCGATTTTGAAACACAAGCTGTTTATCCTTCATTGAACCTTGGCTACCGGGGTTTATATAAAAAATCCATATTTAGAATTGGCTTTTCACCTTGTATTATTGGAAGTGAACTTTTACCGGGTGGATATTTGAGTTATGGGTTCATGTTTTGAACATTTGTCAAGTGAACTCTGTATTCCCGGCGAAATGGATTGTTGTATTTTCACACTGTGAAGAAGATTCTCTTGCTTTTATTCATTATCCCGGTTTGTTTGTCCGCCCAAACACTTGGAGGTAACGCTGTATTCAATTTTCTCAAATTGTCACACACGCCACAACTCACTGCAGCCGGTGGTGTAAATGTATCAGTACCTGCCAATGATGTGGGTATGAGTTTTAGCAATCCCGCTTTACTGAATGAAGTGCAGCATACACAGATGAATGCCGTATTCAACGATTTTTATGGAGGAATAAAGAACTACCATTTATCAATGGGCTATCATCATGCAAAATTGAAAACCAATTTTGCCTGGGGCCTTACCTATTTTGATTATGGTAAAACAGCAGAAACAGATGCGGCAGGGAATATACTTGGCGAGTTTCGCCCGACAGACTGGGTAATGCAGGTTGCCGTATCAAGAAAATATTTAGAGAAATGGCAGTATGGGATTACACTTAAGTTTATCAATTCTTCGTACGGGCAGTTTCGTTCCAATGGCGTGGCAGCCGATGTTGGCCTGTTGTTCAACGACACGGCACATAAATTTTATGCAGGTATTGTGGCTAAGAATATGGGAACCCAATTAAAAGAATATCCCGGCACCATGGCAGATGATTTGCCCTTTGATTTGCAAATAGGCATAACCAAGCGTTTGCCCAAAGCCCCTTTTAGTTTTTCACTGACCGCACAACGGCTTCACCAGTTTGATATAGCCTATAACGACACCAGTTTTAATAATGCCAATGGCTTTCCTAATCCTTCCGCTAAAAAATTCTCCTTTGATAAGCTCATCAATCATTTCATTCTTGCCACAACTATTCACATCAGCAACAGGATAGACCTGCAGGCGGGTTACAATTTTCTTCGCAGGCGTGAATTGAATACGGGGAATATCTCCAACGGCCTGAATGGTTTTTCGCTGGGCGCAGGGGTGATGCTGGGAAAATTGAACATACGCTATGCACGGGCTTACTATCAAAGCAATACCGCTAACAACCAGCTCGGGCTGAACCTGAAGCTGAATGAGTATTTCGGCCTGGGCCGCTTTGGACAGAAGATTGGCTGGTAACCTATTTCGCTCCCTGCCTCGTGAATGTATAGGGATCGTATTCAACAAATCCGTTGGCCCGTATATCAATTGACACCGCCTGGCCTTTCACCATTTTAAATTTCACTTTAAACACACCATATTCAATATTGTCGTATTCCAGCAACCAGTCTTCGCCATTGCCGAGGCTTTTCAGTGTGGCAGTCAGGTCCGGGTGCGAGTTGAATTTTACTTTATACCCATATTCTCTTTGAATGCTGATCGTAAGGCTGCCGTACAGGTCATTGGTGTAGGTGCCGGTGTATGGGTGCTGGCCCCTTAGCGCAACTGTATCCGGTTGATTCATCACGTCAGCAGCTTTGTTTTTCCATTCATCTATATCACTGATTTGCGCTTTCATTTCTTTTATGAACCCTTCCAGTTGCTGTGCACTGCGATCGACATAAGGTACACCAAGATAGGAATCCAGTACCTGGTAACGCAGGCATTCGAAGAAATTCTGGTTGTCATTGTTCGTAAGGATAGCAATACCCAGTTTTTCCTCAGGTACAAAACATACATTGCTCACCATACCAGCAGCGCCGCCGGTGTGCCAGTATATCTGGCGGCCATTGTAGTCAGCGGCAAATAAACCTAAACCATAGCCACGGAAATGCATGGGCAGCAAGGTTGATTTACGGCTGCCGGTCATAATCTGTACATCCCTTGTTTTTTGCAGGGTCGCCCAGGGCATTACACGTTTTCCGTTATAGCGGCCACTGTCTAATTGGAAAAGCAACCAATGTGACAAATCATTTACATTACTCACAATGCTGGCGGCAGGTCCCAGGTTATCCCAACGATCATACGGAACTTCCCTTAGCTGGCCAGTAAAGCTGGTGGTATAGGGCTTGGCTATATTGGTTTGTCTTTTTTCAATGCCATTGGAGAGGGCATAGGAATTATTCATGCCCAATGGCTTTAATAGGCTATCTGTCACAAAATCTTCCCATTGTCTGCCTGTTACTTTCGGGATGATTTGTCCTGCCGTAAGGAAACAACTGTTACAATAACCATAATCTTGTCTGAAGGGGTTGATTGGTTTCAGCAGGCGCATCCGTTTCATGATTTCATCCCGGCTGAGGCTGGAATTCCAGAATGTAAAATCGCCCTGGAATGTTTTGGTGCCGATACGATGGGTAAGCATATCTTTTATACTGACCAGTTCCGTGGATGTTTTGTCGTATAGTTTATAATCCGGGTAGTACTTTGTTATTTTATCATTCAGTGAAAGTTTACCAAGCACTTCCAGGTGGGCGAGGGCTGTGCCGGTAAATAGTTTACTGTTGCTGGCAATGAAGAAAAGGGTGTTTTCATCAACGTCTTTTCCATTTTCTGTAGCGGTCTTGCCAAAGCCTTTCTTTAAAATAATATTACCGTCCTTTACAATAACAATAGCCAGGCCAGGTATTTGCCATTGATTCATGCCATTTTCGATATACGCAACAAGGTCTTTATAACCGATGGAGGATCCCGAGTTAGGTATTGCTACATCGGGACGGCTGTTCTGTTCTTTTTCAATTTTTGCTTTTATTGCCCTGACATCGGCGTCTGCATCCTTTTTACCAGGTATAGTATCCACACCGGCCGGAGATTCCTGTGCAGCAATGCTTGCAGTAATAAGGGTACAGATAATGGCAACACAGCCCGGGATAAACCGTTTGAACATGGTAATAATTTTGGCCTAAGATAGGAAAAAGGTGAAAACCAGCTAAAGGGCAGGGTTTTCAGAATATCAGGCATGGACTGCTATTCTGTTCAATTACCAACATCCTGATAGCCGACCATCCACCTCTTAAAACTATATACCGGGCATAAAGAAAATTGCCCTTTCGCAGGTCAAAACTGAAGCTGTAGTCTGTATTATTCATTTTAATCTGCAGGTCAAGTTTGCTATTATGGACATTAATTTTATGAAACACTTTGTGGTTTCCTTTTTTCGGCCTTACGGTTAATTTATTACCGGTTTGATCAATCATCAGGTTCTCCGGTATATACATTGTCTCCCGCAGTTGTATATTCCGGGCAATTAAGACATTATTGGCAATAATTGTAACTGAATCATTTTTAAAATCATTTCCAAAATACAGCCCAAAATCTGTTTGATTTTCCTGCCCTCTGCAAAGCAGCGAAGTATGCAGTATAAGACAGGTTATTAAGGCTTTCATGTTACACCCTTTGTGTACAATAGAAGATTGGGGAATCCGTTTTTACTATATGAAAACGCTGTTGAAACTTGTTTTGTTGTTTTACACTTTTCCGGGATTTTCCCAACCGTCTTGCAAACCTGATACAGATATTGACGTAAACCTTTGCGGAGACCGGTTTCAGGGAGATACCTTATGTCCAGCCTGCTATCATTGCAGGCCTCGACTTATCCCCAATGATAGTTCATATAAGATTAAGAGTTTTATGTTGGGCATTGATTATTGCAATGACTGTGAATACCAGGAGGTGCTTATCGATGGACCTTTTCTTGATTTGCTAAGGGCTAAAGCGATGCTAATAAAGGCAGGTAAGGGGAGTGTCCTTTATTTTTATTGCATCAAAGCACTCAATGCTGCAGGAGAGCTGAAGATTTTAAAGGAAATGACTTTACATCTATAGCTTTAAACGAAAAGGCACCCGATAAGGTGCCTTTTCTGTAAGATTGCCTTGCGGCTTATGCGTTCCTGTTAATACAATTCAAATCTTCAAATGCCACTTCCAGGCGTTTGATAAATGCTTCTTCGCCTTTGCGCAGCCATACACGGGGGTCGTAATATTTTTTATTTGGCTTGTCTTCTCCCTCCGGGTTACCTAACTGGCCCTGGAGGTAAGCTTCATTCTTTTTATAGTTAGCCAGTACACCATCCCAGAAAGCCCATTGCAGGTCGGTGTCAAGGTTCATTTTGATAGCGCCATACCCAATAGCTTCCCGAATCTGGTGCTGCGGCGATCCGCTGCCGCCATGGAATACAAAGTATACCGGTTTTTCACCAGTGCCGAATTCTTTTTGAATATGTACCTGGCTGTTGTGCAGGATTACCGGGCGCAGTTCAACATTGCCTGGCTTATACACGCCATGCACATTACCAAAAGCCGCAGCTACGGTAAACAGACTGCCTACTTTACCGAGTTCTTTATATGCATACGCTACATCTTCCGGTTGTGTATATAGTTTTGAATTTTCTACATCACTATTGTCCACACCGTCTTCTTCACCACCGGTTACACCCAATTCTATTTCGATACCCATGCCTAAGGGTTGCATCCGTTTGAAAAACTCAACTGAAGTATGGATATTTTCTTCAATTGGTTCTTCGCTCAGGTCGAGCATATGTGAACTGTATAAGGGCTGGCCTTTTTCTTTAAAATATTGTTCACCCGCATCAATCAAACCACTTACCCAGGGCAACCATTTTTTGGCCGCATGGTCCGTGTGTAATACAACGGGCACTCCGTAATATTTGGCCACATTGTGTATGTGCAATGCACCGGAAATACCGCCGGAGATATTCGCCTGCAATTGATCATTGGGCATACCTTTTCCGGCAATAAACTGTGCACCGCCATTGGAAAATTGGATAATCACAGGAGAATTGACTTTCGCAGCTGTTTCTAATGTGGCATTAATGGTGTTGGTACCAATGGTATTTACCGCTGGGAGGGCGAACTGGTTGTCTTTGGCGTCTTTGTAAAGTGCTTCCAGTTCTTCACCAAAGAGCACACCGGCTTTGTATTTTTTCATACTTAATCCATTTTAGTTTTTAGTGGATAATTGCTTCCACAGGCAAGAATCGATTTGGGTCGCTAAAGTAGGCGATTTATTTATATGGAGCAAACAGGGCCACGAATTGCACGAATTACACAAATGGTTGGCTGTGAAAATCGAAAAAAAAAGGGTTGCGGGTTAACAAGCCTGTCCAGGTAGGCAAGCTTATTCGTGGTATTTGTGCCATTCGTGGCTAAAACTAATCACTGGCCTTGCCGCTGGTTTTTGGCACAAGCAGCAGGTTCTTTTGCAAGGTTTGTTTCAACTGGCGCTTCACCACTTCACCCATCGACTTACAGCGGCTGAATGAATGGGTGGAGAAATGCGCATTGAGTTCTTTAGTCAGTTGTTTTGTTTTATCAGCAGTTGATATTGTGTCTTTGCCCATAATATCCAGCAACTCTTTAATGCGGTAGCGGGAAGAAGCCAGGCGGAATGTAATCATCGTTCTTTCTTCAAACTGATACTGCTCAATAGATTCTTTGTTCAGGTGCGCCATCGCTATTTCCACGTATGTATAATTTTCTTTGAAGAACTGTGGCAGGTACAGATTTTTCCGCCCTTCATACGATTGCTGATCAAAGTCTATACATCGGATACGGTATTGGTAATCTTCTATGTCGGGCGTAATGTCGACCACAAAGTTATAGCTGCGCATATCACCCAGCAGGCGTACAAAGCACCGTTCATTGAACTTGACAAATTCTTTGGCCAGCCTGATTTTATTCGTATCCGGGTCATTCATCATTTGTTGTATAAACACATCCCCCGGGATACCGGGTATATGTTCCTCCACCAACGTTTCTTTATGTGTGAAGAAACTGATACGGTTGGGGGAAAGGATATGCTCCAGCTCAAGGCCGTATATACGGGAAGCATCTGCTACTTTGATATAGTAATGATCGTAATTGTCATTAAACTTGTTGACGATGCGGATTCGAAAAGGATGTGAATTGCCAAACGTGCAATAATCCACCCTTGCCACATCGAGGTGGCGGGCAAAACTCATATCGCCTTCTGTTTTTAAGATGGCATATATTTTTATCAACCCTTCACGAATATAATCCCAGTCACGGCTGTCATACGACGCCTTTTCCCATAAGGTGTCTTTCCCGTTTTTATCTTTTATGGGTGTGGACCATGTAAAGTTGAGCAACGACTGATAGGAGACAGGTAATAGAACCTCCCGGCCATTTTTTTTCAGGTAATTGCGCAAGGGACCAGATACCGGATAGAGCTGTTTTTTGCGGGAAGGTTTTCCGCTTTCATTCATTTCCTGTTCCTGGTTATTTTCAGTAAGGTTCACCATGTAAAGATAATGCCTGCTAAATGGATGCGGAAAGCATGTTAAAGTATTGCGGGGCTTTTAATAAACGGCTGCCATACCAGCTGAACATTTCACCATCGGCCAGTATGATTTTTGTGGCAGGTAGCAGTGCCTGCAATTTGTCAATATGTTTTTGTTTAAATGGATAAGGTTCGGAGGAGAGGAGGAGCAATTCGCAGTTGGCAGCCTGCAGCTGCGTTAGTGTTAATTCAGGGTATCTTGTATTGTTTGCAAATATGTTATCAAGTCCGGCGGCAGTAAGCATAGCGTGAATGAATGTATCTCCGCCAACAGTCATGTAGGGATCTTTCCAGATGAGGTAGACGGTTTTAGGTTTATGGTTTTTTGTTTTTAGTTTGCCGAACTCATTCCTGATCTGTGCGGCAATTTGTATTGCCTGTTCATTCCTGTTTGTAATTAGGCCCACTTGCGCAATCATTTCACAGGCATCTTCCAGGTTATTCACGTCACTTACCCATACCGGGTACTGGACAGCCAGTTCTTCCACCTGTTCCTTTACATTTTCCTCTTTATTTGCAATAATGAGATCGGGCTTCAGCGTATGAATGGTTTCCATATTTAGCTGCTTGGTACCACCCACTCTTGTTTTACTGCGATGCCAGTTTTCCGGATGGATGCAAAATTTTGTGATGCCCACAACTTCTTCATCAAGGCCAAGGTCAAACAGTAATTCGGTTTGGGATGGAACAAGTGATATTATACGCTTTGGTGTAAGCGGTATATTAATCGTTCTGCCTGCCTGGTCGGTATATAAAGACATTAGCGCTGAAAATGTTCAGGCCGAAATTAAGCAATCAATAAACTTTGCAGAAAATGAGAGGAGAGGAGAGTTTCACCGCGCCTCCTGCTAATTTTAGTTAGCAGGAGGGTTCCGGACGTTTAATTTGTTTCATTGGATTTGGACACGGTGACGTTGAAAGTGGTTTTCAAGGATGTTTTGGATGGTTTACTTTCAACCGGATTTGGATTTTCTTGGTTTTTCTTTGGAAATCTGGATTTTAAACTTTCTTAGGATTTAGTTTGGTTTTGTCATACTGGATATTGGATTCTTAACCTACAATGATTGTTTTATCAATCAGTGATGGCTCAAAAGTAGTAGCTGAGATCAAGTTGCACAAGAGAAAAATTGCCCTATTTTTTTAGCAAAATGACGCTTCTTTTTTAAGCACAAATACTGAGAAATTAAATCGTAAAATTACGGATAAATTGAATTAGACGTTTGTAATCAATGATTTAGGTTAGCGCCCCATCGATTGGATGACATCGTACTTGGTGACAATATGGTAGTTGCCCGCTTCGTCTTTGGAAAGAACAGCACCGTTTTCCTTTCCAATCAGGCTTCCAAGCTTTTCAACCGGCGTATCAAAGGCCACAACTGGCAGCATACTTTCTTTTACATCCCCGACTTTGGCATTCTTGATATCGGGGTTATCAAAAATCTTTCTGAATAAACCGCTTTCGCTGATAGAACCTGTGATCACTGTGCCTTCAGCAACAGGAATTTGTTCAATATCATATTTCTTCATCAGTTCCACTGCTTCTGCAACAGTTTGTGATGGTTCAACGGTTATCAGTTTTTTATTTCCCCTTGCACTTACCACATCTTTAAATGTTTTTACATCGAGAAATCCACGTTCGATCATCCACTGGTCATTATATATTTTACCCACATATCGGCTGCCATGATCATGGAAAATGCATACAACAAGGTCATCTTTTTTAAGCTGATCTTTTAACTGCAACAAACCCTGGAAACAACTACCGGCGCTATACCCGCAAAACAATCCTTCTTCTTTTGCCAGTCTTCTTGCCACTACTGCGCCATCTTTGTCTGTTACCTGTTCAAAATGATCAATGACGCTCATATCATAGTTCTTTGGCACAAAGTCTTCACCAAACCCTTCACTGATATACGGATGGACTTCGTTCATATCAATTTCGCCGGTACGGAAGTATTTTGTCAATAATGAACCATACACATCTATGGCCCATATTTTTATATTGGGGTTTTGTTCTTTCAGGTATTTTGCTGTGCCAACAATGGTACCGCCTGTTCCTGCAGTACATACCAGGTGTGTGATTTTTCCATCCGTTTGCCTCCATATTTCTGGCCCTGTTGTTTCATAATGTGCCTGGCGGTTGGCCAGGTTATCATACTGGTTCATATGATAAGAGTTGGGCACTTCTTTGGCAAGTCGTGCCGCCACACTGTAATAGCTTCTTGGGTCTTCCGGTACCACATTCGTAGGGCATACAATCACTTCAGCACCGACAGCTTTCAGTATATCCGCTTTTTCTTTCGATTGTTTGTCGGTGGTAACAAATATGCATTTGTATCCTTTCACCACGGCTGCCAGTGCCAGGCCCATGCCCGTATTACCGCTGGTGCCTTCAATGATGGTGCCGCCAGGTTTTAGTTTTCCTTCCTGTTCCGCTACTTCCACCATTTTCAGTGCCATACGATCTTTGATCGAGTTGCCTGGGTTAAAATAGTCCACTTTGGCCAGCACCGTGCAGGGAAAATCTTTCGCCACTTTATTCAGCCTGATTAAAGGGGTATTGCCAATCGTTTCGAGTATATTATTTTTTATATCCATTGTATAAGTTGTACGAACAAAAGTAAGTTTTTTAGGCCTGCTAATAAAAAAGCCCTGCTGCGAACAACAAGGCTTACCGGACTGATGATTTTGCAATGCATCAGGCTTTTCTAAAATGCTTTTTCTTATTGGTTAAGTAATTATCGAGGAGGAAGAGGCCGATAATTACATTAATCATCATCAGGGCATTCACCAGGTTATTGTTAAAGAATTTACTGAAGTCAATTTTATCTATGTTTTTGGCTATATCAGACTGTTGACCAGGTGAGTCGAACATTTGCCCAAAACCGTAAACTAAAGTGCCGATGAGCATGGTTATAAAGAAGATGCCAATACCCCAAATCACTTTTTTGTTGATATAGGTTTTAGCTGCCGGGGCAATATGCAGTTTGGCAATTTCTTCCATCACATTTTTTGTAAAACGTAAGGATGGCTGCTCCATTTCGGATGTATGCAGCAAGGCATTAACCTGCAGCAGTTCCTGGTATTTAGCTTGCCAGGCTGCATCATCCTGCAGCAATTTTTCTACGAGAGATTTTTCGGCAGGGGCGGAGAGCCCGTCGATATACTCCCAGAGCCTTTGCTCCATGCCATTATCTTCCAAGGAAGATCCTGTTATTTTATCACTGCTCATAGTGGTTAATTTAAATCTTTTATTTCTTCCACAAAGAATCTTTCCATTTTTTGCTTCAATCTTGTCCTGGCCCGGTGCAGTCTTACCTTGGCAGCATTTGTTTCAATACCCAGTACCTGTGCCGTTTCTTCCAGTGACTGTTCAGCTTTATAAAACAGTGTAATGATTTGTGCATCATCTGCATTTAATAAAGCAATCGCATCATTCACCATGGCCTGCTTTGATTTTTGTTCCACAGCATCGGCTCTCGCACCGGAATCGATCGTATCTGCCCTGGCAAAGACCTGCTCGTTATCCAGTGAATGAATCTCCGGTTTCTTTTTCCGGAGATGGGTGATACAGGTATTGTTGACAATCGTATAGAGCCATGTACTAAATTTGGCCTCCCACCTGAAATTGGGCAGGTATTTATAAGCCTTGATAAACACATCCTGCGCCACTTCTTCTGCATCCTCCCGGCTTTTGATCATCCGCAGGCTAAGGGTAAATACATAGTTTTGATAACGGCTCACCAGGCTGGCATAAGCCTGCTGGTTACCACTTAGCACCTGGTTAATGATTTCATTATCACTCAGTCCGGTTGACATTCGCAGTGTAAGACTACAGGATAATCCATTCGGTTACAGTACAAGGTCGGTAAATTTTATACACTATAATCAAAAGGCAAGGCTGTAACCTGTTTTAAAAGGCGGGAGTCATAACTCCTGTAACACAATTTTTGAAAAAAGTTCTGCTGACCTGTAACCTGCCTGCAAAGGCTGTAGTCATAGAACCTGTAACACGTAAAAAATAACTATATGCAAGCCGGAGAAGCTTTAATACCAATTACCATGTTTGCCGGGGGATTTGCGATGGTCTTTGGTATTTACTACCTGAAAACCCGCCAGAACCTGGCCATGATTGAAAAAGGGATGAACCCCAAAGAATTTGCTAACCGTCCAGCACCCTATAAAAACCTTAAATGGGCCTTGCTGCTCATAGGCGCAGGTACCGGGTTGCTGTTGGCCTATATTGTCGATGCGTATATACTGCCGCAGCAATTCGAAAATTATGTGATTAATGGGAAAGCCTACCAGCGCAGAAATCATGATAATCCGGCCATATACTTTGCTTTAATTGCAATTGGCGGCGGTCTTGGCCTCTTCGGTTCTTACCGCATTGAAAAGAAGTGGTGGGATGATAACAGTGATAAAGTATAGTGACCTTATACAGCATACCGAAAGGCAATCTAAACGGATTGCCTTTTTATTTACCTATCGTTTCCAGCGCTTTTTTTACAACCGGGTCCTGCTGGTTCAACACTTCATAAAAACCGCTGTTGCGCCATTTGTAACGGGCGAGCAAGGCACGCATTTGTTCCTCCAATAATACCTTGTCTTCATTAGACAATGGCGCCACCTTCATGCTGTCTGTTGAAATCTGTGAAGCAAAACCATCCCATAATTTCAAACCGGCGGTACCATTCATAAATTCCTGCACCGTTTTGTACTGGTCTATTTCTTTGCGATGAACGAGATAATAAGAGTAGATATAATTGTTTAACCGGTTGCTGGACAGCCAGAGGTTGCGGTTATTCTGCATGGTATCAAAAGCCACGAATATATTGGGGGTAATCCCATCGCCTGCATACAGCGTATCCTGGCAGTTGGAATAGAATTTCTTACCACCGTTATGTTGCCAAACAGAATCCTGCGAAAACATTTCACCGCTTTTATACCGGTCCCACAAATCATCCATGTATATTTTTTTGCCTTTGGCATAGGAACGCTGGATGCTGCGGCCAAGCGGTGTATAATACCGGGCCGTGGTAAGGCGTAATGCAGATCCATCGCTTAATGGATATTGTTCCTGCACCAATCCTTTACCAAATGTGCGACGGCCTACAACAGTGGCCCTGCACCAGTCCTGTAAAGCACCGGCTAATACTTCACTGGCACTGGCGGATAACTCGTCAACCAGTAAAACAAGTTTTCCTTTTTCAAACAAACCGGGCCGTTTACAGCGGTATTCTTTTTTCTTGCTGTTAACGCCCTCCGTATAAACAATGAGCTTATCGCCATCTAAAAATTCATCGGCCATATCCACTGCTTCATTCATAAAACCACCGCCATTACCCCGCAAATCAAAAATCAGTTTTTGGATACCCTGCTTTGTCATTGGTTCAAGCGCTTCCATAAATTCTTCATAGCTGTTTTCTGTAAACTTATCCAGCCTAATATAACCAGTCGTTTTATCAATTAAATAAGCAGCGTCAATGGAAGAAACGGGAATCGTGCCGCGGGTAATTTCAACCTTCATTGGCTTGCCATTACGCAGCAATTCGATTTTGGCGATGGAACCACCCGGTCCCTTAATGTATTTTTTAACGTCGTTAACTGAAATTCCTTTTTTAATCAGCAGCGAATCATTTACACGGATAATTTTGTCACCCACCGTTAAACCGGCCTTTTCGCTGGGCCCGCCGGGGATTACGTACACCACATGTACCGTATCATTAAAAATATTAAACTCCACGCCGATACCCTGGAAGTTACCGGCCAAATCTTCGTTGGCCTGCGCCAGGTCAACAGGTGGCAGGTACACAGAATGCGGGTCAAGTTCTGTCATCATTTCTTCGATGGCCTTGCCTTGTATGGAGTCAAAGGAAACAGAGTCTACATACCGCATCCGGATGATGTCAAGTGCTTCTTGTAAAGAGCTCCTTTTATTGGAAGAGAAAAAACCTTTGTTTCCACCTTTGCTGCCAAGCTTATATCCGAAAAACATTCCGGCAATCATCACCAGCGCAAAGAGTAAGGGAAGCCAAACCTGTAATTTTTTATTACCCGTCATATATTTATATTGTGTAAAATTCTGTCAGCTATACCAAACGAGTGCTCCGGGCGGTAAACTGGCAGACAGGGATGCAAAATAGAGAAAAGTTTATAGTTTATCGTTTACAGTTTATTCAAAGGGAGCCCCGATTAAAGGTAAAGGAGATCTAAAAAAACGAAACAGATGATAAAACTGATTGCGGATAGTGGAGCGACCAAGGCCGAATGGTGCCTGCTGGGGAATGGGAAACGAAAAACCATTATCACCCAGGGCATCAGTCCCTATTTTCTCAATACAGAGCAGATTACAGAATTGCTGCTTAAAGAACTGAAGCCAAAGCTCAAGAATGTGGAAGTGGATGAGATATATTATTATGGAACAGGGTGTGCCAATCCCACCAATGCAAAGTCTGTCAAGAAAGCAATTGGTAAGGTTTTCCCGGGCACCAAAACAGCTGTGAACCACGACCTGATGGCTGCCGCCCGGGCCTTGGGCGGAAGACAAAAGGGCATGGCCTGTATACTTGGTACGGGATCTAATTCCTGCTACTATGATGGCAAAAAGATTGTAAAAAACAGTCCCGGACTGGGTTATGTACTGGGCGATGAAGGTAGCGGGGCATATTTGGGTAAAAAAGTCATACAGTATTATCTGTATGGTACATTTGATGATGAGCTGAGGGGCCGCTTTGATCTCACATATACCACGAACACAGCAGAGATACTCGAAAGCGTATATAAAAAGCCGCTTCCTAACAGGTACCTGGCTTCGTTTACAAAGTTTTTGGCGGAGAACCGTGGGCATTATATGATTGAGAACATAATTGAAGACGGACTGAATGATTTTTTCTTTAACCACCTATGCAAATACCGGGAGGTATGGACACTGCCAGTCCATTTTACCGGCAGCGTTGCATTTGGTTTTAAAGATGTGTTACAGCAACTTTGCAACAGTTATGAATTCGAACTCGGGAAAGTAATAAAAGCACCGATGGAAGGATTAATTGACTACCACAGCTAAAGCAACAGCATGGCATTTGAAAAAATAACGGAACAAACAAGTAATTATCGCCACCTGGAAAAAATGCCTGTGGGGGAATTGCTTAAAAATATTAATGCAGAAGATCAGACAGTTCCCGCCGCCGTTGAAAAGGCCATTCCGCAGATAGAAAAGCTGGCAGAAGCGGCCGGAGACAAAATGCTGATGGGCGGCCGTATGTTTTATATTGGTGCCGGCACCAGTGGCCGGCTGGGTATTGTGGATGCCAGTGAGTGCCCGCCTACTTATGGTGTGCCCAAGGGCCTGGTCATCGGCATCATAGCCGGGGGAGAGAAGGCCATTACCAATGCTGTGGAATTTGCGGAAGATGATAAAGAACAGGGGTGGAAAGACCTGCTTGAATTTGATGTAAGTGATAAAGATGTGGTGATAGGTATTGCAGCGAGCGGCACCACCCCCTATGTAATAGGTGCATTGGAAGAGTGCCGCAAGCGGGGTATCATTACAGGCAGCATATCCTGCAACCCTGACTCGCCGGTAAGTGCAGCTGCAGATTTTCCGATTGAAGTGGTGGTAGGCCCTGAATTTGTAACGGGCAGCACCCGTATGAAAAGCGGCACAGCACAAAAGCTGGTATTAAATATGATCTCCACGTCTGTAATGATCCAACTGGGCAGGGTGGAAGACAATAAGATGGTGAACATGCAACTAACAAACGATAAGTTGGTTGACCGCGGCACTAAAATGCTGATGGAAAAAACGAAAATCACCGACTACGAAAAAGCCAAACAACTGTTATTACAACATGGCAGCGTAAAAAAAGCTGTTGATTCTTTAGCCCATTAATTTTATTATTCGTCATTGTAGCTTATATTGCAACAGTTAAATCAAGTGGTAAACTATTGCACATATCATATCTCCGCTGTTGTGATGCTGTCTATCACAACAACAACTATTACCACAACTCCGCTTTAGCGGAGTATATTTTCATATCATCACATGGGCAATTTGCTGTAGCGGTTCGGGAGAGCTGTTCATTATTAAACTCATTCCAATCATTTAATCAACGGTCATGCAGGTTTTAAAATTCGGGGGCACATCAGTTGCCAACGCTGAAAATATCAATAAGGTTATTACAATTGTTAAAGAGAAAATCAAGACGGGAAAAACGGCTGTAGTAGTGTCGGCGCTGGGAGGTATTACTGATTTATTACTTAGTGCAGCCTCACAGGCAGCAGATGGGAATGAAGCCTATAAAGAGAAGCTGGCCATCGTTGAACAGCGTCACCTGGAAGCTGTAAAACAATTGATACCCGTTGCGCAACAGAGCCAGTTGCTGAGCCTTGTTAAAAAAGCGTGCAATGAAATCGAAGATATCTGCAATGGTATTTTCTTATTGCGTGAGCTGACACCCCGCTCCAAGGATCGCATTGGGAGTTATGGTGAGTGGATATCCTCCCAGGTGATAACAGCCGCTTTTAATGCAGCAGGTGTTCCAGCTGTATGGAAGGATGCAAAAGAACTGATTGTAACCAATGATGCATTTACCGCTGCTGAAGTAAATTTTACACTGACAGATAAAAATATCAGTGCCTATTTTGATGGCGCAAAAGAGACATTGTTTATACTGCCGGGATTTATTGCAGCGGATAAAAATGGTATCACCACCACACTGGGTCGCGGAGGATCTGATTATACAGCAGCTATCATTGCTTCCGCTGTTGATGCGGCACTGCTGGAAATATGGACCGACGTCAGTGGTATGATGACAGCCGATCCACGATTGACAAGTAATGCGAAAATTATCCCGCATATCTCTTACCAGGAGGCCATGGAGTTGTCGCATTTTGGGGCCAAAGTTATTTATCCGCCAACCATTCAACCCGTGATGGGAAAGAAGATTCCTGTAGTAATAAAAAACACATTTGCTGCTGCGGATGCAGGTACAGTCATAGAAGCAGTGAGCGAAGGAAAAGGTGATATCGTCCGGGGTATTTCGAGTATCAATAATATTGCGCTTATCAGCCTGGAAGGGAGTGGTATGATCGGTATCCCCGGGTTCTCGAAACGTTTATTTGAAGCATTGAGCAGCGAAAAAATAAATGTAATCCTGATTACACAAAGTTCATCCGAACATTCAATCTGTGTGGGTATTGATGCCGGCCTTGCAGATAAAGCAAAACAGGCAGTGGATGCGGCTTTTGCGAATGAAATTGCTTTGCAAAAAGTAGAACCGTTAAAAATAGAAGCGGGCCTTTCCATAATAGCATTGGTAGGGGAGAATATGAAAAACCATACCGGTGTAAGCGGCCGCATGTTTGGCGCCATGGGAAGAAACGGCGTAAATGTGCGGGCGATTGCCCAGGGGTCTTCGGAAAAAAATATCTCTGCTGTTATTTCTACAGCTGATGTAAAGAAAGCTATCAACGTATTGCATGAGGAATTTTTCGAAACAACCTATAAGCAGGTCAATCTCTTTATCACCGGAACAGGAAATGTCGGGGCAAAGCTGATCGGGCAATTACAACAGCAACTCGATTTTCTGCAACAACAATTGCATTTGCAGGTAAAGGTTGTGGGTTTGAGTAATAGCCGCAAGATGCTGATTGAAGAGGAAGGTATCGAACTCTCAAACTGGAAAGAAAAACTGGAAGCCGGGCGTAAAGCGGACCTGCAGCAGTTTGTTGATGAAATTATCATCCGCAACCTGCGTAACTCTGTTTTTGTAGACATTACAGCAAATGACGAGGTAGCGGGTGTGTATGATCAGTTGTTAAAGAAAAGTATTGGTGTGGTGGCCTGTAATAAAGTAGCAGCATCATCGGCCTATAATAATTATAAAAAACTGAAAGACCTGGCAAGGGAATATAACAGCCGCTTTCTGTTTGAAACCAATGTGGGGGCAGGATTGCCCGTGATTGCCACCCTAAACGATTTGGTACATAGTGGTGACCGGGTACACAAAATGCAGGCTGTCTTAAGCGGCACGCTGAATTTTGTATTCAATAATTATGACGGTACACGCCTCTTTGCTGATGTGGTGAAGCAGGCACAGGATGAGGGCTATACAGAACCGGATCCACGGCTTGACCTCGGTGGTACTGATGTTATGCGTAAAATTATGATCCTGGCAAGGGAAGCCGGGGTAAAGATTGAAATGGATGATATTGCAAACAACTCCTTTATGCCCGCGAGTTGTATGAAAGGCAGCGTTGATGATTTTTATAAAGAAATGGCTAATGAAGAAGCCCACTTTAAAAAATTGCTGGAAGAGGCCAATGCCGCTGGCGGTAAACTGAAATTTGTTGCTTCTTTTGAAGATGGCAAGGCCTCGGTGGGATTACAACATATCGATCCAAAACACGATTTGTATCATTTGTATGGAAAAGATAATGTAGTCTTGTTTTATACAGATCGTTATAAAGAACAACCCATGGTTGTAAAAGGTGCCGGTGCCGGTGCGGAAGTAACGGCGAGCGGTGTGTTTGCAGATATTATCAGGGCTAGCAAAGTTTAACCGATGAAAAAGATAATTGTACATAGTCCCGGCACGGTAGCCAATCTTGTATGTGGCTTTGATATCCTGGGCCTTGCTTTGGCTGAGCCCTGCGATATCATGGAGCTCAGTTTGTTGACCGAGCCGAAAGTAGTCATTCATAACAGGGACAGTTATAACCTGCCCACCGATCCGGAAAAGAATGTGGCTGGTGTGGTGCTGTTGTCAGTGATGGAAAAGATGGAGAATAAATTTGGGTTTGAACTCACCATTGAAAAAAATATCAAGCCCGGAAGCGGTATTGGTTCCAGCGCCGCAAGTGCCGCTGGTGCAGCGGTAGCAGCTAATCATTTGTTGGGAAATATATTTAACACCGACGAACTTGTTCAGTTTGCTATGAATGGCGAAAAACTGGCATCGGGGGTAAAACATGCTGATAATATAGCGCCATGCATCTTAGGAGGTGTAAGTTTAATCCGCTCTATTCATCCGCTGGATATAGTCTCTATTCCCGCACCTGATTTATTTGTAACGGTGGTGCATCCGCAAATAGAAGTAAGGACTTCAGATGCCCGGCAAATTCTAAAGCAACAGGTACTACTCAAAGATGCCATACGGCAATGGGGCAATATCGCCGGTCTGGTCACAGGGTTTATGAAAAATGACTATGATCTCATTGGCCGCTCACTCGAAGATGTGATCATCGAACCGGTCCGCAGCATTTTAATACCGGGCTTCGATGAAGTAAAAGCAAAATGTATTGAGGCCGGTGCATTGGGTGGTGGTATTTCAGGTTCGGGACCTTCTGTATTTATGCTGAGCAAAGATGAAAATACGGCAAAGGCTGTTGAAAGTGTAATGAAGGAAGTGTATGAAAGAATTGGGATAGACTACCATACATATGTCACAACTATTAATAAGAAAGGCGTTACTGTCGTCTCCGGATAGGACAAAATAAGTCAATAAAAAATATTAAATATTCAATCCACAGTGAAGTATTACAGTACAAATAAGCAATCGCCTGAAGTTGATTTTAAAGAGGCAACTATAAAAGGCCAGGCACCTGACAAAGGATTGTATTTCCCTGTATCCATTCCGCCGGCGGAACAGGGACTGATTGATGATATCACAAATTTCTCCAATGAAGAAATTGCTTTCCGGGTAATAAAACCTTACATAGGTAATACCATAGATGAGGAAATTTTATTCCGGATTGTCAGTGAAACCATCAACTTCCCGATTCCATTAGTAAAAGTGAATGAAAGTATTTCGTCACTAGAACTCTTTCACGGCCCAACGCTGGCCTTCAAAGATGTAGGCGCAAGATTTATGAGCCGTTGTTTGGGTTACTTTGTCGGCAAGGATGGAGCAGGCAGCCGCAACAATAAAATCACTGTTCTGGTAGCCACTTCCGGTGATACCGGCGGTGCCGTAGCCAATGGTTTTTACAATGTTGATGGGGTAGAAGTCGTGATATTGTATCCGTCAGGCAAAGTAAGCCCGGTACAGGAAAAACAACTGACGACGCTGGGAAACAACATTCATGCACTCGAAGTACAGGGTACCTTTGATGATTGCCAGGCCATGGTTAAAGCGGCATTTGCAGATAAAGAACTAACGGCTAAACATTTTCTTACATCAGCTAACTCAATTAATGTAGCCCGGTGGCTCCCCCAGCAGTTTTATTATTTTTTAGCATATAAACAATGGATTGAAAAAGGTAACCCCCCGGTCATATCTGTACCAAGCGGCAATTTTGGGAATATTTGTGCCGGTATCCTTGCCATGCAATCAGGTTTGCCGGTAAAGCATTTTATTGCGGCCTGCAACATAAATGATATCGTTAGCGATTACCTGGCAACAGGTGAATTGACACCAAAACAAGCTGTTCCTACTTTATCCAATGCTATGGATGTTGGTAATCCCAGCAATTTTGTCCGCATACTGGAAATATTCCATCACCAGTTTCCGGAGATAAAATCCAAATTGTCTGCCTATACTATTTCAGATAAAGAAACGGCAGCAGCCATTAAAGAAGTATATGACAGCTTCAGTTATACAACAGATCCACATGGTGCGGTAGGCTACCTCGCATTGAAACAGTATTTGCTATCCCATCCGGGTGAAAAAGGGCTATTCCTTGAAACGGCACACCCGGTGAAGTTTCCGGATGCAGTGGAACTGGCCACAGGTGTGAAAATAAATTTACCCGAATCCTTAACCGCGATGATGGTGCAGGATAAAAAAACGGAGATAATCAAACCGGAATACCAGGACCTGAAAAGTTATCTTCTTTAAGATTTGAATCGTAAAAGACAGACCCCTCTCACGTGAAAACAATGTAAATCAGCGCAAACCTTTGCGTAGCGTTTGTGCGGTTTCCTGAGCAGGTTTTACTTCGTATTATTCCGAATTAGAAGAAATGATAATGAGTATTATCACTCATCTTACATTTTTTCGTGATGCTTAATGTCATTCTCGTAGCGGTATTTATCTTTCTTTGCGCCGCAACCTTCAAAGGTCATTGTTGAGCATAAAACATCCACTCAAATGAAAAGCATCTTTACATTCCTAATGGCAGCAATACTGTCATCACCGGGCTATACACAAGCCTGGAAATCTTTCAACATTCTTTCAGGCAACCCAAATGCCACAGGAAACGAAATACGTTTTTTGAATGGTACGACCGGTTGCTTAGGGTCAACTATTGCCACCACCAATGGTGTTCCTGCAGGCAATAATAACCTGCCTTATGGGGCAGCCTTCGACCCAACGGAAGGAAAACTATATTATTCCAAGCCGGGCACCACGGCAGGAACCAGTGTTTTTAATGTCTACAATAATACCGGTGTTACTGCCACTAATACAAATATTGCTACCGTTTCCGGTGGCGAGTTTTTTCGTATGGGCGTTGGACAGGACGGAAATGTGTATGGTACTGTAACTGCACTGGTAATACAACTGTCGGCCAGCGCACCCCGTATCGACATACAAACAGTTAAGCTTACCCGCTACAATCCCATCACGAATACATTTACAGTGCTGGGTAATATTCAGTGCCCGACGGCCTATTCGAGTACCATGCCTGCACCTTACAACGATGGTAACTACTGGTCTTCCAGCGATGCCACGACAACTCCGTTTTATGCAGCCCAACTGGGCCATTCCGGGTATGGTGATTTAGTGGTGGCACCCGATAATACTATGTACATGACTATTGGTAAAAAAATAATTCGTATTCCCAATTATCAAAGTATTACGGGTACTGCGCTTATTCCTTCGGTTGAAGTAGGTAATATATTGCCGACCGGTGTGGGATTCAATTTCACTTCCCAGGGTTCCGGCACATATGGTATCAGCTGGGACTACACCAATTCAAATATTATGGTCATCAGCAGCCGCACTTCTGATGGTAGTGATGGCAGCTACAATGTAAATCCTGCTACCGGTGCATTAGTTGGCAGCTTTCGGGTTAATTGCCTGGCTACACCAACCAGCGCTAACTTTGCTGACCTTACTGAGGTAATCAGTTCTGTAGGAGTTGCCAAACAACTAACTGCGGTACAATGGCTGGGGTATAATAACCGATACCGGCTTACGTACCGTGTACGGGTGCAAAACATTGGCACATCAATTTTAAAAAATCTCCAGGCAGTAGAAAATCTGTCAACCGCCTTTCCAGCATTAACCATTAGTAATGTAAGCACAGCAATGGTATCGAACCCGGCTTCGTTAGTATTGAATGCAGCTTATACCGGGACGGGTAACAATAATTTGTTCGATGGAACAAAAGTATTATACGGCTCTTTGTATAAGGGCAGCAACCTCAACGGTGGTGCCGGATCGATTACAGCCGGCAGCAATTTTGTCGTTGTGGATATAACGTTTGATGTAGCGGGTGTGGCTACAAACGGAACCACTACATATAATAATACAGCCACCGCATCCGGTACTGCATTCGATGCCACCACTGTAACTGATAACAGCGATAATGGTACATCGGTAGAAACCGGTACAGTCAACTTTAAAGCAGATGATGCCGGTGAAGGTGATGCAACACCCATTCGTTTTGGCAGCACCGTGAGCGGAACGGTATGGAATGATATCAATAACAGTGCTAACAACACACTGAGCAATATATTTACTGCCGGAGAATCAGGTACAAATGGCGGTGGGCTTAATGCGATACTTATTGACCCGGTGACGAACCTGGTAATAGCTTCCGTGGCTGTGGCAGCAAACGGAACGTATTCTTTTTCCAATGTGCCTTCTTTTGCCAATTTACAAGTTCGGTTGAGCACCACGCCCGGTACAGCCGGTAGTGCACCGCCTGCGGCATCAGTGCCGGCCGGGTGGTCTTTAACTTCACCGGGCAGTACGAATACTACCGGTGATATTAATACGGGTACCTACAACTCAGCCGATGCAACCCGATTTGGTGCAACAGATGATATTAATAATGATTTTGGTATACAGCGCTTGCCTGAATCTGCGTTCAATCTGCAGGCTCAGGCGGGTAATCCCGGAGGCTTCAACAGTCAGACAGTACCAGCCGGCGCTTTCCAAACAAATAATGTGGGTGTAACCCCCAATACACAAGATTACGATGGTGGAACCGTGAACAACATACGCATTACGGCTTTCCCGTCAAATGCCAATACGATAACCGTAAATGGTATCCGGTATATCAATGGAGGTACCTGCCCGCCTTCAGCGAGCTGTACGCCGTGGCCGGGTGGGGGAGTAACGGTTCCTTATACAAATGGAACAGGTCCTTCGCAAATAATTAGCGTAGATCCGGTAGAAGGTAATGTTGATGTGGTGATACCTTTTGCATCGATTGACAATGCTGGCCGCGAGGATGCAACGCCCGGCAGTGTTACGCTTCCTTTCCGTACCATTACGCTTTCAGGTACAGTATGGAATGATCTCGATGGCAACCTGACACAAAACGGGGCTGAGACAGTAGTAAATGGCACCAACAGTGGTGGTGGAATATTGCCCGGGGCCATTATATATGCTAACCTGGTAGATGCAGGTAATAATATAATCGCAACCGTACCCGTAGCCAGCAATGGAACATATAATTTCCCTAACGTGCCGCAAAGTACCAGTGGGTTAACGGTACAACTGAGTACCAACCAGGGCGTAGTTGGTCTTGCCAAAGGAGTAACCGCACTGCCAGCAGGCTGGTATAACACAGGTGAAAATAAAAACGGTCAGGCCGGTGGCGCTGATGTATCGGCAAATGGCGAAATAACAGTAAATACGGCTACCACCAATATAACACTTCAAAACTTCGGCATTCAGCAAGTACCAGAAAGTGCATTTAACCTGCAACCTATGCAGGTCAACGTTGCTGGTTTCGCCAACTTTGCTGTGCCACCAGGTGCTTTTCAAACGAATAATGTTGGTGTAACGCCTAATACCCTGGACTATAATGGTGGTACAGTTGCCAACATCAGGATTACAGCTTTCCCAACTAATACTAATACCATTACCATTAACGGCACGGTCTATATCAACGGCGGTACTTGTCCACCGGCAACTACCTGTGTCAACTGGCCGGGCGGTGGCGTGGTTGTGCCTTATATTAACGGTACAGGCCCTTCGCAGGCTATTTCAGTTGACCCGGTTGATATTAATAATATGAATATCGTTATACCGTTTGTCGCCATCGACGAAGCCGGAAGTGAGGACCCAACACCTGGTTCTGTTACCTTACCGTTTAGTGGCGTATTGCCGGTAACATTAATTGCTTTCACGGCCAATGTGAGCGGTGATATGGCGACCTTATACTGGAAAACGGCCAACGAACAATCTTTGCGTCAGTTTGAATTGCAACGGAGCCAGGATGGCAATAACTGGCAAACCGCAGTGGTAGTAAGCGCCAATGGCAATGCCGGTGGTAGCGGGGAGTACAGAACTGTACAGGCACTT
The DNA here is from genome assembly GCA_964386395.1 of uncultured Chitinophaga sp. GTDB lineage: Bacteria > Bacteroidota > Bacteroidia > Chitinophagales > Chitinophagaceae > JJ008. Next base: position 117,537 of record CAYLRV010000008.1, read on the forward strand.
ACTGCAGGTGTAAATTATTTCCGGCTGAAGCCAATTGACCTGGACGGACGCCATACATTTAGTAATATACTCCGTATTAAAAAGGATGACAGGGAGAGCCTTGTAGTATACCCTAATCCTGCAAGGGAAAATATTACGGTAAATATGCCGGGCAGAGGTGTGGCAACGTTGCGTATTTTTAACAGTACGGGTGTACCGGTTGTTTCAAAAACTGTCAGCGAAAACTATTTTACGGTAAACACCAGTAACCTTTCCCCAGGAATGTATACGATTGAAGTGAGCAGGGACGGGGAAGTTTTTCATAAGAAAATAATCAAAGAATAAAAAAAAGTTTATCACATTGATTGCAATAAGGGCTGCCTGCTAAAGGTAGCCTTTATTGTTTAACGGAAAACACCAGTTGGCCATTAGCTGTATATTTACATTTTAATCAGGTATGCAGGATATAGAACCATTTTACAACTGGCGGCATATTTACACAAGTGAAGAAGATCAGCGGTCCCCTTTTTTTGGAAGAACCTATTCTGAGTTTGAATTCTCCCAAACGGTTTACAATTTTTACATTCATCCGCAATGGGATGACTTTGGCAGCCGCACCCTTTATTTAAAGGTCCTCATTGCCGATTACGATGAAAAATATGCCGTCATTGAACTGATTGGCGAATGGAATGATGCCATCGAGAACGATATCATGGAACTGAAAAGGGAAGTGCTGGAGAAATTTATGTATGAAGGGATATATAAATTTATACTGATAGGAGAAAACGTACTGAATTTTCACAGCGATGGCCGTGATTATTATGAAGAACTGTATGACGAAGTGTCGGATGAAAATGGCTGGGTGGTTTGTTTAAACATGCCTGAGCAAACCCAGTATGATTTTAAACATGCACACCTGAACCGGTATGTGGAATTAATGGAATTGCTGAACTGGCGAACTTATAAACCATTTCATTTGTTTAAGAAAATTGATGGTGAACTGATGGCGAGACTGGGCAATTAGCCAGTTGTAGTGTGAGTATGACATAGCTGGCGCTAAATCTTTTGTCAGTTTTTCGTCATCGGGTAGTATTTTTGCCGAAAATTTAGATTCTTCCTCACAGATAATATTGCTTATGAAATGGTCTGAAATGTTCACTTCCTCGGTTGGCAAAAAGTGGGTGATGGCGCTGACGGGTATTTTTTTAATTCTTTTCTTAATTGTACACGTGGCCTTAAATGCTACTATCTGGGCCAATGATGGTGGTAAAATGTTTGAGGCAGGTGCCCATTTTATGGGTTCTAATATTGTGCCCCGCATACTGGAAGTGGGTTTGATGGCGGGCATCCTGCTGCATATTGTACAAGGCCTGATGCTGGAGTTTCAAAACCGCAGTAAAAGGAAAAAGGGATATGCTGTTGCTATGGGCAATAAAGGCAGTAAATGGTACAGCCGCAGCATGGGTCTGCTTGGTACCCTTATTTTGATCTTCCTGGTCATACACCTTGCTCATTTTTGGGTACCTAACCGTAGCAACCAGGGGTGGTTGCTGGGGCCTGAAATCAGTTTGTATCACAGGATGGCCGAAGTGTTTCAATATGAAGTCGTGGTGATTGTTTATGTGTTGGGATGTGTATCGCTTGCCTGGCACCTGCTCCATGGTTTCCAGAGTGCATTCCGCACACTGGGGGTAAGTAATAAGAAATATTTGAATATGTTGCATGCTATCGGTATTGGGTTCTCCATCATCGTACCCCTGGCGTTTGCATTGATGCCTGTAAGTTTTTACCTGGGTTGGATTAAATAGTAAGTTGTGAAGATGAGTGGGGGAGACGCCGCCGGCCAAGTTCGCAACGCAATGCAGCTAAATGGCAGCGTATGTTGCGAAAAACAAAAAATATAAATCAGCGAAATAAAAAAGTATGCTTGATTCAAAAATTCCTTCAGGAGTACCATTACCAGATAAATGGACAGAGTATAAGGGCCATTGCAAACTGGTAAACCCGGCTAATAAAAGAAAGCTGGAAGTTATCATCGTGGGCACCGGTCTGGCCGGTGCATCTGCTGCAGCTTCACTGGGTGAACTGGGATATAAAGTAAAAGCATTTTGTTTCCAGGATTCTCCCCGCCGTGCGCACAGTATTGCGGCGCAGGGTGGTATCAACGCTGCGAAAAACTATCAGAACGATGGCGACTCTGTATTCCGCCTGTTTTACGACACCGTAAAAGGCGGTGACTACCGTGCCAGGGAAGCCAATGTGCACCGTCTCGCTGAAGTGAGTGTAAATATCATCGATCAGTGCGTGGCACAGGGTGTGCCCTTTGCCCGTGAGTATGGCGGATTATTAAATAACCGTTCCTTCGGTGGTACCCAGGTAAAAAGAACATTCTATGCGGCAGGCCAAACCGGTCAGCAATTATTAATAGGCGCCTACCAGGCATTAGAAAGACAGGTAGCGCTTGGCAATGTACAGCAATATACCCGCCATGAAATGCTGGATGTGGTGATGGTGGACGGAAAGGCGAGGGGTATCATTGCCCGTAACCTCGTAACTGGTAAACTGGAAAGACATTTTGGCCACGCTGTATTATTATGTACTGGTGGTTATGGCAACGTATTCTATCTGTCTACCAACGCCATGGGCAGCAATGTAACCGCTGCATGGAAAGCACATAAGAAAGGGGCTATGTTTGGCAACCCCTGCTTTACACAGATACATCCAACCTGTATCCCTGTAAGTGGCGATCACCAGTCGAAACTGACATTGATGTCAGAATCACTGCGTAATGATGGCCGTATCTGGGTTCCTAAACAAAAAGATGATCCACGTAAACCGAATGATATTCCCGAAGAAGAAAGGGATTATTATTTGGAAAGACGTTACCCCGCCTTTGGTAACCTGGTGCCGAGAGACGTTGCATCAAGGGCAGCGAAAGAGAGGTGTGATGCCGGTTATGGTGTGGGTACAACTAAACAAGCCGTATATCTCGATTTCAAATACAACCTGATCAATAAATACGGCAGAACAGAAGCGACCAAGCAGGGGATTCAAAACCCGGATACAGAAACACTGATCCGCCTGGGTAAAGAAGTGGTGAAAGAAGAGTATGGTAACCTGTTTGACATGTATGAAAAAATCACCGGTGAAAACCCCTACGAAGTGCCGATGCGGATCTATCCGGCGGTACACTATACCATGGGCGGATTGTGGGTGGATTATGAACTGATGACGAATGTGAAAGGTCTGTATGCATTGGGCGAAGCCAACTTTAGTGATCATGGTGCAAACCGTCTCGGCGCATCTGCATTGATGCAGGGATTAGCCGATGGTTATTTTGTAATACCTTATACAATTGGTAATTACCTGGCTGATGAAATTGCTACCAAGCCAATTCCAACCGATCATGAAGCATTTGTTGCAACAGAAAAAGCGGTTGCAGATCGTATCCATACACTGATGAACATCAAAGGCAAGCAAACCGTGGAAAGCTTCCACAAACGTTTGGGTAAGATCATGTGGGAGAAATGCGGCATGGCCCGTAATGCACAAGGATTGCAGGAAGCGATTGCCGAAATACAGGCATTGAAAAAGGAATTCTGGAGTGATGTACGGATACCGGGTGCCATTGAGGAAATGAACCCTGAGTTGGATAAAGCCGGCCGTGTGGCTGATTTTATTGAACTTGGCGAACTCATGTGCAAAGATGCGCTGAACCGTAACGAAAGTTGTGGTGGACACTTCCGCGAAGAAAGCCAGACAGAAGAAGGCGAGGCCAAACGTGATGATGATAACTATGCTTATGTAGCAGC
>CAYLRV010000009.1:0-26127 GCA_964386395.1 uncultured Chitinophaga sp.
AAAACGACAGTATACAATTCAGGTGATTCGGGTGTCCAGGGTTTTGGAGCATCCACTTTAGCATTCATTGCCAATTTACCTGAGTACTTTCCGACAGTCAGGCCAAATCCACTTTTTACCTTTTGCTTATTCCGATCATAGATTTCACAAAGAATCAAATCTGCTTCGCCTGCGATTGAAAATTCGGCATTGATACTGCCATCAACTTTAGCAGCAATATTTACCTGGCTAATATGCACCGCAGGCAATACTTCAAGCCACACCGGTCTGAAGATGCCACCAAATATCCAGAAGTCTGCTTTACGTTCGGCTTCATTTACTGATGCATTGGCTGAATGTTTGGCAACTGTTACTTCCAATAGATTTTCCTTACCATATCGCAACAACTTTGAAATATCATATTTAAACGCATAAAAAGCACCCTGGTGTACTTCACCAGCCAGTTTGCCGTTCACTTTCACTTCGGCATCTGTCATCACACCTTCAAATACAATGTTGATGACTTTCCCCTTCCAGGCAGCTGGTGCATTGAAGCGGTGTTTATATAAACCTTTCTCCTTCCCTCTTACACTGTCTTTTGCAAAACCATAATCATATTTACCAAAGCCCTGCAGTTCCCAGCAACTGGGTACAGCTATCGTTGTCCACTTATTGGCGTTCATACCACCAGTACACATAAACTCCCATTGCTTTGTATTATCACTGCCGGTGCCGGAGAGGTATACTTTCTCTGTTTGCTGCGCTATCGAATGAATAGCGAACAATGAACAGAGAAGAATAGGGATTATATGTAACAAAAATTTCTTCATAGTTTACCGGTAAGCTTTGACATGGAGGGCGATGATGCCACCTTCTTCCCATTCACCCATACACTCAGCCCTTTGCCTTTTTTATATTTCAATCCCGTTTTATCCCAGATAATGGTGATGATTTTTCTATGATACAATACATTATCCAGGCAGAACCATTCCCATTTACCGGCAGGCAGTAAAGGATTTACTTCAACAACATTATCTGCCCTTGGCCGCAAACCAACCAGTCCGCTGATGATTAGATCATTAAACGTGGAATGATTGTAATAACGGCTGCGTTCTTCGTCTCCCTTTAGCCAGTAACCGGTTTTCTCATCCAGGTATTCACCTATATACGGACGGCCGCGATAGTATTGCGACTCCACATATGTTTCCAGTAAATCAAAATAATTACTGTCAGCCACATAGTCCTGCTTGTAATTATTCAGCAGGTTGGCCATAGCCGTCAGCGTTTGTGCAGTAGCGAAAGGCCACACAGCACCATCCCACTCGCATTTGCAGCAGCCATGTGTGCGGAATTGCGGATGGCTTCTGTCGGCAGTTGTAATACCGAATGGGGCGCAGAATGTCTTGGTGTCGATCAAACTTTGCCAGGCAATACTGTAATTACTGTCGGGCATATTAAAATACCAGGGTATGAAACCAATTTCCTCTTTCACATTGGCAAGCGTATCACCTTGTTCTTTTCTTACTTCAAAGAAATAGTGGCCACTGTTCCAAAGTTTGGACTCCACTAAGTTCTTTATTGAGTCAGCTTTCGCCCTGTATTCAAATGCTTTTCTGCCATTTCCGGTCAGTAAATTAATCTTATCTAAAGCAAGTGCGTTGCCAAACATATACCCATTGATTGATGGCCTGGGGTTCTTTTCTTTTCTGCCACCGCTGATTGTTTCTTCCATGGCATCCCGCACATCGTATTGCCAAAATAAACCATCACTACGTTTTTTTTCTGTTTCCCATGCAGTATAGTTCGCCTGAAGATCAGGTAATAAATCTACAATGAATTTCTTATCATAGTTAACCAGGTACCGGTTCCAGATAGCATCTTCATTCCAGCCGCTGTAAAATCGCAGTTTATTCATAGGCTTACCATTATTGCCGCGATACCATACATGGAGGTTGTTGTCCATGTATTTTTTATCATGCAACCAGCGGCTTTCATAAATATGGTGCCCTAATCCGCTACTGATAAGGTTGTACTTATCGGCATAGCTGCGCTGAATAAGAAATTCCGTAAACACAAATCCCTTCTCTGTTTTTTTAATATGCTTGCGCAATGTCCACCAGCGGTAATAGAATATCTCTTCAAAGTTTTGTTGCGGGCATTCAAATAATGGAATGTTCTTTTGCATCCAGGCCCAGGCGCTGTCATTGGGTATTGCCTGTTTTATATTTTCATCCTCCATTTTGTTGAAGTAGTCAACATAATGCTTAAAGGAGGCATGCTTCAGTTGCATGGGTTTACCCTGTGCAATTCCTTTGAACCACGGAGACAGGAAGGCACAGAGAAGCAGGGAAAATTTACGCAGGAATAGTATGTATTGATTTCTCTTCACGATTATTTCTTTGCAATTTCATTTTTCCAGCCTGTATAGCCTTGCTGCACTGTGCTGTTGTCCTTATCGGGCTGGTGTTGTTTTTTATTCGTTTGTAATGCCTTCAAACTTTCAATGCTTTTATATATCCCGGCCTGGAGGCCAGACAAGTATGCGGCACCGAGCGCAGATACATCCGGCATATCATTCGTTGCCACCTGCTTGTTCAAGAGATCAGTTAAATACTGTATGACAAATTTATTGGCTGTTATGCCGCCATTTGCATGCAGTTCTGTTAAAGCTATGCCTGCATCTTTTTCCATTGCATCTATTACATCTTTTACCTGGTAGGGTATCGATTCCAGGGCTGCCCGTACGATATGATTCTTTGTCGTGCCGAAACTCATTCCCGATATAGACGCTTTCCGATCCATTTCCCAGTGCGGGGAGCCGAGGCCGCTGAATGCAGGGATTAAATAAACACCTCCGTTGTCTGTAACTGCAGTGGCCATTTTTTCTGTTTCAGCACTGCTGCTGAATAATTGCAGTTCATTCTTGAGCCATTCTATTGTGGCCCCGCAACTCACTATCACGCCTTCCAGTGCATAATCAATCCTGTCGCCCGCACTCCAGCATATGGTAGTTACCATCCCATTGGCAGACTGTACCTGTTTATTACCAATATTCATTAAAATGCTGCAGCCTGTGCCAAGCGTAGCTTTTGCTGTACCGGCTTCAAAACATCCTTCGCCGAAAGCAGCCGCATGTGAATCACCGATCATGGCTGTTACCGGGGTGGCTTCATCAAGCAATCCATTAAGTGTTGTTTCCCCGTAGAAAACGGATGAGGCTTTTATCTGTGGTAAATTGATCCCGGATAAGCCAAGTTCCTTTACCAGTTCTTCGTCCCATTTCAGTGTGTGCAGGTTGAATAGTAATGTACGGGAAGCATTGGTATAATCCGTAGCGTATTCCTTTCCGTCAGTCAGCTTATACAGTAACCAGGTATCCACTGTGCCGAAATAAGCATTACCGCTTTGGACAGCCTCTTTTATACTTTCATTATTCTCTGCCAACCACATCAGTTTCGTGGCCGAAAAATAAGGATCGATGACCAGCCCGCTCTTGTCACTAATGAATTGGGAAAGGCCCTTCTCCTTTAAACGTTCGCATATTTGCACTGAGCGTTTACATTGCCATACAACAGCATTATACAAAGGATTTCCGTCTTTGTCCCACAGCAAGAAAGTTTCCCGCTGGTTGGATATCCCAATCGCTGCAATGTCGCTTTTACTAAACCCCTTTTCTTGAAATTGTTGCAGGCATTTTTTAACAGAGCCCAGTACATTCTGCCAGATGGTTTCCGGCTCTTGTTCTACAAATCCTTTATCCAAATAATAGGTTTGCAAATCCTCGCTGCCTTTGGCAACAGCCTGTCCTTTATCATCAAAGATTAATGATTTAGTAGAGCTGGTACCCTGATCGATGGATAATATGTATTTCTTATGAGTGCTCATCAATCTTTCTTCTCCCCTATTTTATCAATTATAACTGCCAGTAAAATCACTCCACCCTTTACCACCTGCTGCCAGAATGGTGATACATTTAGCAGCACCAGGCCGTTATTTAATACACCAATGATTATTGCCCCCATCACCGTTCCCCATACGCTGCCTTTTCCGCCACTAAGCGAAGTACCGCCTATTACCACCGCTGCAATTGCATCCAGTTCATAACTTATCCCCGCATTTGGCTGTGCGGAATCAAGGCGTGCAGTTACTATCAACCCGCCCAGCGCAGCCAATGCACCGGCTATAGCGTATACTGTTAGTTTTACTTTCTTGATATTAATCCCTGACAATTTTGCAGCCTGTTCATTGCCACCAATCGCATAGATATACCGGCCGAGTTTTGTCTTCCGGGTAATAAACACCGCAATCAATACAACGATGATGGCCAGCCATACCGGTATAGGTATGCCAATAAAGGAGCCGGCCCCGATATAGGCGAAATCAGTTCCAAGGTTACTGACAGGATGCCCTTTTGTATATAGCATGGTGAACCCTCTTGCAATTGTTAGCATGGCCAGTGTGGCCACAAAGGGCGGTACATTAAATCTTGTAACGGTAAATCCATTGAACCAGCCCAATGCTGCTCCAACTATTAAACCTCCCAGTATTGCACCCAGTACGGTAAAACCAACATACAAATCTGCAGAAGGGAATGCCAGTCCGTTTTTAAATAAGCCAGCCATAATTGCTCCGCATAATGCCAGTACCGATCCTACCGATAAATCTATGCCGGCGGTAAGCACCACCAATGTCATGCCTGTAGCAATGCAGATATTCACGGCCACCTGCCTTAACACGTTCAGGCCATTTTCCGGTGTAAGGAATTTATCTGTCAGGATCGTCAGCGTTATGCAGAGCAGGAGCAATGCAATCAACGACTGAAATTTCTTTATGTCAAATTTTTGTATGGCCATTCCTTCTTTCATGCAGCAGTTTCGTTTTGCCTCCCAATTGGAGTCTTTAATTATATATGTTCTTAGCTACCATTCCTGTTTAATTCTTATGTATAGCATATTTCAATAGTCCTGCTTCGGTTGCTTCCTCGATAGGCACCGTAGCTGTCAATTGTCCCTCACACATGACCAGCACCCGGTCTGACACCGCCAATATTTCCGGCAATTCGGAGGATACCATCAGAATCCCCATTCCCTGTGCTGCCAGCTCTTTCATCAACTTATATATTTCTGCTTTGGCATTAATATCTATACCCCGGGTGGGTTCGTCCAGTAATAATACCTGCGGCTTAGTTGCCAGCCATTTGGCCAGCACTATTTTTTGCTGGTTACCGCCACTCAGACTTCGTGCAGCTGCTGTATCGGATTTGGTTTTTATACTAAGCTGGTTAATATAATTCTTCGATAGATCCTTTTCCTTTTTACCATTCAGCACCAGGCCCCATTTCTCTAATTGTTTCAGCACTGTAATACTGATATTTGATTTTATTGTTTGCCCTAATACCAGTCCGTGCAGCTTGCGATCTTCAGGTACCAGCGCAATGCCTGAGGCAATGGCATCAGCTGGGGATTTGATTTTTGCAGTTTTATTATTTACAGCAACCGTTCCGGTCCCGTTCTTTGGATGAAGCCCAAAAATGGTTTCCAGCAATTCTGTCCTTCCGGCACCCATCAGGCCGTATATGCCAATTATTTCCCCTTTATGCAAATCAAATGATACACCCGATACAATATTGCTGAAGCGGAATAAGGGGTGACGCAGCGAGCAATCTTTCACTGCCAATAATACCGGCGCATCCTGAATCGTTTTCCCGGTTTTCTCAAATCCCAGTTGCCGCCCTGTCATTTTTTGTATCAGTGCATCCTGGGATACGGCCTTCATCTCCCCGGCATCCACGGTTTGCCCGTCACGGAGAATTACATAGTTGTCTGCTATCGCAAACAGTTCTTTTAATTTATGCGATATATATACAATCGTTTTCCCTTCCGCTTTCAACTGTGTTATTATAGAAAACAGGTTTTCCACTTCTTTATCACTGATAGCAGAAGTAGGTTCATCCATAATGATTACAGCTGCGTTTGTATGCAATGCCTTGGCTATTTCCACCAGTTGCTGCTGCCCAACTTTCAGTGTAGCTATTTTCGTTTCAGGAGAAACAGCAAGGTTTATCTGTTTGAGTAAACGCCTTGTCTCCTCCTGCATTTGCTTTTTGTCCAGCAGGCCAAACCGGCTGACCAGCTCCCTGCCTAAAAATATATTCTCCGTTACTGATAAATGTGGTACTAAGTTCAACTCCTGGTGAATAATAGCAATACCGGCCAGTTCCGCATCTTTCGTTCCACTAAACCGTTGCACTTTCCGGTCCAATATTATTTCTCCTTCATACTGTGTGTGTACCCCTGAAAATATTTTCATCAGGGTTGACTTACCAGCCCCGTTCTCCCCGATGATGGCATTTACCTTACCGGGATGGAGTGACAGGTTTATATCCTTCAGTGCTGTTACACCGCCGAAATGCTTGCTGATATGTCTGGCTTCAAGTATCATTGTTTGATCATAATACGAAGAGGCAAAAGTTCAAGGTTTTGCCAATGAATATGTTGCTTGTTTAATTCCACTGCTGCAATACCATTCACCGTATCCCTGTTCTTCATGGTCTTTTTAAAAGATGGTACTACTTCTGTCCGTACTATTTTATTCAGCGCCTCTGAAATGCTATTCAGGTCGCTGGTATTGGGATAGTCCTGCACCTGTATCAGTCCGGATGCATCCCGGATAGCATTTCCGTATATAAATTCCGTGGCAAGTGAGGCCTGTATGGCCGAATCACTGGCTGTAATTGTTATTAAGGCATCGTCTTCTCTTACTTCTTTTATCACGGCATCAAATTTCACCAGCGCATAACGATAATTGCCGATAGCCAGCGCATGGGTGTATTGCTTAAAAGCAGCTTCACTATTTTTGTTTACCGCTTCTATTAATGCTGTTAATGCCACAGCACTATCGAGTTTAGCCGGCATTTGCTCCGCCCATAATTGCTTGCTGAATGCAGGCGCATCAAATGTGCTTTCACCTGCTACTTTTCGTGTACTCAGCTTTTCAAAGTACACGGACTTGTAGCCCAGCAATCCAATAATTACCAGCAGCAATCCGTATTTAATGTATTTGTTCACTGCCTTTATTTTTTACCGTAAGCAATATAATCGTTGATATTTTTTGCGGTCACCAGCTCCACAGCCACCGGTACTTTCTGCGGAAAATCCCTTCGGCCCTTTATATAAGCATCAGCGTATTCAGCAGCTGTCTCCGCCATCACTTTAGGAAACTGCATGCCGGTTGCCGATACTTTATTATTCTTTATAGAAGTTATGACATCCTCCGCCCCGTCAAACCCAAATACCTTTACCTTATCCGTTTTACCAGCAGACAATAATGCCTGGTATGCACCCAGGGCCATGCCATCATTGCCACAAAAGACGCCATCAATATCAGGGTTGGCCTGTAAGATGGATTCCATGACTTCCATGGCTTTGTTCTGATCAAAATCAGCGCTTTGCTGTGCCACCATTTTAAACCCGGGATAATTATCCACCACACTATGAAAACCCTTGCTTCTTGCCCATGTATTGTTATCACCCACGATGCCCAGCAGCTCCACGTAATTTCCTTTCTTATTTAATTCCTGTGTGAAGTGCTTTCCTATAGCTACGGCGCCGGAATAACTATCACTCAATATCTGCGAAGTGGCTGCATTGAGTGAGTTAATTTCCCGGTCCATACAAAACACGGGTATACCTGCTTCCTTTGCCTTCAGCACATTGGCAATAGAACCATCCGCATCGGTTGAATTAAAAAGTATAGCATCAAATTCAGCTACAATAATATTTTCAAAATGATCGCTTTCCAGCGCTGTGTTATTCTGCGAATCAAATATCCGGGCTTCATAGCCCAGCGCTTTTGCCTTTGCTGCTGCCGTCTCTGCCAAAAACACAAACCAGGGATTATTGAGCGTAGATACCACAACCGCCATTGTCCCGGTTTTCTTTTTTTCCGGTGATTTGCTTTTACAAGCTGTTAATACAACAGCTGTAAACAGGAGAAAAGAGAGTATTTTTTTCATCGGCAAGTAGTTTAATTTTAATGGGAACGCAGATCAAACTGATTTTCGCTGATCGAATCAGTCAATATCCGCTGAATCCGTATCATCAGCGTTCCAATCATCGGTTCAACAACTTCATGACCTCTTCCGCTATTCCTTCCTCACTAATGCCATAGTGTTTGAATATATCACCCTGCGGGCCTGTAACGGTATATTCGTCGGGTATACCCATTATTTTGAATGGTATGGCAAATCCTAACTGAAACAGGTAAGAAGCCACCGCTTCGCCTAATCCTCCGCATACGCTATGTTCTTCTACCGTCACGATGGCCTTAGATTTCTGTACCAGGGAGGTTACCAATTCTGTGTCCAGCGGCTTTATCGTATGCATGCTTACTACCGTAGCGTTAATACCATTCGCCCGTAGGTTTTCTGCTGCTTTGACAGCAGGGTAAACGGTTTCACCGTTGGCGATTATCGCCACATCATCTCCTTCTGTTATCACCCGGCCTTTGCCAAATACAAAACCATCACTGTTATCTTCTTTCAACTTTGGCATTACTTTTTTACCAAAGCGCAAATACACCGGCACGTCGCTTTCAGCAGCCAGCTCGGCAGCTTTCATCGTTTCAAAATTATCTCCAGGGGCCACGACAATGATATTATTGATAGCACGCAGCACAGCAAAATCATGCAGACTGTGGTGTGTGCTTCCCAATGCACCATAACTTACGCCTGCACTGATACCTACCACGGTCACGGGGTTATCGCTGTAACATACATCGTTCTTAATCTGCTCTAAGGCACGGGCTGTTAAAAAACAAGCCGGTGATACCGCAAATACTTTCTTGCCGCAGGAGGCAAGCCCTGCAGCTACACCCACCAGGTTTTGTTCTGCAATACCTACTTCCACAATCTGCTTTGGAAATTGCTTTCCAAACGGAACAAGTTTGCCTGATCCTCTTGAATCGCTGGTTACAACGATTATATCCTTATCTGTTTCGGCCAGGCGTTGCAATGTTTGCGAGAAAACATCCTGGTTCGGTCGATCTGCCCCTTCATCAAATTTTATTTCTGCCGCCATTTATAAATTGAAAATTGAATATTGTTTATTGAATATTTAGTTCAAAGCTTGCAAGGCTGTATCCAGTTCTTGCTGCGCCTGTTCATATTGTTCCTTATTCGGTACACCATGGTGCCATTTCAGCTCATTCTCCATGAAACTTACTCCTTTGCCTTTTGTTGTATGCGCAATAATTACCGAGGGCTTATCTTTTTCAAAAGGGAGGGAAGCAAAAGCTGTTTTCAGTTCATCAATATCATTCCCGTTTACCTCACGCACCGCCCAGCCAAAGGCCTTCCATTTCTCATCCAGCGGATCGGTATTCATGACATCACTTGTAGGCGCTGTTATTTGCAAACTGTTTTTGTCGACCACCACACATAAATTATCCAGTTTATAATGGGCAGCGCTTAGTGCCGCTTCCCAGTTACTCCCCTCAGGTAATTCGCCATCACCCATCAGCGTATATACTTTATAGTCTTTTTGATCCATTTTGGCGGCAATAGCCATGCCTGTACAGATAGGCAAGCCGTGACCAAGTGCGCCGGTGTTTTGTTCCACGCCATGTACTTTTTTGGTAGGGTGGCCGATATAATGCGATTTGTATTTACAAAGTGTTTCCAAATCACTCTCCGGGAAAAACCCCTGATCGGCCAGCACCACAAATAAAGCTTCCACGCAGTGGCCTTTACTTTGTACATATCGGTCACGATCAGGTGATGAAAAATTTTCCGGTGATACGTTGAGTACTTCATTGTACAATACATTCAGTATATCCGTACAGGACAGGCTGCCGCCGGTATGCCCGGCATTGGCGCCAAGGATATATTTCAGGATATTCTTCCTGTATTGAATTGATTTCCGCTGTAGTTCTTTTGTCGTCATTTTGTTCTTACAAATTATTTATACATGACTGTATGTTTCCCAGCCCAGGTAGTTTTCAAACGCTTCTTTTAATATACCGGCTGTTTTGCTGGCGTTCATCACCACATGGTGCTCAAAGCCATTACGGCATACATAGTTCATCAAACCCTGCAGGTTACCGATCTGTGCCACTGCCCTGTTACCAAATGTATTCAGCGCATCGTTGGTCAGTTCTCCTTCTCCCACATATGCTTTAATAATTCCTTTACAATCATCGGTGCTGATACGTCCATACGTCAATGGCATAGCTGGCGTGCGGCCATCCAGTGCGCCGTAGGTGTTTTCAGTGCCTACACTTGTTCCCAGTATGGGCGCCGTGCTAATCATAATATCCGGCAAAAATGATTTGGCCCAGTTACCACAATGGAATAACACACATTTTGTATCATCATCTGCATAGTTATTATTCCAGTCAACCAGTGCCGAAGGTGAGCCACTGGCCAATTGCATGGCATACATGCTGAGCGTACCGGTTACATCCACTTCGCAGGCGGAGGGCAGCATATTCTCACTCATCATGCTCATACTGGTGCATACATTGCAACCATAGTTTTGCTGAATAGAGGTCCAGCATTGGATGGCTGTGGCATCAAGTGCATTCTCTGCCATAAAATTTGCCAGCACCACATCCAGTTTGGCTATCTGCACTAATTTATCCGATGGTGTTTTGCCGGTATTAGCGTATGAATGGATTTTTTCCAGCTTTTCTTTTACTGTTCTATCATCTGCAGTCAGTTTATTGGCATTGCCCAATATTTCGGAAAGATCAATTGTCGTTACAGAGATACCATTTCGTTGCAGTAATTTTTCACTATACCGGACTGTATTGAAAGCCGTGGGCCTCGCCCCCACTGCACCAATGCGCACTTTACGTAAACCATTTACCACACGGCAGATGGCCGTGAAGTTCTTTAAGTCACTGATAAAAGACTCATCCTTCGGGCTTACCACATGCTTAGTCGTCAATGAGTATTTTATACCGTACTGGTACAGGTTATTGCATACAGATATTTTACCACACCAGGCATCCCGGCGGTTCACCACATCCATTTTGCCCAAATCATCGGGATATCCCTGGATTAAAACAGGCACGGTCAGGCCGGATAGTTTAATTGTTTCGGCCACACCTTTCTCATCGCCAAAGTTGGGCAGCACCACCAGTATGCCAGCTATTTCATCAGCATGCTGCTTAAACAAACCGGCGCATTTTTGGGCCTCGGCAAATGTTTCCACACCACCGAGTTTACTGTCTGCATCACTCAGTAATACAGGCGTAATATTTAATTGTTTAAACAGGTCAAGTATTTCTGTTCTTGCTTCAGCCACCAGTTTATCGGGAAAGAAATCCCGGTTACCAATGATAACACCCAGTGTGCTCTTCTTAATTACTGACATACCTTATAATGCTTTTGTTTTTACGTAATGGATTCGGTACACGGCTTCTTTATTTCTCGTATCTCCATTGGGCAGATCATAATCCTGGTCAGTCGGTGTGTCGGCATCCGGGAAGCGACGTACAGCGCCTGTGCGGAAGACTATCCGCTCCACTGATTCAACCGGGGCAAAACATAAATTATTATTCGGCTTACCTCCATTTATGCTCACCGTATAAAACCGTGTGGCCGTGTTTAGTTCTATTGTTATAGCCAGTGTTTCACCGGCATTATATTTACCCAAAGATTTATTACGATAGCCCTGCTTTGTTAATATCGAGCCAGTTGAGTCCAGTATGAGGCGCAAACAGGGTGTACCTTTTGTGTCAACGAGTTCTATTTGCAGTTCACCGGTATTGTTCTGCCCAGCATTTATTGAAAATTCTACCTTTATTTTTTTAGTATTGGGAAATACTCTTTCAGCTTTCGCATAATCAAAAGGATCGCTGTCTGCCAATACCAGTGCGTTTTCCTTTACAACTGTTCTGCACCAAAGCGGACTATACAGGTTCCAGTTATGCAGCACTGTAGCATTTGAAAACTTATCATCCACCTGCTTTGTTTCTTTTTCTCTGACCGGTACAGGTATTTTGCTCACCCAGATATCCTCTTTGTTCATACTGTAAGTCACCCACATATTCTTGTCTGCCGGTTTTCCGTCCATTTCCTGTATGCCCCGTACATACTGCGGGCCATAACTTTTATAGGCACCGCCATAGCGCATACTGGTTATTTCTCCATTTACCAGCAACAGGTTTTTATATTTCAGTCCGTCATCGCTTACACTCAGTGCCAGCGGCCAGCGGAATTCGGATGGATTGTATACGGTGGCGTATTTACCATCACTGGTTTGCTGTCCCCATATTTTGGCATTTGCATTTACAAAGCCCGGCGCCCTTGTGGGATTGTATTGCCAGGTTTTTCCATTGTCTTTGGAAATACTGGTCAGCGCATATTTCCAAAGGCCTACTACACGGCCATCTTTCAGGCGATAATAATTAAACGCTTTAAAATCCTTTTGTAATGGAATCAATGGATCATTCCGGTCTCCCTCTTCCACTGTTTGCATCATCAATAGTGGGGTAGCCAGTATTTCTTCACAGGCATTTATCAAATTTTTATCGCCCGATGATTTATAAAACGGATAACTGGTATTCTTTTCTGTAAACGCATGGTTATACCGTAGAAAATGAATGGGGCCAAAACCGCCATCCTTTCTTATTTCCCGGATCACCCGGCCAATGCCATTGCCATCATTCGGATCATCTTTCTGCCCTAAAACAATACCATAGTAGGCAAGCGCATATAATTTACCAGCCTTGCTGGTATAGAAGCCCATGCGCTGGTGCATGACAGCATAGTTGTTTTTAGCCGTATCAGTCTTCCCTGCTTTTACAAATCCCTCAGGAATTCTATAAGGCGGAAAAATGATTACCGGCTCATTCCAGTTGTAGCCATCCTTTGACCATTGCAGCAATGTTTGTCCGGGAGGTATATGTTCACCAACAGGATCAGCAAGGTATTCCAGGTAAAAGGTATTGTTCCAGTAGGCCAGCATTGGCGCATGGTTATAGGTCCAGGAAGTGGTACTGTTCTTATCACCCCGGTTGGCCCGCATGGTCTGTATATTATGTACACCAATAGCTGGTGACAGCTGTCCGTGATGGTAGTCTACATTGGAAAGTGATTTGCCAATATACCGAACGGTATCCTGCGCAACTATTAGTGAATAACTAAAAATGAATAATATCGTGACTAAGCCCTTCATCCTATTTTTTTTGCAGGTCATTTTTTAATTGCTGTATGATTTTTCTTCTCACCGGCACGATTGTTCCATGCTTATGACCTTGCGGCACGGTTACTTCGCTGGTAACATTCCTAAAGGTTTTAAAATCTTTTGTTGCCATGGCCTCATATATTTTCTTTTGATAGCTGTCAAAATAAATCAGCCATTCATCTTTCAGTTTCACCACCGATGGCCCTTCCGTAAATTTATCACTAAACGGTGCCGATATATTTTTCCAGGGCCCCATCGGGTTGTCTGCAAAAGCCACTTTTATATTTCGCTCAGGCCTGGTGTTATCTTTTAATACCAATACATAATCTCCGTCGCCTCGTTTAACTATCACGGCATCTATCACACTGAATCCCGGATCCAAAAACAATTTGGTTTCACTAAAGGATTTAAAATCATTCGTAGTGGCAACATACATCCGGTGATTGTTACTATCTTCCTCGATACCTCTTGCAAACCGACCCGGTATGCAGCTTGCCCATATTATCATGTATTGCTTTGCCACATCATCGTAAAACAGTTCCGGCGCCCATACATTAACGGTTGTTGGCTCGTTCTTCATCATAGGTATAAATTCCTGTTCACTCCAATGTGTTAAATCCCAGCTCGAAGCATAGCCAAACCCCTTATCACCCCGCCAACTACTCGTCCATACCAAATGAAAAGTACCATCTGGTCCCTGCACCATACTTGGGTCCCGCATCACTTGCTGGTTGCCGACCTTGGGCTTCAACAAAACGGTATCTGTATCCATCCATTTCTTTCCGTCGTAACTGTATAGCATCCGCAAACCCGCATCTGCCGGTTCATGAAAGGAGGTGAACAGGTAGGCCTTTCGTCCGCAGGAAGCGAGAAGAACCAATAGTGAACAACTAATAATTAATAATCTGCTGCGCATAGTCATCATTTCGCCAAAATCAATACCCAGTCATTTCCGTTCCCTTCATCACCTGGCGGGTTGAAATACTTCACTTTTTCATTTTTATAAATACCGGTGCCGAGCAGTCTGCCATTTCTCGGATTAAACCAGATTGCCTTCACTTCGGCTATCCCCAACCGCTTCATATCCACACCAAATTCTTTTCCAGTATAACTATAAAACATGGCATAGGTTTTCGCCCTCGTCGCTACAACACGGTCGTACTTCTCACCATTGCTAATCACTAACTCCTGTGCCGGCACACGATCGAAGTAGGAATAAGACTCCATCAGTTTTTTCAGGTGCTTCATTTGCGTTGCCGCTTCGGCATGCAGGCCAGTTTTCCAATGTTGCCTTGGAAAAAAAGATATACCTGTGTCACCGGGTGTATAGTATTGCATCACGGCATTATGACCGTAAGTAAACCCGGCACCGCCCGCAAATACATTCCAGTATGCATAGCGCCGGATATCGGCCGCATGCCAGTAACCACTCAGCGTATCATGCAGGCCGTAGGGAATATCTTCATAACTCGGCTCACCATCCAGTGTTGGCTTCACTGGTTCCATTACGTAATCCTCTTCCACATACTTCCAGTTGTCTTCTCCAAAATGACGGCGCTCTTTTGATGATGTATCCTGCGCATAGCTTTTATGTCCGCTCTGGAACATATTAAAATCTAACCACAGCGATTGATGAAACCAATCCGTGCTGCTGGTTCTTCCCCGCGGATGAAAAGTCATTAAATGGTTAGGATCAAAATTCTTTATCGTTGATCCCAGTTTTTCCCAAACAGCATAGCCATCCTTCCCGTTTATATCTCCGCCATTGAGCCAGATAATATTGGTTTTGTTTTTATAGCGCTTTGCTAAGAACTTACCGTATGCCTCAGCTTGTTGTTCATTTATCTTACCGCCTTTTACATTACTGCCCCAGGTTGGCACCAGCGCCATGTATAGGCCCCGTTTTGCTGCTTCATCAATAATAAAATCAACATGGTCCCAGAAATCGTACTGCTCATCATTTTTATAATCCTTGCCGGCTGTTACGTTTGGTTTCGCTACATCAAAATCCGTCAAAGCCCAGTCGTTATATACATTCCTCGTGTTATTAAAATCATGCAGCACCATGGCCTGTATTACGTTATACCCCTGCTGCTTCCTTGTATCCAGGTAAAGTATTGCGTCCTCCCTGTTACATTTTACAAAGAGCAGCCAGCCTGTATCCCCCAGCCAGAAGAATGGTTTATTATCCTTCGTTTGAAAGTATCGCTTGTTGGCAGATATTTTTAAAGGCTGTATTTGAGCAAAGACATCTATTCCAAACAATAGCATCCCTGCCAGTAGTATTTTTTTTATATTACCAGCTGCAGTAATCCTAATCAGCTTCTGTTGCGTCGCACTCTTGTACATTAGCAATTCTATTCAGCTTTTTTAAATGCAGGTTTATAACCCCATACTCCAAACAATAACACCACCAGGAAACAGACCAACGGAACTATATAACCCAATTGTATATTATCATTCGTGGCGTCAATGATCCTTCCCATAAAAAAGGGTATTACGGAACCGCCCACGATTGCCATTACCAGCAGCGAACCGCCTGCTTTTGTTTCCTTGCCCAACCCTACCAGTCCTAATGCGAATATGGTAGGGAACATGATCGACATAAAGAAACCCAATGCGCCTAAACAATATATTACCATTCTGCCACTGGCCATCATCGCCGCTGCACAGAGCAAGACTGCAATGACTGAATAAATAGTCAATAGCCTTTGGGATGAGAACTTACTTGTAAGGAAGACGCCTATAAACCTACCAAGCAAAAACAGCCCTCCATAAATAAATCCGAGATAATAGCCTGCTGTTTTCTCATCCACTCCGCCATACTTCATAGCCATGCGCACAAAGAAACTGGTTACACATACCTGTGCCCCCACATAGGCAAACTGTGCAATGACGGCCCATTTCAAATGCCGGTGCCGGAATGTTTTAAAGAACTCGCCCAGTTTTGTTCCTTTCGATTCATCTTTTGCCTCTGGCAGTTTAAATAGTATGAACAATATGGCAACTACAATAAAACCGCCCGCTATCAACAAATAAGGTGTTTTCACAGAACCTGATTCCATATCCAGGTAGGCCGCTTTCTCCGCCACACTCATTGCATTCATCTCTGCCTCAGTATGGTTAATACCAGAAAAAATCAAGGCTGACCCAATGATTGGCCCGATCACCTGTCCTACACCATTAATGGCCGCACCCAGGTTCAGGCGACTGCTCGCCCCTTCTTCATCACCAAGAATTGCTGAATAAGGATTGGCCGCAGTTTCCAAAATGGCAATACCACAACCAATAATAAATAATGCCAATAAAAACACACTATAGGTTCTTCCATCAGCCGCCGGCAAAAACATCAGCGCACCAATACCTGCCAGTATCAGACCGCCAATGATTCCCTTTTTATACCCCCACTTTTGCAATATCATACCTGCTGGAATGGCCATCAGAAAATAAGCCAGGAATACCACCTGATCGATATAGATACTCTGGGTATTATTCAACTCGCATGCCTTCTTCAGGTGCGGGATCAATATGCCGTTTAAGCTATGCACAACTCCCCATAAAAAAAACAGGAAAGTAACCAGTACAAATGGCAACACATATTCCTTTTTTGTCAATGCACTTAAGTTTATTCCCTTGCTGTTGGTTTCGTTTGGCTGCATCGCTGGTTTATTGCTTTTATAAATTACTGTATGGTCAATTTTCTTGTTTCGGTATTATATATAATCTTCTTTTTTCCATCACTCAGTATATATTCCCCGTTTGCACTGGCAACAGGTTTCATAATAGTTGCTGTTTTAAGCAGTTCCTTATCTGTACCGGGCGGCAACTGGGCCAAACTTCCACCAGCCATAAAAGCGGCTATGCCAAACTCCGGGTAACTATCGCCGCTGTACATCACTGCTTTGTTGGGATATTTCTCTTTGTACTCTTTTACCGCACGATAGACCTGCTCAAAACTTGTTTTCCTTGGTTTTAATAAACGGGCATGCTGGCGGGGCGCCAGGCTCTGTCCGCCCTTTGGCTCATAGGTCGTGCCATCAGCCTGGTAGTGCCAGTAGCGGATATCAATCAAATCAACCACGGCTGCATAAGCAGGCATGGCCAGTATAGCATCCTGCACATCTTTGGTTACACTCAGCCCAACGATTGGGTGCTTACCGGTTTCTTTCTCCCACTCTTTTATCACATCGAGCCAGAATTTTACAAAGTGCAGCGGCCCGGTATATTCTTCACTTATTAGTTGTATCACGCCGCTGTTATCTTTAAAATTGTTCAGGCACTGGCGGATATATTTTTTATGCAGTTCCCTGCGCACGGGGTTGCTGACATCGTAAAATTGTTCTGCATAGAATATGCGTTTATCGCCTGCATAGTTTACTGGCTCAACAAAACCGGTATTATTGATATTATTCGCCGTTCTCCAGGGGAAGTCGGCATAGTGTGCCCCTGCTTCAATGATATTATGCTGAAAGTAGTTTTGATGCACAAGCACTAACCCATTTTGGTCGGCCAAATCTGCAAACTGTTTCAAACGTCCCCAGTAAAATTTATTGTATTTCGTTAAATCATATTTGCTCAATCCGTCCCAGGCCGTGCCAATACCGCTGCGGGCAAAAGGCAATTCATAAAAGGGCGGCCATACTTCCCCATCCATCCGGCGGATACGTTCATGATCATCCCTGCGGCGATCGTACCATAATCCATAATTATGTTCAATAGCAACCGTGTTAGTTGTTTTCATTTCAGTGGCTACTTCATTCAAATCATCCGTTAATCCTTTACCTGTCCTTCCCGGGACAAAACGGGTGATATGCGCTTTAGCATTTTTTATATCAGACGGCTGTAGTCCACCACTCCACCACTGAACATTCTGGCGTTTACCGGTCAATACTTCATCGCCACGGATCAACCAGCCATTTTTCACCTGCATGGTTGGGGCAGATACCGGCACAACAGGTCTCCGAATATCCGCCGAATAAAGAGTTATCGCTGCTTTAGCATCCGCAGAGATAAGATTTCTCTTTCCTGCCTCCTCAATCCATTGCAGCAGTTGTTTTCTTGGTTGTGCTGCTTCTTTTGTTAGTTTTAAAGCCACTTCAACGGAAGGGCTGCTGCTGGCTTCGGTTGGCACATGTAATAATTGCGCCTGCCCATCTGCATCTTTGCCAGTTCGCTCTTTCAATTGCTGGTAGAATAGACTTCTGGGCGATAGGGTATTGTTGGATTCGCCCCAATAGCCATCACCGGCAAACTGGCTCCAGCTGCCAAAGGCCCAGTTTTGTGCAGTGGGCGGTTTGTAACAATCTATTCTTGCAGCCGTACAGTTCCAGAATACGCTGTTGGCCGCAGCCCAGCCGGCGCCATTGCCATCCTGTCCGCGGTTGCCATAGCGCAGTGCATTGCCATCTACATTTACTATATCAAACAAAACACCGCTGGCCCAGCTGTCAATAGCGCCGCTGAAACTGTAGGGTAATATCGATTCGCATTGCACAAATGCATTGGGGCCGGGTGCGCAATATCCTACGGCAAAATCATGATAGCCGCCTTCTGCATAGCAACGCTGAAACAATGTTTGCTGACCAGTCGTTAAAAAAGTATACCTGCGTTGCCCGCCAATTTCTGAAACAGGGTTTTTGGAAATACAATCTTCGACAGTTATACGTTTAGACGTTTCTGTAACACTAACTGCGCTCCCTGCAAAACAGCTGAAGTTTATTTGTCGTACCCAGCAGTCTTGCGCTTGCTCTACATTAATCGCATTCCAGCGATGATCCTCGTCCTTTGGGTTCGTCTTATCATAGGCCGATATCAAACTCATGTTCTCGACACCGCAGTTATGTATACGTCCGTCTTCATTGTAAAAATAAACGGTTGCACTACCGTATGTTGAATCAAGTGCCGTCGTCAAGGGTGCATCAAGTGTAATTTTTGTTCCTTCAATTTTAGCTATAGTGCGATCAAAGAAAAGATCACGGTCACCTGGTTTCCAGCCAAGAGCCGATATGCCACCACCAAATACTTCTGTACCCAATGCCTTGATCCAATCAGCTGTTGACGGGCGACGAATTATTACTTTCCCTGAATGACTTTTTATTAAGATGGAACTGTCAAGATGAAAACTCATGGCGCCAACCGGTACATATGGATCAGTAATTTTTAATCCATACATATCTTTCGGGATTGTGTTCTTTCCAATAATTTTTATCAATGCTAACCTGCCGGTACCGGCACCAATAATGGTAGTAGCATTTACACCACTCCCGCGCAGCACCACGCCTGATGCAGTTATACGCAACTGTCCCGACACTTCGTATGTTCCTTTCTGTAACAATATTGCACCACGAAATCCATTTGCATCGGCTGGCAGAGCGGCTACATAGTCAATTGCCGACTGAATACGAAAAGTCGCATCACCTTTGCTGACCGGTAGAATTATTTTGACGGGTACCACCGGTATTGGCTTTTCAGAAGCCATGTAGCCGCAATAAGAAAAGTCAGGAATACGGTTGCCCAGTGAATCGGGCGTGTACACCAGCCTGCCTTTATCAACATATAAAGGCGCAACAGGCCTCACCGGTTTTTGCCCGGGTAAGGCCTGTTGCATGGCCAATAGCATTATTGTGAAGAAAAGTTTATGTACTTGTTTGCTTGTCACTGCCGGCTTCCTTTATGGTCAAACTTGTGCTCAGTTTTTGTGCAGTAACCTATGTAATGCCCATTCTGTTAAAACGCCTTTTTTGCTGGCGCTGCAGTTGATACCGGCTTTACATTTTTAATGTCCACCACACTGTTTAAATATACTTCAATATTACTGTACCCGCTTTTGGTAATTTTCTGTGCATCTCCTGCATTGTTAGGATTCAGCTTATTTTTTATCTCATAACTATCCGGCATGCCATCGCCATCGCTGTCTTTGTAGGCCGTGCCTTTATATTCAGGGTAGCCACCTACCTGGCTTATATCCGTAATGATGCCTATTTTATAAGAGTCTATCGGCATGCGGCGATGCTTGAATTGTGTTTGAGGCGGCACAACACCTGCGGGTACGGTTACTTTACCTGTCTTTACTTCTTCTACAATGCGTGTATCAACCGGATCCCGTTTGGGCAATGTGGCACCTGCATTAGCAAGCACAAATAACCTTGCCTGTTCTGCATTGACGATGGTCAGTTCTGGCATCGGCAATGGTTTTGGCCAGCGCATCACTGCTTCATGTTCGCCCACACCATTTTCATCTTCGATCTGCACACCCCCTTTCCAGTTGTCTTTGCTCACTACCGGGTAGCCTTCCACCGTATTTCCATTTACGTGGGCACGGCCATAATGTTTTTCTTTCAGTTTGCTTCTTCCGCTTTCTGGTTTCAAAATACGGTATGCAATAGCTGTTTTAGGTGTGGCCGGTCCTGGTTTGAAATAGTTGTTGATGATATTGTATTGTGCCCTGTAGTCACCACCATCAATGCTGCGGTGTACCCAGTTGTACACGACATTATTGACAAAATTAAATATGCCATACCAGCCAATCGAAGGATTGCGTCCTGCATTGTTGGCCCAGAGGTTACGCATAAATGTACAGTTCTCCCCGCCAAGCGTACTGCCGAATGCATGGTTCCAGGTGTCCAGTGCTTCGCCAAATATTGAGTTCTGTATAGTAATATTCACTGTACCCAGTTTATCTTCTATTGCACCGGTGCTGTCATTATACATATGCCGGTACATACTCATATTTTCATCCAGACCCCACGAGGCGCTTACATGATCTATCATGATATTACCGATAGGATTCCCACCAATAGCGTCATCCCTTCTGCCCACCCATGTTTCACCACGGCGGAAACGCATATAGCGGATGATCACATCATGTGTATTAATCCATACACTTTCGCCTGCCACGCATACACCATCGCCGGGTGCGGTGTGACCAGCTATCGTTATATAAGGTGCCCGGATGATTAATGGTGTTTGCAACCGGATAATACCAGCCACATTAAATACCACAATTCTCGCCCCGCCCTGTTCGCATGCCCAGCGCAGACTGCCGGGACCATCATCGTTCAGGTTGGTAACTACATATACTTTACCACCTCTGCCGCCAAACGAAAATTTACCACCACCTTCTGCGCCAGGAAAAGCTGGAATATCTGCCTGTGGCAAATCTTCGGGCTTGTAGGCAAAGGGAATAAATGGTTTACCATTGCGGGCATCTTCTTTTATTATGGGCAACGCAATAGCCCATGCACTGTCGGAGTGCTTGCGTGCAACATTGAGCAGCGAGTCTGCCCTGCGCTGATCAGCAGCTGGTACGTCAGGATACTGGGCCATGATGGATCCCGAAATACAAAGCAGGCTGGTGACAGTTAAAATAATTGTTGATCTCATTATTCAGTTTTTCTTTTAGACGGAGGGGTGGTTATATAATTGCACCGCTCATCTATAAAAAAGAGAAAGTTGTTACACTTTCTCCCTTTCTCGAATTGCTATATACTATCTGCTATTTCTGCACTTTTACATCGACCTCAATCTGTGTGGTTTTACTTGGAGAATCGCCATTCACATATCGTATAAGAATAGCGCCAAATTTACCCGCTGCAGTTTTGAAGCCAATAACATTACTTCCTGCTGTCGTACTAACCGTCGTTACTTTCGACGAGGTACCAGATGCCATGTTACCTCCAATCAATGTTTGAATAGCGCCACCAGAAGTGAGGCCTGAAACAAAGTTTACCGATGTAGGCATCTTTTTCAACAGGGTTACATTTTTTGTCCATGTACTCAGATCATTGAAGGGCAGTTGCGGCTGGGCTGCACTCAATGAATAAATAGTATGTTTTAAATCATCGCTTGTGGATGGTGTGGCCCGGCCCGTTGTATCCCAGTAGTAACCGAAGTCTATACTTGCAGAGTTGGCCGCACCGGTTGTATAGCTATAGGTTTTGCCATCTACACTGGAATAATAACATTGATTGGTCTTGGCTGTTGTATCAGGTACCTGTAATATGCGGTAGCTCCAGAAATTAAAATCAGGGCGCACCGTTACTTTGAACATTTTATTTCCATCTCCCATAAAGATAGCCCTGGCATCCCTTGCCAATACCCTGTAGGTATAATCACCTGCAGCACTGTCGGCCCGGTATCCTTTTATCCTTGAAAAGGATTTGTTGTTAGATGCATTCAGTCTGAACGTATCAATCCTAGTTCCGTTCTTCTGTATCTCGATATACGACATTGGATCGGGCGAATTGATCGTAAAGTCAAAATAAATGCTGTCTTTGGGGTTTACAGTCACATCACTGGTTACAAACTTAGCCCCACCTGATCTGTAGTCAACTGTCACATAGAATGTGTCAACTGGGTCCACTTTCTTTTCACAGGAAGAGAGGACTGCCCCTAAAGCTGCTATACCTAAAATATATTTTTTCATATTAAGCATATTTGTATTGATTATTGTAATGGATCAAATGTTCCGTTTATCCAGCCAGCTGTTTGTTCAATAAAGAAGTTCTGGCTGAATGTATTCGGCAACGGATAAAAATAATACTTAGCCGGTATACTTATTACATTGGAACCATCCAGTGATGCAATCGTACCAGGCGTGGTATAAATAGCTGTGTATACTGCTTTGTTGTTCATGTTAGCTGTATCTCTTGGCCTTACTCCGGATGGATACACCATATCAATATATGTGAGGGCTGGGTTGGTTCCCGTTCCGGCTGCATAAGGTGATTTTACACCCAATTTGTACGACTGCCGGGCAGTGATTAATCCATAGTTTCTTGTCCTTCTCAAATCCCAATAGCGTTTGCCTTCCATGGCAAACTCAACCATTCGTTCATTTAGTATCAATGTTCTCATGGAGGACATGTCTGTAGCAACAGACAATCCATAATCAAAACTGCCGGCTACGATACCTGCACGCTGACGTATACGGCGCACATTATCTTTTGCTTCAGACAATCTGCCTGTTTCATTAGCGCATTCTGCGAGATTCAATACTACTTCAGCAAAACGCATTTCGATCCAATCCATACCTGAACCTCCTCCTGAACCTGATACATATACGGATTGTGCAGCCGTTAATGTAGGGTTACAAAGTCGTTTACAATAGAAGCCTGTTACAATTGTACCAGAAGGTTCATCAGGTACACCGTTATGTGTCCATTGTTTTCGGGTGGCTTTTGAACTTAATGGCCAGGGGCTACTGTTATAAGCTATAGAAGCTTCAAGACGGGGATCCCTGTTTTGCCAGAACATGATATTATCATAGTTAGAAGAGGCATGTGTTATAGGCAGCCCATTATTCATGGTATATGCCTGTACCAGGTTCCATGTTGGCTGGTTAGATCCGCTGGCGCCATCTGTTTCTGATTTTGGACGGGTTACCTGTTCAGTACTGTTACCTATATCCCTTGCCGTACCATACTTTCTTACTATTAACACTTCTGCATTATCTTCTACAGTAAAGATGTTGGCATAGGTTGGAAATAAAGCAATCCCATCTGTAATACACTGGTTATATGCAGCAACATTGGCCTGGTAAGCATCTTCCCAACGGGATACAATATTAGTAGGGTTGAATTGCGGACTTGCCCAGTACATCAGCACTTTTCCTTTTGTGGCTGATGCGGCAGCCCTGGTCAGCTTTCCCTTTTCAGCAGTAGGCCAGCTGGCAGGAAGGTAAGCGATAGCAGAATCCAGATCCTTTACAATCGCTGCAATACATTCACTTGTTTTGGAGCGGGGAACATTGAGTTCATCGTCCAGCGTCTGTGATTTTAATACAAGCGGCACGCCACCATACAATGAAACGAGCCTGAAGTAAGTGAAAGCCCTGAGGAAGAAGAACTGTCCTTTGAGGATTTTACGTGTAGCCTCAGGCAAAGTACTGCTCGTATTCATTCCTTCGATACCGATATTACAACGGCGGATATCAAAATACCGGTTTGTTGTAATCGTAGTACCGGTACCAATATCCGTTACAGAGTTTTCTGCCAGGGTACCATATAAAAATGCAGTGTTGGCATTATTCAATTCATCGGATGTATTATGGATACCACCCAGTGTTGGCCACTGTGGCATGATCAATCCATAGGTCCTGTTCAGGAATAAACCAACGGCCCCTTCATCACTCCATATTTTAGAATCGATACCCTGTGGATCTTCGATATCAAAAAATTCGCTGTCTTTCTTACACGATGTCAATAGTGTTACCATAGCCAGAACTATGACAACCACTTTTTGACTTGTATTTATATAATTTTTCATTTTTTCTTATTTAACTTTTAAGCAACCGTTACGATTACAAGCTTGCATTAACACCAAAGGAAATCGTTCTCAATGTTGGGTATGTACCAAAATTGGAGGTGTACGGGTCTTTGTATTTTAATGGGTTTACAATATTCCAGAGGTTTGTTCCTGTGATCATAAAACGCAGATCAGGAATACCTATCTTAGTTGCAAATGCCTTAGGCACCGAGTAAGAAAGCACCATATTGTTGATACGGCTCTGTGTACCACTCACAGCCCAAAACGTTGAGTTGGCGGTAGCAAGCGGTGCATCTGCCCTCGGGAATTTTCCATTGGGGTTTTCAGGTGACCAATGATCTGCCCAGAACTTTGGTGCATTCCGCACCGTGGTCGGTGCAATCCTGGCATCTGAATCATAGAAACGCTTACCGCCTATAGAAAGGTTCATATTCATAGAAAGCCTGAACGTTTTGTAGCTCGCACCAAATGTGAATCCAAAGGCCACAGTTGGAGTAGTTCTGTCAAACATCAACGTAGCATCTCCCGCTTCTGTAATCTGACCGTCGCCGTTTATGTCTTCAAAATCCATAAAGCCCACCTGTGGTTTTACACCGCCAATCAGGTAGTTCGGATTTTTGGCAAGTATAGCATCCACTTCAGCCTGTGTACGCAGAATCCCTTTGGCGATATAACCAATGTTGTTACTGTTGTAGCGGCGTGGATCACGGCCAACTTGTATACCTAGCTGGTCGTTACCAAACTGTCCAAGCAAAGCTTCATTGTAATATTGCTGCAGTAACTGGCTGTTCGTGAAACCAAAGTTTGCATCTACATTGAAGCCCCAATCTTTGCCAAATTTTGTCCGATAGCCGATGGCAAATTCAGAACCCCAGCTTAGCTGCTTGTAGTAGTTAACAATCGGCGGAGGTATGCCAGCTGTTGGCGGAAATACACTTGAAGAATAGGTATCATACCCATCGTACGTATAGCGCTGGTAGAAATCTGCCGTGATAGTGATCTTGTTGCGAAGAATACTCGCATCAAAACCCACGTTCAGGCTTCTTGATTTTTCCCAGGTAAGGAATGGGTTCGGGTAAATACTTGGATCCAGTCCGCTGGTGGATGTATTTCCAAATACAATACCCGTGGTTTGTCCAAAACGGGATTCCCACAAACGGGCACCAACCCTGTCCTCACCAACCAATCCATAGGTTGCCCTGAGTTTGAGGCTGTTTACAAATGTGATTTTCCTGAAGAAGTTTTCATCACTTATTTTCCAGCCCAGACCAACAGTTGGGAAAAAGCCCCAACGTTCGCCAGGTACAAAGTTTACCGATGCATCAGCACGGCCAACAAATTCGAAGAAGTACCTGTTCCTGAAAGAGTAGTTAGCACGGCTGATATACGAACGTTTTCCTGTAAGGAAAGCCTGTGTAGGCCTTACCACTTCGTTGATACTGCCAAGTAATGAAGGGTCGCTGCTGAAAGCCCAGAACTCATCCACACCAGCTACTATTTGTGTACCTTTCGCCAGCAGCACGTTACGGCTTTCTGATTCACTTTGATCAAATCCTACCATGACATCAAACTCATGTTCTTTTATTTTTCTGCCATACGATAAGGTGGCAAAAAACTGGTAATTGTCTGAAATAGTTGTTCCTTCCTGTATCTGATCATTGTTGGTTATTCTAACTGTAGGATTTCCGCCCAC
>CAYLRV010000009.1:26227-54293 GCA_964386395.1 uncultured Chitinophaga sp.
TTCCTTCCTGTATCTGATCATTGTTGGTTATTCTAACTGTAGGATTTCCGCCCACTACCAGTTGATCAGAGTATAATAAGCTGTTTTGTCCTCTGCGCTGCAGGTTTGCCACGGTATAAGAAGCAAAGTATCCTTTAGCGATAGCACTTCTGTTGTTTTTACCAAACTGTACCCTTGCGGCCAAGCCTTTCACAAACTTTGGTTTCCATTCCATAGAGAAATTTACAGCCAAGCCCTGTGAGCGGCTATCCCTGTAAGATCCTGAGCGCTGCACACCCAGAAAACTCCAGTTTTGGTTTTGTGGGGAAGAGTTATTCTGTCCCTGGAATCCAACTAATTTATCGCCTAATATTACAGGCACCCATTTGGGAGTGAGGTAGAGCGGACGTATGGTTGCATCATCAGTCTCAGTACTTGCACTAGAGTGGTTATTGCTTCTTTCCCTGTTAAAATCAGATGCAAAACTTACATCAGCCGTAAATCCTTCAGCGATTTTTGCATTCATACCTGCACGAAGGCTGTATTTATTATTTTGTATAATGCCATAGTTGCCTTTTTCATCAAAATAGCTGCCACCTGCAAAAAATGTAATTTTATCTGTTCCGCCAGATACATTGATTGTATGCCTTTGTGTTTTGCCATTTTTCCAGAAATAATCATACCATGATTTGTCTTCAATTCCTTTTAAGGAATCAAGGTCAGCCTGTGAAAAACGGGTATTGAAAGCAGAACCGTTGAGTTCAAAGCCGTCATTCAAAAATTTTGCATGCTCATATGCAGTCAGTGTTTCAGGGTTCACTGTTGGCGTGGACACACCAAAATAACCTGAATAGGACACTTTAGGTTTACCTGCTTTGCCCCGCTTGGTGGTAACAAGTACAACACCTTTTGCACCAGCTGCGCCATATATAGCAGCCGATGCATCTTTCAGAAATACGATGTCTTCAATCTGGCTTGCATCAAGGTTCTCCAGCCAGTCAGCATTCGGAGATTGAGCCCATTGTGCAGGATTGGAAATTATTCCATCAATAACAATGAGCGGTTGATTGGTGATGCCGCCGGCATTACCCGGGAAGGCTGCCGGAGAAACTGTTGAATTACGAAGATTAATGGTTGTTGTTGAACCAGGTTTACCAGAACTAAAGTTTACGCCAACACCCGGCAATCTGTTTACTAATGCGGAAGGCAGGTTACCAACTGGTATATCTTCAATCTCCGATCCTTTTATTGTGGCTATCGCTCCTTGTATATTTACTCTTTTTTTCGTGCCATATCCCACCACAATCACATCATCCATAGTTTTATCCAGCGGGGACAGTTCTACATTAAATGTAGTGCTGTTACCGGCTTTCGCCTCGTAAATCAGAAATCCAACATACGATACACTGATTACGGATTCAGTAGAGGGTACTGAAATGGTGAACATCCCATCGGCGTTGGTGGTGGTGCCCTTTGTGGTGTTTTTCACTTTCACGCTGGCGCCTTCAATTGCTTTGCCATTTTGGTCGGTTACTTTACCTGTTATCGTTCTGTCCTGTGAAAAGGACGCAACGGATAACAGCATGCATACAGCCCATAACAGCAGTTTCGGTAGTCGGAGACTATTCATATGGCTTTATTTTTTAAAAATTAAAAACGTCTTTATGCTCCCTGCGATTTCTTAGTGGCAGCTTCTTTCTCTCTTTTCTCACGCAACCGTTGCTGCCAGGCTTTCTCTTCAGCCTTCATATCATATCCCTGCTGGGAAAGGTAATTGTTGATCTTGCCTTTGTATTTACCAAACATTTTATGTTTATCATCTGAAGATCCTTCCATCATCGCTTTCTCCCTTGCTTCCAGCAACCAATTATATATTTTTTCCTTCTGCTCAGCGGTTAGTGTAAGTATCATATCCTGGTAGGCAGTATAAGTAACGTTGAGCACATTGTAGGTCATACCATTCTTTACTTTCTCTACCTGCTCTTTCTTAAGTTTACCATTCAGTTTTGCAACAAACTTATCATGTAATGACTGTAACTGCACTGCTTTTGCTGCCTCGTCCTGTACATTATCATGCACCTTATTCAAATCATAATACTGATTGGCTATAATAGCCGTGATTTTATTATTCTTTCCTGCTTTAGTTATATCAAGTGCGGAAACAATTTTGGCGGAACGTTCGGTGAGTACTTTGCGAAATGCGGCATCTTTCTCTTCTGCTGTTTGTGAAGCGGCAGGCAGTACAGAAAGGATCATTGAAACAAGGGAAAAAATAACCAGCAGCTGTCTGTTGAACCAGACTGATATATTACCAATCAAATAGTGTTGTTTTTTCATACCGCCAGCTTGAACCGTTAACCAGATACCTATTCGAAATCTGTGAACTAAAGGTACAAGCACCCCTAAGGCCTGAAAATGTAAGGTTTTGCTATAAAGATGTATTATTTTACTACTATTTAACAGGCCTGCTCCGGGAACGATTGCGTACATTTTCGCCTGTCTTAGTCTGTGCTTCTGAGTGTAATAGTTGTTTTTGGTAAGCCCGCCGCGGAGGCGGTTAATGTAATATTTCCCTTTTTTTCTGCCGATTGCAGGATTACGAGGGCCATGCCTTTCCAAACCCGCCTTGACGGCTTTTTTAAGGACACAGTATCGGCCTGGTAGCCATTATCGGTGCCTGCAATTATTCCGTTGCCTGCTATTTTAAAATCGACCTGGTGATTTGCTTCCGGTACGAGATTTCCCTGCCTGTCTGTTATCCTTGTCGTCACAAATATCATATCCCCTCCACCGGCTTTCATTGTTTTCTTATCCGGTATTAACTCAATACGATAAGGCTCACCTGCTGTTTTTATTTCTTTCATCAACACCTGCCTGCCGTTCTTACGGCTGATGGCTTTCAATATACCAGGCTCGTAGGCTACTTTCCATAGCACATGCAACGTGGTGTCAGTTTTACTTCGCCTGCCTGCTGACTTGCCATTAATAAACAGTTCTACCTCGTCGGCGTTGTTATAATACGCCCATACATCTACTGAATCACCTTTGTTCCATGTCCAGTGCGGAAAGAGGTGTAACACATTTTTGGAACTCCATTCACTTTGATACAGGTAAAATGCATCTTTGGGGAAACCGGCCAAATCTATTACGCCAAAGTAACTGCTGCGGGCCGGGAATACCGGGTATGGCAACGGCTCGCCTATATAATCAAAACCACTCCAGATAAATCCGCCGGCAATATGCGGGCTTCTTTTCACAGCCAGCCATGCTTTCTCATGTGTGTTGCCCCAATAAGCTTTTGTATTGTCATATGCCGGGCCGGTAAAATCAGGATTACCTCCATCAAAATTTGGCTGGTGCTTATAATCAGGAGGCCATGTACGAATGCTGTCGCTGGGCCGGTAGTAGACACCCCTGGTAGCAATTGATGATGCAATCTCGGTTCCGATAAATTTCTGATTGGGAAAACGAAGGGGCAGTGAATCGTAATCGTATTCTTTATAATTAAAACCAAACACATCCAATGCACCAGACTTCGCAATAAAATTATACGGCGCTTTTGTTTCGGTCATAGCACTGATAACAGGCCTTGTTGGATCAATAGCCTTTACAATATCCGTTAGCTCTTTTGTAATGGTGATACCGGTACTGTCGAATTGTTCCCGTATTTCGTTGCCAATGCTCCAGGCAATAATGGACGGATGGTTTCTGTCCCTATAGACCATCGCTTCTAAATCTTTTTTATGCCACTCCGGGAAATCTTTGTGATAATCATATTTATTTTTCTTTTTCTTCCACATGTCAAAAGCTTCATCAATTACAAGGAAACCCATTTCATCGCATAGGTCAAGCATTTCGGATGCGGGAGGGTTGTGTGAGAAACGGATAGCATTGGTACCCATTTCTTTTAAAATCCTTAACTGCCTTCTTGCTGCCTCTTTGTTAAAAGCTGCACCGAGAGCCCCAAGGTCATGGTGCATGCATACGCCTTGCAATTTGAGCGGCTGGTTATTGAGTAAGAAACCTTTCTTACTATCAAAGTTTATTGTTCGAAAACCGAACCGTGTATGCTTTTCATCTACGAGTTTTTCATTCCGGTACACACGGGTAATTAATTTATATAGCGCTGGTTTTTCTGGCGACCATTTTATCGGGTTGTCTAAGCTGTAATCATGATAGTATTTATGTAATGTATAATCTGTCCGGTAAACAGGTCTTTCCGTCTTATCGACATTTGCAACTTTTTTTCCCGTTGGATCGAGTATCTGATATTCGATTCGCAAGGTTTCGTAACCTTGATTCCGGACATAAATTTCTGTGACCAGCGACACAGTTGCATGAGTATCGCTATATACAACAGGAACCACGAACAATCCGTTATCCTTTATTTGTGTTGGTCCTGTAATCTCTAGTTTTACACTTCGATATATTCCGGAACCACTATACCATCTTGAATTCGGTTGCTGCGAATTATCCACCTTTACAGCAATTACATTTTTTTGCGGTGCAGGTTTTAAATGCTCCGTTAACTCATAGCTAAAATTTACATACCCATTCGGCCGTTTGCCGAGATAGTGGCCATTAATCCATACTTCACTATTTTGATACACGCCGTCAAATTCGATTGCTACATTCTTATTTTTTGCTGAAGCAGGTAATACAAATGTTTTTCTGTACCATCCAATACCACCGGGTAAAGAACCGCCTTCCGGTGTGGCAGGTGCATCTTTTATAAAATCGGACTCAATACTCCAGTCATGTGGTACAGCTAATAAACGCCACTTGCTGTCATTATATTCCGGAAGCAATGCAGCAGTATCATTTCCCAGGAAGAATTTCCATCCTTTATTAAAATCAATTACCTGGCGGGGCTGGGCTTGCAAGCATATAACTTCAAGCAGAAGAGATAATATTATCAGGCTTACTCTTACCATAAATGATGTACTGTTGGCTTTATAAATTTTTCGTAAACTCCTTTTACTTGCCCGGTTTGCGCAGCAGTTAATGCCTGCGAATGCAATGCTGCTAAATTAGCAGTAACCTGTTCGGGTACTGATGCGCCCGGTATGATGGTGCTCACTTCTTCATATCGCAAGATCCATTGCAATGCAGCAATGGCTAAATCAGTATTGGCGGGAAATATTTCTTTTAGTGCCTCCACAGCCTCTAACCCTGTTTCATAAGGTATACCAGAAAACGTTTCCCCTTTGTCAAAGGCGGCGCCTTCCCGGTTGAAAAAGCGGTGATCCCCTTTTTGAAATATGGTTGTCTTTGAATAACGGCCGGTTAACAAGCCACTGGCCAGCGGCACCCGGACGATTATACCAATATTCTTTTCCTTTGCCTGTTTGAAAAATAACTCAGCGGGGCGCTGCCGGAACATATTGAATATAATTTGTACTGTTGCGACGTTCTCAAATTCAATTGCCTTGAGGGCTTCCTCCACCTTCTCCACACTAACACCGAGCTGATCTATTTTGCCTTCTCTTTTTAAATCATCAAATAGTCCGAATATTTCGGCCCTGTAATACACTGCCGTCGGCGGGCAATGCAATTGTATTAAGTCGATTCGCTCCAGCTGCAAGCGCTTCAAACTATCCTCGACATACTGACGCAGCACTTTTACAGTATAGCCTTCATTCACATGCGGATTAATTTGGCGTCCGCACTTGGTGGCTACATACATGCGTTCGCTCCGCTGTTTTAAGAAACGACCGATGGCTTTCTCGCTGTCACCATCGCTGTACACATCGGCTGTATCAATAAAATTAATTCCATTATCGGCCGCAGTGTGCAATATTTGCTCTGCATTTTTTTCATCAAATGCGCTGCCCCATTTACCCCCCACCTGCCAGGTGCCCAGGCTAATAGCTGAAATCTCAAATCCGGTTTTACCTAGTACTCGTTTCTGCATGGTTCAAATATAATTATAACTCCACCATCGCTTTTATTACACCTGTCGCCGGGTTCAGCCAGCTTTCAAAATTATCTTTTACTTCATTAAACAGTACCCGGTGTGTGATATAGGTAGCAGGCTGCACCTGCTTAGTACGCATGGCATTCATTACCTGTTCAAAGTCTTCTTTGGTAGCATTGCGGCTACTCATTAATGTTGTTTCCCGCTTATGAAATTCAGGATGACTAAAGCTGAAGTTTTCTTTTTGTAATCCCACCAGCACATACCGTCCGCCGTGGGCCAAGTACTGCAGGGCGTTGTTGATGGCCTTTAAATTACCCGTTGCATCAATCACCACGGTGGGCATCTCGTTGTTAGTTAGGGTCTTTAGTTTTGCCACCGCATCTTCCTTAGCCGGATTGATCGTGTGTGACACCTGCAACTTCTCTTTACAAAAATCCAACCGGCTTTCATTTACATCCATCGCTATCACCTCGGCACCAGTAATACGGGCCATTTCCATAATACCCAACCCTATCGGGCCGGCTCCAATTACCAGCACATATTCACCGGCTTTTACCGCAGCCCGGCGAACGCCATGCGCACCAATAGCAAGTGGTTCGATTAATGCCAGCTCATCAAAACTCATATCATTTCCTTTCAACAAATATTGAACGGGCACGGATATATATTCACACATACCGCCATCAGCATGTACACCAAATACTGATATAGCGGCACAACAATTAGGCAATCCCTGGCGGCAGGCTATACATCTGCCACAATTAAAATAAGGAATGATGGAAACCTTATCTCCTGCTTCAAATCCATGACCAGGTTCCACCGATTCGATCACCGC
Organism: uncultured Chitinophaga sp.; assembly: GCA_964386395.1. GTDB lineage: Bacteria > Bacteroidota > Bacteroidia > Chitinophagales > Chitinophagaceae > JJ008. Next base: position 32,962 of record CAYLRV010000009.1, read on the forward strand.
TGCCAGCTCATGCCCCAGTATGCGGGGATAATTAAAAAAGGGTTGTGTGCCTTCATATGCATGCAAATCAGTACCGCAAATACCAACTCGCTGCACTCTCAATATGGCTTTTCCTTTTTCAGGGAGCGGTTTCTCTTTATTTGTATATATAAAAGAACCCGGCTGTTCACATACCAATACATTCATGTTATTTCCATTTTATGCTATACGCATGTTTACCAGAACCTGCTTTTACTGACCGTTTGCTACCAGGCAGATAAATGGTGACGGTTGTATTAGCAGGGTTTGTAACCATCAGTTTAAACTGGCCATCTTCAATTTTCCATTCACTCATTATTTCCCCGTACACCGACTGATAACTCGCTTTTACAAATGAAATATTGCCAACTGGCTGCGGCCTGATTTCAATGTCTTTATAGCCAACTGAATTATTGCTTTGGTTTATTCCAGCAAGTCCGGTATAAAACCATTCCATTAAATGCCCAAGCATAAAATGATTGTTACTGACTGACTCATAGGCCTGCCAGCTTTCTGTTAAGGCTGTTGCCCCATGCTTCAATTGAAAACCATAACCCGGTACATCATCGCGGCTGTTCATGTCAAAAATCACATCGCTGCGCCCGGCATTCTCCAATGCCCTTAGTAGATACCTGTACCCAATATCTCCGGCTGTCAATGCATTGTTGCGGCTTTTTATATCTCGTATCAGTGCATTCAATACAGCTTGCTTATGTTGCGGCTCCACCAGGTTCATATATAGCGCCATGGCATTGGCTGTTTGGCTGGCGGAATCGTATTGCATCGTTTGTTTATTAAAAAACGCCTGGTTGAAGGCCGTTTTTACTTCAACACCCAATGCTTTATATTTCTTGCTGTCACCCGCTTTGTTTAACAGTGCAGCAACTTCTGCCAATATGGTAAGATCGTAGTATAAAGTAGCTGTGGCTGTAACACCCATTTTGGTCATTTGGGCAAAGCCTGATTTCTTTGGTCCGATATCAAACCAGTCGCCCAGGCCATGCTTTAAAATATATGCTGAATCTTTTGTAAGCAGGTAATCCAGGTAGCGCTGCATCATCGGGTAGGCTGCTGCCAATGTTTGTTTATCACCGTACCATTTATAATTGTACCATGGCAGTATTATGGCGGCGCTTCCCCATTCCGGCGATTCATCAAACGGCGGTGTGAATTCTGTAAACTCAGGTGCTATTTCCGGAATTTTTCCGTCTGCATATTGTGCATTCTTCATATCCTCGATCATCTTCCGGTTCAGTGTGGCAATATCATAGTTGTATTGAACGGATGCCCCCATTAAGTGCGTTTGCTCCAGCCAGCCCAGTTTTTCCCGGTGCGGGCAATCGGTAAACACGCTTACTGTATTACTCTTTACTGCCCAGTCAATCAGCGTCCATGTTTTATTAAATAGTTCGTTGGAGCAGGTAAAAGAGCTAACCGGTGAAACGGCATTACGAATATGCAGTCCTTCAATATGTTTCACGAGTGGTGCGGGCTGCAAACTATCTTTTGCAATGCAATGTACCTGCATATAGCGGAAACCGGTATAGGAGAAACTGGGTTGCCAGTTTTCATCCGCAGTACTTCCTTTTAATATATAGGTAAAATAAGATGGTGAGCCCGTTGCTTTTTGGTTTGCGGTACCATCGGCATTTAATAATTCAGCGCAATATATTCTTACCGTATCCCCTTTATTGCCACGGACAGCTACAGCAGGTATACCTGAGAAATTTTGCCCGAGGTCGTACACAACAACATTCTTTTTCAACTCCATTTGCCCAACAACAGGAAAACGCTGCATTATTTTCACCGGTTCCTGCATTTGTGATTGCAGTTGCGGAGGGCCTGTAGTCAGGATAACGGGCAACCAGCGTTTATCGTCCTTTGAAAAACCGGGTTGATTCCAGCCTTCCTGTTCCATATTAGCATCATAATCTTCACCACCAAATATGCTGCTGAATATGACAGGTGATGCAGTTGTTTGCCAGCTTTGATCGGTTATGATATTCTCTGCTGTACCGTCCGTATATTCTATCACCGTCCGCAGGATCATTTTCGGGTGGCCGTATGCGCCGGTCATTTTGCGATACCGCTGACCTGGAATGTAGTAGAATCCGTTGCCGAGCATTACTCCCATGGCGTTCTTTCCTTGTTGTAAATACTGTGTAATATCAAATGTTACATACTGTGCATGCTTTGCATAATTGGTCCAGCCCGGATCGAGTAAGTGATCGCCTATTTTTTTCCCATTCAGGTACATCTCAAAATGGCCGAGGCCGCAGATATAGGCCGTGGCAGAGCGGATTGTTTTTTTTATATCAAACTCTTTCCGCATCAGCGGTAATATATTCCTTCTGGGCCCCCAGCTTTTTTTTCCGCTTTGGTGCATATGCGGGAATATGCGCAATGAATCAACTGGTTCATTGTAGCCAATCCACCTGGCATTGGCCCAGTCAATTTTTTCCAGCAGGCCCATTTGCCAGTAAGCAGTACTGCTTTCTTTCGTGTTGCCCTTATTGTCCCATACCTGTACTTTCCAGTAATATTTTTTGGTACTCGTCAGCGGCTTACCGTTGTATTGTATCTGCACAGAAGCGCTGCTTGTTTGTTTTTTGCTATCCCAAATATTGGCGGTGCCATTTTTAAGTTGCACCGAGTCATCAGCCACCAAAACCCTGTATGCCGTTTGTAATACGCTTTGCTGCGTGCTTTGCAGTTCCCAGCTAAGGCGTGGTTTCACCGCATCAACACCTGTTGGGTTTTCTGCATATTCCACCCGCAACCTTGTTACTTGCAGTTGCGCATGCATGAGGTGCGTAAGTGCCAAAAAACCTGCTATAAAAACTATTCTTTTCAATTTCGGCTTTTCTGATTTCTATTGTATATCAATTCCGCTGAAGGCCAGCCCTTCCGCATCTTCCACCACCAGTCTTATTATATAATTACCTGCATTTATCTGTGAACTGGTATTGATTGTAAACTGGTTCCATTTGCCGGGCCTTGTAAAACTAAAGTTTACTTCTTCTTCCTGCATCATGGTGTTGCCCGGGCCAATCAGCTGCAGCTTACCTTTCACCGTTTGCTCTTTGCCATAAAAATATTTCACGGTTATTGAATAACGGTCGGCCACACCTGTTTGAACCGGGTAGTCAACCGCTGTTTGAGAATTTGATTTTATAACAGCACAGAACCGGCCATTTACAGAATCTTTGATGACACCTTCACCTGTCTTTACTATGTTAGTCCTGTATTGCTTTACAGCTTTCAAATCATAGGCCGGTTGCATATCATTTACAGGAACTATTACAGCAATTGTACCAGGCGGAATCTCTTTCACCGATTCTCCGGCTTTCAGTCTTTTCCGGTATACCTGGTACGTTTTACCAGCATCTTCATCCGTAACAATTTGTGTGTGTGTCTTCTCAATACCACTCAGCTCATTACTTGCCGTATCATCATCCGATATTCCTATAAAAAAATCAACAGGCTTTTTAGCCATATATGAAGCAAGCCGCTGCGTCTTTTTTGTTTTAAACTGAATCCAGTCTGCACCGTACAGATTAGCCGGTAAGGAATGAAAAACAAAAGGCTCATGTTCGTAAACTTTATCACCAATATCCAGCCATGACTTTACTGCATATTCATAAATCGGCCTGCCGGTATCTACTATTTTCCCCTCGTTTCCATATGGATTGGTTGAGGCAATGGCTATCGCCGAAATTACTGCCTGCCCTGCCTTATTATCCTGAAATGAAATAATGAGTTTTCCATTAATAACTTTTGCCCTTACTGTTTTCTTTAATGCTGTGTTTGTACCCGCTTCATTCCAGATATCTACATCATCCAGCACCCTTTTACCATTAATGGACACATCAAACAACCGCATTCCGCTGGCCTTCATACCACCGCCAATACCCAACCAGGGCTCAATAAAATATAGTTCCACCAGGTACTCACCATTACCTACTTCAAACTCATATTTCAATTTATCTTTTCCATAGCGGAAGGTTTGAAACAGCTTCCAGTCGTTGGTTGCTTTTATCGGAGAGAAAGTGCGGCGCTGGCTGGCGAAGTCAGTTGGAAGTTCAGGAAAATCTTTTGTCCAGGAACTGACAAAATTTTTATCCGCCTCCCAATTATTACCATACTCATCTGTATAATTGGGGCCGCCGCAATTAATACGGTACACATACGTATAACCCTTTGCCGGCTTTAATGTAGTAGCATATCTGTCCCTGAAATCTTTAAAATTGGGGGATTCAGGCAAATGGTTTAACACGATTATGTCCGTAGCAGCAAGTTTGCCATCAATATAGCCCACAGCGCTCAGTACATTATACTTTACGTTCACACTGTCCCATTGAAAATGCGTGCCGATACCGTTCTTTTTCTTCCTGCCAAACGACGAACCATTTAAATCATTAAACAACTCCACTTCATCACAATTGGAATACACACTGATACCGTCTTTTATACCGGGTTGTATCCAGCGGTTGGGCCAGGTGTGCGATACGATGTATACCATAGGCTCTTTATACTTATCCGCATAATTGCTGCGGTACATGTAAAACGCATCCGTGGGCTCTTCCCATGGCGTAAGCAAGCCTTTATAATTCACCGGGCCAATTCTATCCAACTCTCTCAATCCTTCACCACCCTGCACCCTTCCCGGATTATCATGCGAGGTGAGCAGCCAGAAGAAATGACCGGCCACACTATCTTTTACTTTCTCTGCCAGCCGTACTTTCTGCTCCATCAGTGCTGTCATGCGGTCTTCACTCAATGGACCGCTTTGCTGATAACCACCTTCACTATGCAGATCAATGGTACGCCATGCACCGTATTCGCCCACCAATACCTGTTTTTTTAAATCTTCATCATAGGTAGCAGGATTACCGCCGTAGGTACCTGTCCAGTTTTGCGGCACATCCCAGTCTGTACCTTCACCGCCATTGCAGGTGGTAACCAGCCGCTGTGTTGATGCTGTGGGATCCAATGAACGGATAAGTGCAGTACATTCCGCAGCAAAATCCTTTGGCAACTTACTTTCATTCTGCAAGCCCCATAAGATAACAGATGGATCGTTTCGCCGTTCTATCACCCATTCCCGTAGTAAAGTTTTAAAATTGTCACGGAATTCTTTCGTATCGTACCATACATGGGCACTTAGTTGTGTCCACCAAAGTATGCCTTTCTCATTACACAGCTTTCCATACAATAAGTTGTGCGGTTGATGACCGTCACGAAACGCATTGAAACCCGCAGCCTGTATCCATTTTATCCTGGCTTCTATCTGCTCTTTGCTGAATGCATGGCTTTGCCCGATGATATGCTCATATTCAGCAATGCCATTTATAAATACCGGCTTACCATTTAGTATAAACTGGTTAGAAGATTTATTCCATTTTACTGTACGAAATCCAAATGGTGTAACGACACTATCAATTATTTTATTCTTCTCCAATAAAAATGTCTTAATAGTATACAGGCTGGGACTTTCCACCGACCAGAGTTTTGGGTTAGTCACAACAATGCGATCTGACATTAAAGTGACTGAATCGCCTGCATTGAGTTCATGAAAATTTCCCTTCCACGTTATAAACTTTCCTTTTTCATCCTCCAAATGCTGCACTACCTGCACAAGCCGGTGCTTGTTTGTATAATTTTTAAAACTGGTATGTATGTATAATGTGGCTTTTGTACTCGCACTATCCATGTCTGCCATGGCATGAACCCCAAAAGGCTCAATGCGTACATCATTTGTTATAACTAAATGTACCGGTCTGAATATACCAAGCGGTTGTGAACCTTCGGAGAAACCCCGCTCGTCGCTGCAGCCACCGCATACCCAGGGCAGGTCCTGGATATTGGCGGGATGGGCTGCTTTTACCAGCAGTTGATTGTTGCTGCCATCTGTTTTCAATACATCCGTTATGTCTATGGTAAACGTGGTACGCCCTCCTTTGTGTTCACCTACTTTTTTATTGTTGAGAAATACTGTCGCATACGAGCCAACCCCTTCAAAAAATAAAAAGAACCGTTTACCGGTTTTGGCTTGCCTGATACTTAAGTTTCGCTTGTAGGTCGCTTCTCCATGCAAGTTACCGTGCAATAAGCGGCGGTATCCGTAATAATCATCCCAGTTGTGGGGAACATTTACAGCTTTCCATGTTTTGCTATCAAGGGAAGTCTGCCAGTCATTGTCGAGTGAAATAGTTTGCCGTTGAGCATAAATGTTGCAACACAAAGACAGTACGGCACAGAGACACAAAAGCCTCCCCAAACCCCTCCGCAGGAAGGGCTTTAAATCTCCGATATTTATGATTTCCGCTTGCAGGCGGAAACCCTGCAGCTTGCTCAATAGGATTACGGGACGATCAACGGAGCGCCGCAACGTCAGCCAAATAGTAGTAATACAGCTGGTAAATTTTCTATTCATTTTTAAGCGACGCATCAAAACTGTACACTCCGTTTTTTACCGTGGGTATATTTTTTACGATTCCGTTATATCTTATTTGCAAAGGCAGGCCTGCATGGGATTTTACTTTCAACTGTTTTAATTTCCCTTCCTTCCATTTTATATCCAGCACAAAGCCGCCACGGGCACAGATACCTTTTACCTCACCCTCTTCAAATTCAGCAGGTAAGGCAGGCAGTATATCTATATACTGCGTATGGCTTTGTACCAGCATTTCCCCAATGCCGGCTGCACCACCAAAGTTGCCATCAATCTGGAATGGCGGATGCGCATCAAATAAGTTAGGATAACTCCCCGCACCACCTTTTACCGGGCTGAGCAACATTTTTATCATGGTGAATGTATGCTCCGCATCTTTAAACCTCGCCCAGCAGTTTATTTTCCAGCCAAGGCTCCAGCCGGTAGCTTCATCGCCACGGAACAACAATGATTTCTTCGCTGAATTCATTAAAGCAGGTGTTTGCTCATAATTAATTTCGCTACCCGGGTACATACCCCACAGATGGGATATATGGCGGTGTTTATTGTTTGGATTGTCTATATCCTGCATCCATTCCTGCAACTGTCCATGCTTGCCAATCCTGTTCGGCGCTATTTGCCTGATCTTTTCCTTTAGTTTATTGCTCAGATCTGCATCAGTATTTAATACTGCAGCAGCTTCCACCACGTTTCCGAACAGGGTACGAATAATTTGATGATCCATCGTCGGTCCAGCCACAAGGCCTCCTTGTTCAGGTGAATTGGAGGGTGTACTGATCAAAAAACCGGTTGCCGGATCATGAACCAGAAATGCATTGAAGAACAATGCTGCTTCTTTCATTAGCGGGTAAGCCCTTTCTTTCAAAAATGTTTTATCCTGTGTAAATAAGTAATGCTCCCATAAATGCTGGCACAACCATGCACCACCTGTAACCCATATACCGTGATTGGCTGCATTAATAGGCGCTGTGCCCCGCCATAGATCCGTATTATGATGCAATACCCAGCCCGGTGCATTGTAATGATCCCTTGCCGTTTGCTTACCTGTTACGGCCAATTCCTCGATCATTTTAAACAACGGTTCATGCATCGGCGACAGGTTCAGCAATTCTGCCGGCCAGTAGTTCATTTCCGCATTGATATTGGTCGTGTATTTGCTGCCCCATGGCGGATTGATCAGATCATTCCAGATACCCTGCAAGTTGGCCGGCCTTGTTCCCGGGCGTGAAGCCGATATGAGCAGGTAGCGGCCATACTGCATATACAAGGCTGCAAAGGAAGGATCATCACCAGCAGCAAAACTATTTAAACGTATATCCGTAGGAATGTCCTTGTTGTGTTTTTCGCCAAATGAAACAGAGAAAGTAGTAAACCAGCTTTTGTATTCAGCAATATGCGCTTCTTTTATTTCTTTGTATGTTTTACCAGTCAACGACTGCAGGGCATCTGTACATGGCTTTGCCGGATCGGCTGTAACATCTTCATAGTTTTTATAGCTCGTACCCGCTGTTACATACAGGATGGCTTCGTCCGCTTTTGTTACTGCGAGTACCCCGTTTTTGACTGCCAGTGTCCCGCCTTTTAACAATACCTGCAGATAGCTTTTACCCTCCAGTACACCGGTACGTACTTTCAGTGAAAGTATAACGGTATTGTTGTTGAGTTGTGTAACGGTGAAGTTTCTGTGCAGGCTGCTCAGCACGGCATTAAAACTGATGCTTGCCTTTTTATTGGCCGACAAGTTTATTACCATGGCCTGGTTGGGTGACGAGATAAAATATTCCCGTTTATAGTCCACTCCATTCAATGTGTACGAGGTAGCAGCCACTGCGTTGGCTATATCCAGTTCTCTTTTGTACTTAGTCGCTTCTGCCGTACCGGTAAATTGCAAATTCAAATCGCCAAAGGGCTGGTAGTCGGCCTGGTAAGTGCCAACAGGCGGAGGATTATCATTTAACACTAAGTATTTCCATTGTCCGTTCAGAGAAATTTTTGCCGCTTCATTGCCGGGCGTATATACGCCAATATGATTGACTGTATCCTTATAACCGTATATGCCGCCTTTGTTTGAAAAATTCAACACCAGTATAGCTATCGTGTTTTTTCCTTTGCGCAGGTTTTCTTTGGCAACTTTGTATTTCCTCCCCTCTGCATTTTGCTGGCTTCCAATCAATACGCCATTTACATAACTGTAGTCATAATCACGGATGCGGTTAAAATCGAAGATCATATCGGAAGGTGTCCATGTTTCGGGCAAAAGAAAAATGGTGCGCAACCATACAGCGCCATCCAACCCTTCAAAGCCGATGGTTTCCCAGCCGTCCCAACTGGGCACCGTCATGGTTTTCCATTTGCTGTCGTCAAAATTCACAGCTGCATACTTTTTGTCAGCCGTTACTGTATTTATCCATTCGGTTTTTTCTGCTTCAAAGCTTTTCAGTCCCATGAATTGCATTTCAGCAAGGGCTTCTGCTTCTTTCTGCTTACCGGCAAATACCAGTTTACGAATACTGTCCAAATATTGGTAAGCACCCGGCCGGCTATAGCTTCTCGGTTCGCCACTCCATAGTGTCTCCTCATTAAACTGTATACGATCATTTTCTAATCCGCCAAATACCATTGCACCAATACGGCCATTACCAATGGGCAATGCCTCTGTCCACTTCACCGCCGGATGACGGTACCAAAGTTTTAAATCCTGCGCTATCACTAATTGCTTTATTAGTAACAGGACGCAAGCGATGAGTATCTTATTACGTTCTTTCATATCAGGCTAAATTATACCGCTACAGTTTTCTATAAATTGTCTGTGTCAATCCGGAAAATCTGTGAGCCATTTATTCAAATAACCAGTCCATTGTTTTATTTTTCAAATCACTCATCAGCCCCGCATCATATATGGGTATGATAGTATCCCCATCTACAAAACCAAGTAACAGACATACACCCTTTTCCAATTTCAGCGTATGTTGTCCTGCCTTAAAACTATAACTATGCACATTTACTGGCGGCAATCCTTCAATAGAAATAGCGTTTGAAATTTTTATCTCAGCCTGGCCATAATCATCTGCACTTGCATTCGTTTCCAGTTCCGGCGCCTTCAGAAATACGGTATCCTTTACAAAAGCTCCCCGCTGTGTTTTAAAATAACCCACCAATATTTTCACCGGCCTATCCGTTGAAAAGGTTATTGCCGTTCCTTGCTGCATCATCTGTTTGAACGGAAACGATACAGCTTTTAACCCCCGGAGTTCAGCAGCCATCCCTTTTACCAGGAATACTGTATCCGGGAATATCGGTTTATCCACCTGCGGAATGGCCGTAGTTAATATTGTTTGCACGGCTGCGTTTGCAAAAGGCTTTATTTCCCGTACAGGTTTACCTGCACTTTGTTTCAGCGAATCAATTTTATGCCTGAATGTATTCAGTTCGGTTTTAAATACCGGCAACATTTCTTTCCAGTGTTTGTATGTGCCATCCACACCCCGCATGGGAATTTTGCGCTGTGAAGTTTGCATACTATTGGCATACAGGTATGCCGGTATAGTGAGTTTTGTTAAGCGTTCAAAGCTTTTTACTGACTCGTCCAGGCTTTTTGCTGCATCATCAAGATCACTTATCTTGTTGGAGTATTTATAGTGCAATGTCTTTAATGCCGCCTCAGCTTTTTGCGAATAAAACCAGGCCATCGCATGGTAAGCAAGGATATCATTTTTCAACCGGGCAAATTCTTCCTTATTTTTTGTTGGTTTTGCATAACTGATAGCCGACATCGCCATGTCGGCATGATGCCTTACATCTGTAATAACCTGGTATGGTGTTTCACCTTTAGCAGGAATGCCTTTAGCCCGTTTATCTGCATAGTCGAGCAACATCTCCCCTTCCGGTGCTTCTGCATCATATAATAATGTAAATAATCCATACCGGTAAGGATTGATAAGCTGGGTCATGAGCATACCGAGGGTAAGGGTCTGACGGTTTCCATCTGTTATTCCAAAACGACGCAACAGCTTGGGAGCTATCTCACCGGTCTCCTCGTATGCTTTCAAAATCCAGAGGCCTTCGCCCGTCGTACATCCGAACTTCTCTGCAAGCAACTGCCCCCAGTAGTTCATTTCGTCTTCCCTGTTTCTTTTCGCTTTCCAGGCATAACGTGCCCACGCTTTGTACCAGATCCAGTCACGTTCTATTTGCAATAATCGTTTGCCTCCTTTTACGCTATCTGCACTGTATGGCCAGTCCCAATAAGATGCCTGCGGATAAAGGTGCAAACCATTTCCACCCATTACTTCATGCATACCTATTACACTCTGCTGAATGAAATCGGGCGATCCATACCGGAAAGGTTCCAGGTTGGCCAGTATATGTACGTTCTCTATTTGCACACTACCGAGCTTGCTTAATGTTCGATGCAGTTCAGCCCAGCTTCCTCTTGGCCTTGCATAGGTAAGCGCCTCACCATTGAATTTGGCTTCTGTATATAAATTTTTGTATAAGGGCAATGAGGCTTTCATCACCGACGGCGCATCCGTATCATGTGCCCTTAAAACAATCGGCGGTTCTTCCGTCTTACCCAATGCTTTCAATCCATCCTGTACACCCGGGATAATCGTTTTGGTAAACCATTCTATATCATCAGGCCCCGTGCCCTGCATGGCTTCACCAAGACATACCATTAATCCTACGTTGGGATATTTTTCGACAAAGGCTGCAATGGATTTACGGGTGTAGTCTGCAATGACCGGAAGGATTGGCCGCTCCCGTTCCTGCGTTTTTATGTTGTGATGTTCTGCGAATGGTTTAGATACAATAATATTATAAAACATTTGTATCACCCATATGCCCCGTTTATCTGCTTCGGTAGTAATGAAGCGGTACATCTCCTCATTCTTTCTAAACATGGCATCATCTACTTCTACAGCATAGGGATAGTCTTTCAACTTTACCAATGATGCAAACGGATGCCCGTTCCAGAGATAAAGTGAATTCATCCGGTTGTTCACCATAGAATCAAGCACCTGCAGCCATAATTTTTTCTCATAAAACCAGGGGAAGGTTTGCGGTGTATAAGGATACTCATATACATTCCTGCCGGGCAGGTAGGTTGATTTCTGCAGGCCGATGCACTGTCCACGTAAGACCATTTCGGGGGCATCGCGGAATTGATAATTGGCCGGAAAGGCTTTTGTTTCTTTGATTTTTTTGGCAAGCTCAAGGCACCCGTATAAAATTCCGGACTCGTCTGTGCCTATTATACTTGCTGAGAAGCCACTAGCGTTTATCAGGAATGATTCTTTTCTGTTATTAGAATCAACTTTAGCAAGACCCAGATAATTCCGTTTACGCAATGTTAGTTTGTATAATTTATTACTAAGGCCCGTCTCTTTTATAGCTTTCTGCAACTGCTCAATACCAAACAGTGTACGGGGTGTGATAAAATTACTTCTTACATCAAGCTGCGCTTTTGCAGCGTACTGACAAATAAGAAGCAGTATAAGAATTAATTTCTGCATGGCTATCTCACTATAACTAATTCGTTCAGGTAATTTTCCAGCATGGTATAACCAGCTTTGTCTGTTTTATTCCCATCCGCCGCATCAGTCGGGTTTAATCCATTTTTCTTTTCCCAATCATCCGACATACCATCTTTATCCGTATCTACCGGAGCAACTCCGTTTTGATATACCGGCCAGCCCCCTACAACAAAAGGCAAATCAATAATACCCGGTTTACCGTACACCCCTTTACCACGGGCTGTGCCGGTTTTTGTTTCACTCACCACCCGGTCGTCCACCTCATCTCTTTTGGGAATGTTTGCCCCGGCATATTTTAATACTTCAGCATAAGCATCGGAAGCCGTCTGCTCCGGCAGCGGGACTGAAATCGAAAAAGGTTTGTCAGCAATAGCGTTTTTCGGATAGCCTGCTTCTGCCAGGTCAACCCCCCGTTCATTTTTCTTTGTTAACGATCTATCACCTTCCATGATATTGCCATCTGTATACCACTGTCCAGTTCCTTTGCTTTTTTCCTGCTGATAAGAAGCATGAACAAATTTTAATTCGGCAGGGGCTGCCGGCCCGGGCTTATAATAATTATTGACAATGTTTACTTGCGAAACACCGCCCGGGATATTTACTTCGCCACCATAGCAGGCATTGCTGTTGCCCCAATTATAAACTACATTATTCCGGTAGTCAATCAGCGCCAGTGTATCGTGGGCCCTTGCACCATTAAAGCGTATAGCACGGTTATTCAAATGTGCAATAAGATTGTGATGATAGGATGCATTTTGTCCGCCCCATACACCGCCGTATGAACGATTGCCCTTCATATGTCCTGCACTATATAATCCTTCACTGATGATGCACCATTGCACGGTGGTATTTTTGGTATCGTACATGGCCGCACATTCTTCATTGGCCCAGCTAAAACTGCAGTGATCAACAATTACGTCATGACAGTTTTCCATATTATAACCATACAATCCTTTCTTGTCTGTACCACCGGGACGGCTGCGGATATAGCGGATGATGATATTGCCATGATTGCCTTTGGCAGAAGCACCATTGACGATGAAGGAATAGTTTTTCAAACAAATGCCATCACCTGGTGCTGTTTGCCCTGCAATAGTCAGGTTAGAACGTTTGATAGAAATATTTGATTCCAGTTCTATCATACCGCCAACTGCAAACACAACGGTCAGCGGTTCACCGGGGTATTGTTCCAATGCCCAGCGAAAACTGCCTTCACCTTTATCATTGGTATTAGTAACAATCGCCACTTTACCACCGCGGCCACCTGTGGCATATTTACCAAAACCTTCTGCACCCGGAAACGCAACAAGCTGTGCAAGGGATGATACGGAAAAGAGTAGCGCTATAACGAATGCTGATTGTTTCATGTGCCAATTTTATTACAGAACCTTACCACCAATACTGTTTATGCTCACACCGCCCTGTTTGCTGGACAGATAGGCCGCTTCCACGCAGGCCATGGTATATATACAATCTTCCACGCTGTTATCGGGTCTTTCTATTTTTCCCTCAGCAGCCATCATCACCTGTGCCATGCTCCCAATAAAGGCATGCGGGAACCAGCTGCCTTCCACCTGGATTGTCTTCCACTCCGGTTCTTTTCCTTCCTCCAGCAATACATATTCAAAACTGTCGGCCGCACCGCGGGGATAATCTATCAATGCCCCGAAATTTATTTTTACGGCCCCTTTGCTCCCTTCTATTTTTATATACGACTGCTGTTTGGGTGTGCCGTAATTATGACAATGGTTTGTTAAGATATTGGCAGCTACCATTTCGCCATAATCCAGAATGATATTGCTCCTTACAGACGCCAGCCGGGGCATAGAAGGATGCTTTGTTGTTTTGGCATATACGGCCTGCGGGTTGCCCAGCAGGTTCCGGATCAGATCAATGTAGTGAATACTATGATAAAGTATTTCCACCCTCGGCGATGCCACCAAAAAATCCCACAAATCCCATGGCGTGTGCACATTCACATTTACTTCTATATCATTTAGCTGACCAAGTTTGTCGTTCTTAATAAAATCTTTTGCTGCCAGCACATAAGGCGCATAGCGCAACTGGAAATTAATGGCTGCCAGTAGTTTTTTTCGACGCACTATCTCAAGTATTCTTTTACCCTCCTCATAATTTTCGCCCATAGGCTTCTGTATTAATACAGGTGCGCCGTTAGGCAATTGCGATAGCACGGGTATGGTTTGCGGGCCCGGCACCGCAACATCAAATATGGCATTGGCAGGTGCGCCTGCAATCATGTCTTCCAGCGAAGCATAACTAAAGGGTATGGAAAATTTTTCAGCGGTAGCATGGGCCTTCTCAATATTAATGTCGAAAATTCCCTGTACATTATAACCAGCAATTTTATAGGCCGGCAGGTGCGCATCATTTACAATACCACCCGCACCTATAACATATATGGGATGACTATTACTCAATTTTCTGGCTTATGTTCAAATTTAGTCAATTACAGCTCCAGGCTGTAAAACTTGTTTGCGGTGGTAAAGTATACTTGCTCCTGCTCCTGTTCATTCAGGAGTGATGAGAGGATATCCTTAGTTGTTTGCCATGTGCCGCTGTACGAATTGGATAACAAACTGACCGGCCAGTCCCCCCCGCAAAAGCACCGATCCGCACCAAATTGCTCCAGTGCAAATTCAACATACGGTTTAATATCGTCTGCAATCCTGTTTTCAAAACTGCCCGAAGCTGTACCCAGCCCGGATATTTTAGCATGGAAGTTCTTATTCTGTGCAGCTTCTTTCATCAGTTCTCCCCAGCGGCCAAATTTTTCCTTTGTTGATATAGGCGGGGCATTCAGGTGATCAAATACCATTTTTAATTCAGGCACCAGCTCCGTTACTTTCAGTACAGTTTCAATATGCTCCGGTTTTACACCTATTATGTCATAAGGCTTATCATATTTCGCCAATAATTTCAAACTCTCTATCACTTGTGGTTGCAGCAACCATTGACTGTCTGCTTCATCGTGGATGAGGTGACGTACCCCAACAAAGTAGCGATTGGGCAAAAATTCATCTTCCAGCAACCTGGCCGTTTCATTGGTATCCATTAATGGCAGCCAGCACACCACACCGTGTATCCAGTCATTTTCTCCGGCAACTTCCAGCATCAGCGCTGTATCGTCTAAATTGCAACTGGCCTGCACCATTACGCCATCTGTTACACCCGCCTTTTTTCTTTCTTGCTCTATTTCATCAATGGTGTATGTGCGGTTCAGTACAGAAGTATCCCCTTTCAACCAGGGATAATCAGCCCGGTCAAAATCCCAGATATGAATATGTGTATCAATTATTCGTTGCATGATCAGCTATGCCGAAGCCAGCGGCTTCTGCAAATTATACTTTTTGTCGATGAGTGCATTGTGTTCGCCCAGCAGCGGCGCACCAATATCAGAAACAAGAATTTTGCCATTGATACGTACCGGGCAGCGGGTGGTTTCCAAACTAAACCCCTTCCCTGTTTTTACTTTCAGAATCATGTCCAGATTTTGAAAAGCTTCCTGCTTTATCAATTCCTCATAGTTGAATACGGGGGCACACCAAACATCTGCTTTTTCCAGCACGGCCAGCCAGTGGGCATTATTATCACTTAGCAAATGTTCTGCAATTATTTTCTTTATGTCGTCTCGCTTGGAAAACCAGTCCCGCTTATCCGTAAACTGGAGCAAAGGTTCACAGCCAATCAGTTCACCCAGCCTTACAATATCTGTCATAGCCAGGGCCAGAAAACTGTCTTTTGTTTTATATATGCCATAAGGCGCTGCTATATATGCATGTGCATTATTAATACTGCTTCTTCGCGGCAACTGGTTACCATCATTATAAAAACAGGTCAAAACTTCAAACTGAAAATCAAGTATACTTTCCAGCATACTTACCTGCACCAAACCGCCTTCACCTGTTTTTCTTTTTTTATAGAGTGATGCTAATATGCCCTGTGCCAGGTGTGTGCCAGCGAGTATATCCACCACAGCCACGCCCATGGGTGTTGGGTTTTCGCCATCATTATTACTGAGCCAGGTCAATCCGGATACGGCCTGCAGTAAAAGATCCTGCCCGGGCAAATCTTTCCAGGGCCCTTCTGTTCCGTAGCCGCTTATTTCTGCATAGATGATATCCGGCTTGATTTGTTTGACGATATCGTAGGACAGTCCCAGTTTTTCCATTACACCGGGACGGAAATTATGTACTACCACATCCGCCTTTGCTATCAGTTCTTTTATGCGTTGCAGGTCATATTCTTCTTTCAGGTTGGCCTGGTAGCTTTTTTTGTTGCGGTTGATGGCATGAAAGATCGTTGACTCGCCCTCTATCTTCACATCGCTGACATACAAATTTCGGCAGATATCGCCCGTACCTGTGCGTTCAATTTTTATGACTTCTGCACCGAAATCTGCGAGCCGCAGTGTGGCATATGGCCCGGATAGAAACTGGCTGAAATCGACTATAAGTATATCTTTTAGCAGTTTATTATCGGCCGGTTTCATAGCATTTGCCTGTTCACTAATCGTTACACCATTGATGAAATTGGTCAAAATATCTTTTGTATGCAGCCCCAAAGCAGGTGCTGGTTCTGCGCTGGTGAGGGTTTTACCATTAAACCGGACGGGGCAACGTGTGGTTATTAGCTGCGTACCATTCGCCCCAATTGTTTGCTCCATGCCCAAGTTCTGGTAAGCAGGGTGGCTTTTAAGCTGTTGCCAGTTCAGTACTTCGGCTGCCCATAAATCCCGCTGTTGCAATTGCTTTAACCAAAACGCAGAGGGTTGTTGCAGTAAATGGGCAGCAATAACTTTTTTGATTTCATCTCTTTTTTCAAAAGCATCTTCAGCCCCATAATTTTTAAGCGCTGCGCAGTCAATTGCTTCGGCCAGTTCATGCAACGGCATCATAGCAAGGGCCATAAAACTATCTGCTGTTTTATAAATACCATACGGTGCACTTAGCAATGTATGACCACTGTTAATCTGACTGCGTAATGGCTGCTGGTTGCTGGCAAAAAAAGTAGTAAGCAGTTCAAACTGGAAGTCGATTAGCGTTTCCAGCAAACTAATTTCAATTAAGGCACCTTCACCTGTCTGTTCCCTCGCTGCTGCTGCTGCCAGTATACCCTGCACTAATTGGGCACCAGCCAGTATATCACCAATAGCTATACCAAATGGCATCGGCATTTCTGCTGCATTACCCGTAGTAAAGGCGAGGCCCGCAATAGATTGCAGTAATAAGTCCTGGCCTGGTTTATTTTTCCATCCGCCGGTTTTACCATAACCAGAAATGGATGAGTAGATGGCAGCCGGATTTATTTTTAACACATCTTCATATCCCAGACCATTCTTTTCCATAACACCTGGCCGGAAATTATGGATAATGATATCCGATTTGGCTATGAGTTTTTTCAGTACAGCCAAATCATCCGGGTTTTTCATATCAGCCGTAAAACTCTCTTTATTCCTGTTGATGGTATGAAAAAGCAGGGAGTCATCACCTATCCATAAATTTTTGATGGCAAGCTTTCTTCCTGCATCGCCGCCATTTGGCCGTTCTATCTTTATAACCCTTGCACCTAAATCAGCCAGGCGCAACCCCGCCGAGGGGGCTGATAAATACTGGCTGAACTCCAGTACCACTAGTCCGTGCAATGGTAACTGTGTCATGCCTTTATTAGTTGTTGTTGATGTATCAAACTCTGCTGATATATTTTGTTCATTTGTTGCAAGGCTTCCGGCGCTGACAGGTTGCCCAGCAGGCATTGCTGAAGCGGATTACCTGCATGGTCCTGGAAATGCAAATACCCATTGTACCGGGGGCGTATATATCCGTTTTTCATTACTGGTAACAGTTCTTTGAAAAAGTTGTTGGTCAGCCTGTTCGCTGCATCAGCCTGCCATGCGGCCAAATGACCGGGCTGCCCGCCGTGTTCCAGGTAAAATGTCTGTTGCATTTTTTCACCGGCCACCCATTGCGCAAATTCGACAGCCATTACTTTTTGTTCACTGAATGCAGATACCGCTATTCCTGTTCCACCAATCGTCGTTCGTATTTTTTTACCATTGAACGTAACGACATCCGTGTAGTGAAGCAAGTGATCCGCATACCCGGCACGGGAGTAGTTGCTGTATCCGTAAGCAAAAGGACAGTACCAATAATCATTTGTACGGCTCATCAGTTCTGCCACCGCAATCGGGTTACAACCAAACATTTTTTTGTCAACAAGAGAATATAATTCCTGCATGGTTTGGATGGCCTTCAACCCTGTCTCTTCGTCAATAATTGCTTCTTTATTCAAAAATGGTTCTTTACCATGTGCAAGGCAGAAGCTATAAAAATTCATCAGCAGGTCAATAGGAATAGCCGGAACGGCTACCTTGCCGGCTTTGGCGAGTTCTGTCACATCTTCCCATGTTTGCGGCAGGTGGCTGTTATTTTTTTCAAACAGATCTTTGCGGTAGCTGGCCGCAGGTGTGGCCGCGTCAATGGCTAATGCCCATTGGCTGCCGTTATAGTTATAACTCTCATGCGATCCGCCAGTTGAATGTTCTTCCTGGTTTTTCAGGTAGGCAGCAGGGAGGTATTCGTTGAGTGGCAGTACACAATGGGTATCAGCAGCACATCCAACCCACGGGTGATCAATGATTAATAAATCATAGTCTTTCGTCAATGCCTCAATAGGAAAGTCGGCAAATTCCTGTAATGTTCTTTTCTTCCAGGTCACCTGTATACCAGGATGCAGTTCTTCAAAACGCTGGGCGGCAGCGAGCAGGGGTGTTATTCCCCTGCTGTGCCCCCATGTTATACCTCTTAAAACTGCTGCCATTTTATGCTGTGCCTTTTTTATTAACCAATAAAAGGTGTTCACATACCATAACTAATTCACTTTGCTGGTTAAAACACTCGACCAGTTCTGTTACCAGGCCATATCCCGGTTTTTTATGATCTTTTTTTTCTTTTATTGTCACAGTAACCTTTAGTGCATCGCCTATATAAACAGGTTTAATAAACCGAAGCCGCTCATACCCGTATGTCATAGACACTTCATTGATAAAACCGGCAGTCAATCCAATGGCTATGGTAAAAATGAGTGTGCCGTGTGCAATACGGTGTTTAAACGGCTGTGTATTACACCAGGCTTCATCCATATGATGCGGGAAATAATCGCCTGATTCTTTTGCGTGCATATCAATATCCTCCGCCGTAATCAGCCTGGTTGCAGTATGCCGTTGCTCATTGAGCAAAAAATCTTCGAAGTATTTTTTTTCGAAAACAAAAGCCTCACTGCTTTTTACTCCCGGGTTCATCAACGTTTCGTTGTGGTTGAGATTGGAGCGGTATCAGCAGGCAGAAAAGTATTGCAGTGTAATAAATGGATAATTATACTGTCATATGGCATTCAACCTGTCTGAAAAAACCGTTTTTACAATCGTTAATAATGCTGTTGTAAACAATCCGAAATAAACCTGTATTTCAGACTGTTAAATTATAACCGAACAAAGGGGTACTCAATGTCAGGTTTTACTGTAATGATGGAATATTTTCCTGAAAGAAAGACGGCCAAAAACCGGTATGGCGTAAGGATATTTGATACACTAAAGCCGGTCTATGCAAGCTGCAAGGCCCTCTTGCCATGGCCGGGGGCTAATACCAAAACTGCTTGTTATTTTAGCAGTATCCAGCACAGAATAAGCTGGCCGCCTGGCCGGGGTTGGGTATTGTTTGGTAGATATAGGATTTACCTGGCATGTACTATTAATCATTTCTTTGATAGCTATGGCAAATTCATACCAGCTGATGCTGCCCCGGTTACTGAAATGATAGATTCCGGGCTGCCATTTACCATAATTTATTATTTGTAAAATGGCTCTTGCCAAATCGCCTGCATAGGTGGGAGAACCCTGCTGATCATTTACCACGTTTATTTCTTCTTTTTCACACATCAGCCGGATCATGGTTTTCACAAAATTCTTTCCATGTTCACTATACACCCAGGATGTGCGGATGATTAACGATTCCGGGTTTATTGACATAGCCTCCTGCTCGCCTTCGAGTTTGGAGGCACCATATATTGATTGGGGGTTTGTGGCCGCATCTTCTGTATATGGCACTGACGCACTGCCATCAAAAACATAGTCTGTGGAAATATGAATAAAACGGCAATGATGTTGCTTACACAAATCAGCCAGCATACCGGTAGCTGCTGCATTTACCTGGTAAGCCAGTTCTTTTTCCATCTCTGCCTTATCCACAGCCGTATAAGCTGCACAATTGATGAGGAAGACCGGTTGATATAAAGCAAAATACTCATTTAGTTTTCCGGCATCATCGACCGGTAAGTCTTCCCGGGAGAGAAATGTATAGGTAAAAGATGGAAAATCGCCGGCTACATCCCTGAGTGATTTACCCAGTTGGCCATTGGCACCTGTAATAAGTATATGCGGCTTCACCTCCATTATCCTTCAAATTCAAAAGTATGCTGGCACGCTGCAAAAACAGGTAATACTATATCTTTTTCGGATATAACCGCTTCTTCTGCAGGAATACGCCAGTCGATGCCTAGCACGGGATCATTGTACAGGATACCAGCCTCGCTTTGTTTATTATAAAACGCATCACACTTATACAACACTTCTGCTTTTGCGCTTAATACAGAAAAACCATGCGCAAAGCCCTTTGGTATAAATAACTGCCTTTTATTTTTTGCAGACAGGACTTTACTGTAAGCCTTACCAAAAGTGGGGGAACCTTTACGGATATCGACTACTACATCCAATATTTTGCCCCGCAATACACGAACAAGTTTTGTTTGGGCAAATGGGGGTAACTGGTAATGCAAGCCCCGGATTACCCCATACTGCGAAGAAGACTGGTTATCCTGTACCCAGCGCACATCTATACCCTGTTCTTTGAAAATATTTTCATTATAGGATTCGAAGAAATAGCCACGGCTGTCCTCAAATACATTTGGCTCAAACAGTAAAAGCCCGGGTATATCAGTTGCTTTGAAAGGCATGTTTAACGGTTGTTATAAACTCCAGTAATTCCGGCTGGTAATCTTATTACGGTAAATACCCTTTAAATCGGCCACCAGTCCGTGCGGTTTGGTAATACCTGAAAAATAAGCATCTTCCAGCTCTTTATAATCATTATGTGGCACAGTTACAATTACGGCGTCATAATCGCTTGCCGGTTTTTCGCAAAGGGCAAAGCCGTATTCATGCTGCAGTTCAGCTGAATCCGCATGTGGATCAACCACACTGCTTTTGCGCTTAATACAGAAAAACCATGCGCAAAGCCCTTTGGTATAAATAA
>CAYLRV010000009.1:54393-117026 GCA_964386395.1 uncultured Chitinophaga sp.
CTGCTTTTGCGCTTAATACAGAAAAACCATGCGCAAAGCCCTTTGGTATAAATAACTGCCTTTTATTTTTTGCAGACAGGACTTTACTGTAAGCCTTACCAAAAGTGGGGGAACCTTTACGGATATCGACTACTACATCCAATATTTTGCCCCGCAATACACGAACAAGTTTTGTTTGGGCAAATGGGGGTAACTGGTAATGCAAGCCCCGGATTACCCCATACTGCGAAGAAGACTGGTTATCCTGTACCCAGCGCACATCTATACCCTGTTCTTTGAAAATATTTTCATTATAGGATTCGAAGAAATAGCCACGGCTGTCCTCAAATACATTTGGCTCAAACAGTAAAAGCCCGGGTATATCAGTTGCTTTGAAAGGCATGTTTAACGGTTGTTATAAACTCCAGTAATTCCGGCTGGTAATCTTATTACGGTAAATACCCTTTAAATCGGCCACCAGTCCGTGCGGTTTGGTAATACCTGAAAAATAAGCATCTTCCAGCTCTTTATAATCATTATGTGGCACAGTTACAATTACGGCGTCATAATCGCTTGCCGGTTTTTCGCAAAGGGCAAAGCCGTATTCATGCTGCAGTTCAGCTGAATCCGCATGTGGATCAACCACATCTACATTTACATGGTAAGACTGCAGGGCTTTTACCACGTCTGCCACTTTCGAGTTGCGGATATCACTTACATTTTCTTTGAAGGTAGCCCCCATGACCAGCACTTTTGCTTTTTTAACATCATCACTGTTTTTGATGATATGCTGAATTACTGTACGGGCTACATACTTTGCCATATTATCATTGATATTACGGCCAGCAAGAATTACCTCCGCATCATAGCCAAGTTCACTTGCTTTATAAGTAAGGTAATAAGGATCCACACCAATGCAGTGCCCGCCTACCAGGCCCGGCTGGAATTTCAGGAAGTTCCATTTCGTACCGGCAGCTTCAAGTACTTCATAGGTGTTAATGTTCATCATATTGAATATGATGGACAGTTCGTTCATCAGGGCTATATTCAAATCCCTTTGTGTGTTCTCAATTATTTTGGCCGCTTCTGCCACTTTAATCGAAGAGGCACGGTGTACGCCCGCTTTTACCACCAGTTCATATGTCTTTGCAATTTCCTCCAGCGATTCAGCATCACAACCTGAAACCACTTTTACGATGGATGATAAAGTATGGTTCTTGTCACCTGGATTTATACGTTCGGGTGAGTAGCCCAGTTTAAAGTCGGTTATATTAGAAAGACCGGACAGTTTTTCAATAATTGGCAGGCAGTCTTCCTCCGTGCATCCCGGATATACCGTTGACTCAAAAACTACATAGTCCCCTTTTTTGATAACCTTACCAACCGTCTCCGAGGCTTTTTTCACAGGAGTCAGATCGGGCACATTGTGTTCATCAACCGGTGTGGGCACGGCTACAATGAAAAATTTAGCTTCTTTCAGCACTTCAAGCGAGTCGGTGAAAGTAATATCACAACCGTCGAATGCTTCTTTCTCCAGCTCATTACTGGGATCGACACCATTCTTCATCATCTCCACCCGCTGCGGGTTGATATCAAAACCAATAACGCCTGTTTTACGGGCAAATTCAAGCGCAATAGGCAATCCCACATAGCCGAGACCTATCACAGCCAACTTTTCTTTCTTATCTACAAGTTCCTGGTACATATTAATTATTTCAGGCTGACAAACTCCTTGGGTTGTTTATTCCATTCGTTTTCAGGAAGCGATTTAAAGTATTCATACGTCTGCTTCAACCCTTCTGCCCGGCCAACTTTTGGTTCCCAGCCCAATATGGTTTTGGCTTTAGTGATATCAGGCTGACGCTGCTTCGGATCGTCAACCGGCAATGGTTTATAAATTATTTTCACTTTATTGCCTGTCAATGCCAATACTTCTTCTGCAAAATCCTTGAGTGAGATTTCATTGGGGTTGCCAATATTGACCGGCATGGCATAGTCACTCAGCAACAGCCGGTAGATGCCTTCGATCAGATCGCTGACATAACAAAAACTCCTTGTCTGAGATCCATCCCCAAATACTGTTAAATCTTCTCCCCGCAATGCCTGTCCAATGAATGCAGGCAGGGCCCGGCCGTCATTGAGGCGCATCCGCGGGCCATACGTATTGAATATGCGTATTATCCTTGTTTCCACACCATGGAAAGTATGGTAGGCCATGGTGATTGATTCCATATAGCGCTTTGCTTCATCATATACACCACGTGGTCCTACCGGGTTTACATTTCCCCAGTACTCTTCTGTTTGCGGATGCACCAGCGGATCTCCGTACACTTCGCTGGTACTCGCTACTAATATCCTTGCACCTTTTGCTTTAGCAAGGCCAAGGCAGTTATGCGTTCCCATTGCACCCACCTTCAGTGTCTGAATGGGAATTTTGAGATAATCAATCGGGCTGGCCGGCGAAGCAAAGTGCAGGATATAATCCAGGTGGCCTGGAATATTGATGAACTTTGTTACATCATGATGATAAAATTCGAATTGTTCCAGCTTGAAAAGATGTTCAATGTTTCGCAGGTCACCTGTAATCAGGTTGTCCATGGCTATAACATAATAACCTTCCTTTATAAACCTGTCACAGAGGTGCGATCCCAGAAAGCCTGCTGCACCTGTTATTAATATCCTTTTGCGTTGCATCGTTTTTTATTTTACTGTTTCCCGGCCTACACTCTGGTAATAAAAGCCTAATTGTTTCATAAAGTCCAGATCGAACAAATTCCTTCCGTCGAATACGGCTTTGTTTTTCAGCGTACCCGTTATTTTTGCAAAATCAGGTGTGCGGAATTCATTCCATTCAGTAGCGATAATCAATGCATCCGCATTGGTTAATGCCTCGTACTGGTTAGCAGAATACGTAATCTTATCACCTACTTCGCCCTGTACATTTTTCATGGCTTCCGGATCGAAAGCAGCTACAGTAGCACCTTCTTTCAATAATTCTTCGATGATGTACAATGCTGGTGCTTCCCGTATATCATCTGTATTCGGCTTGAAAGCAAGGCCCCACAAGGCAAAATGCTTTCCTTTCAGATCACCGTTAAAATAGTTTTTAATACCTGGCAGCAGGTGCAGCTTTTGTGCTTCGTTTACCTGCATCACTGCATTCAGTATTTCAAAATTGTACCCAACTTCAGCAGATGATTTTACTAATGCCTGTACATCTTTTGGAAAGCAGCTGCCGCCATACCCAATACCGGGGAACAGAAAACGGCGGCCAATACGTTCGTCGCTGCCAATGCCTTTACGCACCATGTCCACATCAGCACCCAGCTTTTCACAAAGCCTGGCTATTTCATTCATAAACGAAATCTTCGTAGCCAAAAAAGAGTTTGCAGCATATTTAGTTAACTCTGCTGAAGACTCATCCATAAAAATGATCGGATTTCCCTGGCGAACAAATGGCGCATACAAATCACCCATTACCTTACGGGCCCTTTCTGATCCTGTACCAATAACCACCCGGTCAGGCTTCATAAAGTCTTCCACAGCCACGCCTTCCCGCAAAAACTCCGGGTTGCTTACCACATCAAATTCGCCTTTATAATTTTGCGCCACGGCATTCTTTACTTTTTCAGCTGTCCCTACAGGCACGGTGCTTTTATCAACGATTACTTTATAATCGGTTAGCAACTTACCCAGATCATTGGCCACACCTAAAATATATTTCAAATCAGCTGATCCATCTTCCCCGGGAGGGGTTGGTAATGCCAGGAAAATTATCGTAGCATCTTTTATTCCATCAGCCAGGCTGGTGGTGAAATGAAGGCGGTTTTCCTTCAGGTTCCGCAGAAATATTTTTTCCAGGCCCGGTTCGAAAATGGTAATCTCACCATTACTAAGCTTGTTTACTTTGTTTACATCTATATCCACGCAGGTTACATCATTGCCTGTTTCTGCAAAGCAGGTACCTGTTACTAGTCCAACGTATCCCGTACCAACAACGGTAATTTTCATAATTGTTATTTATTTATGTAAGTCAAGATTTGAGACGTGATAAATGCCAGTTGTTCTTCATCCAGTTCTGTATGTATTGGCAGTGAGATAACTCTTTCGGTAAGCCAGTCTGTAACCGGCATAACGGTAGCAGCCACATTAAACTGTTCAAACATTTTTTGTTTGTGACCAGGTACCGGATAATAGATCATAGCTGGTATACCGTTATCAGCCAGGTGTTTTTTCAGTCCATCCCTGTCCACACCTTCCAGGAGTATGGTATATTGATGAAAAACATGGCCTGAGTAAGCAGCCCTGTATGGTGTTGTAATTTTTGCATGGCCTGCAAATGCATTATCGTAATAGTCAGCAGCTTTTCGTCTGGCCGCAGCATACTCATCCAGGTGCTGCAGCTTAATATTCAAAATGGCTGCCTGCATAGAATCAAGGCGACTATTGCAGCCTACCACATCATGATAATATTGACGGCTTTGGCCGTGGTTAGCTATCATCCTCATCTTTGCAGCCAGTTCATCATCATTGGTGAAAATGGCACCGCCATCACCAAATGCGCCCAGGTTTTTGGAAGGGTAAAATGATGTTGCTGCTATATGGCCAATAGCGCCTGTTTTCTTTCTTGTACCATCAGCATAGGTGTAGTCACAACCAATCGCCTGCGCATTATCTTCTATTACATAGAGATTATGTTTGGCTGCAATGGCCATTATTTCCTCCATTGGTGCGGCCTGCCCGTATAGGTGTACCGGTACAATGGCTTTTGTTTTAGGTGTGATAGCTTTTTCAATTGCCGCGGGATCCATACAAAAGGATTTAGGATCCACTTCTACAAAAACAGGCGTCAGGCGGAGCAGGGCAATTACTTCGGTAGTAGCGATATAGGTAAAAGAAGGCGTAATCACTTCATCGCCGGGTTGAAGGCCCAGGGCCATCATAGCTATCTGAAGGGCATCCGTGCCATTAGCACAGGGAATAGTATGTTTTACACCGAGGTAAGCAGAAAGATTGGCCGCAAACTCCTGCACAGCCTTTCCATTAATAAAAGCGGTACTTTCCATTACTTCAATAACAGCCTTGTCCACTTCAGGCTTTATTTTCAGGTACTGGTTTTTGGTGTCTACCATCTGGATAGGTCGCATCTTGGGAGTCTTGATTTTTTTAAACCATTTTTCAGCGATCAAAAGTCAAATTGGTCTTAATTGCCTGTCAATTGCCACGCCCGGCTAAATCCACCTGGCCGACTTTTTTATTGAGCCGCAAAAGTAACGAAATACGGGTAGTTTACCTGAATGCTTTTACATTTGTTTATTCAATAATAACCAGCAAGTTGTCCTTAATTTTTTACAATATTTTTCTGTGGCTTTACAAGGCCGGTATTTCTGTAGCTGCTTTATTTAATAACAAAGCGAAGAAATGGGTGTCTGGGCGAAAGAATTGGTACACTCAACTACAAAAAAACATTCCTCACAGAGAAAAGGTCATTTGGATGCATTGTGCTTCGTTGGGTGAATTTGAGCAAGGCCGCCCTGTTCTCGAGCGCATAAAGATTGCTTATCCGGGCTATAAAATCCTGCTCACTTTTTTTTCTCCTTCCGGTTATGAAGCCCAAAAAAGTTATCCCGGGGCTGACTGGGTAATGTATTTACCCATGGACAGTCCGGCGAATGCAAGAAAGTTTATTGAAACGGTAAACCCTTCACTGGTCTTGTTTGTGAAATATGAATTCTGGTACTATTTCCTGAAAAAGATAAAATACAGTCATATTCCGCTCCTGCTTATCTCCGGCATATTCTGGGAAAAGATGGTTTTCTTCCGGTGGTATGGTGGTTGGCTGCGCAAAATGCTGCACCGCTTCGATCATCTTTTTGTACAAAATGCCGCATCAAAAACACTGCTGGATGAATATGGCCTGGCGGATAAAACGACCGTATCCGGCGATACCCGTTTTGACCGGGTAGTGGAAATCGCCAGCCGGTTTGAACCCATTCCTTTTATAGAACAATTTACAGGCAATAATAAAGTTATCGTAGCCGGCAGTACCTGGCCTGAAGATGAGGTGGTGCTGCAAAAGCTGATGCAGCAACCAGCTATGAAAAATCACAAGCTTATAATTGCCCCGCATGAAATCAATACAAAGCATATTGAGTCTGTTCAAAAGTTATTTCCAAATGCCATTTTATATTCTGCGTTGAAAAACAGTACAGCCTTTACCGGTGAACCGAGTTGCCTTATCATTGATAATATCGGGATGCTGTCACGTCTCTATCATTACGCATACATTACCTATGTTGGTGGTGGACTTTTCAGCAAGGGCGTGCATAATGTACTGGAAGCTGCTGTACATGTTAAACCCGTTTTATATGGCCCGTATCATCAGCAATATGCTGAAGCAACAGGGCTTGTAAAAGCCGGAGGTGGTATCTCCTTTACAGATGAAAAAGGGGATGGCCTTGCTTTAATACAGGCAGTGGAAACACTCATGGAAAATGAAGAGGAGTATAAACGCAGGTGTCTTGCCGCCGGAGATTTTGTACAACAGAACAAGGGAGCTACAGCGAAAATAATCAGCTATATTCAGGAAAACCTTCTTTTAACCAACTGATCGAAATGACGGACAGCCTCGCTGTCATTATTCCAGCCAAGTTTTACTTTCAGTTCCCGGGTAATCCAGTATTCAGCTTCGGGGTAAATATTAAAATTGTTGATCGTTTTTATGCAGCGCTCATACATACTTTCATCGCCACGGAAAAGATCGTTGATAAATAAAAAGCGATCATTGATGCCAATGGCCTTGCGTAAATCTTTTACAGGAGATTCTTTCAGTACCTCAACAAGTTCAGTTTTGCCTTGTTTCAACCTGTCATTAAGCGACTCTTGTTGTTGTGCCGAATCATTTATGTCCTTCGCTGCAGGCTGATGGCTCAGGGTGGGTATTTCCATCATTGGATCAAAAACCATATCCAGCTGTCCGTTCTTTTGCAGCAGGGATACTGACCCATCATCAACAAGTACAGTTTCTTTAATTTCTATGACCGGAGCTGGTTCAGCCACGGGTTTGGGGGCATATTTTTCCAGGGCGGGCTCTGTTACTGGAATTGCAGCTGCCGAACCTCCGCCGCTGGCCGCAACAGCGCCGCTTACGATATGGGTTACCGGCAACATGACAGCTACCTTGGCTGTACCGAGGCTTTGCTTTTTCCCCTCATTGATACGGGTAAGTTCAAACTGGAGTAGCTGAACGGTACCTAACAGAAGCGCCGGGTCGGCCTGTTGTTCGTACTGTTCTCTAAGTTTGGCTATCAGGGCTTCTATTCGTTCCATTGCTATATATTTACCACCCAAAAAAATTGTAACAGCTTAAAATTACAAACTGTTTGCCATATAGGCGCAGTTGGGGCTGTTCCTGACAAATCTTAACAATGTTTATTGAACCTAACAATAGTGGAGAACGCCGGGGCAGTATAGAAGTGATATGCGGATCGATGTTCAGCGGTAAAACGGAAGAACTCATCCGCCGGCTGAAACGTGTAAAAATTGCCAATCAGAAAGTGGAAATTTTTAAACCGGCTATTGATGTCCGGTACGATGAAACAAAGATTGTTTCGCATGATGCCACCGCCATTCTTTCCACACCAATTGATAATTCCCAAAAAATCCTGCTGCTGGCACAGGATGTAGATGTGGTGGGTATTGATGAAGCCCAGTTTTTTGACAGTGAGATTGCCAATGTTTGCGATGAACTGGCCTTCCGCGGCATACGGGTCATAGTGGCCGGACTGGATATGGATTTCCTGGGTAATCCCTTCGGACAGATGCCGTTCATCATGGCCAAGGCCGATTATGTAACCAAACTCCACGCTATCTGCCAGCAATGTGGCAGTATTGCGAATTACTCCTACCGGAAAATACCGAATGAAGACCAGGTGATGCTGGGCGCAACAGATGTGTATGAGCCGAGGTGCCGGAAGTGCTATGGCGCAAAGGCTGAATAGTTTCTGATATAGGGATAATACATGTCTATCCGAAAACTCGTGGCAATACAGGTTTTCATGATCACGGGAATAGTCGGATAACCGAAAACCATCATCACGTCCATCCGTGTACATATTGATTAAAATTGGCTGAGTTTTTCGTGCCAACCCTCCGTCTTCATTCAGTACTTTCGCAAAAACACAACGCATTTTACAACTCCGCCACATATTCACCCTGCTTAAAAAAGACCTGCTGCTGGAAGTAAGGCAGCAATACAGCTTTTATGGTATCCTGCTGTATATCGCTGCAACAGTCTTCGTACTTTTTATGGCCCTGGAAGAACCCGAAGCCAAAGTCTGGAGCGGCCTGTTCTGGGTTATCCAGCTTTTTATCTGTATCAATGCCGTAGCTAAAAGCTTTCTGCAGGAAAGCCGGGGCCGGATGCTTTATTTCTATTCCACCGCCAGCCCGGTTTCCTTTGTACTGGCCAAGCTGCTCTTCAATACCATCATCATGCTCATCATGGGCTTGCTCAGCCTGCTGTTGTTCACCCTTTTCCTGGGCAACCCGATGAAGAACGCCCTCCAGTTTACCGGCCTGGTACTGCTGGGCGGCTGGGGCCTCGGCCTGGTTTTTAGTTTCCTGGCCGCCATTGCTGCCAGTGCCCGGCAAAATGCAGCGATTATGGCCGTATTGGGTTTTCCAATCATCATTCCACAGCTGGTTTTATTAATGCGGCTCTCCAATGCGGCGTTTGCACCTTTTGTAAGTATACCGCTTGCCTCCGTTTTGTTACTGGTGGCCCTTGATTGTCTAATTATTATACTGGCCGTCATCCTGTTTCCCTTTTTATGGAGAGATTAATACCGGTCACTTTATTTAGGGCGGATATTTAAATACAAGCAGGTTATTTAGCAGCATCGCCTTATTTTTGCCCCACTTTATCCGGCCATACCTGTTATGGCCAACCTGATGGCTGATACAAAAAACTATATGCATAAGTCCTGGTGGAAGATAACAGCAATCGCCTTGCTGCTTTACACCTTTGTGATGGGCTTTTTAGGACAGGTACCGAAACTTCCCCTGCTGCAGGAAACTATCCGCAATCTCTATTTCCACGTTTGTATGTGGTTCGCTATGATGATTTTGTTTACCATTTCCGTAGTAAACAGCATCAAGTACCTGCGTTCGTTTAAACTGAAATATGACATCTATGCCCGGCAGTTTGCCGTTGTGGGAATTGTGTTCGGCGTGCTCGGCTATGCTACCGGGGCTATATGGGCCTCCTATACATGGGCGGATCCGAATAAACCGCTGATGGAGTCTTTCAGTACGATTGCCCGTGATCCCAAACTGATTGGCGCTGCCATTTCGCTGCTTGTTTATTTTGCCTACCTTATTCTCCGCGATTCTGTGCAGGATATTGATAAAAGAGCGAGGATTAGTGCTGTCTATAACATTTTCGCCTATGCTATCCTCTTTCCGGCCATCTGGATACTGCCACGTATACTGGACAGCCTGCATCCCGGCAACGATGACAACCCGGCACTCGATGTAAAGAATGATATCAGTGGTTCGATGCGTATCGTGTTTTATCCGGCTGTTATTGGCTGGACACTTTTAGGTGTATGGATGGCCACACTTAAAATAAGGATCAACTTACTGAAAGAAAAAAGTTTGCTGCAATGAATGTTTTTAAAAAGATAATACTATCCCTGCTCTGCATGCTACAAGCCTTTGCTTTATTTGCACAGGACAGCAATAACACAACGATGGCCGATACCATGCGCAGCAATGGCCGCATTTATGTAGTAGTGGCGGTGGTGGTGACTATTCTTATCGGTCTTATCCTGTATATGGTGCGGATAGACCGAAAGCTGGGCAAACTGGAGAAGAACAATAACCCGTAATTTATAGAGGAACAGAATATTCACCTGTTCTGTTGCCTTTCACAATAACGATTGCTAACATTAAAAAAGAACTCATGTCAGATCAACATTACAGTTTCTTTGGCGCTGTTGAAAAAAGTTTTGACAAAGCAGCCAAGTACACTAAATGGGATGGAGGTACACTCGAACAAATCAAACAGTGTAACTCTGTATTACGTATCAACTTCCCCGTTAAAATCGGCGAGAAAATAGAAGTAGTAAAGGCCTACCGTGTGCAGCACAGCCACCACAAAGCACCTTGTAAAGGAGGTATTCGTTTCGCCACTTCGGTAAATCTGGACGAGGTAATGGCCCTTGCTGCACTGATGACCTATAAATGTGCGATTGTAAACGTACCCTTTGGCGGTGCAAAAGGCGGTATTAGTATCGACCCTAAAAAATACACAGTATATGAGCTGGAAAAAATCACACGCCGCTATACTGCAGAATTAATCAAGAAAAATTTTATCGGTCCCGGTACGGATGTACCAGCGCCTGATTACGGAACTGGCGAACGTGAGATGGCCTGGATACTGGACACTTATACGTCTATGCGCCCCGGTGAAATTGATGCTGCTGGTTGTGTAACGGGCAAGCCTGTAACACAGGGTGGTGTTCGTGGACGCCGTGAAGCAACAGGCCTGGGTGTATTCTTTGGCCTGCGTGAGGTTTGTAATATCCCGGATGTGATGCAGAAGCTTGGACTCACTACGGGTGTGGAAGGTAAAAGAGTAGTCGTACAGGGATTGGGAA
Source organism: uncultured Chitinophaga sp. (assembly GCA_964386395.1). Lineage (GTDB taxonomy): Bacteria > Bacteroidota > Bacteroidia > Chitinophagales > Chitinophagaceae > JJ008. The sequence goes on from CAYLRV010000009.1 coordinate 65,034, forward strand.
ATGTGGGTTATCACTCCGCTAAATTTTTCCAGGATGCTGGCGCAAAAATTACTGCCCTGGCTGAATATGAAGGTTCTATCTGGAATGATGATGGCCTGGATGTAGATGCTGTATTTGCGCACCGTAAAGCCACCGGATCGATATTGAATTTCCCCGGTGCTAAGAATTTTGATAAAAACACGGATGCACTTGAAAAGGAATGTGATATCCTGATCCCCGCAGCTCTGGAAAACGTTATCAATGGTGAAAACGCTCCACGTATCAAAGCAAAAATAATTGGTGAAGCAGCGAATGGCCCGCTTACACCGGAAGCTGATGAAAACCTGGCCGCAAGGGGAATACTCGTTGTTCCGGATATGTACCTGAATGCAGGTGGTGTTACGGTTTCTTATTTCGAGTGGCTGAAAAACCTGAGCCATGTGCGCTATGGCCGTATGGAAAAACGCTTTACCGAAAACCTGAACAGCCATATACTCGGACAGATTGAAGAACTGAGCGGCAAAAAAGTAAGGGATACAGAAAGGGAATTCATCATGCACGGGCCGGATGAGGTGGACCTGGTATACAGCGGACTGGAAGAAACGATGATAACCGCCACCCACGAGGTAATGAATGTATGGAAAGCAAACCCTGAAATACCCGATATGCGTACCGCAGCTTATGTAGTGGCCATCAATAAGGTTGCTACGAGCTACGCTGAACTGGGTATTTTCCCATAACAAAGCACACAACCAGGATTAATTGCCTATACTAACCCACCTGTTCAACAGGTGGGTTTTTCTTATATTCACTTATCTTAGACTTTCAAAAACCAGAAACATGAAAAAAATACTCTTTGCGATACTAACTATCGCATCCATATCTGTAAACGCCCAGCAAACAGCCGAAACAATTATAGAAAAATATACGGCTGCACTTGGTGGCATGGAGGCCTTTGCTAAGCCAACAACAGCTAAAATGACAGGCGCTGTTTCTATCCAGGGTATGGATTTACCTATGACTATGCAAATCGTTAATGGAAAAGCCATGCGTATGGATGTGGAAGCGATGGGCCAAACTGTAACGCAGGCTTATAACAACGGGAAAGGCTGGCAGGTTAATCCTTTTGCTAATATGCCTTCGCCCACCGAAGTAACCGGCGATGAATTGATCGGTTATAAGGCGCAATCATACCTGGCCAATGGCCTCGCCGATTATAAAAGCCGTGGCCACCAGGTGGCGTTGGCGGGCGAAGAAACAGTGGAAGGAGTCAAAACATGGAAGATAAACCTGACAAACAAGGATAATGGTAAAGTATCGACTTATTTTATCAGTACCAGCGATTACACATTAATTAAATTAATAAGTAGCCGGAATATGAACGGGCAGGAAGTGCAGGTGGAAAACTGGTACTCTAACTATAAAAGTTTTGGTGGCGGAAAATATGCCATGTCGATGGTGCAAAAAGTAAACGGCGACACGATACAGGAAATAAGCTGGAATAATATTGAGCTGAATGTAAAGATTGATGAAACTATTTTCGACCAGTAAAATTTATTTCATAAAAATAAAAAAGAGGCGGTACCTGGTACCGCCTCTTTTTTATTCCCTTCATCAAAAATGCTTTAATTCGTTGCCGCATCCACATTCAGCAAACCCCAACCATATTCACTGCTCTTCGAAGGATAACGGCTGCTGTTTTGCTGCAACCTCGAGATAACCTGGTCCCTTGTCAACGAAGGATACCTGCTCCATACCAGGGCAGCCATACCAGCCATGGAAGCCGTGGCTACAGATGAGCCGCCAACGGTGGAAGGTGCATTACCACTCATGGCCAGTGATAATGGATGCTTCAAATCCCCTGCCCTTTCCATCGTTACCACAAAGTCCACTTCACTTCCTTTGTGACAGGCATCGCAATTGGTAAAGTTCGTATTCTGCTTTACACCTGTTACCGCCTGCACATTACTCAGCCAGGCCGGGAAGATAACTCCATACCAGCCAGCCGACCAGCTAAAGGATGTACCGGCTGCGCAAAACATCAGCTTTCCTTTACCGGATGCATAACTGATAGCATCGCTTACCTGCGAACTGCTGGTGATACGCCCCATACTCATGCTGATGATTTTTACATCAGCCCGGTTAGCCGCATTCGTATACGCATCGGCCACTCCTTTTGCTTCCCTTGAGGCGTCCAGGAATACATCTTCAGCGGCACGGCAGGTTACCAGGTTACAGTTATAGGCGATACCCACCGTATTGCCATCAGTACCACGTGGAGCGGCACAGGCGCCAGCCATAGATGTACCATGACCGCATCCGTCATCAGGTGTTTCCACAGGTCCGGTTGGTATACCTAAAAATGTGCTGCGGGGAAGGGTAACGATCTTTTCAACAGTTCTGCCCGAGGAACTGCCCTGGTTAAATGCAGAACCCAGGTTTTCCTGGTCAAACTCGCAACCAGTATCGATGATAAATACTTTCACACCTGCACCCGTTGATTTGGTCCACGCATTGAAGACACCATGCCCGCCGTAGTTCCAGGATGCCTTTGCATTGGGCGATACTACTGTATAGTGTGTATTTGCAATCAACGTATTGTCGGCCGTATTACTACCACAACCGCTGCTGGACTCCATGAGATCAACTTCCAGTTTTGTATCATAACCAAGTGGCTCGGCATAACGCACATAGCCGGATGCACGCAGGCGTTCTATAGTTGAATAATTCTTAACAAGAACATCCATTACCGGCAATACCGTCTCCGGCCATACTTCCAGCGATTCTTTTGCAAGTGACGGGTTAGTTTTCGCTTCTTCTTCATATATAATTTGTAATACCCTTGCTTTGGCATTTTTCCATGCTGCATCATTGATATCTATTGTATGCAGTTTATTATCTACACCCGTTTCCGTTTCTGGTTTATATCCTACCGAGAGGATGTTATCACTTTGTGTTACTGCACTCCACACCACATCCGCAGGCGCCTGGTTCCAGTTGAACTGGCCTTGCTGCTGCAATGTTTGCCGGATGTATGCATTGATCTCAGTTATTGGTTTTACATCGGGGTTAGGGGCAGATACAATTTCTTTTTTTGTTTTCTGACAGGAGACGATAGTTACCGTTACCGCCAGCATAGCAAGCATTTTTTGCATATCGTTGGTTTTGGTGTGAGAAGATGAAGTAATTTAAGAAAGTTTGGCATTGCTGCCAAAAAGCCCGGCGCTAAAAAACAGGAAGTTCATCAAGCGATATAATGGTATTATTTTCCTTTTTCCAGGCGTAGCAGGACACACCATTGGTAATAACCATATAGGGCACGGGTGTACTGATATTATAGCGCAACAATTGTTGCAACACAACTTCATCGAGTGGTATATCCATGGCCTTGCATTCCACCATCATCCATGGGCGGTGTTCGTTATCGTAGACAAGTATATCAAAACGTTTGCGTAAATCGCCCAGCGAGATTTCTTTTTCAACACTTATAAGTGTGGCCGGATATTGCAGAACAACAATGAGGTAGTTGATGAAGTTTTGTCTTACCCATTCTTCCGGCGTCAGTACGATCCATTTCTTTCGTATCGTATCCAGGATAAATTCCTTACCCGCCTCTTCTTTTATTTTGAATACCGGTTCAGGATATGCAATCTTCACCATGTGCCAAAAATACTACTACGCTTTATATAATCCCATACGGGGGTAATTGATTAAATTCGCCATATGAAGACAAAAGAAGAAATAGTAGAAAACTGGTTACCCCGCTACACCGGGGAAAAATTAGAGAATTTTGGAAAGTATATCCTGCTGACCAATTTTGGTAATTATGTTACCATGTTTGCCGAATGGAATAATGTAGAAGTGGTGGGCCGCGACAGGCCTATGCAATGCGCTACTGCCGGCGATATCAGTATTATCAATTTCGGCATGGGCAGCCCCACCGCAGCCACTATTATGGACCTCCTGTCGGCTATTCAACCCAAAGCAGTTTTATTTCTCGGTAAATGCGGCGGGTTGAAGAAAAGAAATAAGCTTGGTGATTTAATCCTCCCAATTGCTGCCATACGCGGAGAAGGTACGTCCAACGATTATTTTCCGCCTGAAGTACCGGCACTGCCAGCCTTCGCACTGCAAAAAGTAGTATCGACGGCTATACGTGATTTTGAAGTGGACTACTGGACCGGTACGGTATATACCACCAACCGCCGGGTATGGGAGCATGATGAACCCTTTAAAGAACACCTGCAAAAAATCAGGGCCTATGCCATTGACATGGAAACAGCCACCATTTTTACGGTTGGTTTTTATAACCGCATCCCAACCGGGGCCTTGTTGCTGGTAAGTGATCAGCCCATGACGCCCGATGGTGTAAAAACAGAAGAAAGCGATAAATCTATCACCTCCCAATTTGTAGAACGACATATAAAAATCGGTATCGAATCGCTCCGGCAATTAATGGATGATGGTATGGCCGTACGCCATCTAAAATTTTAATCATCGCCGATGACCCGGTTTTTATTGCTAAGTACATTGGCCACCCTATTGCTTTCCACCAGCGAATGCACTAACAAGGCTGGTAACAAAAAATACAAAGGCAAACTGGAGATTGCCGGTATTTGTATGAATTATACAATTAGTGTGGTGAATGGCGATATGGACAGTTCGCTGGTGGAAGCAGACTGGACTGACATGAATGGTAATAAGTCGTATAAAAATGTATTTGCCCTGGGCAGCCCCTGTACATTTCCCGATACCATCAAACAGGGGGATGAATTCTGGTTTACGATTGATACTACCGGACAACAGTCCTGTGCCGTTTGCGACGCATGGTATCCCAGGCCGGCAAAATCGATCAGGATTAAAGTAACGGAGAACCCATGATCCCATTGCTTGAAATAAAAAACCTTTCTGTTGATTTTGTAACTGAGCAGGAAACAGTGCCTGCACTGAAAAATATCTCCATCACCATCAACCGGGGAGAGATTGTAGCGCTGGTTGGTGAATCCGGTTCAGGTAAATCGGTTACCTCACTTTCTGTTTTACAATTATTACCGGCGCCCCCTGCTACTTACCGGACTGGCGAAATTATTTTTTCAGAGAATGGCGACCATGTACTGAACCTGCTGGAACAAAAGACCGCCGTGCTGCAAACAATCCGCGGCAATAAGATTGCCATGATCTTCCAGGAACCAATGACCTCGCTGAACCCGGTGCTTACCTGTGGCGAGCAGGTAATGGAAGCCTTGCAGCTGCATAAAAAATTATCTGCTAAAGATGGCAGAATTGAAACCCTCAAATGGTTTGAAAAGGTAAAGCTGCCTAACCCCGAAGCTGTTTTTAACCGCTATCCCCATCAACTAAGCGGCGGGCAGAAGCAACGGGTAATGATTGCCATGGCCATGTGCTGTAACCCTTCGTTGCTGATATGTGATGAACCCACAACGGCCCTGGATGTAACCGTACAGAAAACCATTCTTCAGCTTATTAAGGAACTACAGCAGCAAACCAATATGGGTGTGATCTTTATTACCCATGACCTTGGCGTAGTAGCCGAAATTGCCGACCGTGCCGTGGTTATGTATAAAGGAGAGATAGCGGAGCAGAACACAGTGGGGGAAATATTTCACAACCCGCAGCACCCTTATACCAAAGCATTACTGGCCTGCAGGCCTGTCAACCATCCGAAGGGAAAGAGATTACCGGTAGTGAGTGATTTTCTCAAACAGAAGACGGATGACGGAAGTCTGAAGCCGGAGGACGGAAATCTGAGGCCGGAGGACGGAAGTCTGAAGTCGGAGGACGGAAGTCTGAGGCCGGAGGACGGAAGTCTGAAGTCGGAGGACGGAAGTCTGAAGTCGGAGGACGGAAGTCTGAGGCCGGAGGACAGAAGTCCGAAGTCGGAAAGCTTGTCGGCAGCAATCGCTGCTACGATTACAAACGATGCCGGCAACAATAAAGTTTCTGATCTCAGTCACAAGACTTCCGACATCCTGCTTTCCGCCCAAAACCTCTCGGTATGGTTCCCAGCAAAAAAAACATTTCTTGGAAAGGTTGTAGCCTGGACGAAGGCTGTTGACGATGTCAGCTTTGATGTGTACAAAGGTGAAACCTTAGGTCTGGTGGGTGAAAGCGGATGCGGTAAAACCACTTTGGGCAGGACTTTGTTGCAACTGATCAAACCAACCACTGGAAAGATTATTTATAATGGAACTGATCTCGGCCTGAAAAACAGGGAGGAACTAAACCAGTTGCGAAAGGATATACAAATCATTTTCCAGGATCCGTATTCATCACTCAATCCGCGGCTGACAATAGGGAATGCGATTGCTGAACCCATGAAAGTGCATGGCATACTTACCAGTAAAAAGCAGCGCAAGGACAAAGTGGTGGAATTGCTGGAAAAAGTAAACCTGCGGGCTGAACATTTTAACCGTTACCCGCATGAGTTCAGCGGTGGGCAGCGCCAGCGTATCGTTATCGCCAGGGCGCTTGCACTCAATCCCTCATTTATTGTTTGCGATGAATCGGTTTCGGCCCTGGATGTAAGTGTGCAGGCACAGGTATTAAACCTGTTAAACGATTTGAAAAAGGAATTCAGCTTCACCAGTATTTTTATATCGCATGATCTTTCAGTCGTTCGCTATATCAGCGACCGTATCATGGTGATGAATAAAGGGCGAATTGAAGAAGCGGGGCCTGCCGATGAAATATATACTAACCCCGCATCAACTTACACCAAGCAGCTGATACAATCCATTCCCAAAGGAATTGTCACTTAAAACTTTATTCCTGACTTGTAATACATATCCATCAGGCTGCCTTCCTGGTCAACTGTATAAAAACGGGTAGCACTTGGCTTGCGGCTATATAGCATTTTCTTAAGTATTTTCCTGAGCTGATCGGCCACTGGTTTATCAGCCAGTAATTTCTCACCGGTAAGTTCCGTAAAATCATATAAGCTGAGTACACTGTAACGCTGATAGGAAGCTGAACTGTACATTATTCTTTTCCACTCCGCTTCTGTTGAATCTTCAAACTGAAACTGATCGGGCTGTTCAGGCGTCATGCCCGCAACGGCCAGTTTCCATGTCTCTGCCTCTTTATCTTCCTTGTATTTAAAAAAGTAGATAAATCCTTTTTTCTTCTCATACTCCAGCGGCAACCTGTCTAAATAGACCAATGAATCCGGCTTGCCGTATGATCTGTTTATCAGCAACATGCTTTTTGCCAGGTCAATATGATTGTTATATACAGCCGGGAAAAGATTTGCTTTTTTACGCTCTTTCAAATCGCTGTAAAGTATGTAACGGTATTCTTCCAGGGCAGCAAAATATCCAACCAGTGTATCCGGATAAGTCATTTTCTTATCCATAAGCTGCAGCATCGTGTTATACTTCAGTTTTTTATCCCTCGACTGCCATACTTGTGCCACCAGTCCGTTTACGGCCGGGTATTTTTCTGCAAATGGCAGGAGCAGCCTTGTATACAGACTGATGTCATCATTCCCTGCATCACCATCCTCATCCATGCCATATCGTGTATAAGGCGTTTCTTTTTTCTGCTTTTTCTTTTCCTCCGCTTCTTCAATGGCTTTTGCTTTCTCTGCAATTTCCTGTTTGCGCATGGCCTGTTTGGCCTCCATTAAAAACTTGCTGTAGTAAGGTTCATAATCTTTAGCTGTTACCAGGTTGCTATCAGCCATCCGGCCCAGCAGTTGCATCATATTCTCCTTGTAATCGTCGAGGTTCAGGAGTGGTAATAAATCGGGAAGAATGGTGCGGGTGAGTTGCAGCGAATCATGCAGTTCATCAAAAAAAGACTCGTTGTCATATGCATAACCGCCTGTGTAAGTACTACGTATTACAGTCATTGACGGATAAACTGGATTCCCCCTTCCTGATTCAAAATTCAGCACGGGTGGTTCTGATACAACAATGTCTTTAAAAATGGTATAAGCGAGGGCTGTCTTGTGCTGCAGCAATGCTTCTAAAATAGTGTGCTGTAATTCCACGGTATCGCCCGCGGCCGTGTAGATTTTTTGCAAATACCTGGCTGATTCATCTGTACCAATATCATCCATCCTTGCCAGCAGGGCGCCTTTTATTTTCAGGTAGTTCTTTTCTTTCCATGACAGGGTTTCCACCGCCATTTTCAAAGCAGGAAAATCTGTTGAGTCCAAATCAATCAGCGGAATATACTGAAGGGCTTTTTTACGTGTTACAGAATCGCTGGAAGCAAGGTTATCAAAGAAGAGTTTATTCTTTTTGGTATACGGGCTTACACCTTTTAAGGTATCGGCCGGCTGAAATGTCTCGAAAAATTTTTGCGTAAATGCGCTCGGTGTACTGAGGGTATCCCCTTCTGCTGTCAGCATAAACCCGATGCCATCTTTACTAAAAAACTTGTAGTGCAGGGTGCGGCTGCTGGCTGTATCTCCCAAAATTACTTCCCGGACATATAACCCGTTTGGCAGGGTGTTCTTCTTATGCATGCGTACCACCATCGTTGTGTCATCTCCAAACAGATAAGCCCTGTCATCTGCAATTCTTGCACTGTCTTTGATGTACATATACGGAGGTGTCTTGCTGAATTTGATATATATACGTTCGCCGGTGCTGTCGTTGGCGATCACTTTTTCCCGGTCTTCTTCATTGCTGTAGAGGCTGTATATCCGATCATATCCATAATCTTCGTCGGCATCTTCATCACGGTACATATCTGCCAGCGATATGTCGAATTTGATCTTTTTACTCTCCGGGTAGTACGGTGTGGTTACTGTAAAACGCAGGTTTGTATCTGTTTTTGCAACCGCTGTGCCATATGTAAATGGCGTTATCGCAAAAGACTGAATAAATTTATCCATCACCGCTGTTTCTTTAGGGGCATGCGCAACGAGAGTATAATAATGCGGCCCCCGTATCAGGAAGCGGACTTTGTACATTTGACCGTCTTTGTCTTTGTAACGGGTATCTAATACGGGGTAACCTTTATACACCGCTTGCCTGCGTGACACGATCGTATCCATAAACTCGGACGCCAGAAAACTTTCTTCCATCAATGTAAGATCGAATGTGTCTTCACCGGCAAAACCGTAGTTATGGATATCTGTACGGATTACCCGCAGGTATGTACCGCTTGCCTGGTCAAGGGCATCGAAATGCCAGTTACCATCTTCTTTAAGCACATAAGGATCGTGCGGCATACTGGCGGTAAAACCGCCAAAGGAAGGTGAATAGGTTTTCCACTCAGACTGGTTATTTTTAAATTCTTTAAGCTGGATGCTGTTGAAAAATTTCCCTGCCTCCGTGCCATTTTTTACATAATCGCCGTTGCCGCTCATTTTAAACAACAATACTTCGTATGGGGTAACGAATATGTTATAGCGCTGCATATCTCCCCGGCGGGTGCGGTTAGTGATGTCAAATCCTTTATATCCGTTGCGGACAATAGTCGTTTTAGATAAAATTTTGCCGGGTATATTTTCATATAGGAGACTGTCCACTTTTTTCATCACCTTATCTTCATTATGGTTCCATAACCATGCATGGGTAGGTATGCGGGTTACCATATAATAGCTTCCATTGGCCATATCTGCAAAGTGCCATTGGTTTTCGGCAGCCTGGGCTTCTTGTGCCTGGTAAAACTGACCGGGGATATCAACTTTATACATCCCATCATCAGTAGTGGTGGTTTTGAATATAACCGGCACCCTTATTTTATCGACAATATCTTTTTCACTGCTATTGCGCTGTCCCCATTTTACCGGCCGCAGTTTATAACCCATTTTGCGCAGCATTTCTATCACTCCCCTGTTGCCGGGCAGGTGGGCTGCGCCTACGCCTACAAACAGTGTGGAGCCAGACCGCATGATGGAGTCCATCGAGTTCGCCTGTATCTCATTTCGTTTGTATAAAAATTTCTCGTCAAATGCATCTGAAGTGCTGTTGAACTTATGAATACTGTCAAGCAGGTCCAGGTCACCTTTGCGGTAGGCTTCCTGCAATTTATCCATGGAGTATTCCTGCGAATAATCACTGTAGCTGCGTTGTTTCTTGTTTTTGTCTTTTGCCGCATCTTTATATGCCTCCATCATCAGGCGCATACTTTCTCCGTATTGTTCTACCCCACATGTCTTCTTTCCCAGTTTCCGGCCAGTTTGAAAAATATACATATCGAGATAGGTGTCTTCTTCAAAATCGCTTGATTCCTCACCGTAGGTACGGTACAGCAGGCTGTTGATGGCGGGCGGGTTACTAAACAGTGCCCGTTCGATTTTACTTTCATATTTAAAATATTTCAGGGTGGCAATCGTCAGGTAATCGCCATCATTCTCTTCACTGCCATAGTTGCGGTTATACATCCCGTATTCCACCGGATTGGTTTCGTACTTGTTCATTTCCTCCTGCCATGTTTCGGGATTGTTTTCTAATGCTACCACATCAGCACTCCGGATAGCCATGTAAAACGAGTCGGGCAGGTTAAAAGCCAGTTTGCTGCTTACATGCATGGTACCTATCAGGTACGAAGGCTTTTTCATTCCTTTGCCGGTTATTTCCCATAAAAGACTGGGATATTTTTTTTCCTTAATAACAATTTGTGCATCGGCTTGTGTGAAGAAAAAAGTGGCGAGAAAAAGGAGGGGTATACACTTCATAGTCCGGGTCTACTTTGGTTATCAACAAATGTAAGATGCTATAACCCTACAAAAAGCATAAAACAGGGGTGATTTTCAACTATTTAACCTTTTGGGGTGAGCGGGAAAAAGATTCCGGGCAGGCCAAATCCATATTGATTACAAAATAGTTACCTTTGCACCCGCTGAAAAGCAAGTCACTTTGACCAAACCCGGCGCCGTAAGGCCGGCGATTGGAATTTGCCGGCATCTGCATCCCGGTTTGCGTCATGAGGCTACCCTGTTAATAAACCCAATTTACGCATGAAGCTTTCACAATTTCGTTTCGATCTTCCCCTTAACCTTATTGCCCAAAACCCTGCGAAAAGAAGAGAAGATGCCCGTATGATGGTGGTACACCGCCATACCGGTGTTATTGAAAACAAATACTTCCGCGATATCATTGATTACTTCGATGACAAGGATGCGTTTGTCGTAAACAACACAAAAGTGTTCCCTGCCCGCATGTATGGCCGTAAAGAAAAGACAGGTGCAAAGATTGAAGTATTCCTGCTCCGCGAACTGAATAAACCTAACCGCCTTTGGGATGTAATTGTTGATCCCGCAAGGAAAATCCGCGTAGGAAATAAATTATACTTTGGCGACCAGGAAGAACTGGTGGCAGAGGTTATTGATAATACAACGAGCCGTGGCCGTACTATCCGCTTCCTCTGGGAGGACAGTGAAGAATCGTTCCGTGCTATGCTGGAAAAACTGGGCGAAACACCACTGCCTAAATACATCAAACGCAAACCAGACGAAGAAGATAAAGAACGTTACCAGACCGTTTATGCCAAGCATGAAGGTGCGGTGGCGGCCCCAACAGCCGGCCTGCATTTCAGCCGTGAGCTGATCAAACGCCTGGAGATAAAGGGTATCCGCTTTGCAGAAGTAACATTGCATACAGGACTTGGCACTTTCCGTCCTATTGAGGTGGAAGACCTGAGCAAGCATAAAATGGATGCAGAGTATTACAATATAGATGAGACCGCCTGTAAAATTGTGAACCGTGCGAAAGAGTATGGCCATCGTATATGCTCAGTGGGTACTACTACCATGCGTGCCCTGGAGTCTTCTTTCACTGCACAAAAATTATTAAAACCATCGGAAGGCTGGACAAACATGTTTATCCATCCACCTTACGATTTCAATATTGCCGATTCATTGGTAACCAACTTCCACCTGCCTAAAACAAGCCTGCTGATTATGACCTGTGCTTTTGCCGGTTATGACCTGGCAATGGAAGCTTATAAGAAAGCGATAAAAGACAAGTACCGCTTCTTCAGCTATGGCGATGCGTTGCTGGTTATTTAATAAAGCATTTTCTATACAGCGAAAGCCCTGCAAATGCGGGGCTTTTATTTTGTCTGCAAATAATCCAGCGGCAGGGTATCCCCCATCTTTTCGCTCCATGCCCAATACCCCGAGGTGAAAAAGTAACGGGGATTTACATAATTGCCATACCTGTCGAGGAGTATAATGTTCTGTTCGAGCAGGGTTACGTATGACAGCTGATTTCCCGGTGATTTTTTACCCGGCATTGTGAGCACATAATCCATTTCTTCTTTTTCCCGGGTAAAGGTGATGTAGAGATAGTTATCAAAATACATCGCTTTATGCGTCGCATTTGAATCAATGATTAAGCTGTCGGCAGTGAGCAAGGATGCCCCGTAATCCTCGAAAAGGTCAGGCTGGCCCAATACAATTTTATAGTAGGCTGCGGAGTCAGGTGGAAAATCGGGAAAACCTAATTGATAAATAGCCTGGCCAGTATTGGCATCTCTGCGGGTTATCATCTTCGTGCTTTCGTATAAAGTCCTTACCCTTTTCTTCTCCATGTTTGGCCGACGTACCATTCGTCGTACTAAAAAGCCTTCTTCTGCCAACTGATCGTTGTAAAGACTATACATAAAATGCATAATCGAGCCTTTCCAGCATGCTTCCCGCTTTTTTTGCCATTTTGGTTTTATACTTTTCCCTTCATTCCTGTCTTTATACAGTGGATAGCCCACGTAAAAAGTTGACCCTTCCCTGAAGTTCACCTCAAATTCTTCCAACTGGTAACTGATATCATAACCCAGCGCATTGTTTTCAATCTCGATTGGTTTATCAGCATAGGCGATTACCCGGTTTGATTTTTTATAATGGCGAAACTTTATATCCCCGGTATTTTTTATGCGGCATTGCAATGCATTGGGTGTGGTGCCAAGAAAATTACTGGTAAACATCTTTCCCCATTTATCCCAGCCTTCTTCCACAGATGGTTCCACCACCACGGCCTGCATTTCCCTTACCCGTACATGCAGCTCTATCTTTAATTGCAATGGCAATTGTCCATTTGTAAAAGGAAAAACATTGGTAGCATACCCGATTGAAGATATAATCAATTCATGTTTGCCAGATGGCACATCTGTGAGTATAAACTGTCCATGGCTATCTGTTACGGTTCCCTTTGATGTGTTGTTTACGAATACACTGGCTGCCGCAATGGGCGTACCCAAACTGTCATCCACCACACGGCCGCGAATGGTTTGCTGGGCAGCAATACCTAATGGAAACAAAAAAAGAGAAAGTAAAATCGCCTTCATGGTATATGTTTATCACAGCTATGCCTGTAATTTACAAAAGCTGTGGCAAACAATACGCCGGGAACGCTATTTTACAAAGAGGCTCTTGTCATCGTATTTAATAAGCAGGTAATCTTTGCGGCTGAAGGCAGTATAGTATAAAATGTAACCGGCCCCGGGCAAACAAACCAGGCCAATCAGGATATTAAACCAGAAAGGCCGGGGTTTATTGGAAAAAATCATGAAGGCGTTGATAAACAGAATGGCGATCATCGGGGCCACAAACTGCCAGTAATATTTCATGCCGCTCTGCACACGCAGGTAGGCCGTTTCGCCTGGCTGCAGGTTGAGCTCAAAATCACGGCTGCCGCACCAGTCTACCTTGCACATTAATTTATGGCTGCCGGGTGTTACAGTATACGACTCAGCAGCACCATTGGCAATAGTACCCACCTGCTGATCATCAATAAATACTTTAAAACTGCGTGCCCGGTTCATCCATTCGGAAGAGCGGGTTAATACTATACGGGTTTGTTCCATATGCGTGTTTTAAGCACTGAGCTGATGGTCTGCAATGGTCTGACGGAGACCGTCAGACCATTGCAATAACGGCAACGGTCTGCGTCCGACCGTTGCGTTAACGGATCCGGTCTCCGCCTGGCTGTAGACTGCTACAGTCAAACGAAGACATGGTTGAAGCATTAGGGTCAGACGGAGACCGTCTGACCCTAGTGCAGCGGCTTACTCCAATCCAAACATCCCCTTATTCAACTGCTGCAAAATCTGCGTTTTGTATTCAGCGGGTACCAGCAACGATATATTATGCGGGCTGCCGCCATAACTTACCATGCGCACCGGGATATTGAGAATAGAACCAAATAGTTTTTTCACCATATCTTCCGTACGGCTGATTTCATTTCCTACAACGGAGATAATAGTCTGGTTTTTATCCACCTCAGTAGTACCAAAGGGCTCCAGCTCTTTTAAGATGGCCTTCAGGTGTGTGTCATTATCAATCGTGAGTGAAACGGCCACTTCAGAAGTGGTAACCATATCAACTGGCGTCCGGTACTTTTCAAACACTTCAAATATTTTGCGCAGGAAACCATAGGCCAGTAACATGCGGCTGCTCTTGATCCGGATGGCAATGATATTGTCTTTAGCAGCAACAGCTTTTACACCAACACCATCAGCCACTTCGGTTATCAATGTTCCTTTTGCTTCCGGCTGCATCGTGTTCAGCAGTTTTACCGGCACTTTATACATCTGTGCAGGCCAGATAGATGCAGGGTGTAATATTTTAGCCCCGAAATATGCCAGCTCGGCGGCTTCATCAAAACTGAGTTGTTCCACTGGTACTGTTTTCTTTACAATACGTGGATCATTATTATGCATACCATCAATGTCCGTCCATATTTCACAGGCAGATGCCTGTATGGCTGCGGCAATCAATGATGCTGAATAATCACTACCCCCTCTTTTCAGGTTATCCACTTCTCCCCTTGCATTACGGCAGATATATCCTTGCGTTACAAAGAAGTTAACATCCCTGTTTTGATTAAGTATCTGCGTGAGTTTTACTTTGATACTACCCACCTGTGGTTCATCATAAGCGTCAATGCTCATGAATTCCAGCGCCGGCAGCAGCATATGTTTGATACCCTGTTCCTCGAGATGGATACAAAAGAGTTTTGTACTCATCAACTCGCCCTGTGCCAGGATGTCTTTGCTAAGAGCTTCGCTGAATGATATTTTGAGGATGATATTCAGGAATTCAAAATGCTCAGCAATGATGGCTTTCGCTTTTGCCTGCAGTTCCGGACTTTTCACCAGGTCTTGTATAAAAGCCTGGTAATGTGCTTCCAGTTTATCAATATTTTGTTTGGCCGTATTGCGATCGCCTTTGGCGATATTCTCACCGATTTCCACCAGGGCGTTGGTGGTGCCTGATAAGGCTGATAGTACCACGATAACCGGCTCAGTTTCTTTAGTAACCATGGCCGCTATGTGCTGCATACGCTCCGGGCGGCCCACACTGGTGCCGCCAAATTTCATGATCTTCATTTGTTCCCCCCTCCCGAGATTTTTTAAGGATGTGAATGGTGCAAGCTACCCCGCTGTTTGGCGGGGGTGCAAAGATAAACCGCTTTCAAATAGAAAGTGCCGATAAAAAAGCCGGCTTACAATTATTCGTAAATAAACAGTCCTTTCCAGGTATTTGTAGGATCTGCTACTTCGTAACCACGTACTATTAATGGATATCCATCTGACCGATATGTGTACCTGTATTTCATCCAATCCATTGTCCCAAATGTCCATGTTTCTGTCGGGTTATTTTTCTGTGTAGCCTCAAGTATCGACTGAGCTATAACAGGGAAAGGGATACGATACCGGTAGAGGGGATTCGGGTGGTTATCAAAAATAAAATTGATTTCTGACGTACCAACACCCCCACAATCTGTGTAAGCCCCCGTTTGAGAAGTGATGTTAGCTCCTGTGTATGTTTTTGTCAGCACATTTGTACCCGGGCAGGCCGGTGGCCAGCTTGAGGGGCTAAGCGTTTGTGATATATAAACCGTTTCCTGAGTAGTATTTCCTGCATCATTAAATATATGTACCGTAATGTTTTCAGTGGGGGTTCCAAGCAGGGTTACATAGGTACTGCGAGCAGAATCCCTGATCACTTTCCCATTTGCATAAAAAAGGAAAATCGTATCATACTCCGTCAATAATGCATCCTTCAATTCAACAATCACTTTATAGGGCAATGTATCATTGCCGTTATAATAGCGAAACTGTTTTTCAAAGAATGGAAAAGATGAAGAAGGCGGCAGCGAAAAATCCTTTGATAATGAGACAGAAGATGTCAACCTTTCCTGACTATCATAAGTAAACGAAATTTTATTTATGGTATCTAACCCTGCAGGCAGGGTTGTATCTAATTCAATATACTTTTTCAGCATTGTACTATCCAAAAGATTCTCCTGCGGATTCAAGATACCGTCCACTTCCCGCTGACAAGACGAGAGAAATAATGTGCTTAAAGAAACTGCTGCAAGAATGTTGCTAATTTTCATAATGCTATACTTCGCGACTTTTATAAATTATGTACTAAAAAAAAATTAAGCTTCCAGCCCGCTATCATCGTTGCGCCCAAACTATATCTATCATTTACCTGTAAAAAAACAGACCCGTATACTCGTAGGCACTTCCTGGTATTTCCTTTACAACTACTTTGGCAGGAAGATTATTGTTTTGATAAATATATTGAAGGGTTTTATTCATATAACCACTGACTGAAGTGAACGAAACTGGGTTATTAGCTGGATGGAGCCATTCGGGGCATGTTATATAAGAAGGGATTTCCGCTTTAAAAAGATAAAACGGATTCTTCTTATTGTCATAACTGATCTGCATATCCCATCCCCCAGAAGTACCTCCCGTCATCACGGCATTTTCTGTGGCGATATTTCCATTGCCTAATGTTCTATTGATAACAATAAACGTTTCCCGTAAACTCGTGCTTGGGGAAAACTGTCTTGTTCTTTCAGTTGAATTGATTACAGCACCGCCATGCGTATAATAATAGGCACGGCTGCTCTTGTATAATGTCCCAAAAGGAACAGCCTGGAAGAATTCTTCGTATACCGAGTCTGAGACAAGTTTAGCCGCATTAAAAACAAGGTGGCGTTCAGAATGGGCCCAGTTACCATAATAATCACCGTAGTATCTTCGTGCAAGATTGGGTAAGGTATCGTTTCCAGTGTAAGAAAAAGCAACCGTGTCCCTAAAACGGTACTCAGGTGTGGTTGCTGTATCCTCCCGGTGTAGTGTAATAATCCTCGATACCCGGCTTTGTGCATCGTATTCGTACAGTATTATAAGAGTTGTATCCAATCCCCTTGGTAATGTAGTATCTATTTCAGCATATTTCCATAGTATTGCCCCTTCACTTTCTATTACCGGGTTATTCGGATTTGGCTCCTGCACCTCCCGCTGACAGGAGAATAAAACAACTGATAAAACCGTAAAGGAAACTACAGAAAGAATTGTTCTCATATTGTACAGTATATATCCTACAAACTTACTGAAAAACGCTCTTCCAGCGTTTTCAAATCTGCCACAACAGCCTCCAGCAGCGGGATGCCGGCTTTCATACGCTCTGCCTCAAACTCCCGTTCCGGATCACCCGGCACCAATACTTTATGCTGCCCCGGTACTGTTTTAGCATTACGAAAACCCTGTATCCAGTGATCCATCGCTGCTTTAAATTCATTGGCCGGCCTGAATGCATCCACCCGCATAGCACCAAGGAAATGACCAATACCCTTGCCCGGTTGCTGCGCCGGCATAGGCACATAAGCAGGAAACGGTGGCACCCATGGCGCATAGTTGGCTCCGCTGAGTAATGCAGAAAATATATCCACGATAGCGCCCAATGCATAGCCCTTGTGTGAACCATGCTCACGGTCGCCTCCCAATGGTAATAAGGCGCCTCCCTTTTTTAAAATATTTGCATCGTTGCTGGCATTACCGTCTTTGTCCTGCACCCATCCATCGGGTGTGTCGGCATTTTTCCGTTGCAGTATTTCCAGTTTACCATTGGCTGCAGTAGTGGTGGCAAGGTCGGCTACAAAAGCAGGTTCTGATCCAGCAGGCGCTGCCACACAAATCGGGTTTGTGCCCAGCATTTTATCAATAGAAAAAGTTGGTGCCACCAGCGGACTGGCATTCGTCATGGCCATACCGATCATATCATGCTCCAGCGCCATCATGGCGTGATAGGCTGCGATACCAAAGTGGTTACTGTTCTGCACACTTACCCAGCCTGTGCCAACATTCTTTGCTTTTTCAATAGCCACCTGCATGGCAAAGGGTGCTACTACCAGCCCGAGGCCGCTATCGCCATCTACTACGGCCGTAGAAGGTGTTTCGTGAATGATTTTTATATCCGGTGTGGCATTCACCCGCTTGGCTTCCCAGAGACGTACATACCCGCTTAGGCGGGCGATACCGTGCGAGTCGATGCCCCGCAGGTCGGCCGATAACAAGGTACGTGTCGCAGTATCGGCGTGTTCGGGTGAGCAACCTATTTTTTCAAATATTGCTTTGGAAAATGCTACTAACTGATCGTAAGAAAATAATTGTTCTGGCATGGGGCAAAGAAACAATAATTGAGAGAAAGGCAGCTGACTAACTTTTTTTTACCACAGAGAACACAGAGGATTTTCACAAAGGGCGCAGAGAAGTTTGCTCTTCATCTCTTGCCTTTGTGTTCTTTGCGACATTGCGGGAAAATAAAAAACCCCGCCGGTATAGGCAGGGCTGTAATTGTTTTGGTTACGACCTTAAAAAGGCAGGTCATCCACCGGCTCGGTTATATCGGCTGGTGATGGTGTGCTGGCCGCAGGCTGCGAGTACGCACTGCCGGATGATTGCTGGTATGAACCGCCACCACCTGCATTGTCATTCTTGCTGCCCAGTAATTGTACTTCCCGTACACGAAGTGAAAGGGATGCACCGGGTGTGCCGTCATTGCGCTGAAAAGAACGGGCTTCAGGCTGTCCCTCTACAAACACCTGTGTTCCCTTGGTCAGGTACTGTGCCACCGCTGTACGGTCGCTCCAGTAAGCGCAGTCCACCCAAATTGTTTTTTCCTGGAGAGTGCCCTGGCTGTCTTTGTACTTTTCAGAATGTGCAACCGTGAAGTTCATCACATTCTTACCATTAACAGTGTTGACTGTGCAGTCTTTGCCAAGGCGTCCGATAATTTGCATTTTAATCATAGTGCTCACATTTTAAATTGACGTAATTAATTAGGCAGGCAAGATAAAAAGATTTAGCGAATTCAACTAAATCATTTAGCAAGAAAAAACTAATTGTGAATAACTTCCCCATTCCCACCTGCCTTCGGCAGGCAAGCTCTCCACTAGCCTCTCCCTCCCCACTAGCCCCTCGCCACTAGCCTCCTGCCTTCGGCAGGCAAGCTCCCTACTCCTCCCCCCTCGCACTCGCCGCATCTATAATCCTTCCAAAGAATACCGCATTCATAAACAGCTTCGTACCACCCAGCCAGAAACCACGCAGGTTAGGATTATCCGCTATATTGATGATACGGCCGTTGCCAATAGCATTTACAGTAACCGCTGCTGAATTTTTTATGGCGTCTGCATTCTCTTTACTGGTCCAACCACTTTGCAATGGCTGGCTGCCGTAGTAAAATGGCGTGGCGTACGGGTTCTTGCTTTTCTCCATATACACTTTATTCGCTTTAAACAGGCTTACCGTTTTACTGTTGTAGCCATAGGCCAGCGGATGCGTGAGATCAACCTCTGCACCGAAGATGGCCCCGTTCATTTGCTGCGCACCATCTACCTGTTCCCGCTGTACATAGGCAAGGCGTTGTGTACTGTCAACAGGGGCTTTGATGCGTTTCAACCGCACATCATTCACCCCATTCACAGCTGCCCAGCTTACGGCTTCCTCTGTCAATATCAGTGTGCCGCCGGCCTGTACCCATGCTTTCAGTTTATCTTTATTCAGCTCGTTGTATTGCCCGCCCACCATGATGATGGTATTGTATTTATTGAGGTCTACACGGTTGAATACCGATTGCTCCAGGTGTGTGGCTTGTATGCCCATACGCTGATCGAGCAAGTGCCATATTTCACCGGCATCAGTAGCATTTACTCCTGTGCCGACTATCATGGCAATGGATGGCCTTCCCAATACGGCAAACTTGCTGCTGCCCAAATCGCTTCCGCTGTTTACATTGCCCGTTTGCACAGCATATATTTTCAGCCGGTATTTTTCTGCGACGGCATTTACCTTGACGGCGATGGTTTGTGCATCATCCCGTTGCATTTGCACAGGGATGAATAATGTACCATAATCAAATTTGCGTGCAGCATTATTGATATTGATGTCGAATGTATTCGTAGCTACTTTTACCAATAGGCCGGCCTGTTGCAGTTCATAGAGAGCGGAGGGTGCATAATACTCATCCCATTCCAGCAGGTAGCCATAGGCTGATTGCCTGCCCACTACTTCCCCTTTGGGAAACTGTACCGCATCAATTTTCTTACCCAATATATTTTGCGGGCCAGAGGCGATAGCATGATAGGGTATGCCAAAAGCCATCGGCATATTCCATGCGGTAATGTCGTAAAACAAACTATCCTTATACACCGGTATGTTTTCAAAGATGGCTTTTACCAATGTGGCCTGCGGCTGGCTTAGCGATACACCATAGGCTGTTCCTTTTGGAAAATCAGTGTTGCTGTAGTTGTCTGCCAGTTCATTGATTTCTATATTATGGCGCAGCAGCATTTGTACAAAGAGCGCCGTTTTAGCCTGGTCGCTTTTATCGCCAAACACATAGCCGCTGACCGGATTTGTTCTTGCCATTACATCGGTGTAGAAGCTGCGCTGCCAGTCTAAAAATTCTTTGCGCAGATCCTTTGCGCCGTACAAAGTAGAAAGCGTTGTTACAAACTGGTTGCGTATGGTAGCCGGGAAACTCAGCAAGCCATTGGCTGTTTGCTGCAAATGTCCCCTCGATGAGGCCTGTTCAAACAATATACCTATCGCCCCATTAATATCAGGATAGGTGCTGCCCTTGCCATAATAAAAATCATCGTAGTTCTCTTTGGTAAAATAGAGTGAGCCGATGCTATCGAGATAACGGGCATGGTACTTCGCCAGTTTGCCGGAGAGTTCCTGGTTTTTTGCAGGCGTTAATGGGTTCACCCTTGATGGCACACCCGGCTGAAAGAAGAATGTGGCATTGCTGCCCTGCTCATGGTGATCGGTGAGTATGTTTGGTTTCCATTGATGAAACCAATGCAACCTGCCCTGGCTTTCCGGATGCACGGCGGGGAGCCAGTCACGGTTCAGGTCGAACCAGTAATGGTTGAAACGGCCACCGGGCCATACTTCGTTAAACTCCCGGCTATTGGGATCGCTTACCAGGTTTTTACTCTTATGCTGGTTGGCCCAGGTGCTGAAGCGCTGCAGGCCATCGGGATTAAAAGCAGGATCAAATAATATGACGGTGTTCTCCAGCAGATCATCTATTTGTTTGCCCTGCGCAGCGGCCAGGTAGTAGGCGCTGAGCAAACTTGCATTGGCACCGCTGGCTTCATTGCCATGTATGGAATGGCCCACCCAAACCACTACGGGCATACTGGCTGTATTGGCACTGGCCGATTTTGCCGGATCGCTCAATACTAAATGCTGCTGCCTTATCTCTTCCAGCCGGCGGTGATTGGCGGGTGAAGTAATAATAAGCAATACCTGTGGCCTGCTCTCGTAGGTGTAGCCAATGGTTTCCAGCTTTACCCGCTCGGGTGCTGCTGCGGCAATTGCCTTCATATAGTTTACCAGCCGGTCGTGTGTTACATGCCATTCGCCCACTTCGTGATAGATAATGTCTTTGGGTTTGGGTACACTTGGGCTGTAGCTTACATTGGTGGGCAGGTAGTAGCCGAGGTCTTGCGCCTGGAGGGAGTGGTGAATGGCGAGCAGTGAGTATAGCGCAACGAGCAGTTTTTTCATACTGGTGGTTTAGATGGGTGGAAGGTAAAGAAAAACGTTTTTTGTTTTGAGTTTTGGGGTTTATTGTTTGTGGACACCTGAAGCCATCAAACTTTTGTCCTTACCTTCATCAGCATGGAAGAAACAGTAAACCAGCCTGCTGATAGCCATTTAAAAAGGTATATACCAATAGTAACTGCAATTTGCTGCCTCGCAAGTATAATTCTGTTCATTGGCATAAGAATGACTGGTGAATTGGACGATGTGGAGGATTACAGAAGATGGGGAGCCCCATCTGTTACACATATTTTTGGTGGTGATTATTGGGGCTTAATCAGTTCTAATTTTTTTCATGTCGAAATATGGCATATCGCCTTCAACTTATACTGGCTTTGGTTTTTTGGGAGAAAGATTGAATTTGAATCTGAAAAGCTATTTTACATTTTTCTCATTTTATCGTCTGCGTTAATCAGTTCTTTAGCGCAACTTTCCTTTTCCCCGACAACAGGAATTGGGCTGTCAGGTATTGGCTATGCACTGTTTGGCTATTTATACGTTAAGAGCAAAACAACAGAAGCATATAAAGGCTATCTCGACAAAAACACCATCTATCTCTTTCTGTTTTGGCTTGTATTATGTATCGTTTTAACGAAGACCGGGATCATGTCTATCGGAAATGCGGCGCATATCGGTGGATTGGCCTGGGGTGCACTGCTCGCTTATATCGGAAGACGGGCCTTATATCTGCAATGGATTGCCGGGATTAGTTATGTTGGTTTGTTGATTCTTATGATTTTTTACAGCCCATTTTCCACCTCTTATCTCTCCTATCAGGCATATGTCCTACACAATAATCAAAAAGTGGATGAAGCCATTACTGTTTACCAAAAAATACTTAAACGGGATCCCGGAAGTGAGTTTGCCAGGGAGAACTTAAAACAATTAACAGTTTACCAATTAGAAAAAAAAGCAAGCGACCTTCACACAAATGAAAAATACAGTGAAGCAAGAGAACTGTATAACCAAATTCTGAGTATAGACAAAGACAACGAATGGGCAAAGGAAAACTTAAAATTGCTACCTGATGAATGATTAGTTTTTGTAAAATCATCTTAAAACGGACTACGCATGAAAATCCTCTGGTGCTGGAGATGCAAAATGGAATTGCCAATGCTTGATGATGATGAATATTTGAAAGCTGCTGAATTATATGGTCAAGCTTTGAGAAACATTCATAGCGCAAGTGATCGAAAGACACGCTTCAAACCTCTGCTGGACTATTATAAAGAAGTAACCGGATGGGACGAAACTGAACCTAATGCTATAATGCATCACTGCATTTCCCAATATGGCCCGCCATGCGAAAGATGTGGAAAGCCTTACCGTACCCCACAGGCTTCCTTTTGCGCCGCCTGTGGGCATAAAAGAAGTTAAGTTAAAATTCCGGAGCGGCAGATGCACTTGATATAACGCATACATCACTTAGAAATATATAAGCAAGGATCGCCTTTGAGTGACCTTAAGTACGCTTTATGTACGCTTTACTTAGGGAGAATCCCCACATGCTGTTCTTAGTATGGAGCTATCAGTACAACAAGTAATAAAAACTACTTCTTCCCCACCATCTTCTCCAACAACGCAACCTTCTCCCTTTCAGTTTGGAGTAAGCGTTCATAGAGTTTTTTATTTTCTTCCATTGCTTCAATATACTTTTCTAACGGATTAAAAGTTGGAAAGTAATTTACTAAGCCGTAAGTATTATGCAGCGTACTCGAAACAATATTAATCGCTGCTTCTTCACTAAATGATTTAATTGCCTCTGTTGGCACTTTCAACACCGCCGCAATCTTCTCCAGCATATCCTTATCGAGTGCTTCTTTTTGTTCCAGTAAGGAAACAGCCTGCTGGCTAAGGCCGAGTTCAAAAGCAAGGGCATCCTGTTTTACGCCCAGTATCTCCCGTATGCGTTTTACATTGCGCCCCTCGTGTATGGTTTTTTCTGACATAGTAGCTAAGTTAAAAAATTAATACCGGTCTGCCCATGGTTCAATACACACAAATGATTTTCCTTCCGCAAGTTTACAACTTTTACCGCCCGTAAAATACATAGTTTTTGAGGTATTATACACTCGTACAAATTGGGGTATTTGTGTTTCGGGTTTAAACCTTTAATTGCAGCCGGCAGCATTACACGCAGTCATCTTCGCAAGCTGCAAGAAATACTAAAATTTAGGAAAGTTATGGTTAGTCTGTGACTAACCATCAGCTTTGAAAAAGCTGTCAAACCCCGAACAAAAGAAAAATATGCAAGAAGGAGGCTATAAAATAAGAAACCAGTCAGCCGTTCACTTTATAACCTTTGCCGTTACAGAGTGGGTGGACGTTTTCTCGAGGAAAATATACGGGGATCTTGTTTTAGGCAGTTTGCGGTTCTGCCACGATGAAAAGGGACTGCGGATTCACTGCTGGTGTATAATGAGCAATCATTTACATTTAGTCCTTTCAGCACAGGAGAATAACCTGAGCGATATACTGCGGGATTTTAAGAAATTTACGAGCAAACAAGTCATCAAGGCAATTATCGACAACCCCGGAGAAAGCCGTAAAAGCTGGATGCTTGATATATTCAGAAAAGAAGGGGCTAAAAACAGCCGCAATAAAGACTACCAGTTCTGGCAACAGGATAATCACCCAATTGAGCTATACAGTGGTGCGTTTACCTATCAAAAAATGAATTATATCCATCAAAACCCTGTCGTGGCAGGCATTGTTGAAAAAGCTGAACATTATATCTATAGCAGCGCCAAAGACTATTTCTTGCAACAAAAGTGCGGCCTATTGCCAGTTAATTTTATTTAAAGAATGTTGTCTGTCATGAGTTGTATTTTTTTTGGTCTTTTCAGTCATGAGTTGCAAACTCATGACAGCTTTCCTATAATTTGAATAGTTTGACAGAAAGCAGGGGTTTGTAAAACCAAATAGTATCTACATCTGTTGCCTCTGAGTGGCCTTATATACGCACTATATACGCTTTATGTACGCTTTATATAGGGAGTATCCCCCCTTCTTAGCCGCCGATTTCGCCGATTTGGCTAATTCCGGCAAAACCCGCCGATACAGCATGTGGACAGCCTAGAAGAATTTAATAATAGTACCTTAGTACAAATCATTAAAGCATTGAAACAGTTCCTTTCGATAGTATGTATTTGCCTGGCGCTGTTGACCATTACTGCTAAGGGACAAACCACGACAAACACCAGCGTAAACGACCTGGACAGCGGTTTGGTATCCAAAGAAATTATTTCCGATACCGATGACCGGGGAAAAGTATTCACTAAAATGGAGATTATAGCTGAGTTTCCCGGCGGCTGGCTCAAATGGCATTTGTTTGCTAATAAACATTTCAACTTTGCCTATTTGCAGAAACAACTGCCGGAAAATGTTCAGCGCTTCGAAGATTCAATCATTGTTAAATTCGTCGTTTCCCGGGATGGGCTTATCTCTGATATAAACTACAAGGCGGGTAACGGCGTTTTGCTGGAACCCGCTATACAACTGCTGAAAAAATCTCCCAAGTGGGAACCCGGTTTAAACGGCAGCCGTCAAATACACTCCTATCGCACTTTGCAGATTGATGTGCTGGTGGACAAGCAAAAAAATATACAAGAAGTGAAACGCAATTATAATTCCTATTATGTGGACAACCGTTAATCTCTTTATAATCAAAATATATTGGAAAGCTTCTCGGGCAGTAAAACACATACTATAATGACTGAACTGGAATTATTGAGCGGTTTGAAAAAGTATATCATTGATGGGGATTCAGCTACGCCTAATTATCGGGATATTCTCATCCAATACAAAAACGAAGGTGGCCAGCAAGCTATGGCTTTGGAAATTCTTACAAAGTTCAAACTCGACCATTCAGGCAATGAGGATATCGAGGAAAGAGTGAACGATATATTGGATATTGTTGTAGGTTGGTGCAGCCCTCATCTCAAGGTTTGGAATGATTAGCTTTAATGGAAAAGCAGCGTTAAAAAATCACGGAATTAAACACATTTAGTATGCCCACAAAAGTTGACACCTTCCTCTCCAAAGCCAAAAAATGGAAAGAAGAAATGACCCTCTTGCGGGAGATAGCCCTCGAATGCAAACTCGCCGAAGACTATAAATGGATGCACCCCTGCTATTGCCTGCATGATGCCAATATTGTAGTGATACATGGCTTTAAAGAATATGTTGCCCTGCTGTTCTTCAAGGGTGTATTACTGAAAGACCCAAAGCGCATACTCGTACAGCAAACAGCCAATGTGCAGGCCGCCCGCCAGCTCCGCTTTACCAGCCTGGATGAAATAAAAAAGCAGCGGGCCGTTATCAAAAGCTATATCAAAGAAGCGATACAGATAGAACTATCCGGACAAAAGGTTGAATTGAAAAAAACGGCTGAGTTTACCATGCCTGAAGAATTTGAAAAACGGTTGAAGAAAGATAAAAAATTAAAAGCCGCTTTTGAAGCATTAACGCCGGGAAGGCAGCGTGGGTATTTATTGTATTTCGCCTCCGCTAAACAAACGGCAACAAGGGAAAGCCGGATTGAAAAATACATTCCAAATATTCTCCAACACAAAGGACTGAACGATTAAACAGTATTGATCAATTCTAAAACTGATATATGAAATTAGCCATACTTTTCGCTGGCCTTATGCTTTCTTCGATATTAGCCAGCGGCCAACAAACAGAAGTAATTGCGTTAAAAATATCCACACCACAACCCCGGCTGAATGAAAGCTTCGAGGTGTCACTGGATATAACATCATTGCAGGCCAGTATATTTCAGTCTTTGGCCAGCAAATTGGAGATGGTTGAAGATTTTACCAACAACGAAGGAGATTTGAAAATGACTGTGTATGCCACCAAAAAAGGAAAACAGGAAATCGGACCGCTTGAGTTTTACCTGAACAATACTAAATATGTAACCAATAAAATAAATTATGAAGTGGTGGATGCGCTTCCTAAAACAAACGAAGGTCTGTGGATAAGGAAAGTAAAGACCAGCGACAGCACTTTCTGTATCCTATTTGATCAGCGCATACCAGCCACAACGAAAATTACTCCCACTGGCGAAAACTCCACCTCTGTAACCACCGAGCCCGACCATGAAGAACTGGCCAAATTCAAAGACACGTATTCCATCGAAGGGCTGAGCAGCAACGGATCCAGATCCTCCAGCAGTTTTAGCATGGTGAAAATAAAAGGCGAAGACAAAGAGTTTATGTATGGCTTCTCTGTTTACAATTTTATCATCACAGATAAAACCATCAGTATTAAAATAACTAAGGATAAACTTGAACATATACCTGCTTACTACAAGTTTGAAGATATCATTATTCAATAGCAGCCCGCTGCCAAAAGCAATGACCCGCTGCATAACGCTATGAAACGATCCACAAAATTTTTACTGGCAATGGTTGGCTTAGTGCATATCTATACATACATCTGGCGTCTCTCCTTCTTACCGGCCATGTCTAAAATCAATGCAAATACATAATGCTTTGCCGGAAAGGCGATAAGACGGTAACATCAAAATTATATTGCTGATTATTTTTCCGTCTCCCCGTCTTACCGGCCATTCTAAAAATAAAAGGCGACCTCAAGGGCCGCCTTTCTGTATTCACCAACTTACTAATCAGTTCAAATCAAAACGGTCCAAGTTCATCACTTTCGACCAGGCGGCTACAAAGTCCTGCACAAATTTTTCCTTTGCATCATCGCATCCATATACTTCTGCAATAGCCCGCAATTCTGAGTTAGAACCAAAGACCAGGTCAGCACGGGTAGCTGTCCATTTGGGCTGGCCGGTAGTACGGTCCGTGCCGAGGTATTGTTCTTTACTGGCATCTGTGGCTTTCCAGGCCGTGTTCATATCCAGCAGGTGCACAAAGAAATCATTGGTGAGCTTGCCAGGTGTTTGGGTGAACACACCATGTTTACTGCCATCATAGTTGGCATCCAGCACACGCAGGCCACCCACCAATACAGTCAATTCAGGTGCGGTGAGTGTAAGAAGCTGCGCTTTGTCAACCAGCAATGCTTCTGTGGAAGCCGGGAACATGGCTGATTTAGGATAGTTCCGGAAACCATCTGCTACAGGTTCCAGATAGCTGAACGATTCAACATCTGTTTGCTCCTGCAGCGCATCCATCCGGCCGGGCGTAAACGGAACGGTGATATCGTGACCGGCATCTTTAGCAGCTTTCTCCACCGCCGCACATCCCGCCAGCACGATGAGATCAGCCAGTGATACTTTTTTACCGCCTGCCGCAAAATCTTTTTGAATGCCTTCCAGTGTTTCCAGCACTTTCTTCAACTGTACAGGATTATTCACCTTCCAGTCTTTTTGTGGTGCCAGGCGAATGCGGGCACCGTTGGCGCCGCCACGTTTGTCTCCGCCGCGGAAAGTAGAAGCCGAAGCCCAGGCTGTGGAAACCAGTTCACCAATACTTAGTTTCGATGCCAGGATTTTGGCTTTTAAAGCAGCAATATCATTTTCATCAACCAATGGATGATCAACAGCCGGGATTGGGTCCTGCCAAATCAGCACTTCTTCCGGAACATCAGGGCCGAGGTAACGGGCACGGGGTCCCATATCGCGGTGTGTTAATTTAAACCAGGCACGGGCAAATGCATCGGCAAATGCATCAGGGTTCTCCAGGAAATGCCTTGATATTTTTTCAAACGCCGGATCCATGCGTAAGGTAAGATCAGTGGTGAGCATGGTAGGCTTATGCTTTTTATTGCTGTCGTAAGCGTCGGGAATAATTTCAGGGCCATCTTTTGCCACCCACTGGTGTGCGCCACCCGGGCTTTTGGTAAGCTCCCATTCAAAACCAAACAGGTTCTCAAAAAAATTATTGCTCCATTTGGTAGGGGTGGTTGTCCATGTCACTTCCAGGCCACTGGTAATGGTATCGGCACCTTTGCCGCTGCCAAATTTGTTCGTCCAGCCAAAACCCTGCTCTTCTATACCCGCTGCTTCCGGCTCTTTGCCTACGTTATCAGAAGTTGCTGCACCATGCGCCTTGCCGAAACTATGTCCGCCTGCAATCAGGGCAACAGTTTCTTCATCGTTCATGGCCATTCGCCCAAAAGTGTCGCGGATATCTTTTGCGGATGCAATCGGATCAGGATTGCCATCCGGGCCTTCCGGATTTACATATATCAAACCCATATGGACGGCGGCCAATGGTTCTTCCAAATGACGGGAATGAGTTTTATGACCGGGGTCTTCATCCGATGAAACCACGCCGTGTTTTTCACCTACGCCTGCTGAGCCATGGGCGTATCGCTCATCGTTACCCAGCCACTTTGTTTCAGAACCCCAGTACACATCTTCTCCGGCTTCCCACACATCTTCACGGCCACCGGCAAAACCAAATGTTTTAAAACCCATTGACTCGAGTGCAATATTGCCTGCGAGTATCATTAGATCAGCCCACGAAATCTTTTTACCATATTTCTGCTTGACAGGCCATAACAACCTGCGGGCCTTATCAAGGCTTACATTATCAGGCCAACTGTTGAGTGGTGCAAAACGTTGCAGGCCCTGGCCGCCACCACCGCGGCCATCATGTACACGGTAAGTACCGGCACTATGCCATGCCATACGAATCATAAAAGGGCCGTAGTGGCCAAAGTCTGCAGGCCACCAGTCTTGTGAGCTGGTCATCAGGTCAGCCAAATCTTTCTTCACTGCCGCAAGGTCCAGCGAATTAAATGCTTCCTTATAATTAAATCCTTTATCCATCGGATCTGACAACGAAGAGTGCTGCCGGAGGATATTTAATTTCAGTTGATTGGGCCACCAGTCGCGGTTGCGGGTACCGCCACCACCGGCTTTATTGATTGCTGCACCAGAGAAAGGGCATTTGCCCTGTGTTGTTCCATTGTCCATAGTGTTGTTTTTAAATGGGCTATTTCCGTATTGGACTTCAAATTTACGATCTTAGCAAAATAATTCAAATTGATTATTTTTATATTCATATAGTTTTTATCTATGACACTCGTACAATTGGAATACATCGTGGCGCTGGACAATTACCGCCATTTTGCACTGGCCGCCGAAAACTGTTTTGTAACCCAGCCTACCTTAAGTATGCAGGTACATAAACTGGAGGAAGAACTGGGTGTAAAGATTTTTGACCGGACCAAACAACCGGTGATCCCTACGGAAATTGGCGCCGGTATTATTGCACAGGCACGTACCACCCTGCGGGAAGCAGGCGCTATCAAACAGTTGGTGAATGAACAACTCGATTCACTCTCCGGCGAACTGCGCATTGGCATTATTCCCACGCTTGCACCTTATCTGCTGCCCTCGCTGTATAAAGCCCTGCGTGATAAATACCCGAAAGTGGAGCTGGTTATCAAAGAATCCATTACAGAAGAAGTAATACATGAGTTAAAAAACAACCGGCTGGATTGTGCATTGGTAGTAACCCCCCTGAGTGACAACTCCATCAAAGAAGAAGTGTTATTTTACGAAGAGCTGTTTATATATGTATCTAAGAAAAATGCACTCTCCTCCAAAAAATATGTGCTGGCGAGTGATATCGATCCCAACCAGTTATGGTTACTGGAAGAGGGACATTGCTTCCGCTCACAGGTGCTGAACCTTTGTGAACTGCGTAAGAGCGGCGATTTTCATTTCAAATATGAAACAGGCAATATCGAAACACTCAAGCGCATGGTGGATAAAACAGAGGGCATCACTATTTTGCCTGAACTGGCGGTCATGGAGTTTACAAAAGCCCAACTGCAATTTGTAAAACGCCTGAAGCAGCCCAGCCCTGCCCGTGAAGTAAGCCTGGTTACCCACCGCGGGCATATAAAAACCAAGCTGATAAAAACACTGAAAGAGGAAATACTCAGCATCGTGCCCACCAGTATGCATAAGCTACAACATAAGAAAGTGGTGGAGATCAACTATTAACAAAACCCAATCCCTAATACCCAATACCCTTACTTCAATTCCCAATCCCGAAAACCAAGGAGAACAATTGGGTGTATATTTGCGGTTCTGATTTTTTGGCTATGAGCAAGAAAGGAAAAGTTTTAGTGGCCATGAGCGGCGGTATCGATAGTACCGTGGTGGCACTTATGCTCAATGAGCAGGGGTATGAAGTGGTGGGCATTACCATGAAAACATGGGATTATGCCGCAGCTGGCGGCAGCAAGAAAGAAACAGGTTGCTGCAACCTCGACTCCTTCAACGATGCCCGCATGGCAGCCGTGCAACATGGCTTTGCACATTATATTTTAGATATACGGGAAGAGTTTGGTGATTTTGTTATTGAAAATTTTGTTGACGAATATATCGCCGGTCGCACCCCCAATCCATGTGTGCTTTGCAATACCCATATTAAATGGCGGGCTCTGTTAAAAAGGGCAGATGCGCTGGGTTGTGATTTTATTGCCACCGGGCATTATGCAAAAATCCGTCAGCATGATAATGGCCGCTTCGTCATCAGCAAAGCAGTTGATGATACCAAAGATCAGAGTTATGTTCTCTGGGGACTGCAACAGGATTTGCTCAGCAGAACATTGTTGCCATTAGGCCCTTACCGGAAAACAGAAATCCGGCAGATGGCACATGACTATGGTTATCCTGAACTGGCGAAGAAAAGTGAGAGCTATGAAATTTGTTTTGTACCCGACAATGATTACCGTGGTTTCTTAAAAAGAAAAGTAGAGGGATTGGAAGAAAGAGTGGCAGGCGGAAACTTTGTTGACAAACATGGAAATATTCTTGGTCAGCATAAAGGCTATCCATTTTATACTATCGGTCAACGCAAAGGATTAGACATTGCATTGGGGCGTCCGGTTTTTGTTACCAGCATTAATCCTGATAACAATACGGTGATGCTCGGTGATGAAGAAGACCTTGATCAAAACGATATGCAGGTAGGGAAGCTGAACCTGATTAAGTACGATACTATTACGCCCGGTATGGAGGCTACTACTAAAATCAGGTACAAGGATAAAGGCGCCCTTTCCAACCTCTATTTGCAAAATGGCATCATGCATGTGCGTTTCTACGAAAATGTAAAAGGGATAGCCCCAGGGCAGAGCGCTGTATTTTATGAGGGCGATGATGTGATTGGAGGCGGTATTATTCAGCGGGGAAGTCTTGTAAACCAGTGATTAATACAGAACAATATTCCCTCATTTATTTGTATTTTAAAGCAATAATGAGCAATAAATTGCGTTATTAAGCCGGGTATTTCATTACCCGGTTTTTGTTTGTAGCTTTAGGCTGTGAAAGAACTGTTCCGAACCCTTCAAACGAAAACAGGTTTCTATCCGTAAATAACCGAAAGACCACTTATGAGAATCAGATTTTTACTTATCCTTTTTTCAGGTTTACTGACATTGGCAAGCCTGCCTTCCTGTACCGAAGAAAAAGAAGATTTCCAAACCGAGAAGCTTGAAGAATATATGCCATTGGCCGCTGGCAAGTATATTACATACCGGTTAGATTCAATGGTATTCACCAACTTTGGCAACAATGTCGAAATTCATAAATACCAGGTGAAGCATGTGATAGATAGTAAGATTACCGACAATTTAGGCCGCCCGTCCTACCGTGTATTTGTTTTCATCCGCGATTCTATTGATATAAACTCATGGACGCCAGCCCAGCCCTGGGTAAACAGCGCCAGCTATTTTATCACCCCGCTGGACGACCAGGTGGAAGTAATTGAGAACAACCTGCGCTTTATAAAACTGCATTTGCCGATTAAAAATAACTTCAGCTGGAAAGGAAATAAGTACCTGCCGATGTCGAACTGCGGTACTACATACGGCCCTTACTGCTCCATCTTCAGTATTGATAATGATAACAGCATGGACGACTGGGATTATTATTATGATGGAGGAGCTACATCATTTAACTACAAAGGCTTTACCTATGCCGATGTACAAACAGTGGAGCATGCTGACGAATCATTGAACATTCCCGTTACAAACCCTAACGCCTACGCATACAAAACCCGTTCTGTAGAAAAGTTTGCTAAAAACATCGGGCTGGTATATCGTGAACATGAACTTTGGGAATACCAGTTATCCCCTACGCCCCATAAAGAGGGGTTTGGGGTTACCATGTGGATGATTGATCATAACTAACAGACCGGCAACACCTGCCATGAATAGAGGGTGCAGGTTCTGAATAGTACTGTGGCAAACCGGTACTGCGGAAATGATCAGGCAATAGTTTAGACAGGCTTTTGCAATAATGCAGCAAACATCGTATCGGCCTTATCATGATAGCCAGTTATTAGTTCCTGCTTCACTAATAACAAACCCTTTTCTTTTAATACCTCCACCGCTTCCTCATTTTCCTTTTTAAACACGGAACAGGTGATATATAAAAAGTATCCCCCTGGTGCCAGGTATTGAACAGCATTCGCAACAATTTTCTTTTGCAAAGAGGCGTAGGTTGCTATTTTCTCTTTTTCAAAATAAAACAATTGCTCCGGCGTGCGGCTCCAGGTACCACTGCCTGTACAAGGCGCATCACATATAATAATGGAATACTCCATATTGGGTATCGTGCTAAGGACGCCTTGCGACGAACCTTTATTATCCCCGGCCGCCAGATCAGCGATAAAAGAATGATACCTGGTAATTCCGGCAGTTGCAAAACGTTTCTTCAAATTCATCAGCATACTTTCACGTACATCACTTACATACAGCTCAACATCACCGAGAATGTCCTTTGCTAAAATAGACTTGCCCCCGCTGGCAGCGCAGCAGTCCCATACCTTCCACTGGTCTGACCGTCCCGGTCTGACCAGTGGAAGCTTATCCTTCTCCGCCCTGACCAGTGGAAGCTTATCCTTCTCCGCCCTGACCAGTGGAAGCTTATCCTTCTCCGCTCTGACCAGTGGAAGCTTATCCTTCTCCGCCCTGACCAATGGAAGCTTATCCTTCTCCGCCCTGACCAGCGGAAGCTTATCCGTCCCGACCAACCGAAGCAGCTGAAGAACCTCCCCCACCCGCTGAGAGCTATAGTCCTGCACCACGGCCTCTTTATCCAGTTCAACGATACTATCGGCCTTTGTGCTATTCGGCAATGCAATACAGGTGTTACCAATCAAGGTAAAGCTGATGGAAGCAGTTGTCAGCTTTTTAGTAACTGCTTGTATATGCCCGGGTCGTAAGCGTAAGAATAAATCTGGTTGTATAAAATGCGATTGGCTGAATGCGTCGGCATCAATACCCTCGCTTAATTCATCATACCAGGGAAATACATGCGGTATTGCCTTGAGGTCCTCTTGCCGGGAGTAGTAATGATTGATTATTGAATATTTATCAACTACCCCCAGGCTCACTTTTTCATTCCATTCCGGCTTTAACTGGGAAAGTAATTCATCAGGCGCTTGCGAGCATAAAAAAACTGCCGCCAGTATGCGCTCCTGTACTGGTATATCCGGCATGGCCTTGCCTAAGCGGAAATAACAATAGCACAGGTGAGCCACCTGCTTCCTGTCTTTGGACCCAAACTTTTTATTCGCCGCAAAATACTTTTTGAGGAAGGAAGCAAGAGGTTCTTCGCCTTTATACGATTGAATAATTATTTCCGCAGACTGCAGGTATGAATAATAGCGGCTCACTCCTGCAAGATAAGCTGTTGATTAGAATTACCGAAGGATGAACGGAGCGTCGCAACGTCAGCCTAATCAGGGTACTGAAGCTGGTAAATAAAAAAGGCTGTATCGCTACAGCCTTTTCTGATATTCTGTGAGTTTATAATGCCAGCAATGTCTTCACCGGATCCTTTCCAAACAATAACTGTTCAGGATTTTCCAGTAGCTCCTTCACCCGCACCAGGAAACTTACAGATTCCCGTCCATCGATTATGCGGTGATCATAACTAAGGGCCAGGTACATCATCGGCCTTACTACCACTTGTCCGTTCACCACCATCGGCCTGTCCTGTATTTTGTGCATGCCGAGTATAGCACTTTGTGGAATATTGATAATCGGTGTACTCATTAGTGAGCCAAACACACCACCGTTGGTAATCGTAAATGTGCCTCCGGTGAGATCTTCAGCAGTCAGCTTACTGTCCCTTGCTTTTCCCGCAAGTTCCACCACCTTCTTCTCCACATCCGCCATACTCATACTTTCTACATTACGCATAACCGGTACTGTTAAACCCCTCGGTGTGCTTACGGCAATGCTGA
Organism: uncultured Chitinophaga sp.; assembly: GCA_964386395.1. Lineage (GTDB taxonomy): Bacteria > Bacteroidota > Bacteroidia > Chitinophagales > Chitinophagaceae > JJ008. The sequence goes on from CAYLRV010000009.1 coordinate 100,034, forward strand.
TGTCGGCATAATCATGATAAACAAGACTGTCACCATCAATATAAGCATTCACGGCAGGCCATTCTGATAAGGCGATAGCACAGGCTTTGGCAAAAAAGCTCATAAAGCCAAGGCCTACACCATGCATTTCTTTAAACTTGTCCTTATACTTCGTCCGGATTTCCATGATGGCACCCATGTCCACTTCGTTGAACGTGGTCAGCATGGCCGTTGTATTCTTCGCTTCCACCAGCCTGCGTGAAATGGTCTTGCGCAGGTTGCTCATTTTCTCCACACGTACATTGCGGCTATTCAGTTCTGCACCGTTGAATGCTTTCTTGCCGGGATTGGCCAGGGCGGCCAGTACATCATCTTTTACAATCTTGCCCGCAGGGCCAGATGGGGTTACCGTTTTAGGATCAACTTTTTTATCTGCAATAATGGCCGAAGCCACTGGGGTCGCCTTTATATCGTTAGGAACAGCAGCAACCGGTGCCGCTGATGCCACTTGCGCTGCCTCAACTTTCACTTCCGCCTGCTGACTTCCTGCTTCAGTTTTCTGGTCTCCGGCTTCCGCTTTCGGGTTTCCGCCTTCCGGTTTCGCGGCAGTTTCATCAATACTTGCCAACACATCACCTATCTTAATCGTATCTCCTTCACCGATACTGCCCAATTTTAGAAGGCCGGCTTGTTCAGCATTGACTTCAAATGTGGCTTTTTCACTTTCCAATTCTGCGATTACTTCATCCCTTTCCACATATTCACCGTCCTTTTTGGTCCATTTAAGCAAGGTTACCTCACTAATCGACTCTCCTACTGTTGGCACTTTGATATCTATCATGCGTTTTTCTTAAGTCTTGCAAATTTCGGAAAAAAGGGGATACAAACGCTTATATTTGAAGAGGTAATCCCCCTTTTTGAATGCAAAAAAACATCCGCTTCATCGCTGTTGACGACAACCCGGTGGACTTATTGATTTTGAAGGAATACGCAGCGGATTTTCCCTTTTTGGAACATCTGGAAAGTTGCAGCTCACCCGCCACCGGCTTTGCCGCTGTTGAACGTTTACGTCCCGACCTTGTTTTCCTGGATGTTGAAATGCCCGGCACAAATGGCCTGCAGGTTCTGCAAAAAATAAAAGAACAGGTGCCCATGGCGATATTTATCACTTCACATCCGGAGTTTGCGCTGGAGGGCTTTGAATTATCGGCACTGGACTATATACTGAAACCGCTTACAGCTGACCGGTTTAAACAAACAGCTGGCCGTATCCGGGAATATTGGGAGATGAAGCAAAAAGCTGCTGCATATGAAGTATTATTTGAATCGGAAACATTAACGATTAAAGAAGGGTATAACCTGGTTAAACTTCCCGTACACGAAATAATATACCTGGAAGCTATGCAGGACTATACAAAAGTGGTGACGGCAAAGAAAAATTACCTTACACTCACCACCCTCACAGCTTTCCTGGATAAAATATCGACGGGTAATTTTCTACGGATACACCGGAGTTATGCAGTAGCTATAAAGAAAATTAAAGAAATACACCGCGATAAGTTAGTGTGCGGGGACGCTATTATTCCCATTGGAAAAACATATCATGCTGTTGCAGCGCAATTAAAATTATAACATGACGAAACCTCTCGCCTGGCTGGTGGTACTTACCCTGGCTCTTCATAGCCCGTGTTTTGCACAACCAAAAGACCGCCTGGCACTGCTGGACGAAAACAAAGCGAGGCTGGAAAAGATTATGGCAACATTTTCGGGTACAGCAGAAAGTTTCAACCAATTTATACAATTGGGCAACGAGGGGATGGCGATAACCAAGGCAGATGATCATGCGTACCGCTTTTTATTTTTACAAGCAATAGCAACAGGTTATTATTACAAACAAAACTTTGACAGCGCCCGGATAAATTTTGAACAGGCCAATGCAGAAGCATTAAGAGCCAATCTGATCGAAAAAAGTGTAAAGCCATTAGGCAACCTGGTATCTGTTTACTTCTACCTCGGTCAGCATGCAAAAGCAGACAGCGCTGCACAACAACTGAAACTGCTTGCAGAAACAGTAGATACCTTAAAGAACAAAAGCGATATCTACTTCAACCTCGGCATGTATAACCAGCAGCAAAAATTTTTTTACAGTATTGCGCTGAACAACTTTTTGAAAAGTGCAGAGCTGCACAAACCAGTAGCCGATACCACAAAAATCGTAAAACTTAAAACCGATTATGCTTCCAAGCTGATGATGGTAGCAGAAATATACCTGTACCTGGAGCAACCGGCCAAAGCCCAGGAATACCTTGCTATGACTAAACCCTACCTGGGTTTGTCAAAAGTGCTGGATGTAGCTGTGCTGGGCAAATTCCTCCGCAGCTATGTACAGCAGGGTAACAAAAAGGAGGCCATGAATTACTATGAACAGTTGCACCAGGCTGCTGCAGGTAGTGGTGGCAAATGGTCGGAGCTTGTATCATCCAGCCTGGAAATAGCCAGCCTGTCGCTAAAAGAAAAAGACTTTGCAGAAGCAAAACTCTTTATTGACAAAGCTGATGCCCAGGCCAAACTGGATAACAAACCTATTTTAACGACGTCGGTAAATGCAGCCTATGGCGATTATTATAGTGCAAGCGGGGATTATGCAAAAGCAACCAGCTACTACAAAATAGCTGAACAACAGGGTGCCGCCATATTCAACAAGCAACAATATGCCGAACTCCTCAAATCGCTCTCTTCGGCTTCCATCCGGACAGGCAATGCCACAGATGCAGCGCTGTACTTCGACAAATATGTATCCATGTCGGATTCGCTTACGCAGCGAAAGACTGCATTGAATATTGCGGAAATGGAAGCAATATTTCAAAATAAAGAGAAACAACAGCAGATTGAACTGCAAAAGACCGCTTTGCAGTTTGCAAAAAAACAAAGGCTCTTGCTGATAGGCGGAATAATATTGGCCGGGCTGTTTGTATTGTTACTGGTTGTCATTTACCGTAGTAAAAAGCGCATGGCCGATATTCTGGACGATAAAAACAAAAAGCTGGAGCAACTAAACAGCGAACTTGAAGAAGCCAATAAAACCAAGGCCAAGCTCTTCAGCATCATCGGGCATGATCTCCGTTCCCCTATCAGCCAGGTCTATCAATTCTTAAAGCTGCAGCAATTAAACCCGGATGCGCTGAGTGCTGAACAAAAAACCGAACTGAGCAATAAAATACAAACAGCCACAGGGTCTTTACTGGAGACCATGGAAGACTTACTGCTTTGGAGCAAAACGCAGATGAATGAGTTTAAGGCTACCATGCAGCCTGTTGCCCTGTTGCCCGTTGTAGAAACTTGCAAGCAATTGTTGCAACTGAACAGTGCGGCAAAAAATATCAGCTACCAGCAAACTATCGCAGCAACAGATGCTGCCCATACCGATAATTATTTCCTGCAGACCATCATCCGTAACCTGCTGCAGAATGCCATAAAGGCCTCGCCCAATAATGGTATGATTGAAATCTCCATAGTTAAAGGGCATGGCCATATTGGTTTATCGCTCAAAAATGAAGGCCCCGCTTTTACGCAAGAACAATACCTGCAAGCGATCTCCGGCGCTGATGCAACATCTATGAACGGACTTGGCCTGCGCCTCGTAGATGAGCTTTCGAAAAAAATCGGCGCTGAAATTCACTTTACAAGTCCGCCAGAAGGGGGTACCATTGCTGAGATATTCATGAAAATGGCATAGACTTACCTGCCTTCATCGATTTTGATAATCCGTTCATCGGTTATCCAATATTCCTGATACAGCCCGCATCTAATTTTGGGCACAAATAATCTGTATGCATAAATTCCTCGCAGTTATAGCACTCCTCCTGGTTTGTACAACCGTACAAGCACAACAATACTCTTCGGCAGGCGGAATTGAAGCCAATTACAAGGGTAAATATGAGTTTAAAGTAAGACTGGATGAAGTCAATAAAACGCTGAGCTTCGAAACAGATGCGCCTGTTTCCGTTGTAACTCTCGAAACCTATACCCAGGATGAGCGCATAGCAAGAAAAGGAAAAGAGTACACGGATATTTATTTTACAAAAAGGGGAAACGTATATACCTATGACCTTACAAGGCCAGAATTAACAGGTATGTATGCCTATTGGCTCAAAGTGTCAACAGGCAGGAACGGTTCTCCCCTGGCTGAATATTATTTCCAGCGGAGAACAGCTGCTCCAAATATGCCGGAAGAAGCAGGAGCTGAAGAAAAAAATGATGCCGGTGAAACGATTATCCGTACAAATGCAACCTGCCCTGAGGGAAAAACAAAACTTACCACTGCATTAAAATCCTTAGATGGTGTAAGGAGGGTTTCCATCGATCCAAGAGGCACTGTTTTTATTCTGTATAGCAACGACGGCACACCGTTTAACGATCTATTGACCGCAATTAATGAAAATGGCTTTACGGCCAATAACCGGCCGGCAACCAATGCTTCGGCTAACCCTTGTGGAAAAACAAACAGGAATACCGTTAGTCTCACACCGAATATACTTGATGCCACACCCGGCTATAAGAAAACGCCTGTTAAATTTGTTCCAATCAAACCAGATTATAGCAAAGGCTACAGTGATACGAAAATGTATAATTGGGTGGATGATGTCGGCAACAGACATTCAGGAACAGGTAAAGAAATACTGGATGAAATTAACCAGCTGGAAGAACAACTGAACCTTCGCGGACATTCGTTGCGGGATAAAAACGCCTTTGATGGCCTGACATTCCCGTTAAATTCAATGAGCAAAAACGATTTTACGAAGTGCGCCATCGTCAATAAACTAAAACAATCCGGCAAGCCCGATGTTCCTAAAATCGGCAGGATTAAAAAACTTAAAAATATCACTATTGTCCAAAATATGGTAGCCAGTACTGTTTATTCTTATTTAGGATATATTACAACAGGCGCTGAATTCAGGGAAGCTAATATGAACAGCTCAATGGCATTTACCCGATCAGGAAACGATGCAACAGCGGATATGCAATTGGTATTTCAGCCGGCCATGTACCAGAAACTAAAAACATGCCTGGTTGAAGTGGCAGAAACCCCGAAGGGCAACACCTTGTTTTCAACAACGGTTGATCTGAAAAAAGCTGCCTCATTAAATGCAGCACAGGCAAAACTCAACTTTGGTGATGCGGTTGAACCTCAGCATATGGCAAGCAACTACACTATTTTTTCCTACCCTCTTCGCTTTATCAATGCGGCCAGTAAATTGCCCCCGGAAACCTGTACTCCAAAGCCGTACTACCTGACCCTTAAGTTTTATGATGCACAGGGAAAACTAACAGAAATTTACCAGCCCAATGACCTGGTGTTAAATAATCAGTTGCCACTACCATTAAATATTCCAAAGCAGGGAGGAAAAAGCTATGCTGGCTATGAGTATGAATTTCTTGATCCGGGATTACACTGTTTCGGCTTCTATGCAGAATCAAATGGCTATACAGCCGGCTATTTTTCTCATGGCCAGGGTTATACCGGAGACGAGCGAAGGGCATCGGTGAACGCAAACATGGAGATTGGTGTCAAGTATTACAACTGGAACAGGTTGATAGATAAAAATGCACCACTCACCAAAAGCTATGCATTATTTGGCTATGATATCCGATCAGAAGAAAAGTACACACGTCCTGATAATTGCCTGCCGCCTATCCGGCAAAAAGGTTATAAAAAAGAAGACCCCGATCATGGTGTAGTATCATTAATTGGCAACACCTATAACCTTTCCACCACCAATGAAAATTATTTTTCAAAATCCATAGAAGAACAGATCGCTTCAGTTGATTTCTTTATTGGGCCCGTTCCTTGCAATATTGCCGTAAGCATTTCCGGAACTGTTAGTATGCAGGTGGACTATCAGAGCAATTATGCCTACTGCGATGCTAAAACAACAGTATCGCCACATGCAGATATCACCTTACACGGTTCGGGTGGCGTGGATGCAAAAATTATGTATGCCAAAGTATTTGCTGATGTAAAATTGCTTGAAATAGATATGCCCTATACTCTTGAAGCATCCAATACAAATGGCGCAGCAACCATAGACCCGCTGCTAAAAGTAGGCGGTTTATCCGGCGAGGTTTATTTCAAAGCAGGTTTTTGTATCCCGATTCCCCTGGTGGATGATTTGTGCGAGAGCTTCCGTATCGATATACTGAACTGGAAAGGTTTTGAAAAAAAATTCACGGTTGATCCCAAAAAAGGAATATCCCTATAAACTAAAACATACATCTCCTTCATTAAAAAAACAATTATGAAAAAAATATTCTTTTGCGCAGCAGCACTTTGTTTATTAGTAGCCTGCGGCGATAGTAAAAAAAAGCCATCTAACGAAGCGTCCGCGCAAACTGATAACACAAATACCAGCCTGGGCCAAAACGACGATGAAAAGACCGGTGAGTTTACCATCGATGGCGCCACCGTTACCGGAAAAGTCACCACACAATACTTTGGTGATAAGGAGAAAGGCAACTTCTCTGTACTCTGCCAGCACAATGAAGGCGCCACCAGTGCAAACTTTGAATTGCTGCAAGTCACTTTCGTAAATGAAAAAGACGCAACCAGCAGCACCCTAAAAATACATGACAGTGGCAACCTGCCCATGACAGAACCGGAAGCCGGCCTTGTGGCGGTATCCTTATCTGGCGTTGGTAGTGATTTAGGTGATAAACAATTTACCGGCTCAGGCAAATCTACCGGCAGCATCACCGTTAGCAATCGTGTATTAACGATAAAAGACCTTACCCTGTACAACAGCGATGGCAAGATGAAAACAGTGAGTGCAAGAATCGGATTCTAAAATTTTCACCTGGCAACCTTTACTTTAAAAAAATCAAGATGAAAACAGCATTTATCCTTTTGGGCTTATTTGTTTACCTGTCGGCCAATGCCCAGAATGTGGGTATTGGAGAAACGAACCCGCTTGAAAGTAAACTACAGGTAAAGACTACAGATAGCGCTGTACTGCTTATCCAAAATACAGCAACACCCAATGGAACTAAAACAGGTTTATTCTACAAGACGGATGGCAACTATTCCGGCGGTATTGCCACAGTTAAAACAGCTGCTGCAACATACAGGATGGGACTCTATACGTTTGGCGGAAGCACCCCATCTGCACTCCAGGAAAGGGTATCCATACTAGACGGTGGCAATGTAGGCATTGGCACCATTAACCCAACTGCAAAATTAGAAGTAGCCGGCACAGTAAGAATTGACGATGGTACACAAGGCGCAGATAAAATATTAACCAGCGATGCAGCTGGCAATGCAAGCTGGCAAAGTTTGGGCAGCAAATTAGGTTATAAAAAATGTAAACAAATAGTAGCAAGCGGCGCAGGCAGTTTTACGGTACCGGCAGGGGTTACAGAGATAATGGTTGAGGCCTGGGGAGCGGGTAGCGGTGCGGTGTATGGTAATATAAATAATTCCCTTGGCGGCGTTAGTGGCGGGTATGTAAGAACAGTGCAAACCGTTATACCGGGGGCAGTATTGACGTACACAGTTGGTGCAGGTAGTGCCGATGCATTAGGCAATGTAACCATTTTAGCTGGTGGTACTACCACATTCAACTTTGCCGGTGGAAACATCCAGGCATTTGGTGGTGGGGGACACGCTGCTAACAGTTCTAACTCAGGCCCGCCTCAAAGCGGCACAGGCACTGTTGACAACTATATTGCCCTATACGGCAATACCGGAAGTTTTCCTGTTTTTGAATTCGGGCAAAAATCGTCTACCATTTTTACACAAACGATACGTTGGAGCAATGGTGGCAAAGCAACAGGAATACTTGACGACATTGTACAAAAGGGCGCCGTTCAGTATTATGAAAACGGCGTTTTAATAAGCAGCTACTTTGATTCTTTTGCCCTGAATAATTGCCCATCAGCCGGTGCATTTAGTTCCTCAACAGGGTCTAATGGTGGTGGCGATGGTATGATATTGATTTGGTACAATTGACAGATAAAAGAAATAGAACACTATACAGATTATGTTCCATTAACCATTAAACAATTATTCCATGCAAAAGAGGTTATCATTCCTGATAACCTCTTTTCTTTGTTCGCTCTGTTCGCTCTGCGAAGTCTCTGACTTCGCAGCCCTATGTTCTCACCCGTCTATGACGGTATAGATTAAATACTAAACGCAGTCTCCACAATCTCCGCCTGCTCCTGCACATGCACTTTGTTATACCCTGTTGCAGTAGACGCAGATGCCTGCCGGCTGATGATACCGAAGTTCACCGTCTTCAAATTCATTTGCAGAAATGATGCAGCGCCCATATTCAATGGCTCTTCCTGTACCCAGAACCAGGTCGCTTTACCATACTTTTTCTGAACCGCTTCCAGTTGCTTAAACGGTAGCGGGTACAGCTGCTCCATCCGCACAATCGCCACATCATTGCGGTTATCCTTCTGCTGTTTATCCAGCAAGTCGTAATACATTTTGCCACTGCAGAATAAAACTTTCTTCACTTTAGCCGGATCGGCTACTGCATCATCAATCACTTCCCTGAAAGCACCATTGGTAAAATCCTCTATACGGGAATACGTACCTGGATGACGAAGGTTGGCCTTCGGCGAAAAATTAATCATCGGCTTACGGAAAGGCCATGCCAGTTGTCTTCTCAATGCATGGAAGAAATTTGCAGCTGTGGTTATATTCGTAACCACCATATTCAGTTCGGCACATAATTGTAAGAAACGTTCCAGCCTGGCACTGCTATGCTCTGGCCCCTGCCCTTCATAACCGTGCGGCAACAACATAGTAACACCATTCATCCGGTTCCACTTCTGCTCCCCTGCGGCCAGGAACTGATCAATCATTATTTGTGCACCGTTTCCAAAATCGCCAAACTGCGCTTCCCATAATACGAGCGCATTTGGATTGGCTAAAGCATAACCATATTCAAACCCAAGTACACCGTATTCACTCAGCAGCGAATTATATATTCTGAACTTACCACCAGCACCCGGAATTTTACTAAGCCGGTTATACGCTTTATCATTTTCTTCATTACGCAGTACAGCATGCCGGTGACTGAACGTACCCCGTTGCACATCCTGCCCGCTCATACGCACATCTTTTCCTTCCAGCAACAGGCTTCCATAAGCAAGCAATTCTGCTGTGGCCCAATCCACCTTTTGTTCGGTTTCAAACAATTTTATTTTATCCTGCAATATTTTCTCCACTTTACGCAATGGCTTGAATTCGGCAGGCCACTGCATCAGTGAACTGAATACTGTTTTAAAGTTTTCTTCGCTGACAGCCGTAATGGGTGATGCATCAAAATCATCCGGTGCCGCTTTGCGCAGTTTCTTCCATTCCAGTTCAGGTGCCTGATAATGATATGGCAGCGGATTCTGTTTTACTTCATCCAGTCTTTCCTGCAAGTCACTCCAGAACTTTTTCTCCATTTCCTTCGCCAGCTCCTGTGCATCCGGCTCACCATTCTCTATCAAATATTTTACATACACTTCCCGTGGATTGGCATGTTTGTCAATCAGTGCATACAAATGCGGCTGCGTGAATTTTGGATCATCTCCCTCATTGTGGCCATGCCTGCGATAGCAAACCATATCAATAAACACATCACTGTTAAATTCCTGCCGGTATAAAGTAGCTATCTCGGCCACTTTTATCACCGCTTCGGGATCATCACCATTTACATGAAATACCGGCGCCTGTATGGCGGATGCCAGCGATGTACAATAATCTGAACTTCTTGCATCATCAAAATCTGTTGTAAAACCAATCTGGTTATTGATAACATAGTGAATGGTTCCCCCGGTGTAATAACCTTTCAGATAGCTCATCTGTAATACCTCGTACACAATACCCTGTCCGGCCACAGACGCATCGCCATGTATAAGCACCGGCAGTATTTTATCAAAATCGCTTTGGTACATCACATCCGCCTTGGCCCTTGCAAAACCAACCACCACCGGATCAACTGCTTCAAGGTGCGACGGGTTGGGCATCAGCTTCAGGTGAATTGTTTTATCATTGATCGTTTGCACCTCACTGCCATAACCCATATGGTACTTCACATCGCCACTGCCCATCGTTTGATCCATTTTGGCAGTCCCTTCAAATTCACTGAATATCTGCTGGTAGGTTTTACCCATAATATTTGCCAGCACATTCAGCCGGCCGCGGTGCGCCATACCAATCACCACTTCCTGAACAGCATTGTCGGCTGCCGTGCTGATGATGGCATCAAGCGCAGCAATAGTCGTTTCCCCACCCTCTAATGAGAAGCGTTTCTGTCCCACATATTTTGTGTGAAGAAATTTTTCAAACATTACCCCCTGGTTCAGCTTCTCCAATGCCCGTTTCTTTTTATGCAAAGGCAAGGGCTGCAGCATCGTTTTTTCCACTGCATTTGTCAGCCAGTCTATCTTTTTTTGATCACTGATATATTTAAACTCAATACCAAGATGGGATGAATAGCATTTCTGGAGATGCGCATAAATGGCACGCAGGGTTGTTTTACCCAGGCCAACAAGATTACCTGCATTAAACTCTTTGTCCAGGTCCGCTTCACTAAAACCATAGAAGCCCAGTTCAATATTAGCGCCCCGGTCTTTCCGCTGGCGGATCGGATTTGTGTCCGCTACCAGGTGGCCTTTATTTCGATAGCCCAGTATTAAACGGTACACTTTGATTTCCTGCATCCAGTCAATGCCACTCGCAGTTGTGGTAGCTGTATTCCCGCTTTCAACAACTTTATGCTGCCCATTGGTCGCAGGCTGACTACTTACCGCCGGCTGCTGACTCCCTGCTAAGGACTGCCGGCTGCTTACGGCAAAATCGAAGCCCTCAAAAAATTTTTTAAACTCAGGATCAACTGAATTAGGATCCTTTACAAAATCCTGATATAAGTTTTCAATAAACTGCGGATGCTGGCTCGTTATATACTGGAAATCTTTCATAATAATTCTTGGAATAGTAAAGCAGGATAAATTGGACAGCAAATCTACATTTTTAAGCCCAAAGCGGGAAACGCAAGCAGGCCTGTTCCGCAGTTAAATATTCAGTATTTTGGGCCATGACAAGTTTCCTGAAACATATTCGCCTGTTTTGCCTGTTAATCTGTTTTTCGATGGTGTGCAGTGCACAGCAAAAGCCCGCCATTGATAGCCTGGATATTAAAATTGGCCAGCTAATCATTTTTGGTTTTTATGGTCAAACGGCGAATCCAAAAGACCCGGTCTATCGGGCCGTTAAAGAGGGAAAAGTAGGCAGCATCCTGCTATATCGCCGGAATATTTCTGCAACAAATACCCGGGCAAAACTTAAATCCCTTGTAGACGGTTTTCAGGCAGTGGCTCCCATTCCGCTTTTCATCAGCATAGATCAGGAAGGTGGCCGTGTCAACCGGTTCGACAGTTTACCGGGCTTCCCCCTTATGCCATCAGCCCGTTTTTTGGGATTAAAGAACGATACAGCCATCACAGCTGAATATACCCGTAACATTACAAAAACACTCAACGAATGTGCGATCAATCTCAACTATACACCCGTATTAGATTTGCATAACCCGCAATGCCCTGTATTGGGAGCCCGCAACAGGTGCTTCGCTGCCGACCCGGCCATCGTTACCCTGCATGCAACGCAGGTTATAAAAACGCATAATGAAGCAGGCATACATACCATTGTCAAACATTTTCCCGGACATGGCAATTCTGCCAGCGACTCACACCTCGGTGTGGTTGACGTAACGAAAACCTGGAAAAAAGAAGAATTAGAGCCTTACCGTCAATTAATTGAAGCAGGGCATTTACAGGCTGTGATGACTGCGCATATTGTCAACCGCAACCTTGATCCATCAGGGCGGCCAGCCACCTTATCACGCCTGGTTATAACCGGTTTGCTACGTGACAGCCTGGGCTTTACCGGCCCTGTGTTTTCAGATGATATGCAGATGCAGGCAATCAGCAGCCATTATGGATTGGAAGAGAGTATACGGCTGGCGCTTGAGGCGGGGGTCGATGTATTGATGTTCAGCAATAATATCAGGGGGGTGGCCAGCTACTCGCCCCAGAATATCCATAACATAATTAAGTCACTGGTTATCAAAGGTAAAATAAGTGAAACGCAGATAAATGCATCGTATAACCGGGTAATGGAGATGAAGAAAAAGTGGCAATAAGGGCAGAAATTCTTCTGTTTTCTTGCTGTAGTTTGCCTGCTTTCCGTTACCTTTGCCGTCCCGAAAAAGGGGATTAAAAATCTGAAAGAATGGCTAATCACAGCGCTACTAAAAAAGATGCCCGCCAGGCGGCTAAAAGAACAGCAAGAAATAAATACTATGGCAAAACTACCCGTAATGCCATCCGTGATTTAAAAGCTACAAAAGGCAAAGAAATGGGAGAGAAATTTCCTGAAGTAGCTTCTATGATCGACAAGCTGGCCAAAAGAGGCGTTATCCATAAAAACAAGGCGGCCAACCTGAAGAGCAAGCTGGCGAAGAAAGCAAACGCAGCTAAATAAGCTTTACAATAAATTTATCTAGAAAGGCATCCTCTTCATAGGATGCCTTTTTGTTTTGCATGCGTATATTATAAAGGATAAGACCTAATCCTGATGGAGTCAACCCATTGATACATGCTGACAATAGTCATTTCCTTCAATCCCCTGTCATGATAGCTTTGTACTCTATATCTGGCAGCGATGAAAAAAAAATATACGCTATCGCGGTTTCTTGCAATTTCTCTTCTTTTGCTCACATCAGTTAATGCTATGGTTGCAGGTCTGCTTTTCTTAAGTGACCCAACGGGCAAAAAAATGGGAATGTCGGTATCCTATTTATCAACCTCACCATTCACCAACTTTCTCATACCCGGAATAACATTGTTTATTATTAATGGACTGATGAGTGGCTTTGCCGCAATTGCTTCTATCAAAAAATCCAAGGGCTTTCCTTATCTGATCATGCTGCAGGGATTACTCCTTTCCGGCTGGATAATTATTCAGGTGCTGATGGTGAGAAATATGAATGTCCTTCATTTTGTAATGCTCGCTATTGGGCTTACTTTATTTACCCTCGGAATAATCCTAAAAAATCAACGGGGTACGCTTATTGAAAATATGTCGACGGAAACAAACAGTGACACCGGCTAAAATTCTACGAGATAGCCAGTACCGGAAACTTTATCTGCCTGATCAAATAATCACACGCTTCACCAGAATTTTTCATACCGCACAAAATCAAATATCTTGTGTCAATGAAAAAAGTCCTTTTTTACCTGCTGACTGTAGGCCTTGTACTGAGCACAAATGCCCAAAACTTTCCAACACGGTTTGAGCAATCAGGAGGAAAGCAAACGCCAACCTATTTTGAAATCATCGACTGGTGGAAAAAGCTGGATGAAAAATCGGGCAAGGTAAAAATGCTGACCATGGCCATGACTGATGCAGGCTATCCCCTGCACCTGGTGATGGTGGCCAATAATGGCGATTATAATCCCGAAAATATTCGCAGGAATAATAAACGGATTATTCTTATCAATAATGGTATTCATCCTGGCGAACCAGATGGTATTGATGCCAGTATGCTGCTGGTACGTGATTTTGTAACCGGTAAATATAAAATTCCCGATAACGTGGTACTCGCTTTCGTACCGGTGTATAATATTGGTGGTTGTTTAAACCGTAGCGCTAATTACCGGGTGGATCAAAACGGACCGGAAGAATTTGGTTCCCGTGGCAATTCACAAAACCTGGATCTGAACCGTGACATGATCAAATGCGATTCAAAAGATGCCAAGGCGCTTACAGAAATTTTTCACTTGCTCGACCCCGATGTTTTTGTTGATAACCATGTAAGCAATGGCGCCGATTACCAGCATGTCATGACCCTTCTCTCTACCCAAAACACAAAGTTGGGCGGTGTCATGGGTGACTACCTGAGCAAGGTATTTGAGCCCGCCCTTTATACATCCATGAAGGCAAAAGGTTATGATCTAATCCCGTATGTCAATTCATTTGGCGATACACCGGAAAACGGCTGGCCGGAATATTTAGATGGTCCACGCTATGCAAGCGGATATGCAGCGCTCTGGCATACTTTTTCCTTTGTACCCGAAACACATATGCTGAAACCCTACGATCAACGGGTAAAATCTACTTATGCGTTGATGCAGTGTTTTATTGAATTTACCAGTAAGAACAGCGAACAGATAAAAACACTCCGCTTCGAAACCAAACAGGCTGTACGCAACCAATCAGACTTTCCTATTGCCTGGATAGCAGACAGAACAAAGTTTAAAGAAGTAGTTTATAAAGGATATGAAGCAACCCGTAAACCAAGTGAAGTATCCGGTTTGCCCCGTCTATATTACGACAGGAGTAAGCCCTTTGAGAAAACGATAAAAATATTCAATTACTTCCCTTCCAAACTGTCAGTAAGAAAGCCAAAAGCCTATATTATTCCGCAGGGCTGGTGGAAGGTAATTGACTTGCTCAAACTGAATAAGGTACAGATGCAGCAATTAAAAAAAGATACGATCATTGAAGTGGAAGCGTATAAAATTGAGGATTATAAAACACTGCCCCGCCAGTACGAAATGCACCACCTGAATACAGATGTAAAAATCAGCACCAGCAGGCAAACGATTCTATTCAGAAAAGGCGACTGGTACATACCCATGAACCAGTTGGCCAACCGCTTCCTTATAGAAACCCTGGAGCCGCAAGGGGAAGACTCTTATTTTGCCTGGAATTATTTTGATGCCATACTCGGACAAAAGGAAGGGTATTCAGCCTATGCGTTTGAAGATATTGCGGCAGGATATATAAAAAGCAATCCTGAACTAAGAGCGAAGATGGATCAACAACGGCTGAATGATACTGCTTTTGCTAAAAGTGCACGGGCGCAGCTGAATTACGTATACCAAAACTCACCCTGGGCTGAGCCGGATTACATGCGCTACCCTGTGTACAGGATCATAAAATAAAATCAGGCTGTTTCTTTTGCGAGCGCTGTGTCACCCGGCGAAGTTTCCACCGATGCGACCCTGTCCACATGCTTAAAAATGATCAGGCCCATAATCAGGCTGCCTATAACAATCACTATGCTGAGGTAGCCTACCCATTCGTAGTTATTCAACTTATGCGACAACTTATCTGTGCGAATAATAACCCCGGCTATTAATGCCGCCAATCCCTGGCCAAGTTGCTGTACGCTTCCGTTGATACACATAAAGCTACCCCTGTTTTCCTGCTCCACTATTTCGCTGATCATTGCCTGCGCCATCACAATACGGCAGGTAATAACCATAAATAAAAGGGCAAAGAAGCCAAGTGCCACATATAAATGCATATCGGGCATGTTGGTAAGAACAACAATCAGGAAAAGCGAGGAAATAACGGACCAGGTAAATACCGGTAGCTTCCCTTTCTTATCAGAAAACTTTCCCAGAAAAATGGCAGATAGAAAAGATGCAATACCCCCACAGAGAAGGATGTACATGATTTGTGTATCCGTAAAATATTTATTGAACTTCAGATAAGAAGGGATGAATGGAATAATCAGGAAGTGGCCGAGCATAAAGAGACAGGAAAATATAAGTGCAGGATTCCGTACGGCAATCCGGAATGTGCGGGACACCATACTTTTCACATCCGCGTTTTCTTCTTTCCGTACATGCTCCGCCATGGATGGAAGGTACCGGATCATCAGGGGCATTAATATCACACCGAGTCCGGCGATACCAAGGAACGGTATATGCCAGTTAGATGAAAAAGTCTCGGTCAGCCAAATGGACAATGGCACACCTATGACTGTAGCTACCGCAAAGGCACTCATTACCGCCCCCATAGCGGCACCTCTTCTTTCATAGGTAAACAAATCGGATACAATAGCCAATACTTGTGCACCCAATACGCCGCCAAAAACACCGGCCAGTATTCTTGATATCAGCAGCATTTCAAAGTTGAGGGAGAGGCCGCAGCAAAGCGTGGCCAGGATAAAGCCGATATAGGCGCCGATCAACGATCTTTTTCTGTCAAAACGATCGATGATAGCAGCGACAACCAAGCCGGAGAAAAAAGCGCTAACGGAATAGGAGGCTACCAATACACTCCACTGAAATGCAGACAATCCAAAACTGGGTACCAGGTAGATACTGAGTGGTACCATGACGATAAAGTCGAGGATATGTGTAAAATTCAGTGAAGCAAGCAGGAATAATATGAACCGTTCTTGTTTGGTCATAAACCTTTCAAAGATCGTAAATACTTACTAAAAAAATGGTTTAGTGGAAATTAAAGCGGCTAAAATAAAGCTGGGCGGTGAATTATGGAACGAGCTTTAGATAAAGGGAAAAAGCCCCGACGAAAACGTCGGGGCTCAATAAACTTGTCTGCCAGAGGCTGGTATGGCAGCGGACCTTGTCCGCCCTGGCGGATACTCTCCCTTCCCGATAGCCATCGGGATGGTGCAGTATTATCGTCCGCCGCGGCGGATTAACTGCTTTGTTCAGTAAAAGGATAAAATAAATATCCAGGTTCCCTGAACCAATAGCATATATACAAAAAAAAGCCCCGACGAAAACGTCGGGGCTCAATAAACTTGTCTGCCGAAGGCAGGTATGGCAGCGGACCTTGTCCGCCGGAGGCGGATACTCTCCCGCATTGTGGTGCAGTACCGTTCGTCCGCCGCTGCGGATTAACTTCTTTGCCCGGAATGGCAAGAGGTGACACTATATGATCAGGTTAAAACAAAAAAGCCCCGACGAAAACGTCGGGGCTCAATAAATATGGCAGCTACCTACTCTCCCGCATTGTGGTGCAGTACCATCGGCCATGAGGGGCTTAACTTCTCTGTTCGGTATGGGAAGAGGTGAACACCCTCGGAAAAACCACCATAAGATCTTAAATAATATTACATATTGGAAAATGTTAGAGAGTATCTACTTCCTTTTCACCAGTAAAGGCTATAAAGAAAGAAAAAAAATTAAAGCGTAC
>CAYLRV010000010.1:0-106905 GCA_964386395.1 uncultured Chitinophaga sp.
AGCAACCGTTGCAATAAGGTATGGCGAAGATGACGGTATATAATGTGGAAGAAGATGAGTACAGTAAAGTGGAGGAGCCTGATCCATCGGTAAGTTATACCTATGCTGATTACTTACAATGGAAGTATGAAGAACGGCTGGAGTTATTTCGTGGAAAGATATTCCGGCTTTCAGCTCCCAACAGGGTACATCAGCAAATATCCATTAACCTCGTCACACCGCTTTCTACATTCCTGAAAAACAAAACTTGTAAGGTATTTCATGCACCTTTTGATGTGCGTTTGCCGGTAAAGAATAAGAAGAAAGACGACGAAGTTAAAACCGTGGTACAACCAGACATTTGTGTAATCTGTGATGAAACTAAGCTGGACAACCGCGGTTGCTGTGGTGCGCCTGATTTGTGTATTGAAATTCTATCGCCCGGCAATTCACGTAAGGAGATACGCCTTAAACATGAACTGTACGAAGAAGCCGGTGTGAAAGAATACTGGATCATTTACCCGGAATCACAAAGCGTAGCTATCTTTTTATTGCAGCCTGATAATAAATTTGGCGGCGCTGCGCTTTATGCAGCCGGCGATACCATTCAGGCCATCGCTGTTCCCGGGTTTTCAATTACTGTTTCAGAAATATTTACTAACTGACAATTATGAATTTAAACTACAAAAGTTTTACCCTCGGTGTGGAAGAAGAGTACATGGTGCTTGATCCCAAAACCTTTGAGCTGAAGAGCCATGAACAAAAAATCGTACAGGAGGGCCAGAAAGCTATTAAGGATAAGGTAAAGGCAGAAATGCACCAGGCCGTGGTGGAAGTAGGCACGGACATATGCGCTGATATTGATGAAGCCTGGCAGGATGTATCCACGCTGAGACGCACTATATCCGGCATTGCCGACGGGCTTGGCTTTGCCATGGGCGCATCCGGCACCCACCCGTTCAGCCATTGGGAAAGCCAGCTGATAACGGATCATATCCGCTACAATGAAATAGTAAATGAACTGCAGGAAGCCGCCCGCAGCAACTTAATCTTTGGCCTGCATGTGCATGTGGGTATGGAGAGCCGCGAAATGGCCAACCATATTGCCAACAGTACCCGTTACTTCCTGCCACACGTATTTGCACTCAGTACCAACTCCCCTTTCTGGGAAGGCCGTATGACCGGTTATAAATCCTTCCGCACAAAAGTATTTGATAAGTTCCCCCGCACAGGTATTCCCGATGCATTTGAAAGCATAGAAGCCTACGACAACTATGTAAAACTGCTTATCAAAACGAATTGTATTGATAATGCAAAGAAGATATGGTGGGACCTTCGTGTGCACCCGTTCTTCAACACGGTTGAGTTCAGGGTATGCGATATTCCATTGACAGTAGATGAAACCATTACCATTGCGGCTTTGTTCCAGGCTATCTGTGCCCGCATATATATGCTGCGCTCCAAGAACCTGAATTTTATACAATACTCCCGTGCATTGCTGAATGAGAATAAATGGCGGGCAAGCCGCTATGGCGTAGACGGCTACCTGATCGATTTTGGTAAAGAAGAAGAAGTGAACACAAGGGCATTGATTTATGAACTGCTCGATTTCCTCGATCCCGTACTTGACCATCTCGGCAGCAGGCACCGTATAGCGTATGTAAATAAAATTCTTGAGCATGGTACGGGTGCCGACAGGCAGCTTGCCGTTTTTGAACAAAATAAAAACCTGGGCAGTGTGGCCCAGTATATCAGCAACCAATTCCTTACAGGTATATAAAAAATATATGGCAGAGGATTTACACATAGCCATCGGCAGCAAAGAAGAGCAGTACCAATCCCTGCTTCCCCAAATAAAAGGACTGCTGGAAGGAGAGCCTGATCTGACAGCCAACCTTGCCAATGTAACTGCCGCCTTAAAAGAGCAGTTTGGCTGGTTATGGGTAGGTTTTTACCTCGTAAAGCCCTCACAGGCAAATGACAGCACGGAACTTGTATTAGGACCGTTCCAGGGGCCTGTAGCCTGTACACGCATACGCAAAGGCCGCGGTGTATGCGGCACCAGTTGGGCTGAGGCGAAAACACTGATTGTACCCGATGTAGAAAAATTCCCCGGCCATATTGCCTGCAGCAGTCTGTCCAAATCAGAAATTGTAGTGCCTGTACTGAAAGATCATGAAGTGGTGGCTGTGCTGGATGTGGACAGCAGCGAACCTGATCAGTTTGATGAAACTGACCAGCGTTACCTTGAAGAAATTATTGGTTACTTAAATTTCTGAGCGATGGAAACCATCTCGATTAGAGTGCATGGCCGGGTGCAGGGTGTTTATTATCGCCAGTCAACAAAAGAAAAAGCCATAGAGCTGGGCATTACAGGCACCGTTCAAAATAATTCTGATAAATCTGTTACGATAATAGCGACTGGTACAGCTGCAGCACTATCTTTGTTTAAAGATTGGTGTGCCAAAGGGCCGTCCAGGGCTATCGTTACTTCGCTCACTGTTACTACACTCCCCCTTTTAGCGTTTACGGATTTCTCTATTCTGCGGTCATAACATATACCATGTTTATGGTATTCTTTGCCTGAAGGCCTAAACACCCTTTGAAAAGCCACTATCTCCTTATACATTAGAGTACAAATTGAAAACCCTTATCCTTTTTATAAACCAAAAAAACGTTCAGTTATGAAAAGACAAACTATCCCTTCCACACCATCATGGTTTGCGAAAATGGGCCTGTTATGGGTCATCCCTGTATTTTTACTCTTCCTGGTATCCTGCGACAATGGCCAGCCCCACGGAGGGGGTTCCCCAACGAAGGATTTCAAAATGAATTGTGTCACTATTTCCCGTGCGCAGGTGCAAAGCTGGGTAGATAGTGGCTGGACAAGACCAGGTGACGGGGCTATTAAGACGATGCTCTTGCAGTTTTATTCCGCGGATGTAACTGCGGTCAACAGCAACCTTCAGTTAATTGCGTATCCCAGTGTAACCGTTACTGATGTAAAAAAAGGTGGTGAGCAGATTCTTGCTATCGACACCACTTGTAAGGCCGTTTCCTTTACAGGTAAAAAAGTGCTGGCCAACAACGAAGCAAATATCCTGAAAATGGGTATCTTAAATTCAGACGGGTCGCTCAAGGATTTTGATTATATACGTTTTACGCCTCAAACTTTCAAAGACAACAGCGAATACATTAATTTCAAAGTTGAAGTTGTAACTAAAGGCCTGCCTACATCTGTGGAGGACGGCGATACTAAGCCATGCCCGCCTTGGTGCGACTAGGAAGCTGATAAGTAATGTATACCATTTATAATGAAATAATACATTGGTCAGAGGTGTGGTCATTGATCATACCTCTGATCATTTACATATTCCGGCCGGCCAATCCCTATAAAATCCAGCCGGTAATATGGTTTATTGTGATTGCACTTGTCTGTGCCGTCTTCGCAACTTTTATATCGCAAATTGGACAAAACCTGCCCCGCCAATACCGGAACAATGGTATAGCCTATAACCTGGTTGCAATAGTTAAAGTATTGATATTAGGCCGTTTCCTGATCAGGCAACCACAAATGCAAAAATTCAGATATCTGCATTATCTTATACTTTTCTATATTGTTTTGGGTATATCCATTTTCGCTTTTGGCGCTTCGCCTTTTGATTTGAACAGGTATTTGCTGGCAGCTACCAGTATCGTCATGCTGGCCATCTGCCTTACCTTCTTCTTGAATACGATATTGGATGATGAATATAATCCGTCAGAATCTAACTGGTTATTCCTCATCTGCACGGGTATTGCTGTTTACGAAGTAATCAATTTCTTTATTTACCTTTTCCTGTTTGAACTTTATATGACCAATGAGCCTTTCTCACGGGCCACGAGTGTTATATTCGAATATTCACATATTATCAGCAATGCCTTTGTCCTGTTGGGAATTTATAAAGCATGCTATCCGCCCACTGAGAAAGCTATACGAAACCTAAATTACCAGCTCAATGACAAGTAATTTAACCACTTTGTTTATCATTGGGATATCAGCCATGCTTCTGCTCTTTGCCGGGGTAATGGCAGCAGTCTTATTTACATTCCGCAAAAGGGCACAGCATAAAAAAGCCATGCAGGACCTGAAAGAACAACAACAAAACCAGTTAATCGAAGCCGCTGTTCGCAGCGAAGAAACCGAACGCCATCGTATAGCCGAAACATTGCATGATGAAGTCGGCGCTATTCTTTCCTCAGCAAAACTCCACCTGCTTGGCATAAAGGGCAACACGCTGGATGAAAAAGATAAAACGATGTATGATAAAGGCAGCAACCTGCTAAATAATGCAATCAAACGGGTAAGGGGTATATCGCACAATATGCACAGCAAACTGCTTGATGCCTTTGGTTTCAATGAAGCGTTGCGTGATTTCCTGAAAGAAGTATCCGGAGGCGGCGCACTGGATATAACCACCAACCTGGACGAACACTACAATCAAAAAAATCCTGAAACAGATATCAACCTGTACCGGATGATACAGGAACTCGTCAACAATATTATCAAATATGCAGGTGCTAAAAACCTTTCGGTTGCTTCAAGGCTGGAGGCAGGTTTGCTGACGGTCACCATTTTTCATGATGGAGATGGCCTAAACCAGCAGCAATTTGAAGTATTAGCATACCAGAAAGAAGGGCTTGGATTAAAAAACATCATGAACCGTATCATATTACTGAAAGGAAAGATTCTATTTGAAAAGAGAGAAGGGGGCTATTCCATTGATATAAGCATTC
Organism: uncultured Chitinophaga sp.; assembly: GCA_964386395.1. GTDB lineage: Bacteria > Bacteroidota > Bacteroidia > Chitinophagales > Chitinophagaceae > JJ008. The sequence continues at coordinate 4,756 of CAYLRV010000010.1, forward strand.
CCGTAAACGCTAAACCTGTCGAAAATGAAAAAGATAAAACTGGCCATAGCGGATGATTATGCAGTTTTCCGTGAAGGCCTGCAGGTTATCCTGTCTTCCGATGAAAATATGGATGTTATCATCGAAGCCGATAATGGCGCAGAATTGTTAGCTGCCATGAAAAACAATGTACCGGATATTGTCATTATGGACTATAAAATGCCTGTGATGGATGGCATGGAAGCAACCAGGCAAATCAAGGAACTATATCCATCTACAAAAATACTGGTCATCAGTATGTATGAAGATCCAAAATTTGTTGCGCATCTCATAAATAACGGCGCCGATAAGTACCTGCTGAAAAATGCAGAGCCGGAAGAAATAAAGCAAGCCATTTATAACCTCGCCGGGCCAGGCATTAATAATTAACCGAGGTTTTCCAGCATATCTTTTACCATGGCCGGCATACTATATTCTTCTTTCCATCCCCAGTCATTTCTTGCCACCGTATCATCAATACTCTGCGGCCAACTGTCTGCAATGGCCTGCCGGTAATCGGCCTTATACGCAATTGTAAACTCAGGTATATGTTGTTTGATTTCAGCGGCAATTTCCTTTGGGGAAAAGCTCATCCCTGAAACATTGTATGAAGTGCGCACCGATATTTTGTCCGCAGGAGCTTCCATCAGCTCAATGGTGGCCCGAATAGCATCGGGCATATACATCATAGGTAAGTACGTATCCTCCTGTAAAAAACATTCGTAGCGCTTTTCCTCCAGCGCTTCATGAAATATCTCCACTGCATAATCCGTAGTGCCACCCCCGGGCGGCGATTTATACGATATCAATCCCGGGTAACGTAAACTGCGCACATCCACACCAAAACGGTGATGAAAATAATTGCACCAGAATTCGCCGGCATATTTGCTGATACCATATACGGTAGTTGGCTCTATAATCGTTTGCTGCGGACAGTTTTGCTTCGGCGAGGTAGGCCCAAACACTGCAATGGAACTCGGCCAGTATACTTTATGTAATTTCTCTTCCCGGGCTATATCGAGTACATTGAGCAGGCCGGTCATATTCAGGTTCCAGGCAAGACCGGGGTTCTTTTCACCGGTGGCAGAAAGTATAGCTGCGAGCAGGTATATCTGTGTGATGTTTTGCCGGATAACCTGCACGTGCAGCATCTCTTTATTCATCACATCCAAACTTACATACGGGCCTGTACCTTCAAGCAAAGGGTTCTGCTCCCGCAGATCAGAAGCAATTACATTGGCATTGCCATATATTTTACGCAGTGCCATGGTCAGCTCCACGCCTATCTGGCCCGAAGCCCCAATAACCAAAATTTTCTCTTTAACCATGATTATTTGTTTGGATATACAAATGTAAGGGGTAAGTAAGTTATGTCATCGCTTACCGCATCCACGCTATCTTTGCACCATGGAAAAATTCTTGCAAGACCTTTTCACAGGTCAACAATATGATGAAAAAAACTTCTTCCTGCTGGCCGGCCCCTGCGTGGTGGAAAGTGAAGAACTGATTATGGAAGTAGCGGAGAAAGTATCAACTATTTGTAAAAACCTGGGCATTCCCTATGTCTTTAAATCATCTTATCGTAAGGCCAACCGGACCAGCGCCAGTTCCTTTACCGGCCTCGGCGATGATAAAGCCCTGCAAATGCTGGGCAATGTAAAAAAGAATTATAACCTGCCCATTGTTACCGATATACATGCCCCGGAAGAAGCAGCGAAGGCGGCCACCACCGTTGACATTTTACAAATACCGGCCTTCCTTTGCCGGCAGTCCGATTTGTTGGCAGCTGCAGGCGAAACAGGCAAAATCGTAAATGTAAAAAAAGGACAGTTTGTAAGTGGTGAGGCCATGAAATTTGCCGCCGACAAAATAAGAAACACCGGCAATCAAAAAGTATTGCTCACCGAAAGAGGTACCACATTCGGCTACCAGGACCTTGTTGTTGACTATCGGAATATACCCGCCATGCAGGCACATGGTACGCCCGTGGTAATGGATGTAACCCATTCCTTACAGCAACCCAATCAAACAAGTGGAATCACAGGTGGTAACCCGCAGCTGATAGGCACAATTGCCAAAGCTGCTATTGCCGCAGGTGCAGATGGTCTGTTTATCGAAACACACCCAAATCCTGCGGTCGCTAAAAGTGACGGAGCCAATATGCTGCAACTCGATTTGCTGCAGCCACTCATGGAAAAGCTCGTCCGGCTAAGAAAAGCGGTCATTGAATAAATGCAGGTTTGCTTTTCAGTTTTATGCGTACATTCAGTGTACCATCAAACAAAGCATATGAAAGCACCATCCACCATCAAAGCTACATGGGTTATTGCGGCCATTTCATTATTTGTGTCCTGCAATGATGCAGGCGGTTCCAAAAAAAATAAAAAAGAAAAAGATACGCCAGCGCTGGCCGTTAATGATACTCCTGCGCTTCCACCTCCACCCACTGAACCACCTCCGGGTGTAGTAATGCTGCCTGCCACTCAATGTTTCGAAAACGAAGGATTGAAATATGCATTACAAGTACGTATTGAATACACAGCACCCGATAAAGCCAACGTAGAGGTGAACAGTACTGATCTTTCAAGCGGGAAAAGATCAACGGCAAGTTTCGCTTGTGCTATTCAGGATGATCAATTGCTGGTTAAATCTGTAAGCAGCCTGCCCCCTGCCGGAGATGCATCGCAATGGATTGCCAATAAAAACTGGGTGATTGATGCCAATAAGCCAAAGCAAACCCTGCTGATTCCGTTTAAGGCTAAAAACTACGAAACAAACAGGTGGGAGGAGATGCAGTATGCCTTCGATCCCTGCCAGTAATTTCAAATTTAATTCTCCATCATCACAAAAGCGCCCCAGTAATAAGGCTCTTTATATTTCGTCATTAATTGCTGCTGTGCCAATTTGAATGATTTTTCTATATCGCCCGACTTTGTCCAGTTCGTATAAAAGTTCTGCATCAATTGCTGTGTAGCCGCATCGTCCACTTTCCAAAGGCTCATCACCACCGCCTCTGCACCAGCTACCAGGAATGCACGCTGCAGGCCATACACACCCTCGCCTGCCTTTATTTCGCCAAGCCCTGTTTCACAGGCGCTCAGTACCACCAGCTTTGTGCCTTTCAGATCAAGGTTCATCGCTTCAAAAGAAGTTATGATACCGTTGCTGCTGTTCTCAAGTCCTGCCTGTTGCTTATCAGCATCCGATGCACCAGCCAGCATTAACCCGGAGCGAAGCAATACGTTATCCTTTGCATTATCTGCATGTACACCAATCGGCCAGCTGGCTTTCTTTACATCCTGTAAAAAATAGCCATGCGTGGCTATATGTAATATGGATACCTTCTGTGCTGATTTAAGATTGTTCTCGTTCGCTTCCTGCTGCAATAATTCTGATACGGCATAACCCGATGGCTTTAATACCTTTTGGATACCGTCACATTCCATCTTGGTGCCGGGCAGTTGCGGAATATTGCCACTTCCATAATCCGGAAATCCAATTAATGTTGCCTTCTTATTACCTGCATTCTTTTTGCTGCTTAACGATACAATATCTTTTGGATTACCCAGCAACAGTATGTCGTACTGGTTCAATAAATAATCACCCCCCGGTTTTTTTAATGTATATAAGCTTACCTGGTTAAATACTCCATCCGGAGATACATAGATACGTTTTTTCCCTTTTACTTTTTCCTCTATTGGTGCCCAGAAGTACCCATACGACTGCTCATCAGCAGCCCTGTTCTTCATCATCAGTTTGTACGTCTTTGCATACTTGCCCTCCATAGTCAATCCGTCGGGCATATTAACCAGTTCAGGTTTGCTGGCTCCTTTTGCTACAACCATGGCGATATACCGGCAACTATCCAGTAACACCTGGTCGAAGTAGCCGAGCCTGATTATCTCCACCATTGTTTCATCGGCCTTCAGTTTTTCCTGCACAGCACCCATTTTTACTTTACTGGTAAAATAAAATTGTGCAAATTCTTTTGATGTTTCGGACAAGCGTTTTTCCATCCGGTTCGCTTCCCTTTCCAAGGAATCAAGGTTAATACCCTGCTCTTTCATTTCTTCCGTTGAATAGGTATACACTGCTGCCAGCTGCTCTTTCAAGTCAATCCAGGACAGGTAGTCATTTACTAATTGTTCATTGCCGCTTGCCTGTATGCCTTCACTAACTTTTCTTGCTGAATTAAGCAACAATCCTTTTGTAGCGATCCGGTATTCAAACATATCTGTAAGCAATGCAGGGTCTGTTGCAGAAGCTTCCAGCGCATAATTATAATACCTGTTGAACCGCGGAGACAGAATATCCCAATATTTTGTCTTCTCCGCTTCACTCATTGGCGCAAAATACTTATTGATAAAGTCCAGTGATTTTTCCATCACATCCTTATATAGCGGGGAGGCTTTTGCATAGTCTTTCTTTTTCCAATAGAGTATAGCCAGGTCTTCCTGTGATTGTACATACAATGGGTGATTCACCCCCAGCGCTGTTTCCCTTGCTTTTACCACTCCCTCCAGCATAGGGAGCGCCTCATCGTACCTGCCTTTATAGCGAAGGAAATTCCCCAGGTCACTGACCACTTTTGCGTAGGCAGGGTTATTTTCTCCCACGGTTGCTTTATACACACCGGCAGAACGGCGCAGCATTTCTTCCACTTTATCTTCCTTTTTCATTACGAGGTAAAGAATAGCCAGGTTGTTTTGCATATTCGCATATTCAGCCTTACCTCTTTCCAGTCTTTTTTCAAGGCCCTGGTAAATGCGTTCTGCCTCTGTGTACTTACCCATTTGCTGGTACAGCAATGCCAGGTTGGAAAAGAACTTAAGATGGTGTTTTGTTTTGGTCACATCTATTCGCCCGCAGATTTTTAATGCTTCCTCCAGCAATTGTGCACCGGCTTCATACCGCCCCATAGATTGAAACAGGATGGCTTTGTTATTCAGTGCAATAGCATAGGCCATGGATTCCTTTTGGTTATTCTGTTGTATAAGGGCGAGGGAAGCGTCAGCTTCTTTCTCCGCTTCATTGTACCAGCCCTTATTATAGTGCAGCACAGCATTATTGTTCAAAGCGGCCGCCACGCCCATACTGGTCTCGCCCATTTTTTCTTTACGCATTTCCAGTGCCACTTCATTTATTTTCTCGGCCTGTTCAAAGCGGCCCATAGACGTGTATAATAACCCCTGCCCGGCTATGGTTTTTACATATCCCATATCATTGGTAAGACCCGCAGCTTCAAAATATTTCTTAGCTGCATTAAATCTTTTTTCGGCAACTATGAAACGGCCTGTCGCATATGATGATTGGGCAAATTGCAGGTTCAGCCTTGCATTCTCCTCATTATCCAGGTCTTTTTCTTTGTAGAGAGAATTGGCAATGGTGCCAAGGCGGAGAAATTTTACAGCGGATTCATTTCTTCCACGGCCACCAAACAAGCCGGCATTATCACTCAATAAAATAGCATAGTCTATGTCTGTGGAATCGAAGCCGGCATGAAAATCATCGAGCTCTTTTTGCCCGGCGCTGCGCACTTTATTTTTGGCTTCATACTTGGTGTTATTGACCTCCTGCTGCGCCTTGCCCTTGGCCTTATCTTTCAACCGGTTAAGTATTTGAGCTTGTGCGTTTGCAGCAAGCAACAACAGGGAAACTGTTACAAACAGAATTCGCATAGTGAGAAGATTGGTTAACAATGGTCTGAATCAGGCACAAGGTACTGAATCCGTGGCAACCGCTTTATACCACTTAACGGGTATTACCACCTATCCCGGATGCAGTCAACTAATCCTGAAGTTGCATCACTGGTACTATTCGGATACAATTAATCCTTTTTCAGTGTTAGTTTTTAGCAAAAATTAAACCAATGAAGCGACACTTACCCGCTCTGCTGCTTATAATTCTTACCTGCCAGCAGGCTATGGCACAAATCCCCCTTACTGTATTGCCCAGTGGTGGCAATAAGAAGGCTTCTGTTAGTGAACGTATAGGGCTGACAGATGTATCCATTCACTATGATCGCCCCGGTGTAAAAGGCCGTGAAGGAAAGATATGGGGACAACTCGTGCATACCGGTTATACCTACCAGGATTTTGGCTCCGCCAAAGCAGCACCATGGCGGGCGGGAGCGAATGAAAACACCTTTTTTACTTTTTCCACCCCTGTCATGATTGAAGGTAAAACACTGCCAGCAGGCAGTTATGGCTTTTTTGTAGCCTATAGCCCGCAGGAGTGCACCTTGATTTTTTCAAAAAACTATACTTCCTGGGGCAGCTATTACTATGATGAAAAAGAAGATGCACTACGGGTTACTGTTAAACCACAGGCTTTGGAAAAATCAGTTGAGTGGTTAAAATATGAATTCAGTAACCAAACAGAAAACTCTGCCATCGTAAGCCTGCAATGGGAAAAACTGTCGATTCCTTTTAAAATTGAAGTGGATTATATCAAAGAACAAATTGCTTCATTTCGCCGGGAGCTACGAACAGATAAAGGGTTTATCTGGCAAAGCTGGGACCAGGCAGCACAGTGGTGTGTACAACGAAATACAAACCTGGATGAAGCCTTACTTTGGGCCGACTCAGCCACAAGCCCTGGTTTTGGCGGAGATAAAAGTTTCCAGGCCTGGAGTACGAAAGCACAAGTACTGAATAAACTTGGCCGCGGGGCAGATGCCATGGCCGCCATGAAAAGAGCCATGCCTTTAGGTGGCATGAACGATGTACACCAATATGGCCGTCAGCTTATCGGGTTAAAGATGTATAAAGAAGCACTGGAAGTGTTTAAAACGAACCACGATAAATACCCGGGTCAATACACGACCCTTATGGGATTGACAAGGGGCTATGCCGGCACAGGGGATTTCAAAAATGCCCTTACTTATGCTACGCAGGCCCTGGCGAAAGCACCGGATGAGAGCAATAAAGCAAGTGTGCAAACAATAATCGACAAACTAAAAGCAGGAAAGGATATTAATTAAAAACGCTTAATTTAATAGTAAGTGCAGGCAACTACCTGCACTTATTTTTTTGCACTGTACCATTTTTTATATCGCAGCAACGCTTCAATAAAATAATAATCGGCATAGGTCAATGAAACATCCACTTCACTTTTATGCGGCAGCGAGCCGACGCTATGTTTTATAAGAAAACCGCCGTTCTCTCCTGCTGCGGAACGATATGCCGGTGATGCCAGGGCCCGCAGCATTAATTCAGCCGTTTGTACATATCGTTTACGTTCACTTTTTTTAGTGTACTGTCCAAGTTCTAATAACGCTGAAGCAATGATCGATGCAGAAGATGCGTCACGTTCGGCATTGGGAATACCCGGTGCATTGAAATCCCAGTACGGAATTTTATCAGCAGGAAGGTTAGGATGATTTAATAAAAAATCAGCGATCTTCTTAGCTTGATCCAGGTAGGCCTTATTTTTTGAAAAACGGTACATCATGGTAAAGCCATATAAGCCCCATGCCTGTCCCCTTGCCCATGCCGAAGAATCAGCTGCGCCCTGCCAGGTTATTTTTTTAATGATTTTACCTGAGTTCAAATCATAGTCCAGCACATGATAGCTGCTGTTGTCGGGTCGAAAATGACGTTGCAACGTACTGTTGGCGTGAGTAATGGCTATATCACGGTATTTACTGTCGCCACCATTGTCGCTTACCCAATACAACAACTCCAGGTTCATCATATTATCGATAATAACCGGGCATTTTAATACATCGCCGCCATTCCATGATTGTATGGACTGTATCGACGGACGATAACGGGTGGTTAATGAAGCGGCAGCCGTCACGACGGCTTCCTTATAGGCGGGGTTACCCAATAAACGGTAGGCATTACCAAAACTGCAATACATCATAAAACCGAGATCATGATTGCCTGTATAGTATTTCTCTTTTTCCTGTATAGCCAGCCTTTTTTCTGCGATTGCCTTTATCGAAGTATCCTTCGTATACTCATAGATATAAAGCAGGGTACCGGGGAAAAAACCACTGCACCACCATTTCGTATTACTCGGCTCTACCCTCCCCTTTTTTGGATCATAGTTCCGGGGCATCATCGTATCGGGTGTATTTTTCTCCAGCAATTTATACTGCCGGGCGGCAAAATGCAGGTTCTCATCTATAATGACACGCATGCTTTGCTGGTTCATTTGTGCAGTACTGCTTAAACTAAGGCCAGCAACTATTGCAGTTGTTACTAAAAATTTGTACATAGGAAGGTTATTGTTTTACAAATACGATCAAACCTGGAATACACCTGTCCGGAGTGCTGCAATTTCCGGGTTGTGATTTGCTGCATGAATACCCTCACTGATCACTTTTCTTGTATCAACAGGATCGATAATTGCATCCACCCATAATCTTGCGGCAGCATAATAGGGTGAGGTTTGCGCATCATACCGGCTTTTTATTTTATGCAGTAAACTGGCTTCATCCGCTGCATTTAGCGTCTCCCCTTTCGCTTTTTTAGACGCGACTTCTATTTGCAGCAAAGTTTTGGCAGCTGAATCGCCGCTCATCACGGCAATCTTCGCGGTAGGCCATGCGTAAATGAACCGCGGGTCGTAGGCCTTGCCGCACATCGCATAGTTACCTGCCCCATAACTATTACCAATGATAATAGTAATTTTTGGCACCACTGAGTTGGCCACTGCATTCACCAGTTTGGCGCCATCTTTTATTATACCTGCATGTTCACTGCGGCTGCCCACCATAAAGCCGGTAACATCCTGCAGAAATACAAGTGGAATTTTCTTTTGATTACAGTTGAGTATAAAACGGGCAGCTTTATCGGCGCTATCATTATATATCACGCCGCCCATCTGCATTTCACCTTTCCTGCTCTTTACAATTTTTCGCTGATTGGCCACAATACCCACAGCCCAGCCATCAATACGGCCATAACCGCATACAATTGTTTTGCCATAATCTTCTTTAAACTGTTCGAATTCGCTGCCATCCACCATCCGTTCTATTACTTCTACTATATCATATGGCTTGCCATCCTGCGGAAAAAGGCCATAAAGTTCATCTGCATTTTTCACCGGCGGCTTACTGGTTGTACGATCAAACCCGGCTTTTGGCTTATCGCCCAGCATGGACATCACCTTCTTAATATGATCCATGCATTCCTGCTCTGTCTTAAACTTATAATCAGCGATACCGCTTATCTCAGTGTGGGTTACAGCACCACCCAGCGTTTCATTATCTATATCCTCTCCAATGGCAGCCTTAACTAAATATGAGCCGGCCAAAAAAATTGAACCATTACCTTCCACCATCAGCGTTTCATCGCTCATAATAGGCAGGTAAGCACCACCGGCCACACAAGCACCCATCACAGCTGCAATTTGGGTAATACCCATACCACTCATTTTTGCATTATTGCGAAAAATGCGGCCAAAATGTTCTTTGTCAGGAAATATTTCATCCTGCATAGGCAGAAATACGCCGGCACTGTCAACAAGATAGATAATGGGTAAATGATTTTCCATCGCCATCTCCTGCAGCCGCAGATTCTTTTTACCTGTTATCGGGAACCAGGCACCTGCTTTTACGGTTTGATCATTCGCTACGATGATGCATTGCCTCCCGCTTACATAACCTATACCGGCAACGGTTCCCCCGGCCGGGCAACCACCCTGCTCTGCATACATTTCATATCCTGCAAATGCAGCAATTTCAATAAATGGTTTATCTGCGTCGGTCAGATAAGTTATCCTTTCCCGGGGAGTGAGTTTATTTTTCTCTTTTTGTTTCTCTGCTGATTTTTTTCCGCCACCCTCATACACTTTGTCCAGGCGCTGCCGCATAGTGCTGAGCTGCTGTCGCATCAGGTCTTCGTTCTTATTGAATTCGAGGTTCATATAGTATCGTTAGCGAACAAAGATAGTGGCTGAAACACAAAGCCATTAATATTCAGTTTGACATTAAAACTCTAAAAAATCAGCTCCCGGCAAAAATGCCAAGAGCCATACGCCAGGCTACCATTTTAGCAGGATCTGTCTTTACTCCGCCTGACAAGGGTAACAGATTACAGCGTGATGTCTCCATTTGGCTTCTAATAGTTGTAACCGCACGAATGAAGTGACTGCAGCAGGCTACCAACCTGTTCTGTTCAAACTCGTGAAAAGAATTGGAGCCTGGCCAGTCAAAAAAACATCGTTTTGCCCCCCCGCGAAAATGCTGGTATGGCTCAGCCCATACCCTATAAACCTTAGTGCCGAGGTTCAGCCCGGCAGATTACCCATTACAGCTTTATAGCCAGCGTTTAAAATATGAACGCAGGAATATTGATGTCCCGTTATGAGACGGGCTTCCCGGGGTCATATCCCCAGTTTGTGGTATTTGCCTGTACTGGTGAATTAGTATCTTTAACAGTCCTTAACCATTAAACATCATTTTATGCCAGTGAGAAATTTTCTTCTCCTGTTGTGTATTACAACAGGAAGCCTGATCCAGGCACAGATAACAACCCCATTAAAACAATATTCAGTTACCGTCGCTGCAGGCCATGTGAATATGGTATATGAATGGGGAGAAACCAACGGCAACTATTCCGATAAAGTTTTTACTGTCAGCTCCCGTTATGGCGATGGCACCTCCATGTATTTAAAAGCATTGGGCAATCGCCTGCGCGGAGATAAACTATTTCTATATGTCAATGGCGCACCAGTTACCACATTCTATCCGGAAATTGAAGGATGGCAATGGCTGGGCAAAGAGCTGCCTGCAATTAAATTGCAAAATGGCAAAAATGAAATCCGCTTCAGGAGCTATGGTATCAGTGTACCCATGGTTGAAGAAATAGACCTGACAATTGATGATCCGTGGAGGCGCCAGGCGGCAGTGCCTGATGCAGGCGATGAGTTTCTTAATTATGCTGACAGGCTGCGCCAGCAACCAGTAGGTACATTCCGCAGTGCCGCCGAAGTGGGCGATCTTACGGAAAAGGTTTTACCCAACCCTGAGGGATACTACAGTCACTATGTTGATACAAACTTTACGTATAGCCATTTTTCATGGCTATATCTTACTGCAGGTAGTCATACATTCACTACAAGTAGCAGTACCATTGACAGGGCGCTTACTATTTTTAACCCCACCAACTATACCTACAGCTGGAGTAATGTAAATGGCGGACCAGGCGGCGAGTCAGGTTTATACCTATATGTAGGCCTGTCCGGTTATTATGCCATTACCCTTCGCCCGGTTATAGATGGACAAACCGGCGTGACTAATATTATTCATAACGGCAATACGCTTGTACCCAATGCTATTATTGGCGGGCGGCGGATAGCCATGAGCACTCTGCGTGGCGGAGCGATGAACCATTTCACCTGCAAACTTACCGGCAGCAATCCTGATACAAGAATGCTTGTTTCATGGTATGCTATGAGCAGTGCCCGTGGATATAACGATGACTATGCGGCCACGGGCGACTGGAACTGGGGTTTATCCAGCCGTATTAAAAAAGATTTCAACGGCCAGGATTCAGTGCAGTATGGTTTTGTATGCGCCTTCAGCCCTACTTCTACCGGTACCTGCGATATGTATATGGGCACACGCAACAGTAACCTCCACAATGCAGAACCACAGAACTTCCCGCTGCTCGATAATGATGATGCCATTGAAACAGGTAATACCGGCTATTATAATTGTATATCCTGGAGCGGAGGGGTGACCACTAGCTGGATATGGCCACTTAGCGCTATGTCTACTTATAACTGTACAAACGCAAACCCGGTACAGTGTTTTGATAATTTTTACAGCAATAACCCGGTCCGCTATCCTGGCGCATGGAACTATACCCGCACCGGTGCTACCGTTAGTAATGCTGTGGTTGACTTGTGGAAACGTCCCGGTGGTGCCTACCAGCATGGATCAGTCAGAAAGCCAGGTAATAATCACCCGCATGGATATGATTGGGAAAGCAAGCCTGGCGGTCTCAACCGCACCCTGCATCCACGCAATGCATTGGAGCAGGTAAACTGGTACGGCGTTGTGAGCGACTACTACAAACCTACTGGCACCTATGCACGCAATAGTGAGGCGCAATACAATTTTGAAACGGATGCCGATGCTATCAAGGCCGGCGTGGCCATTTATGACAAAGGAATGCTCACAGCAAAAGCTGACGATAAATTAAGCAGGCTTTTTGATAAAGTGAATGCATCGGTTAAAATACGTTTTGAAGAATTGTATAAAACATGGGATGCCACAAAGGCGGCGAATGCCAGCCTGAGCGATCCATCCATGTATTGTCAGAACAATGAATTCAAAGCTATGCAGGCATTGGCTATGAAATATCCGAAAGAAGTAATGATACTGGTGTTTGACAAGTTTGTAAACAAAAACGATCATTTCATTGGCGACTTACTGATAACATTAGCTAAGGATAAATACAGTCACCTCCTTGATGAAGTAAAAGCAGACAGGTTAGCGCACCCCAATGATGAACAGGGCCGCTACCGCATACATGGCGATCATGACAATGGCGTATTATATGTAGAAAAAATATTAAAAGATTTTGAACTCGATGAAATAACGCCTGCAGTATCGGATGCCATACAGATAACCGTTTCACCCAATCCGGTAAGGGATATGCTGCAGATAAAAGTCCAGCTGAAAGAAAGCAGTGAGGTATCCGTAAATGTTACCTCAACTCAAACACTAAAAAACAGGCTGGTGCAAAAGACGACCACACTACCCGCCGGCCTGCAGCAATTCAGTGTACCAGTAGCTGCCATAACCGGTACTACCGGTGATGTATTGAGTGTACAGGTTACAGTAAATGGTATTACAAAGTCTGTGAAAGTCCTTGTAAACAAATAAGCTTCTTCAATTATAAAATAAGGAGGTGCCCGCTATGGCACCTCCTTATTTATAAAGATGGGTTAGCAAACATAAATGTCCGTTATTTACCAGCAACCGGAATAGCCAGCAAAGGTATATTCGTATGATATAACATTTTCTTCGTAACACTCCGGTTGAAAATACTCTCAAACGCCCCACGCCTGTGCGTTATCATCGTTAGCAGATCAATATTATTTGTTTCAATCCAATTACGCAGGCTTTTGGTAAAATGACGCCCGGCCAGGTGTACAGCATGAATCTCAATGCCCTTATGTGTCATCTTCAATTGATCCCGGCAAATGGCCACATTTTGTTCATGCAGATCGTAATCTTCTACATAATCATCGGCGGTATCAGTAAATGTAGCCACCTGCACTTCTGCTCCAAACAAGGTGGCCAATGAAAATATGGGTTCAAGCAATTCGTCATTTACTTCATCAAATTTATTAAGGGCCAGTACGATTTTAGACGGCACTTTCCAATCACCCAGCAAAGGGATAGCCAAAACGGGGACAGGACTTTTACCGATAACCTCAGCAGTACGGCTTCCATACAACAATTCCCTTGTTCCGGAACTGCCTAATGTGCCCATCACCACCAAATCGGGTTTGAAGCTGCCGGTTGTTTCAAGTATAGCACTGGCGGGGCTTCCTGTTTGCAATGAAGAGGAAATACTAATATGCTCCCCATCACGGATGCTTGCAGTCAGCAATTCAAGTTTAGAACGGGCCTCCTCAATAGCCCCTGGCACCAGGTAAGCTTCTGCAACATGCAATACCAGAACTTCTGCCCTGCTTTTTCGGGCAATTTCAATAGCGTAGCCAAGGGCCTTTTCTGCATTTAGAGAAAAATCAACCGGTACAAGTATGCGTTCCATAATATGAATGTTTAATTCACAAAAGAAACGATGTACAAACAATTCCACATTGACCTGCATCAGTTCTGCTCCTGATATTGCACCGTTGTCATTGAACAGGATATATCGTTCTCGTTATTTCGCACCCATTTTGCTTTTTTTATAAGCAGTATTGGCACCGGCAATAAAAGACGTAGCTGTCCCGGTGGTGAAATACCTTTAACGGGTAAAAAATATGCCGGGAGGCCCGGCATATCAATCAGTTCATTTTGGCAACACTGAGGTTGACTACCGCCGCACCAACGGGACAATCACCCTTGGATCGCATTTCATTCAGCATCCGCTTTGTCAGCGCCTTTTTATCCTTTGTAGTTTCCTTGCCGTGCTTTTTATCAAAAGCCTCAAGGCAGGCATATACCGCCGAACCCTTATCAGCAATGGATTGTATTTTTTGACCAAACACAAGTGCTTCAGCAGGCTTTAATTTACCGATGCCTTTCGTCATTTCTGCCTGCGGATCAGCAGCAGTGGCGGTGGCTTTGAGTATAGCCAGACCTTCCGGGGACAACTCCTTTTCCATGGAAGTAAAACAATTGCACATTTCATCAGCCAGCTCAGGAACTTTCCTGTCGGCAGAGCCGCCACAAGCAACAAATAAAATACAAGTTGCAACGCCGGCCAGCATTTTAAATCTATTCATTTTTTTCATTTTGTATGTCCAAAGTATAATATTTGATCTGTCTGCCGCACACACTTTCATAACCGGATGTTCCGGGTTAATAACCGGCCACAACAACTCAGTAAATGCTTCGCTGTACCGCGGTGATAAATCGTATGTGTATAATTGGCCAGCACCTGTAAATTATACAGCGGCAGTTGCTCACCTGCCCTTCGGGAGGTATATCGAAACCCTATTTTAGCATAGTTGTACCAGACGGTACACCGACTTAACATTTAAACCCATTATGAAAAAACACGAACTCTGGCCTAAAGAAGGAAAATTAAAGAAAGGATTGATAATTCTTGGCGTGGTCATCATTTCTGCAATACTGATAACCTTGCTGGAAGAAAAGACAGGATTCAAACACACAAAACGAATTCCGCTGGTGATTGCACTTGGCTGTATTGCCATTTGGCTTTACCAGCCTGCAAAAAGAGAAAATATATAACGCAACAAACCATCAGCCTGTTTATTAATAATGAGTCGTAAACAGTCCTTATCCTCATCAGCAAAAAATCCTGCGCCTGCGCAGGATTTTTTTTCCCATGGTCATTACGACAACTGCAATAAAGAAACCAATAACTGCTAATAACAGATAGACAACCGAAACAATCCACACCTGTTATTAAAGTTTTGCCCGCATTTTTTCATGTTCTTTTTTTTTAGCATACATTTAAAGTCACACTATTACCTCACCACACATGAAACCATTCACTTCGGGCTTCCGCCTGCTTTACCTTATTTCGGCACTTTTCTTTACCCAATCCATCCGGTCACAAGATTGTGGGTGTGCCGCCACAAACCTGAATGCCATTGAGCAATTGCGTGACAATAACGACACAACGGCAGCATTCACCCTGCTAAAAAACCTGAAAGCAAGTGAAAATAAAAACTGCAGGGTATATGGTTACACGCTTGATATTGCCTTTCTGATAACAGGCAAAAAACTCGATTCTGTGCTGGAAGTAGTGCAGGAGCAGGAGAAACTGGCAAATACACTTTCCTGTAAACAGGCATTACTCGACCAGGTATACCTGAATTATTCCCGTTATTACAAAAGGCAAAATGATTATGAAAACATGTCTGCCTTTGCATTCAAAGCGTTAGCTAACGCCGAGTTAAATAAAAACAAGGAAAATGAACTCAGGGCTATAAAGGATGTCGTGCATGTTTTTACCCGGCAGGAACAGGATGAAAAAATACCTGATTATCTACGACGGGGGGAAAAAATCATCAGAGCCCTGCCGGAGTCGTACATGACAGCCGCTAACTATAACTGGCTGGCATTCGAGTATGAAACATGGTATACACGTACCCAAAGAATGACACTGCTTGATACAGCCCTGCTGTATGCAGACATCGCCATAGCTTCTGCTAAAGCCAATAAGAACCTGGAGCAACTGACACAATCCTTCAGGGTGTATGAGGCTGTTGCTTATCACCGTGGAGATTTAAGAAAAGCAGTCGCTGCCATGGACTCGGCATTGTTTTATGCCAGGCAAATAAAAATTCTTACCACACTTGGCGGTTTATATATAGCAAAGGCGATGGACCACCTCGATCTTGGGGAAAAAGCAGAAGCTATGAAATGGGCTGATACCAGTATTTTTTATGTGGACAAAGATTTCAGGGGAACACCATCTGCTGTAAATGTATATAAACAGGCTGCGGAACTATATGAGATGGCGGGAGACCTGCCTAAGTCATACGCAGTATTCAAGTCCTATGAAAAAATGAAGGATAGTTTGTTTAAGGTACAGCGGGCAGAAAAAATAAATGAACTGGAGCAGAAATACAATAAAGCAAAAAATGAAAAGACCATTAAAGAGCTTGCCCAGCAAAAGCGGATTTATATATTGCTTGCCATAGCAGGTCTGTTTGCCTTAATAGGCCTTGCATTTTTTATCAGGCAGCAATCACTCAGGAATAAACAAAAGATACTTGAAACCGAACAACGCCTGAACCGGGCCAGGATGAACCCGCACTTCTTTTTTAATGCACTCTCCTCCTTACAATCTTTTGCACTGGATGGTAACGACGGGAAATCCATTGCCAGTAACCTCTCAAAATTTTCCCACATCATGCGGGAAACACTGGAAAGTACTTATAAAGAATATGTAACCATTGAACAGGAAAGTGATTTCTTGCAGGAATATCTTGAACTGCAAAAAATACGCTTCCCACAGAAATTTACTTATGCTATCCATACCAATGAGGCTATTGATGCCAATGAAACCCTGATTCCATCGATGATTCTACAACCCTTTGCAGAGAATAGTATCGAACATGGTTTCTCCGGTATAGACTATCCGGGACACTTAAGTATCAGTTTCGACAAAAAAGATAATGACCTGTTCATTCAGATTACAGATAATGGCAAAGGGCTGCTGTCTTCTTCCAAAAATAGCAGTGAACATATTTCCCGTGCAAGCCAGATTATCAAAGACCGGATATATCTGCTGAATGTCAAACTAAAAACGAAAGCTTCATTTTCTATCGATAATAATACAAATGGACAAGGCGTAACCGTTGAGGTTAAATTGCCGCTCATTTACAAATAGTATTATCGCAAAAAAGTAGTACTGGCCATAAGTATGCCGTACTGATCCCGTAGCTGTACTATGTAAACCCCGCCGGGCAATGTTTTAGCAGGAAAAGCAATCACTGTGTTTCCATTTTCCAGGTAAACAGGGCGGGCAATAACAGGTTGCCCGGTCATGGAATAAATACATAGCTGCCCCGCCATGTCTGCCGGCGTACCAATATGTATGGCTGCCGGTTGCCCCAAACCATACAATACCTGTATAGTATAGGGTAGCCGGTTGCCTGAAATTTTCACTACCGGGCTTAGCGTCTCCCGCAATTGTTTATCCACCATACGCAGGCGGTAGCAGGCTATTCCCGCACCCGCCGTATGATCGGTATAATCATAGACTTGTTGTATTCCTGCCTGCATGGTGTGTATTGGCATGAAATTTATTCCATCCGGCGACCGTTCAAGTATAAAATGACTGGCTTCAGCCACACCATCGATTTTCCAGTTTAAAATATTGGCCGTTCCTGATCTATACCCGTTGAAATAATGGAGTATGACGGGCACGGTAGAACTGCCACTAACCTCAATCAGATCAACCGCTAATTCTTCTGTACCGCCCACCTGGTCGAAATCAAGCCGGATACGTAGTGAACTGCCTGTACCCGGGATCGAAAAACTATAGCGGGTAAAATTGGCCACATCACAATCCGTAACCGGATCACTTCCATTGTATATGCCATCGAGGTTGCCATCAATACCCAGCCTGGCACCAACAATTGATGTACCCTTTCCCATAAAACGCCCAACCGTTGAATAATTCACCCCATCAAAGCTGGCCTGAATATTTAACGAGTCAGCAGCTTCCCATCGGGCACCATTATTATTTGATGTAGCTACATACAGCGATACAGAAAGCAGGGAGAACCCGGCTACATTAATTCCTTGTGTGGTGATACTGCCAGGTGGCCGGGAACCCGGAGTTGGTGAACTGGTTCGTATATCTTCACTGGCCCAGAAGAAACTGCCCTGCAAATTCGTTAACGCCGTACCAAATAACTGGCCACAGGCGGGCGGTGTTACTGGATTACTGTTTGTACGAAAAAAGAAATCAGCATTAGGACAATCCACAAATGTGTTGGTGGTATAACGGGTACCCTCGCCATCTGTTTCAAAGCTTTCGCTATGTAATATTATTTGCCCATTTATTGTGCTGCAAATAAATAATAGTACCGCCAGGCCAGTGATATTTCGCATATACTCAGTTTGAAAACCAGATATCATTTTCAGCAGCAGAAGCCTCATCAAAACCGCCGGTTATACATATTTTATTATTAAAGACTACAGCCTGGTGGCTTCCCTTTCTTCCAAACGCTGCATCCGGTTCTTTTGTCCAGTCTTTGCCATTCGTACTGCTCCATATTTCGTTGCTAACAGAAAAGAAGGCTGCATTATCCTGCCCGCCAGATATGTACAGTTTGCTATTATATACAAACGCCTGGTGTGCAAAGCGGGGAATAAATTTTGTACCCGTTGATATTTCTTCCGTCCATGCCCTTCCATCTGTGCTGCTCCATACATCATTCTTAAATCCGGCGTCGTAGCCACCTATAACAATTATTTTTCCATTATACGCTATGGCCTGGTGGCCGGCACGCTTAGGAAATATTGTCGTCGTTATTTCCTGTGTCCAGTTAATACCGTCGCTGCTGCTCCATACATCATTCTTTGTTCCGCCAATTCCGTTACCACCGATGACATACATCTTATTGTTGAAAACGACGGCATCATGCCCTGAGCGAATACTAAAGGCAGCATTCGCTGTTTCCTGTACCCAGTTTGTACCATTTGTACTGCTCCATACATCATTGAGTGCAGCCCCATTGTCGAGACCGGCTATTACCCAGAGTTTATTATTAAACACCAGGACCTTGTGTGCAGAACGAGTACTGAAGACCGGCCCGCTAACCGTAACAAGTGTCCAGTTTACGCCATCATTGCTCGACCAAATTTCATTCCGGTATGCACTGTTATTTCGCCCACCGATTATCCACAGCTTGCCATTAAAACTCACTGACCCATGTTCAAATAGCGGGGAGAACTGCGTTCCCGCAACAGTCGCTTTACTAAAACTCAACACTGAAGGTGCGGGTTCCTCTTTCTCTTTACCACAACCGTTGAGTAACAATAGCAGTGAGCAGGCAAATAGTATATTATAAATTATCCTTTGCATGATTGTATTTTTTATGGATTAAGTTATTTCAGTTTATCACAGCCAATTTCCCGCTTGCCGCCATAGCTATTATACTTCAGGGTGCTGCTGTAATTGCCGCCACCCGTATAGTCCTGGCGGAAAGTGAATTCCTGGTAATAACATTTGCCGTCAGGATCTTTCGTTGTACAGACTGCGCCCACATAGCGGTACAGGATGGCACCCGTTAGTTCATTTTTTGCTATTGACCATGAAGAGGAAGTAATAATAGCTTTCAAAAAAGTATTCTTCCAGCCGAGGTTATTGGCGATACTGACCATCTGCTGCTCCATAGCGGCATTATTCATCCCCGCTTTAGGTAATGTGCGGGTCGCCATTAGTTGATCATGCAGCTTTACTGATAATGCCTTTATGGCCGTGGTGCCGTTGCCTAGGTCCAGCGACAGCGAACTTTTTATGTTTCCCTGGATACTGGTAGGAAAGTCAAGTTCGCATGTAATCGTGTGACTGATATCCCCGCTTCTGGCCAGTTCATCCATAAAGTAGGAATAAGTCCAGTTTTCTTTAGCCAGGTATGGCGCATAATTATCCTTCAACCATTGCTCATCTGGCAACAGGGCAAATTGCAAATAGGATTTATCCTGCACTGTGAGCGGAACAATTAAATAAGACAAATCCCCACCCCATATAGCTGTTCCACCGTCTACTTTTATCACAATCCGCAACCGATCATTACCGTTCATCAGTTGAGTGACGGTATTGCCCAGGTAGACGGTACCGAAAATGGCATCCCCTGTTTTGAATTCGTTCCGGATTGCCGCACTCATAGTGCCTTCCTTGCCAATCACCAGCGGCTGACTGCTCCACACGATTTTCCCCACATGCTGTTTATGAAATTCACTGGTATATAATTTTGCGGCTTCACTCCCGGCACTGCCCAATAACTTATTGACTTCATCCAGTTTTTGTTTGAATGCAGCATTGTCTGGCGACATTTTCAGTACCGCTTCACATTCATACCTTGCTTGCTCCAGCATTTTCAGTTTTGTTTGCGGATTTTCTTCGTTCCTGCTTTTTACCATTACTTCCGTTACATTCCACCTTAACCGGTCGGCCCTTTTCAAATAGTTGTCATAGTCAGACAGCATTCCGTCAATGAGTTCGATAAATTTCCTGGCTTCATTATCACTGACTGTGCCTTTTTTTGATTTATATTCTTCAAGATTAACTTCCGCTACCCGGTCGTAGTAGACTTTGCCATAAACACCCGGCTGAATATCACTGCCTTTGGAGTAAACACCGATCATTTTCTGCCAGACATTTTTGTAATAGCTCCTTTCTGCATCCGCTTTGCCAGCGGCCTGACTATTAGCCTTTGCATCGCCATCCACTTTTTCCCGGTAGGATTTGACTTCCGTTTCCAGCGCACTGATATCATACTGCGCATCATTTTGCTTTACCTGGGCAAGCATACGTTCAGCGTTTCCAAGTGCCGACATGTCGCCGGCCCTGAGCTTCTCCATATAGCGCCAAAAAGACTTCAACTGCACTTTGGCCGGCCCGTTGTAAGTTTCATCGGGTACGGCGTTTGTTGCCGGCCTGGCCGTTGTGTCCTTTGTTGCTGTTTTAGAGTCGGCCGGAGCGGTTGTTTTTGTATCGCCTGTTTCCTGTTTCGAACCATTGTCTCTGGACGATGAAGATTTGCCATTCGTCTTCAGATCCACTTCACTTCCCGAAGCAGTCTTCTTGACCCGAACTGATATCTGGGCCTGTGTTTCAGTCAGTAAGAGTAAAATGGCAACTAGTGTGATAGCACGTTTCATAATTAACAGATTTTGCAATAAAGCTATTATCCTGTTTTTTTCTTTTGGATACAGATAGACCAATGCAGCCAACGATACAGTAATTGCACAGGCCAGGGCAACAAGTGCAAAACAATATCCCAAAGCATTTTTTTTATACCTTAGTTCCCACACATGAAAGCACTGATAATTGATAATGAGCCAGCCCTGCGTTCGGCACTGGCAAAATTGCTGCGGCAATTTTGTCCGGAGATTGCAGCTACCGATGAGGCCGCTGGTGTACAAAGTGGGCTACAAAAAATTAAGGCCTTTCAACCTGATATTGTATTACTGGATGTGGAAATGGAGGATGGCACCGGCTTTGATCTGATGAAGCAAATTATCGAACCCTCATTCCAGTTAATCTTTGTAACAGCACATAATAAATACGCCATTGATGCATTCCAGTTCAGTGCTATTGATTACCTGTTAAAACCGGTGGACCCCGATGCACTACAGAAAGGTGTACAGAAAGCTAAAAAGAACATACAGGGAAAATCTCTGCAGCAGCAAGTCCAGGTATTGCTGCAGCAACTGGCGGGCATTCATAACCAGGATAAGAAAATTGTGTTGAAAGATTTAGAAAATACGTACTTCATCAAGATTGCCGACATACTTTATTGCGAAGCAGAAGGCACATATACCAAATTCTTCATCAGCGGTACAGCCCCAATACTGGTATCAAAAAATCTGAAAGAATACGAGTCCATACTCGAGCCGCTTGGCTTTATCCGCACCCATCACAGTTTCCTGGCCAACCCGGAAAAGATAAAGCTGTTTGACAAAACGGATGGCGGCGCACTGATACTGGATGGCGGGCTTTCGATTCCTGTATCGCAGCGCAAAAAGGAATATGTACTGCAATTGCTGGAAAACCGCTGATACCCTTCCTCCTGTTCCTTCAGATAACAATCCTGTATAACCGGTTAAGAAGCCGGTGCTATCACTTATTCAACAGTACTTACAGCAGGCCTGTCGCCATATACCTTCGGCAAAATTTTTACTATGATCAAAACAATATCTACATGCTGCAGCATACTACTGCTGGCACTGACCATTGCAAGCTGCGGTGGAAAAGACAAAAAAGAAGAAACAAAACCTGCCGCACCCGATGCTGCTACTGCACCAGCCGAACCTGCTGCTGAAAACAAAAAAGGAATGTCGGTAGCTGAAGCAAAAGATTTCCTGGATGCAGATGATGCAAACAGCGGAAAAGAAGTTACCGTATCTGCCTATAGCTGGGGAAGCAATGAGCGGATGGACGGTAAAATTCAGCTCAACCTTGGCGATGAGAAATTAGAAGGTATGCAATCCGCCTCTTTCGCTTGTATGTTTGGCAAAGATGAAGCGTCGGCTGTTAAAGCAATAGCTAAAGATGCGCTGGTAACTGTAACCGGTAAAATCAATAAAGGAGCAGGCGGAGTGGAGCTCAATGACTGCAAACTGCAATAATTGTTAACAGCAAATTCTCGGAGCCCCGTATGATAGCATGCGGGGTTCCTATTTTACACCACTTCCCCTTCCAGATCGTAGTCGTAGGCCTTGGTAATTTTTACATTGACAAACTCACCAACAGGTAATTTTTTATCTGAATGAATAACCACTTCATTGTCCACTTCAACTGAGTCGAATTCAGTGCGGCCCAGGTAGCGGCCGGCTTCTTTTTTATCAATAAGGGTTTTGAATGTCTTCCCGATTTTTTCCTGGTTGAGTTCATACGAAATTTCCTGCTGCACTTCCATTATTTCCTGCGCCCTTCTCTCCTTTTCTTCAGCCGGCACATCATCTGCCAGGTCATGCGCAGAAGTTCCTTCCTCATGCGAGTAGGTGAAGATGCCCACCCTGTCGAAACGTTGTCTTTGCAAAAAGCCTTTCAGTTCTTCCACATCATCTTCTGTTTCACCAGGGAAACCTGCAATCAGTGTTGTGCGTAAACATATACCTGGCACTTTTTCCCGTATGGCGATCGTCAACTCTTCCATCTCCTCTCTTGTGATCTGCCGTTTCATCGCTTTCAGCATATTATTGGCAGCATGCTGCAAGGGCATATCGAGGTAGTTGCAGATATTGTCCCGCTCCCGCATTACGTCCAGTATATCTAAAGGGAATTTGGACGGGTAGGCATAATGCAGACGTATCCATTCCAGGCCTTTAACATCTGCGAGCCGGTGGAGCAGATCACCGAGCATACGTTTTTTATAGATATCAAGGCCATAGTAAGTTAGTTCCTGTGCTATCAGCATCACTTCTTTCACTCCTTTCTTCACCAATCCTTCTGCCTCTTTTACCAGGTCCTCCATCGACTTGCTCACATGCTGTCCCCGCATCAGCGGAATAGCACAGAAAGAACAGGTACGGTTACAACCCTCAGATATTTTCATATAGGCATAATGCTGCGGGGTAGCGAGTAACCGTTCGCCTACTAATTCAGTTTTATAATCTGCTTCAAATTGTTTTAAAATCAGCGGCAGTTCCATGGTACCGAAATAAGCATCTACTTCTGGTATCTCCGCTTCGAGGTTGTTTTTATATCGTTCGCTCAGGCAGCCCGTTACATACACCTTATCCAGCTTCCCCTTGCGCTTTAGTTCTACCTGGTCGAGGATGGTATTGATGCTCTCTTCCTTTGCTTTATCAATAAAGCCGCAGGTATTCACCACCACTATATTGTGATCGGATTTTTTGTTCTCGTGCACCACCTCAATATCATTGGCTAATAACTGGCCGCTCAGCACTTCGCTGTCCACCATGTTCTTACTGCAGCCGAGTGTAATGATGTTGACTTTGTCTTTATGGAGTTTTTTTGTTTTCATTTTGTATTAGTCCCAATTATATAAGCCCTCCCGGGATTGGTCGAATCAATTTTAATCTTCACCGAATCGCCTAAGGAATAATTAAATGATGCATTTCTATCTGAACTGGTGTAATGCTTTCCTTTGTAACTATAACGGATTTTTGCATACGGCCTGCCTAATCTGCCGTTGCGATAGACGTTTTCATAAACAATGCCTGCTCCATCATATCCGTTTTTATCAATGGATTTCATATAGCGACGATCGTTTTGCTTTATCAGAAACAGATAAGCAATAACTATACAGGCAGCTGCCAGTAGTAAACCAGCGCCTAACGTTATTGACTTACGAATGGACAATTTTCTTATTATTTTTCCAAATTAAACAAGCTATCTACAAACTCATGCTTGTCAAACACGAGCAGGTCCTCCATCTTTTCGCCCACACCAATAAACTTTACAGGTATCTGGAACTGGTTAGCAATGGCCAGCACCACTCCTCCTTTAGCTGTACCATCCAGTTTGGTTATGGCCAGCGCTGTAACGTCCGTTGCTGCCGTAAAATGCTTTGCTTGCTCCACTGCATTCTGGCCGGTGCTTCCGTCCAGTACCAGCAATACTTCGTGTGGTGCATCGGGAATTGTCTTTTGAATCACCCGTTTGATTTTTGTCAGTTCATCCATCAGGTGGGCTTTATTGTGCAGGCGGCCTGCCGTATCAATCAGTACTACTTCACTTCCTTTTGCCACGGCGCTTTGTGCCGTATCAAAGGCCACAGCAGCCGGATCGCTGCCCATTGGCTGTTTAACGATCGGTACCCCTACCCGCTCACTCCAAATGGTCAATTGATCCACAGCGGCTGCACGAAATGTATCTGCAGCACCGAGTAGCACTTCTTTCCCTGCCTTCTTAAAGTTATAGGCCAGTTTGCCAATTGTCGTGGTCTTGCCCACTCCGTTCACACCCACTACCAATATGATATAAGGCTTCTTTGGCAAGGCCGAATCAAAGGCATAACTGTTTGCGGAAGGAGCGTCTACCAGCAGGCCTTCAATCTCCTCCTGCAGCATTTTATTCAGTTCCGACGAGTTGAGGTATTTGTCCTTGGCTACACGTTTCTCAATCCGGTCGATAATCTTTACTGTTGTTTCCACGCCAACGTCGGCACTTACCAGCGCTTCTTCCAGGTTGTCGAGCACTTCTTCATCCACCGTGCTTTTACCGGCAATGGCCTTGGTTATTTTTGACAGAAATCCCTCTTTGGTTTTTTTCAAACCCTCGTCAAGGCTTTCCTTTTCTTTTTTTCCGAAAAGTTTATTAAAAAATCCCATACCCCTATTCCGCCGGCTGGCGGAGAATTTAACTCCTCTCCTGAACGAGGCTATTTAGAAAACGCTGCCCCCCTTCAGGGGATGGGGGCAAAACAACAAAAGCCATCCGCATGTACGAATAGCTTTTGAAATATTATAAACCGGGGTAATTACTTACCAGCCAGTACGTCTTTCACTTTGTCTTTATGCACCATCACTTCTTTGAAAGTGTAAGCGCCGGATTTAGGACTGCGTACAGCTTTGATTACCTTAGTGTAGTTCTTTGCTTCGGCGGCCAGTTTAGGGTCTTTCTTAATCGCCGTTTTTGCTGCTTTTGCCATAATACAAGTGTATTGATGTGAGAATATGAAAATGTGAAACTGAAGCGTGGATCAGGAAGCGACAATTCTCACAGTTGCCCGCTTGCACATTTCCACAGTGAAATTATTTAATCTCTTTGTGAACAGTTACTTTTTTCAGGATCGGGTTGAACTTTTTCAGTTCCAATCTTTCAGGATTGTTCTTTTTGTTTTTTACCGTAATGTAGCGGCTGGTGCCTGGCTGACCACTTGTTTTGTGCTCAGTGCATTCCAGGATGACCTGTACACGGTTGCCTTTCTTTGCCATTGTCTTTTGTTAATTAGTTATTTGTTGATTTGTTAATTAGTAAGTGGTTCATTCCTTCAGCGGGCTCCCCAAAAAACTAATTAACCAATTAACCTTAAATATGCTGACCTTTTTTTCTTAATTCTTTTACTACACTATACAGGCCGTTCTTGTTGATAGTGCGAATAGCTTCTGTAGAAAGCTTCAGTGTGACCCATTTATCTTCTTCGGCCAGGTAAAACCTCTTTTTCTGCAGGTTAGGCAGAAAGCGACGCTTTGTCTTAATATTTGAGTGAGAAACTTTGTTGCCTCCCATCGGTGTTTTACCAGTTACCTGACATACTCTTGCCATGATTGAAACATTTTTTTCGGACGGCAAAGGTAGGGTTTTATTTCAGATTTTGGACTTTAGATTTGAGATTTTTTCCCGGATTCACTGTTTCTTTTCCCGCAGTTATCCACTGATTTTCAGCAAAAAATAGCCCTAATTCCCACTTCCCACACGTTCTGTTTCTTCCGTAGCGCCTCCTGCTGAACGTTTTATAGGTTTCAGGGCCTTGCCAAACCGCCAGGTAAAGGCCAGCCTTATCACCCGGGAATCCCATTTTACCCAGAATATTTCGGTCGAATTTTCAAACCAGGAGTTGCCGGAATAGTTCTGTGTGTAAAAAATATCCCGCACATTCAGGCGCAGGGTACCTGTATTCTTCAGTACCTGCTTAGAAATACCAAAACCCAGCTCACCCTGCGGTGTAAGGCTCTCCTGCAGGTCTATCTGGCTGTTGGTTTGATAATAACCGCTCAACTCAGCAGCCCAGCCCTTTTTGAACTGGAACTGGTTATTGGCGCTTATATTCAACTGGTGCACCCTCGATTCCATTGGCTCCCACACCACCCCTTTTATCACTTTATAGTTGTACACCGCCACGCTGCTGAGGTTCCACCATTTGGTGATAGGCTTTTGAAATACAACGGTAGCTGCCAGTGTGGTAAAACTGCCCACATTGCCCCGGGTATAGATGATGGTATTTTTATTGACGTTACTGCTATTCGAATCAATAATAAATATCTGTGAGAAGTAGTCTTTCAGGTAACTGTAGCCTATTGTTGTACTCAGCATCTGCTTATAGTTGTGGCTCACTTCAAAATTCCAGGTATACTGCGGACGAATAAACGGGTTTCCCCCTTCAAATGTGTATTTATTGATAGTAATCAGAAATGGATTCAGGTTC
This sequence comes from uncultured Chitinophaga sp., assembly GCA_964386395.1. Lineage (GTDB taxonomy): Bacteria > Bacteroidota > Bacteroidia > Chitinophagales > Chitinophagaceae > JJ008. The sequence continues at coordinate 31,741 of CAYLRV010000010.1, forward strand.
TGAAATTGCGGCCTGTCAATTCTCCGGCCAGTGCGGAATGTAAATGTGTTGTTTGAATCAAGGTTGTAGCTCACAAATCCCGTCGGGAAGAGGCTGCCATAGTTTCGCTTGAAAGCAGAGTCCTTTACCACCGCATTGCCCAGTTGGTTTGCTTTATAACTTGTACCCTCGAAACGCAGGCCTGCATTCCAGCTCCACTTGCCTTTTTCAGCACTCAGGCTGCTATAGGCTGCGTAAATATTTTCATCATATAAAAAATGGTTACTGCGGCTCAGATCATCATACCAGGCAGTACCATCATTAAAAAAGTAATCTGCCTTGTTGTTGGTTTTAGTTGTTGCCGACTTTAATCCGGCCTCCCATGTTATATTTTTAAACCGCTTTGAATAATCCGCCTTGGCTGTAAAAATGTCCAGCATTGATGGCACATCCCCCCTTGTGGCAAGTACCACGCTGCCGGGTGTGCTGAGTTGCGTTTCAAAAAACTGTCCGCCCTTTATATCAAAACGTATAAAATCTATATCGGCCAGCAATTCACTCTTGTCAGCAAAGGTTTGCCGCAGATTGACATTGATACCGGCACGTTTAAATTCACTGGTACGGGTCCCCCATGTATTAATCGTCGAGTCTACTACCCGGGCAGGCGACATCCAGTCTATAGTACTATAGCTGTTTGTTTCCCGGTCAGTATACGATCCGGTAAATACTATACCTAACGTAGTATTCTTTGAAGCAAAAAAATCGAGCCCTGTCTTTATGTTATGCGCATTAATATCAGTGCGGGTAAAATTTGGCTGCTCCAGTAAGAGGGAATCATTCCCATTCTTGTCAAGGTAGCTGCGCAAAGCATACATCTCCATCATATCCCTGGCTATCCGGTTGCCATAGTTCATAAACAGGTTCACCTTACCATTCCGGTAGTTCAGGTTCAGGCTGTTGTTTGATTTAGGATATACGCCCTGTCCATAACTTATACTTGCTGAACCATTAAATCCCTTTTGCTTTGTCTTTTTTGTTTTTATGTTGATAATCCCTGCATTACCTGCCGCATCATATTTGGCACCTGGGTTATCAATGAGTTCGATCACATCCACTTGTGAAGCGCTTATGCCGGTGAGATACGCCTGCAGATCCGTCCCGCTCAATTGTGTTTGTTTACCATCAATCAGCACCATTACCTGTGGCTTTCCTTTCATGCTGATAGTGCCATCACGCCCCACCGTTACACCGGGCGATTTTTCCAGCACATCCATAATCGACGTACCTGCATTGGTAATGCCGGCATCTACATTCACCACGGTCTTATCAGGAGCAAATTGTAAAAAAGGTTTTTTAGCCGTAACGGTCACATCGCCAAGCAGGCCGGCACCGGGCTGTAGGGCTATTGTATGGGTGAAAACTTCCTGCTGCAGGTTTTTCACGGGAAAAAATAACCGCTGATAGCCAGTATAGCTCGCCTCGATGATATAATCCGTTCCCGGCAGATTGATAAACTCGGCCAGGCCTGCTTTGTCAGTAACCTGCACTTTTACCAGCGATGAATCCGGTTTTAAAAGCTGAACTGTAGCACCCGCCAATGGTTGCTGCCCCTCATTGATAACAGCGATTTTAATGGTCTTCGCTCCGGCCTGGGCCAGGCAAATACCAGCGCTGCACAGGAATAGAATAAGTGTGGTTACTTTAATCATAGCTGACAATTGGCGAAAATAGCTGACTTCTGAATGTTGATATCAAATTTTAGTTCAACGGTTGGTTTTGCCAGACGGGCGAATACCCGTAAAACAAAAAAAATGTATGTGTATATAAAAGACCTTAAACGGGGAAGCAGCCCTTTGCCGTACATTTTGCCTGTTAATGCTTTTCAAATAACTTCGCAGCCTCATTACGCATTAACTAATCAACTAATTTACCTGATATGGCATACGATGTAGTGGTACTCGGAAGCGGCCCCGGCGGATATGTAGCCGCCATCCGTGCTTCACAGCTTGGATTTAAGACAGCAATTATTGAAAAAGAAAGCCTCGGCGGTATCTGCCTCAACTGGGGTTGTATCCCTACCAAAGCACTGCTGAAGAGTGCGCAGGTAAACGAATATATCAAACACGCAAAAGATTTTGGTATAGAAGCTACCGGCACCCCGCAATTTGATGCGGTGATCAAACGCAGCCGTGGCGTAGCCGATAAAATGAGCAAGGGTGTGCAATACCTGATGAAGAAGAATAAAATTGATGTTATCAATGGTTTTGGCAAACTGGTGGCCAAAGGCAAACTGGAAGTAGCTGCTGCTGATGGCAGCAAACAAACGGTGGAAGCCAAACATATCATTGTGGCTACCGGCGGACGCAGCCGTGAATTACCTACCATGAAGATAGATGGCAAAAAAATCATCGGCTATCGTGAAGCGATGGTATTGCCACAGGCGCCAAAGAGCATGATTGTAGTTGGCAGCGGTGCCATTGGTGTGGAGTTCGCTTATTTCTATAACAGCATGGGTACCAAGGTAACCATCGTTGAGTTTATGCCACGTATCGTACCGGTAGAGGACGAAGAAATTTCAAAAGAACTGGAAAAGCAATATAAAAAACTCGGTGTAGCCATTATGACCAGCAGCGAAGTAACCGCCGTGGACACTAGTGGTGAAGGCGTAAAAGCTACTGTTAAATCAGCCGCTGGCGAACAAGTACTGGAAGCAGATGTGTTGTTAAGCGCAGTGGGTGTAGCTGCAAATATTGAAGGTATCGGCCTGGAAACCCTGGGTGTAAAAACTGACAAGGGAAAAATTATGGTGGACAAATACGGCCAGACCAATATCCCCGGCATTTATGCAATCGGCGATTGCAGTCCCGGCCAGGCACTGGCACACGTAGCCAGCAAAGAAGGCATTGTATGTGTGGAATCAATAGCATACAATGAAAATAAATATCACCACCAGCCGGAGCCGATTGATTACAACAACATTCCTGGTTGTACCTACTGCGTACCGGAAATTGCTTCTGTAGGTTATACGGAGAAGGCTGCTAAAGAAGCAGGCTTTGACGTTAAAGTGGGCAAGTTTCCGCTGAGTGCCAGTGGTAAGGCTTCAGCAGCGGGCCATCCGGAAGGATTTATCAAAGTAATTTTCGATGCTAAATACGGCGAATGGTTAGGTACCCATATGATTGGGTATAACGTGACAGAAATGATTTCTGAAACCGTTACAGCCCGTAAGCTGGAAACCACGTACCATGAGGTACTGAATGCTATCCACCCGCACCCCACTATCAGCGAGAGCATTAAAGATGCGATTGAAGTGGCCTATGGTGAGGCGATACATATTTAAATTTAATGCAAAAGATATCTCAAAAGGATTATCGGGAAACTGGTAATTCTTTTTGCTTTCATTCCTGCTCCGTATTTCTGTATTTCAATGTCAACGGTGTAAGGCCCCTCACCAGCGATTAGTTATAAAGCCCGCTTTGACTTCATATACCAATTGGCAAATCAGCGGCTAACCGTACACACTTTGTTTGGGACAGGGCAAATGCAGATTAATGCCAAATCGAAGCGGAATCATTCAGCGGAAATATTTCTCCACACAGGGCTGGCACAAGAAGCCAGTTGAGCGCTATGTATGATTTGGGAAGCGGTGGCCGATTTGCTTGAGCTAAGGACAGTGCCTCGAATCCTGTTATTAATGAAACAGACTTTTCGGCGAATGTCCATCCTACAAGTATTTGGGTATACAAGGATTATTGAAGCCCTTATTTCTGAGAAACAGGTAATTTTTTTAATATTTCGAAGAACCTCTGTCCGCAGAGGGCATTTTCCAACAATGGAATAAAAAATGAATATCATTGAATCACCAGCAACAGCAACGCTGCGATGGGACGGACAAACACATTCCAATGCTGGAAAATACTTTCTGCCGAACGACCACTTGAAAATTCAACTAAGACTTAGCTCAACTACTTGAGCGATACAATAAACTTATTTACATATACACGTTCACCGTTCTTTTCCACTGCGATGGAATAATAGCCCGCTGGCATATTCACCAGCTCAATTTTTTCAGTGGAAGAGCTTGCCTTTTTAGTAACAATTTGCTTTCCATTTGCAGCATATACCCGGATTGTTTCACCGCCTCGAAGGCCACCAACATTTAGCCGGTCGTACGCAGGGTTCGGGTAAATAAAGACCTGGCTGCCACCACAATTCACCTTTACCAGCACGCTATGGCTGTAGCGGGAACGTCCATCTGCATCCAGCAGACGCAGACGATACTGGTATATTCCGTTTTGCGTCACCTGATCGTTAAACGTGTAGTTTGCTGCTGCGCCATTGAAGACCCGCATACCAATTTTTTCAAAAGGCTTACCAGCAACACTGCGTTCTACTTCGAATGTTGAAAAGTTAACAGCATCCGTCACAGACCAGTTAAGCTCAATTGATTTGCAATCGCTTGATTTACCTGTAAATGATGTAAGGGTAACAGGCAAGGGTATATTCGGCGCAAATAATGTTACCGGCGACACACTCACATTTTGAGTGCCGGCACATATGCCCGCTTCGCCGCTCACACCAAACAAGAAAAATATATTATCAACTAACTGGCTGCTGTAATCGAATATAACCTGGCCCCTTATTTCATCAGGGTCACCTTCTTCATTCACATTACCGGTTTCCTTTGGAAATGCCAGGTTGCTGAATGCTGCACCGGCTCCCGGTATTTTAGCGTTGACCATGGCAGCCCAGTTTACATTCACATTCCTGCTCTGATTGGTCAGCCAGTTACCTGCGGTAATGGCTGGAGCAATCATCGAAGTACCATTGTATGCAAAACTTGCCACCCATTCACTATTGTTACCATGTCCGTCTACATCCACAACCAGAAACTCTTTTACAAGCACGGGCTGAGTAAACCAAACCCTGAAACCAATGGCATCTTTAAACCGGTTGGAACCTGTTGTGCCTTCATCGATAGTACAAGGAGCTCCCGAAAAACGGGTAAAATCGCCAACAACAGCTGATCCCGTATAACCACCAAGCGTCAGGGCATTTGAGTTGATTGTACCTGAATTATTATTGATGTTGTTAATACCATTTAAAGTTCCGCCATGCTCTGTTGTCAGATATTCGCCATGGGTATTCCTGGTAACACCAGTGCCTAATTCTATACTCTCAGCATAGGCCGTCGTACCATTTGGCAATAGCAGGCCGTTTGAGCCGGCTGCCAATATTTGTCCCACACTAAAATTTGCCGGAGACTGGGCTTGCATACTTACTGATATCAGCAGCAAAAAAAACAAAGCGGGTATATTTTTTTTCATAAAGAGTAACGGGTAAATGGGTTTACTAATAATTGGATTACCACATGAGAAAACAAAGCATACTTATCCATAGACAGTACGTCTATGTCATATCCGGCTAACCTAAACCGATACAGCTAACCTTGTTAAACAAACGGCAAAACTAAAGCAGGGAAGACCTGCTCCTTATTCATTTCGCTAAGTGTGTTCTTTTCTTCGGTAAAAGAGATTAGTCGCTCGTCGGTAGGGCTGAATGCAGTTGACTGCAGGCAGTTGGCAGTTTGGTAAGTATCAGGTGTTATTTAATTACTTTTACCAGCTTAATATCAAACACCAGATGATCGTAGGGCTTTATAAGTGGAGAAGTTGGACTGCCTGCGTATCCCAACATGGATGGTATATAGATTCTTGCCTGTGCGCCTTGTTTCATTAATGCTATGCATTCATCAAAACCCTTGATCATACTGGCATCACCGATAATAAATGTCAGCGGCTCTGTATGCCCGAACTCATTGTTCATATTACTGTCGAATATGGTACCGCCAAGCGTAGCACCTTTGTACATTACCTCCACTTTCATTCCTTTTATTGCCTGTAAACCAGTACCGGGTTTTACCATTTGCACAAAAGCCCCTGATTTTGTTTTAAGCGCCTTAATTTTTTTCCTGGCAAGATAATTTTGCAGGTATTGAATCTCCCGTTGCAGGACAGTTGTCTCTTCCTTTTTCTTATCAGCATCTGCAGCCTTTTGATCAGCGAATACCTGGAGTATTTTAATATACGTTTTGATACTGTCAGTCTTTTTTAGTGTTGGAGGAACCATATCCGGGTTGCGGCTTATGAATGTATCCATCAGTTGCACGGAATAAATACTGTCACCTGACTTGGCGCTTGTCCACACTTCCGACAAATCATAGGGTTGCGGTGTTGTTACAGGTATATAAAGGGGAATACCCGGGCTGGTATTGAAATAAACACTGTCCTTAACGATCTGTCTCAGTTGCACTTTTATAATGTTGCCGGCGGCTATTTTTGTTCCAGCAGGAAGTTTGCTGTATAACTCATAATACATGCCCCCGGGTGTGGTGTTTGTTGCACCTTTTTGTGCAGATACTTGATTGCAGATAACAAGGACGGCTGACAGCATGAAGTTTTTCATTTGTATCATTTATTCAATAAAAAAGCCCCAGGTTGAATGGGGCTGTAATACTACATTTTTTCACCGGACCTTTCGCATCGGCCACACCCTTTGTGTCACCCCGTTTTGCAGGCGGGCATAATAAATACCGGTTGGCAATATTTCAGCATTAAAGGTTACTTTATCTGTCATTGATCCAGTATAATCTTTCTCCAGTAAATTAGCAACAAGACGGCCCAGTGTATCAAACACCTGTACCAATGTGTGGCCTCCCTGTGTTTTGAAATATATTTCTGTACTGCTGGTAAAAGCATCCGGGTAATTCCAGATTAGTTTATCAGTAGTGGATGCCGGCGGTGGTGGTGCTATACCGTTGCATACACCCGCTTTTATCAACGGCAGGCTTTGCAGTTGTGTATTAATATTCGGCGGGAACAATGTTTCCACCACTGTTTTGTCCAGGCAAAACCATTTCTCAAGTAAGGTGGCATAAATACTGCGGAAGTCATATTGCATGGGCACATTATCGTTTACCGTTGGTGCAGCGGGGATCGTGGGGTTTACGCCCAGCATTCCGCTTTCTACCGATGAGCCAAAAAGGAATAAGGGCGCTGCTGCCCCATGATCAGTGCCTGTGCTTGAATTAGATTTTATTCTACGGCCAAACTCACTGTACGTCATGCCCACTACCCGGTGTTCCACTTGCAAAAAGATCAAATCGTTTTGGAAAGCACGGATAGCATCACTAACCCGCTGTAACAGTGTAGCATGGGTCCCCGTTGTGGTATCGCTCGCATTTACCTGCACGGAGTGGTTGTCAAAACCACCAAAGCTGACCATATATACCCTTGTCTTCAATCCACCAGCAATCAGGCGGGCTACAATCTTCAGCTGATCAGCCAGGGTGTTGTTGGCGGGATAAGTTACCTGTTGCGTTACGGCATTCGCTGCATTACGTATGACGGTAGAATATTTCTGCGTTTGCTGGTTTACCTGCCGGATAAAACTCAATTCCTTACCAGCCGGTGTATTTGGTACAGGATCGGTAGTACCATTTACCAGGTTATAAAAATTTGTGGGGTTGGTAATACTCATGGCCATATTCACACTAGGTCCCTGTGTGGTCAGCGTGGTGGTGGAACCAATCTGTATGGCCAAAGGATCAGGCACATCCGGATTAGGATAGTTTGTTGGAAAATTGGGATACTCATAATTCAGATACCGGCCAGCCCATCCGTTGTATACCTCCTGTGTACTATTCGAAGCACTCATCCAGATATCAGTCGCCCGGAAGTGTGAGAAATTGGGCTGCGGATAACCAACAGCCTGAATCAGTTTTGCTTTCCCTTCGGTAAACAAAGATTGTAATCCTGTCATAGCCGGGTGCAGGCCTGTGGTACTTACACCGCTGATGGGTAATATTCTGTTTTGCGGTATGGCTATATTTGATCGTGCATTTTGGTACAACGCATATGTATCAATAGGAATGACCATGTTCATACCATCGTTACCACCTGATAATTGTATGATCACCAGCACATGATCGGTTAGGGTTTGCCCCCGCATCAGCGCCTGCACTATCGGGGATGTGCTGTTAAGCGCTTTTACAGAATACCCGTTGATCACTTCCGGAAGGATGGCTGCGGCAGGTATGGCGTTGAGTAAAAAATCTTTACGTTTCATTGCGCAATGGTTTATGATAACTGGTATTCTGATAAATTATATAAGTACTGGAACAGGGATTTCAACCGGGTGTTCACTGTATTAAAATTCGCCGTCGTTGGATTTGATACATAGGCTGCCCATGCGTTCGTCCAGTAATAATCCCATTGCTGGTTGGTAAGCAGAATCTGTGTTTTTATTTGTGCCCGGCTGGTTACTGACAAATCATTTCTGAAGACATATTTCAATACTTCATCAATCAAATCATTGGGGTTACCGGGATTCGTGAGTGTTTGTGCAAAGGCCACACAATTAAACTGCACACGGAAGCCATTGCGGGCATAACCACTATTGATCATCGTATCTGTAAACTGGTTTCGCTTGGGCAATGAATCAGAGTTAATCCATATCTCATGAAAATTTGGTTCCTGGTAGTATGCGGGCAGGCCCGATACATTGGGCGGATCATGCAGATTCTGACCAAGGTTGGTCATCCAGCTATAAAATGTATTCCAAAGACCATAATTGGTATCCCAATCAGTTTCCGGGCGAAAGGCAATATTCATTTCCCGCATCGAACCCACTACCTGGTCGGCTGGTGATTTGATCATACAGCCACGGTTCAGCATATCATAAAAATGTTCGCTCTTAAACAAGGCAGACAAAACCGTTTTAATATCATAGTTGCTGGTACGGAATATATCGGCCAGCGGCGTTATCACATTTGCTTCAGTTCCTGCGTCAATAGCATAATAAACAAACCAGCGGTACATTTTACGTACGATATACTTTGCCACTTCCTGCTGCGCAAATATCATATTGAGCAAATCGTTCAGTTCGTCGTCACCGGCCGTGGCCGTGTTTCGGCCAACGATTATTGTATTATTAAAGAATGATGAAAATGTTTTATTTGTGGTCGTATGCCTGTTCAAATTAAAAAAAGACGTGTAGGTTGTTCCGTTTATCTGCCAGCCGGTTAACACTTTCGCTGCTTCTTTTACATCATTCTCTGTGTATTGCGATCCCGGGCCCTTTCCTACAGTAAATAATTCCAGCAGTTCACGGGCATAGTTTTCGTCGGGTGCATTTTTATTATTCAGGTAGCCATTCAGGTAGCGCAGCATGGCTACGTCTTTTGTAATCAGTCTTACCAGTTCTTTGTAGTTGCCCAACGCATACTGACGTACAAGGCTATGCTGCATATAGGCCCAGTTACCATTGCCAAAGTCAGTCGTTTCATTGCCGAAATGATCCACGAGGAACATGATCAGCTTTTCCCTGATACTCCTGTCCTGGTTCATCATCACACCGGTCAGCCATTTCTTATACGAGTTCCTGCGCTGCGATTGTACGGTACCATCGCTGTTGATGTCATTTACCCAGGTAGTGCCCTGTACTATGTTTCCGTCTGCATTTACACCGGGTGTGGTGGAAGTGGCATACTCTTTTACCGGCGGGTTTGGATTGGGCGCTGTTGGGTTCAGCAGTTCATCCACCACCTGGTCCATCGTACGGCCACGGAAATAATCCACATCTGCTTTCCTGGCACCAAACATGGTACGTTTCAGCAGGTGTATAATCTCCTGGTCTGTCCATGTGCCTGTATAAGGAGCGATACCCGAATAAGTCCGGTACGTAGCTGCCGGGCTGTCTTTTTTCTTCCGGGTGGTAAGAAATTCCCGTCTGTCCATAAGCAATGATTTTAATCCGTTCGGTGAACGTTGATTTTGGAAGTGGCTGTGACTTTAAAAATAACAAATAGTTTAAGCTTCTATCAGCCCAATTCCATTTAAAACAGGAAAGCCGGGCAATGCCCGGCTTTCTATCGAAAACAGCCATTTCATTTTAAAGATTTTCTATAATACCGGCAATCCCTTGTCCGCCACCCACACAGGCGGTTATCATCCCGTATTTTTTATTCAGGCGCTTCATATCATGCAGGTTCTGAATCGTGAGTTTCGCTCCTGTGCATCCCAGCGGATGGCCTAATGCGATAGCACCGCCATTGATATTTACTTTTTCAGGGTCGAGTCCGGCTTCACGGATAACGGCCAGTGCCTGTGATGCAAAAGCTTCATTCAATTCTATCAGATCTATTTCACCCAGGTTCATGCCTGCCTGCTTCAGCACTTTAGGTATAGCAGCCACAGGTCCGATACCCATGATGCGGGGGTGCACACCGGCTACAGCACTATTCACCAGGCGGCCAATTGGTTTTAGCCCCAGTTCATTCATCATCTTCTCTCCCATTACAATGACAAAGGCTGCCCCGTCACTTGTTTGTGATGAGTTGCCGGCCGTAACACATCCGCCTTGCGCAAAAGCTGGTTTTAATTTGGCTAATGCCTCAATGGATGTATCAGCCCTGGGCCCTTCATCTGTATCCACCACATAGTTTCTCTTTTGCTTCTTGCCTTTAGCATCGAGGTATGTTTCTTCTACATTAATTGGTAAAATACCCGGCTTGAAATTACCGGCCTGTATCGCTGCCATGGCTTTTTGGTGCGAGTGATACGAAAACTCATCCTGTGCCTCCCGGCTGATATTGTAATCCTTCGCCACTGCTTCTGCAGTAAGCCCCATACTTAAATAATAGTCCGGCTCCTCTTTAGCTATATTGTACGAGGGTACCGTTTTCCAGCCGGCAGTTGGTACCAGGCTCATACTTTCTGTACCACCTGCAATAATACAATCGGCCATACCGGTCCTGATTTTTGCTGTAGCCATAGCTATCGACTCCAGGCCACTCGCACAGTATCGGTTTATGGTAATGCCTGGTACATCAATGCCAAGTGCTTTGGCGGAAATAATACGGCCAAACTGGAGGCCCTGCTCGGCTTCGGGGACGGCATTGCCCACAATTACGTCGTCCACTCTTTTGGGATCAAGCTGCGGCACAGCCGCTACCAGTCCTTTTATGACCTCCACAGCCAAATCATCAGGGCGGTAAAAACGAAATCCACCCCGTTTGGCCTTACCGACTGCGGTACGAAAACCCGCTATGATATACGCTTCTTGCATAATTTGACGAAAAAGTTGTTTATGCAACTTTCTACCTCAAAGTTAGCAGTTTGGCCATTGTCGAAAAATTTTTTTGCCATCCCCCTCCAATGCGGTTGCTTTGACAAATTTTAGTATGAAAAAACTACTCGTAGTATTGAGCATTATCCTGCTTGCAGGAGTGAAAATGATGGCCCAGCAGGATCCGAAATTGCAGGAAAGGTTAAATCTTGTGATGCAGGCCACCCGGAATATGGATATTGAAAAAATTCTTGATTTGTCTTATCCCAAATTATTTGAGCTGGCTCCCCGTGAAGCGGTTGCTGAGGCGATGAAAGCTGCATTTGAGACAGAAGAGTTTAGTACCACACTTGATTCGGTAAATGTGACAAAAGTGTTTCCTGCTTTTACCGTTGAAAACGGACAGTTTGCCAAAATAACCCATTCCATGCTGATGCGGATGCGGTTTAAGGAAGAGATCGACTCAGCTTCGCTGGAAGAAATGATGCCACTGATGGAAGATGGTTTCGGCAAAGGCAATGTTCGTTTTGATAAAGCCAATAATACCTTTGTGGTGAAAGACAATTCCGAACTTGTAGCCGTGAAAGATGAACATTCCGCAGAATGGACTTTTGTAAATTATGAACCGGAAAGCGAACTGGCGGCGCTGCTGTTCAGCGATGCCGTTATCGAAAAATTAAAGCAGTACAAATAAAGGAGGCTGATGTATACAATAGTCCGGCGTTTTCTTTTCCTGTTTTCGCCAGAGTGGGCGCACTACTTTTCGATGAACAGCCTGAAGCTGCTTTGCAGTATTGGCTTCAAGGGCTTTATTCGAAATATGTTTACACCCAAAGGGAAAAATCAATATTCAATTTTCGATATTCAATTTTCCAATAAGGTTGGCTTAGGCGCAGGCTTTGATAAAAATGCTAAGTACCTGCGGGAGCTGGAATGCCTTGGTTTTGGTTTTGTAGAGATAGGAACTGTAACGCCTTTACCACAAGCTGGTAATGACAAGCCTAGATTATTCCGTTTGCCAAAGGACAAAGCCCTTATCAACCGAATGGGGTTTAACAACGACGGCGTTGCAGTTATCAAGGAGAGACTGATTGGATGGCATTCAAAAACCAAAAATCAAAAATCTCAAATTGTAATTGGTGGTAATATTGGTAAGAACAAAGTAACCCCCAATGAGGACGCCTGGAAGGATTATGAGATTTGCTTTACGGAACTCTATCCTTTTGTTGGTTACTTCGTGGTGAATGTCAGTTCACCTAACACACCTGGCTTGCGTGAGCTGCAGGAAAAAGAATCGTTGCGAAAAATCCTCACCCATTTACAATCGCTTCGCAATGTACATATTGGTGCACATGGCAACAAACCCATACTACTTAAAATAGCTCCAGACTTAACTACCGGACAAATTGACGATGTGGTTGGGCTTGCATTAGAAATTCAACTGGATGGACTTGTAGCCACTAATACCACCATCAGCCGGGAAGGGTTACAAACAAACGAAGCCACCGTTAACGCCATTGGTGCAGGCGGATTAAGTGGTTTGCCTGTAAAAGAGAGGAGCACAGAAGTTGTACGGTATATTTGCAGCAAGACAAACGGTAAAATTCCGGTTATTGCCAGCGGGGGTATTTTTACTGGTGCAGATGCCAAAGAAAAGCTCGAGGCAGGTGCGTCTTTAGTGCAGGTATGGACCGGCTTTATTTATGAAGGGCCGGGCATCGTAAAGAATATCTGTAAAACGATCAATATTCAACAACGCAATTCTCAATAATCAATGGAGCATCTTTTTACATCGGAAAGTATTATCAGTTTTATCATCCTTGTGGTGCTGGAAGTGGTATTGGGTATTGACAACGTTATTTTTGTCAGCATCATTATGGGCCGGCTGAAGGACAAGAAGGATATGAACAAAGCCCGGCGTATTTGGATGATAACAGGTATCATTTCAAGAAGCTTGTTACTAATGGGGCTTGGCTGGTTGCTGAAACAAAAAGGAAAGAGTATCATCACGGTTTCAGGCAAAGGATTCGACCTGGCAAGTATCGTCATGTTACTTGGTGGTTTGTTTTTGATCTATAAATCGGTGAAAGAAATACATGGGAAACTGGAAGGAGAAGATCCAAATGCGACAGGAAAAAATAAGAAAGGCCTTTCGCTGGGCCAGGCTATTGCACAGATTATGCTGATTGATGCAGTCTTTTCTTTCGACAGTGTAATTACCGCCGGTGGTACGGCGAAGCATGTGGAGATTATGATTGCAGCGGTTGTGATTGCGATGATCGTTATGTTCCTGTTTAGCCCAAATATCTCTGGCTTTATACATAAACATCCGACTTTAAAAATGCTGGCCCTCTCCTTCCTTGTCATGATTGGATTGAGTTTAGTGATCGAAGGCTGGGATCCGGTGGCGGCACATGAACTACACCTTAAGAATTATATCTACTTTGGAATGGCCTTCTCCTTTATTGTACAAATGCTGAACATGGTAATGATGGGCCGTGAAGCCAAGCGGCGTGCACATGTGGTAGAACTGAATGAGCCGGTGCTGGAAGATAAAAAAGATGAGTCGGATATGGCGAAGTAGGATTATTTACTTCTTCGCTTTAGTTCTGCCATTTCAGTACACAACTGCTCATTTTCATTTTTCAATTCTTTTACAGATTCAATTAAATAAGGAATAAGTGCGCTATAATTTACGCTCTTGTTGCCATCGGCGTCTTCTGCCACTAGCTCAGGCATTTGCTTTTCTACTTCCTGTGCCAGCATGCCTGTTTGTAGTTTTTTATCCCGGGCTTCATCAATCCAGTTATAATTGTATCCTGTAAGGCTCATAATTTTTTGCAGGCTGTTTTGCAGCGGACGAATATTTCTTTTCAGCCGGGCATCACTGCTTTGTGTTAATACACCGGCAATGGTAAGATTACCTATCGTATCGAGGAACATGGGTGCTGTACCAGCAAAGGTTTCGCCATAATCCCATCTGAACTCTGCCGCCTGATTAAGCCCTGTTATCCATTTTGCATTTGGATTGAGAAACGAATTATTCTTGAATGAAACTGCTGCCTCGCCTATGCTGCCAGCGGGGGCCGTATTCTGTATCATAATGCCATCTGCAAATCCTCCATCATTATTATTAGAATTAACGACATGCAGCCCATACTCCGGGGCAGCAGTATTTATTCCTGTTTTTGCATTTTTTAAAATAGTAAGTGCATTACTTCTTGAATTATGGGCTGTACCATTGCCAATAATAAAAACGGGGTCTGCTTCTACCCAACTGTCTTTGGAACTAGCAGTAACAGAGTCATTGTATTGCCCAATAGATAAAGAAGCATACGACTTGGCATACGTGTGAAAACCAATTGTTGCCGATAATTCACCAGCAGCAACTGTTTCATACCCAGTAGCCGTAGAAAAAAATCCGGTAGCCCTGGTAAAAGCCCCCATGGCCGTAGAAGCATAACCGGCTGCGGTTGTATATGAACCAATAGCGGTGGATACGCCATTAGAAGCCATCGTTCCATCTCCCATTGCGACAGCTGCATAAGCAGTTGCCTTGGTTTGTATCCCATTCGTGGTTGAATAATCGCCCGAGGAAATTGTATTATTCCCCATCGCTATTGCAGAATACCCAGATGCATTTGCATTGACGCCCATGGCTATGGAATTATTACCCGCAGCAACTGTTGCTGATCCTATTGAGATCGCAGTAACACCAGATGCAACTGTATTAATTCCTAATGCAGCAGAATAAGAAGCCGAAGCCATCGAATTTCTCCCTGTTGCAAATGAGTAATTACCAATATTAGCATTATCCCAATTCTGATTGGATACGTTCCCTACTCTGAACGCTGCTTTATCAGCGTACCACATCATTCGGGTACCAGCTCCACTTACCGGCGGGTTGCCGGGTGTGCCAGGTAATGTGGCAGCACCCGTAAACAACACACTACTATCCTTTACATGCAGCATAGCCTGTGGAGCTATGGTGTTAATCCCGACTCTGCCTATTTGTGCATTGGCCGCAAATCCAATGAGTACTGCTGAAATAAGGAAAACAACTTCCTTCATACTACTTTTTTATTATTCGTTGAATAACTAAACCACCCTCATACCGGTAGGAAAGGATATACATGCCTATAGGATAATTGCGCAAATCCAATGTGGTACTTTGTGTGTTTACTTTTTGTTGGGTTAAAAGTTTCCCATCGGCACTAAACAAGATAATCACACTGTTTTGCTGCAAGCCGCTAATCGTTATCACATCCGTTGCAGGATTAGGATACAAAACGATGTTTCCTGAAACCGTTTTTTGTAAACGAACAACTGGAGAGAGCGTAAACCGACCGTCAATATCAACCGACTTCAACCGGTAAAGTACCAATTGTTTTGTGTTAAAAACTCCTGCATCGGCATACCGGTAACTACTGGAACCAGCCGGTACATTGGCAATGGTTGTAAAGGTAATGCCATCTTCACTGCGTTGCAATTCAAAATGCGATACGTTTACTTCGTTCGTTGTTCGCCATTGCAGCAGTGCATCGTTGTTTTGTTTGCTGCCTGAAAAAGAGATAAGGTTTAACGGCAATGTACCAGAGAAAATAAATTCCTGTGCGCCTATATCCGGTGTGCTGATGCTTCTTATTATACCGGCAAAATCAGATGGCACTGATGCGGATAAAGGCATACCTAAATTACTTGCCTTCGCCGGTTCTGTTGGATGGCTGGTATTAATAAACAGATTGGCCGTTGCCTTACCAATAAATAAATCGTCCGCATTAGTGGTAATACCGCTTACGGCAGTTTGCGTAGCACCATCATCACCTGTGGCTGCTTGCCAGCTTGCCAGTGTATGCGGTGTGGTGCCTATTTCTGCAAGGGCTGCCCCAGCAGGACTTACAAAATAGTTATTGTTGCCCAAGTAGCCGTTTGCATTAGTGCCCAGCCCAATGGCATAAGCCGCACCGCTGCCTGTAGTGGCATTGTATAAAATATTATTCGCTATATCCACCTGCGACCCACCTGCCTTAAGTATCGCATAGCTGTTCGTAGTTGAGCTTCCTTCTACCAATATGCTATTGTGATAAATATTTGCCCGAACCGTGCCGCCACCCATGGCAATACCTGTTTGGCTGGCCGTGGTGTTGTTATTAATTGCAAACATATTGTTGCGCACCATCAGTATGTTATTCAAATCGTCTGCACCAGTGTTTAAGAAAAGAGGCACTATGGTGGCTGTTGACAAGGTGGCTGTGTTCGCCAGGTTATTCACTTTATTTCTTTCCACCACCGTTTTGTTGCCATATACAGATATACCTTGCGAACGAACAGCGTTGGCTGCGGTAGTAGTTGCTTGTAGATTACTTACCTGGTTATCCCGTATTACCGCAAGGCCTGGTGCATTAAACATGCTGCTGCTCAGCGGGGCATCCACACTTATGCCGGTAACATTGCCTCTTACGGTTGTAATAACGCCACTGCCTGCATGTACCAGATTATTAACATTGTTATTGGCTATAACTAAACTATCGGTGACTACCATTTCATGTACTACAAAAATGCCCCCGGTTTGCCCAGTACCTGTTGCCAGGTTATTAAAGGTGGAAAGCTGATTACCCGTTATTCTCCCTTTCAAGCCAATGCCAATACTATTAGCTGCGTTATTTACTAAAAACCCTCTCAGGTTACCAGCTGTACCACTTCCTACACTGATATTGCCGAGCACATTGTCATGTAGCTGAATGGTTTGAATATTATTAGTGGCGGTGCTGTTATTGGTGTAGTTTAATCCTGTAATGGATGCTGATGCGCCGGTGGTGCTGATATCAGTCATAACGTTTGCATTCATCGTAAACAATGATGTGTTGGTACTGCTGCTGGCGTATGTATTACGGATAAGGTTGATAGTGGAAGCCGTCATAGCTGTATTTCGAAATGTATTACTGTCTGCATTGATAGTAAGGCTGGTTCCTGTTTGAGAAATAGAGATACCCGTATAGCTAAATGCAGTTGCAGAACTGTTTGTGGTAGTTATATTATTAGCCGTGGTGCTGCCGAAAATATTCTTTTTTATATTAACATTCGCCGTAGTGGCACGGGTGTCCAGCAGGTTTAAAAAGGTGAGTGCGGTACTACCACCGGTTGGTGTTACAATTGTAGCTAGCCCGCCAAAAAAAATTGTTAGCAATCGGGTTTGCACAAGCTACAGAAGTAAGTATGCCGAAGCACCCTGTTTGTCCGGTGCTGCCGGGGCGCATAGTAACATTAACGGACCCATTGCTGATGTTACCGATGGTGTTACTATCTAACCTTGCTAAATTACCGGTTGAAATTTGTACACCTACAAATGGATTAGCAGTGGCTGTGGTTGGGTTGCCGGCATCTATGCTGAAATTCCGGATTACATTTTTCGTAATAATTGTAGGGTTAGCTACATTATCCTGCACAAAAATGGAGCGAACACCTATTGAGTTTAATGGCGAGCTGATAGTGAAGTTCCCGCCTGTGGCAGCAGGAGCTGTTCCACCAAAATAATTACTGTCAATTACAGCGCCGCTGCCCGTTGCATTGCCTGTATTGAACATAGCAATGCCATACCATGTATTACCATTTGTGGCATTAATCAGCGGGCTGGTGGCATAAACAGAGTTGCCTCTTATTACTGTATTATTACAGTTTGCCTGAATCAGTATATTGAATGCCCCCGTTGTACCATTATCTACAAACACATTTTCCAGCAGGTTGTTTGTAATCTGTGTATTATTAATAGTACCTGTAACAGTAGTGTTTTGTTGAGCCAGTACAATACCCTGGCGCAAACCTGCTGCGCTTACTGGTCTTATCAGATTGCTGTCAATTGTATTCCCTGCCAGGTTAGATGATGAACTTGCATTGATAACGATAGCACCGCTGGTAACATTGCTGCTGTTTGCATCGCATTCTACTATACACTTACGTATAATATTATTATTTGCTCCATTTATTAAACGTATGGTACTGGAGGTTACAGATGCACTTGTATTTCGAATGGTTAATGTATTGGTTCCAGACAGTCCTTGCCCGTTGATGGTTACATCATCTGCCCCATCGAGCAGGATAAGATCATTGGGCAATGAACCGGTTACCACCCTGGCTCCCTGCGGTAATACAGATACGGTATAACCCGTCTGGTTTAGTTGTGCGATGGCTGTTTCGATAGTGTTTTCTATAATCGTTACAGTTACAGCACCGCTGCCTCCACCTGCATTAATAGCATCAAAAGCCTCTTTTACCGTAGCAAAACCGCCTGTCAATGCCCCGCTTACGACAACATTTGGCGCCACATCTTCCCCCACCATATACTCCGTATTTTGCCCTGTGGCAATGAGTGTATTGTTGGTTGTATTTAATGCAGCATTACTATTTATCCAACTTGTAGCAGCATTATCATTTCGCTTATATAGTTTTAATCCGTTTTCATTTACAATTCCTGTTATGCCATCGTAATTATATTCAGCAGTGTATTGCAGCCCAATACCATTTATAGGAAATACGCCAAAGTAACCATTGTTACCCGGTAAAATTACTTGCCCTGCTGTGGTATTTGGGGCTTCGGTTACGCAATAGACCTGTACACCATCTCCACCACCGGTAGTAAGTGTTACGGTAAGATCATCACCTATTGTTGGGTGAGCTAAATTGATACTGCTTGTTGCGCCTGCATAACTGTGTGCACTTACATTGCCTATATGTGCGCCGCTGGTAATTCTGGTTGGAGTGTTAGTTAGTGTGCCATTATTAGCATCTGCTGTACCATCAAATGCAGTTGTACCGGTGCTTTCATCAAAATTGTAGTAGGCTACTAAGTTGCTGTACAGGGCATCGCTGCTGGTTATTTTGCGGCACATGCGGTCTCGTATTTGCGATTCGTTAAGGGCGGTGTTCCAAAGGCGGACTTCGTCTAAGCTTCCATTGAAGTTAAAGCCATCGGTTCTCTTCCCTATCAAGAATTCTGAGGCTATATGGGTTATGGCCTGGGTAGTTGTTTTTGAATTCATTAGTACGCCATTTTTGTACAGACTTAAGGTTGTTCCATCAAATGTTGCTGCTATATGCATCCATTTATTTAAATCATCGTTTGTAACAGTTGTTGAAACCCCATCTATCGTTGATGCGTCGGCTATCGTAAACCCGATATTATTACCATTGTTATACCTTAGTTGATATCCTGTCCTGTCAACATTTACGCCTGTACCCATTTTATGGAAAATTTGATTTACAATAGCAAAAGCGCTTGGCCTTACCCAAACTTCCAGAGTTAAATTGTTAGTTAAAGCGAAAGCCGGACTGTTACCACTATTTATAAAATCATCCAGCCCGTCAAAACTAATTGAGTTGCCACTGCCGGGTTTTTGTGCTTGATTATTAATAGCATACTCGTTTTGTACCTGTGAAGCGGTTAAGGCGGTGTTGTAAATTTTTACTTCGTCTAACTTACCATTCAAATAACGGATAAATGTACTAGACCCATTGCGTAGCCTGCCTAATTCTACATATATAGCACTGCTTATGTTTGTTGCCGCTGCGTTAGTTACCGAGTTATCCAATACCCCGTTTACATAGTACAACAAAGTTGTTCCTTGCTTTACACAAGAAATAAACGTCCAGTTAGACAATGGTATAGACTGTTGTCCTGCTAAATCAACCCCGCCAGTAGTGCCTGCCGGATTGCGGTGAAGAAATCTGCCCATTCCGCTGTTGATTTCCGAAAGTACAAATGTATTTGTAAGGAATAAAGGGTTTGCTCCTGAAAAAATTGCGTTGTCGCTAGTTACAGAATTGAGTTGCACCCAGAAGGAAATGGAATAGTCGTTACCGGCAAAGTTTATACTGCCAATATCAATAAAATCATCTACCCCATCAAAACTATATGCACTGTTGGCATTGCCAAAGCGGTCCGTGGTAAGGGTGGCGCCGTCTACCGTGCCGTTGATAGAACCAATTACATCGTCAGCATTACCACTAAAGGGATAGTATGCTACAGGTGTTTGTGCAGTTGCCTTTTGTATCACCGCTAAGGCAATGGCCAGCAGCAGGAGTAAGTATTTCTTCATAACATTATTTGTAATGGTTAACAGAATTCTGGTAGCGTAAAAATGCTGTAATAGTAAGGAACGGGCAATAGCTAATAATAGCTGTATGCGTTGCACAGCAGTAGTTTGGTGCAAGGGATTCCTTTTTACCCGGCGGGCATTTACCTCATCGGATACGAAACCTGGTTGTTTATAGCTATAACCAGCTACTCCCTCATGCTAATAGTTGCTGAAAAGATATGGTTGCTACACCCATTTATTTTTATGCGCCAATGCAATGGCTTCACCAAGGGAGTGTACTTGTAGTTTCTCGTATATCTTCTTAACGTGGTTGTTGACTGTAAAATAGCTGATACCCATTTTATCGGCCACCATTTTATAGCTGAACCCTTCGGCAAGGTGCCGCAGTACTTCTGTTTCTTTAGGGGATAAATTATAGGCATTGGTGGCAGCGGCAGCCTGTTGATTGAAGTAACGCATCACTTTTAAGGCGATAGAGGGGGTCATCGCTGCGCCGCCTTTCATTACTTCATCAATGCTTTGGGTTATTTGTGTTACAGAGGCTGTTTTCAGGATATAGCCTTCTGCGCCATGTTGCAGGGCAGTAAATATTTTATCATCATCATCAAATGCCGTTTGCATGATGATTTTCACTTGTGGAAATTTCTGTTTGAGCAGCCGTACGCCTTCCAGTCCATCTACCTTGGGCATTTCGATGTCCATCAGTATAATATCGGGGGTAGTTGTTTCGTAGTCTTCAATAATAGATGCACAGTTGGGGAAACTGCCCGCAAACTGCAATTCCGGTGTCAGTGATAAAAAAGCCTGCAGGCTTTCTCTGCGGTCCTTATTATCATCGTATATAGCTACTCTTGTCATTGCACAAATTTAATTGTTGCCTGTTCCGGGCGAATGGCTAATTATAGCCATCGGAAAAGAGCAGGTCAGTTTCGTCCCGCCTGCCGCAGGCGATTCAATGGTAAATACGCCTTGCAAAAACTTACAGCGCTGTTCCATATTTTGAAGGCCGTTGCCATATTTTATTTTCTCCAAATCCATACCTTTCCCGTTATCACTTATCGCCAATATTATTTGTTGTTGTTGTTCACGGAAGGACAGTACTGCTTTTGTGGCATTACTGTATTTGGCAATATTGTTTATAGCTTCTTTCGCTATCAGTAACAGATTTTTGCGTACTTCGGGGTTTGTAACAGACCCGGCCAACTTTTCATCCACCTCAAATTCGCAAAGGATATTTTTGGGCGTAAGCAGTTCCAGGCAATAGTTTTTCAGCCTTGTTTCGAGGGTGTATTTTTCAATGCCAGCCGGTTTCATACTCCAGATGATATCACCCATCCGGTCCATCAAATCCTTGGATGAGGCTGATATTTTTTCAACCATCTGTTTACTTTCTTCAGGTTTTTCATACCATATTTTGTTGGCAAGCTCGCCATAGATATTCATACTGCTGAGTGTGGCGCCTACATCATCATGAAGATCCGCTATAATCCGCTCCCGCTCCCCTTCTCTCGCCATTTTGTTTTCGATTAGCAACCTGGTTTCTTCCGCTGCTTTTAAACGTTCCATTTTTTGCCTCTGTTGCTTCTTGAGCCGCAAAAAAGAAATTACGAAAAAAAGTAACCCTGCAGCAGCAACGAAAATGATGACATATAACAGGATTTTCCTCCGTAATAAATTATATTCCTGTTTTGCAATCAGCACCTCTTTTTTTTGCAGCTCATATTTTACTGTCAGCTCATTTAATGACGACTCAGTGTTAGCCTTACTAATCGAATCCCTCACCCGGATTTGTACAGCCAGCACATCACCATACTCTTTATAGAAACCCGCTGCACGATATGATTTCGCAAGCGTTTCATATAACTCAATAATATCTGATTTGATGCCGGAAGAATCAGCCAGCCTGATTGCTTCACGGCTGGCTGATATAGATGTACTATAATCACCGGAGCGATAATACATTTCGCTCAGTTTAGTCATATCTGAAATAATAAAATAGAGCTGGCCCAGTCCCTTTCGTATTCCAATTGCCTCTTTTAATGTATTGACAGCCGAAGCCTGGCTTCCTCCGTTTTCCTGCACCAACAGGGCTTTTGTACCAAGGCTTATAGCAAGCACTCCTATAAACCCTTCTTCACGGCATACACGTATTGCTGAATCCAGGTACAAGTTTGCGCTATCTGCAAACTCTTTATTCCCTGATTCTTTATACAGCGGGTAATAGGCAAGCCCTATGTTTGAATGCAGCACGGTCATCAAATCCTTGTTCAACCGGTTATTTATATCTGCACTATGCAAACGAACCATTCCCCTTTTATACCAGGCTATCGCCTTGTCAATTTGCCGGAGGTTATGGTATGACCAGCCAATTCCGTTCAGGGCAGCGGCCTGCACATATACTTCCCCTTCGCTTTCTGCTTTTGCCAGTACGGTAAAGAAGGTTTCCTGTGCCTCCAGCGGTTTGTTTATCACGTTTAATGCAAACCCTTTTAAAAGATAAAACTTTAACTGCTTTTGTATCAGCCTTGGCTGTACGTATTTTTTTTGTATCTCCCGATCAGCCAGTTGAATAGCCTTGTCACTTTCTCCATTTTTATTCAACATACCACCTTCCATAAGCAGCACCTCCATTAACGCTTCTTCGTTTTTAAGGATTGTTGCCAGCTTCCGGGATTCGGTTATGTATATTTTCAACGAGTCAGCATGCAAAGAGTTCCGATCCAGTCCCAACAGCAGAAAAGCACCCAGTTTTTCCTTATTTGAGGAGGAGTGGTTGATCACATTACGAAGACTGTCCTGGTAAACCGACTGGCTTTTCCCCTTATGTGGTTTTATCAGTAATAATAGCAGCAGGAGCCCTGAAACGCATCTCCACCCTGCTATATGCAGCCTGGCGGAAAAGTTACCAAAAGTCGCACTTGTTTTAATTGTCAGTCCGTAATACATTTTACTACAAACACGGTTCTGTAGTTACATTTTTTTAAATGATGGTTTGTCCAACTTTGCAAATAAACAGAACGGAGAAGTATTTACTATGGCTAAATATAGTGCTTAATGTTATTTATGCAAGCTAACTGCACTTAAAAGACCGGGCAAATACCTTTTATGGGCTGTTTGTTAGTAATGTAGCCGCCACAATTCCTGCTGTTTCTGTCCGTAAACGGGTGTCGCCCAATGATACGGGAATAAATGTATGCTGCAAGGCAAGTTGTATTTCCTCCCCGGTAAAATCGCCCTCCGGGCCAATTAATATAATGGAACTGGCTGACTGGTTAATTTGTGTATTGGTTACCGGGGATTTGATCCCGTCTTCACAATGCGCAATAAACTTTTGTGGTACAGCTGATGCGGTTACTGCTTTTGCAAACTCCACCGGCTCATGCAATACCGGCAACCAGCACTGCTGGCTTTGCAGCATAGCGCTGATAAGGATACCCTGCATCCGGTCGTACCGGAATTTCTCTTTTTCCGTCCGGTCGCAGATCAACGGAATTATTTCACTAACCCCGATCTCTGTTGCTTTTTCTAAAAACCATTCAAAGCGGTTGGCATTTTTGAGCAGGGAAATAGCAATGGTGATATTTTTCGTTTTTGGTTTTTCGTTTTTCGTTTCCCGTACTTCGACAACACAGTGCTTTTTTTGTGCTTCTTTTATTTCACAGGTAAGGAGCTTTCCTTTGCCATCAGTCAGGTTTATCTGCTCCCCTGCTTTCATGCGCAATACCTGCACGACGTGGCGGCTGGTATCTTCGTCTAGTACAAGCTGCTTTTCGCCAGCGTAATTATCAATATAAAAAAAAGGAAGTGCCATAAAAAGAAATGTTCCCGGTTGGGAACAAATCTAAAATCTTAAACCCAAAATCAGAAATTAGAAAGGTGTGTCTTCATCATCCTGTAAATCGTTCATGCGGCTGCCGGTTTGTATAAATACTTTGGCGCCACCACTTCCATCAATGTCACTTACAGGCTTCCAGTTACCGCCCAGGCCGCTTGGAGTGCCAAATGAACTGCCATCATCTTCTGTAAATTTCTGTATATGCAACAGTGCCCGCAGTTTTATTGTTTCCAGCGATCCGTTACGGTGCTTGGCTATACGCACATGGGTTTCACCTTTATTGTCTTCCCCCATTTCATTTTGGGTGATGTCATAATACTCGGGGCGGTAAAGGAACATTACCATGTCCGCATCCTGTTCAATAGCACCAGACTCACGCAGGTCACTCAATTGCGGCATCTTATTACCATCCTTACTGGCGCTTCTTGTTTCCACTGCCCGGCTTAACTGGGAGAGGGCGATAATTGGCACACTTAATTCTTTGGCCAGCCCTTTCAGATTTCGGGAGATATTACTGATTTCCTGTTCACGGTTACCGCTGCGGTTTTCACCGGTTCCGCTCATCAACTGCAGGTAGTCGATGATAATCATCCCGATATTATGCTTGTTTTTCAAACGGCGGCATTTAGCCCGCAGCTCAAATATGTTCAATGCTGGTGTATCGTCAATAAAAAGCGGGGCCTGTGCCAGCTTTTGTATGCCTTTTGCATACAGCTGTTTCATCTCATGCTCTTCCAGTTTGCCCCTGGAAATTTTTTCCAGCCATATTTCGCTTTCAGCAGAGAGAATACGCTGAACTAATTGAGCAGCACTCATCTCCAAAGAAAAGAAAGCCACACCAGTTCCTTTGTTGTCATTACTTGCCCTGGGTGTTAATGCCGCATTACGGGCCAGGTTCAGTGCAAAAGCGGTTTTACCAACAGCCGGACGTGCTGCCAAAATGATCAAATCTGTATTTTGCCATCCATAGGTAACCCTATCCAGCGATGGAAATCCACTTGGCACACCAGTAAGATCTTCGTTCTTATGCCTTAAATCTTCAATACGCTGAATGGTTTTTACCAATACTGAGTCAATGGTATCAAAGTTTTTGCGCAGGTGGTTATTGGTTATTTCAAACAGCTTGCTCTCTGCATCATCAAGTAAATCGAATACATCGGTGGAGTCTTCATAGGCATCCCCGATTATTTCGCCACTGATGCGTATCAGCTCCCGCTGAATAAATTTTTGCAGGATGATCCTTGCGTGTGCTTCAATATGAGCAGCGGATACAACTGCATTAGTGAGCTTGGTAACATAATAGGCGCCGCCAACCATGTCCAGCTCTTCTTTAAAGCGAAGCTCTTCTGCCACCGTCAAAATATCAATTGGCTGGCTCTTGTTGGCCAGGCTCTGCATCGCACGGAAAATTCGTTGGTGCGCTTCTACATAAAAGCATTCGGGCTTCAATATTTCTACCACGGTATCAAATGCTGATTTTTCCAGCATGACGGCACCAAGCACTGCCTCTTCCAGGTCTTTGGCCTGGGGCGGTACTTTGCCATATACCATAGTACTTAGATCAAGAGAAGATTTTCTGCGCTGCTGTTTGCGATCTTTATTGAGGTTAGTAAGGTCCATTGTTCAGTTATGCCGATAAGAATTTAACCATCAGTTTAGCACTAATGACCTTGGGCGCAACTCCGTACTTGCTTTAAGAAATAGTTATTTCTGTGTTAGTGGAATGTTTCCTTTCAGTCAGACAGCGAATATAAGATGGTCACCGTTCACCTGCCTGTTTTACACAGACATTTTCTTTCTTCACTTTTTAAGCACTGAAATTCTTGGGTTATCCACAAAAAAAAACGGCCCCGGTCTTTGTCAATTTAATCAATTTCCTTAGTAGTTCCCCGATGATTTCAGCACATGGGTGCATAAGTTTCAGTCCAGGTCAGCCAATTTTAACGAACATGGCACAATAAACGCAGATCGCCGGAGTTATCCTTTAACACACCGTACCAAAACAGCTGTAAAACGATTTGCTTACTTTAAAAATAACAGCAATATGGAAACACTGCAACGCAACGGGAACCTTCGTCCCCTTATCAGCCAAACAGAAAACAACACCACGCTTTGGATTGGACATTCAAATGCCAGCCATAACGATCATATGTGCGGGCAAACCTTTACCTGCCCTTTCGAAGGCTTGCTAGATAACATTCAAGTGTATGCCACTACCGTACAAACGCCTGGTGAACTTCAGTTGACCTTACATGAGTTTGATAGTAACACCAATACATGGGGGCCGGCATTAGCGACGTCACAACTGCCCCTGAATAAAGGGGATAACGCCCATTGGGTTCGCTTTGGGCTGGAGCATTTATCCCTGAACAAAAATGCGACCTATGGTTTTCGTCTGCAAAGCAAGGATGGTTTTGTCGGGCTTGGTGAAGCCGCAAGGGAAGCAAAATCCCCGTTCACTTTTGGCTGTGCATGGAATGCGGACACTATCAACAGCAAGGGGCAATATTTTCGCTACTTCAGCCTTGCTTTCAAAGTCGAAATGTGCGCTTAAAAAAGAAGTACGCTTTAATACGTAAATTATCTGTCCGTGGGAAATTACATGCTCTGTAATAAATAAATTATTGGGCCTAATCTGTGCATTTCCCTGAAAAATACCATAAAACTAGTATTGACTTTTTTGCTATTCGCCCGCAACTTGCACACTGGCATAAAGCTCTAGGAATACTTCTGCTACTTCATGTTTTTAAGCCTCAAAGCAAGGAATTTTTATAGCCGAGCCACCAGCCCCGCTTCATGCGGGGCTTTTTATTTGCACGATTAATCTTTTGCCGCAAAAAATACCATAAAAAGGTTATTGCCATTTTCGATGTATTAGCTGACTTTTAATAACAGTTTTCAAATGAAAACAAGCCTGCATTGTTCGCATCGGCCGGTGCTAGTCCGGAGAAATGCGGAGCCAACAACACTCTACATAAACCAAAACCTCAAGCATGAAAAAAATCATCCTGGTGGCGATTCTGGGCATTGGTGTCATCTTTGCCTGTAACCAGCAAACAAAAACGGGTTCCGCCGAAGCACCTGAATTAACACCACCACCCCGCTTTACCAACCAGTTTTGCGACTCTGCTTCCAACGGCGGACTTTGCTCATACCTGCCATTAGAAGTTCATCTCGGTATTTTTGAAGGCTACGACAGCAATCTCGACTCACTGAAACAGCCACCTTTTGACTTATTCTCCTGGCAAAGCTTCGTGGCACTGAACTGGCCTGCCGATAAATATGGTAACCCAACAGGCAACAGTATTGGAGATAATAAACAAAATCCCCGTGTGTGGGAATACTATAAAGATCCCCTGCAGGTTTTTGGCAGCAGCCAGGGGGACTTGTTACTGCAATCCGACAAAGCTGTTGCCAGTGGTGATAAATTTTTATACAAACAATCAAAAGCATCGGGACGACTAAATATTATGACCGGTTTTGAAGAAGCAGACGGCCATCCCCTGATTGATCGCAACCTTAATTTTGCCTTGTATGAGGTTAAGATTGATTCAGCAGAAGCAAATTTCATCACCCGCAACAAACTATACCTCGTTGACAGTATAGCGGCCTATTATTTCCGTAACAAAAACCAGTTTGTTTTACCGCCATCCGATTCTGCATCAAAGAAGCCCGGCATGATCGAAGTAAAAGCTGCCTGGCGGATTATGGATCCATCTAAGGGAGATGATACCACCCGGTTTTATTGCCGCAACGCCATCGTTTTTATAGACGGTTCACATACTGTAAATGGCAAGCCACTAATATTCAGAACCAAAGTAGGTTTAGTAGGTATGCATATTTTCCGCATCACCAGTCGCTTTGGTAAAGGTATCTGGAGTACGTTTGAACATGTGGACAATACTCCCGATTCACCACAACAGGCACAAAACAACCCAAACGCCCGTTGGTCATTTTATAATCCACGCTGCCTGAATTGTCCGCTGAACGATACACCTGTATTTGTTGGCAACGAACAAACATACCGCTGGGATACCGCACCGCCTTATGCTAAACGGTATGCAGTAAATGCCCCCAGTCAACCGCAAATGGGTTTATTTGGTACGCAGGTGGTGCGGCAGTTTCCCATATATTCTTACACAGACTATATCAGTATGCTGTGGCGGGCAAAACTCAGCGGAACTGTGTGGGCGAATTACCGCCTTATCGGCAGCCAATGGCAAAATGCAGAAACATTTCCACCGCCTAATGCCCCTTCGCTCCTTGCCAATACAACACTCGAAACATTTATACAACGAGATGCCAGTTGCATCAACTGTCATCAGCAGGCGTCTGTAAGTTTTGTGAAGAAGCCGGGTGACACCGTAAATATTTTTACAGATATGAGTTTCCTTTTTCCAGTTTATGCAAGATGACTCCATTAACAACAATAAAAGCCGGGTACTCACCCGGCTTTTTATATACTACCCATTTAAACATTAAACTGATTTCCGCTTACATAGCCTCCAGTATATCCTTCAATGGAATCATTTGCATACCTTCTGGCGGCGCTGCTTCACCCGATACGATAGAGGAATTTACATTCTCCCGTCCAAGCCGGTTACGGGCAACAAAATTCCAGTCATGCATAAATATTTCTTTAAAGTACTTGTTCAGTTCTTTATCCTGAAATAGCAGTGAAGCATCCCTGTTTACTGATACTCCGTCATTGGACCAGTTCTGACTGCCAATACATACAAAATCATCGTCTACAATAATTCCCTTTGTATGTACTTTATCATGAAATTTAAATGTAGCTGGTTCAAACCCTTTCTCTACCAGGCCTTCGATATTTGCCCTCGTAGTGGGCGCAAACAGGTTGCGAAATATGACCCGTACATCCACACCAGCCTGTTGTTTTTCCAATACAGCTGTTACCAATTCATCGAGTTTATCATGCCCTTCTTTGGGGAAATTGAATGTCTGGTTCTGAATATACAGTTGCCGTTTTGCTTTTTTCACCAGCTTTAATACTTCTTCATGATAATTGTCCGGGCTTAACAAAGGGGTGACCGTGTATTCCCTTTCTCCCTGGTCAAAAGGCTCAAATTGTCTTTTCTGCATGGCTTCTGCTTCCACTTCCATTTGAATCGGCGTGAGTAAAAACAAATCTTGCCGTACTATCAGGGCTTCCCTCGCATCTGGCCTGTTATTTTTAAAATCATGCTGTATAAATTTTTCATAGGTTTCTGCAATTCCATCATGCTCAAGAATAATATGCCATTCCCGGTTATAGCTCCGTATCAAAAAAGGAATACTGTTTTCATCCACGATATCATCAGGTGGCTGGTTGGATGACTGGTAGTTTCCGCTGGACAAATGAATGGCTTTCTTATCCCGCACACATACTTTAATATGATAGGATGAATTTACCCATCCGTTTACAGAACCAATATGCACCCATGAAATATCATATTTATCACCAAATGCCTCACGCAGTGCATCAGAAGATTCCTGGTCAGTGAGATCAAAGCGTTTTGTATTGCCCTCATCTTCTTTGTTCCCAAGGCTCTGTCCCGGTTGCAGGGTAAGTGTAAATTTTTTAAAACTATTTTTCTCCCCAAGTGCTTCCATACTTTTAATAATATGCGGTGCACCCAGATCGAACATGCCTAATGTCATTGATGTCTTTGTTGCTTCAATGTAGGGACGCAGCTGCTTCCATCCCTGCTCAGGGCTGACGCAGGCAACCACCCGCATTTTTTCCTTTGTCACTTTCTTAAGTTCCACCCCTTCCGGCGGAAAATAACGGCTTTCCCTTTCCACAATCATTCCGGTTTTACGGATCAGTTCCTGATTTGCGGCCAGCAGGTCTTCCAAAGTGGGAGTGGTTATATCAACGGGATAGCCTAAGAAACTTGCCGGAATAGGAGATATATTATTCTTCTTCAATTCGGTAATTGATTTGCGCTGTGGTACAACGACTACAATAGCCCGCTGATTTGTGATAAGGCCATTCTCAAACTTGTATCCGAGACGAACACTCAGTACATCGGGCCGCATACCGATCGATTCTTTCGCCTTTTGTAATATCTCATCTTCGCTTGAAGGAAGTGAAGATGCTGCCGGAGGCATGCTTTCCCGCATACTATCGTGAGATAGTTCACTTGTTACTTGCTTTACTTCGCCTGTTTCGGTGTTAATTTCTATGGTGACAGATAGAGGAATAGTCACCCGTCGTGTTGAATTTTCCATACGCAAAATTTAGTTGGTTTATGGTTTATCGGCTTCTGAATAGACTCAAGTAATTTACTTAAAAAAAGTGGAAAAAGCTTCAATATGGTCAATATAAAAAAGTAATTTTTCATTGGGGAAAAGGGGTATTTTTTGTTACATTGCAGTAAACCATAAAACCATCCTTATGCCAGACGATCAGGTGAAAATTGCCCGCCAGGCATTTCGCAACAAATTTGGCGAAGCCTTCGAAAAAAAAGCAACCGATGCTTTTGTACTTACGTATTTCAAACAGAGTCAGCGGGAGACGGCAGTTATCCGGGAAGCTGGTAAACCGGCCGTAAAAACCAGTGTCATTCTTGAATTTGATGAAAAGAAGCCGAAAGAAGTGACTGCTGAGTCGGCCATGCTGCCGGCAGACAAGGATAGCCGGATCCGTGAAGCGATTGCCAATATACCTGAGCCGGATAAACAAGTCAGGGCCGCATTGCATCAATACCTGAGAAATGCAAAAATCAAAAGTTACAAAGAAAAATCGCTGATGCAGGTGCAATCGATCCATGCTGAATTGGATAAAAAAAGTACAGGGACGGTAACCCGTGAATCGATGTCAGCCGTCAACCAGCCATTAGCTACTGAATATTGCTGGCTAAACCGGACGATGAAGACCAATTCGGATAATAATGTACTCGCTGAAGCCGTGCAGGATAATCAAATTACTGCCGTTGACTTGCCCCGGCTGCTGGTACGTGAAGTCACCAAAACTGTCCCAGGCATTTTCGCCTCACAGTATGTTCAAAAATTTGCCAGGAATGGAAAAAATATTTCTGTTGCCATTATTGACTCTGAAGTTTTTTTTGATCATCCTGCATTAAAGGGGCGGGTGGTAAAAATGGAAAACTATACCACAGAACCCTGGGGCAATCCTGATTTTCATGGAACCGCCATTGCCGGTATTATAGGTTCAGATGGTACAGTTGATATTACAGGTACAAAAAATAATGCATTCCTCGGTATCGCACCGGGCGTGATGATGCATAACTATAAGGTACTTGCTACAAAATCCAATGTCAATGCCGATGATTTCGGCGGAACCAAAGCAATCGAAAGAGCAGTAGAAGACGGAATGCATATCGCCAATTGTTCCTGGGGAATAGATAAAATAAAGAGTACTATCAGCCGCGAAGCAAAAGCATGTAATACAGCATGGGATCTTGGTTTGGTTATAGTAAAGAGTGCAGGCAACAATGGATCAGGCGCATCCACATTAACTACACCTGCAGAGGCTGATGGGGTAATCGTAGTAGGTGCATGTGGTAAAAACGCACAAGCTGTTGAAAATTATAGCAGCCGGGGACCGATTCCGTCAAATGCGGTACGACCACATTTAATTGCACCAGGCGGATCTCCGTCAGACAATATGCTGAGCTGTCTTACAACGGGCGGGTTTGGCCCCGCAGGTTATGGCACCAGTTACGCCGCACCACATGTAAGCGGACTACTTGCATTAATCCTTGAAGAAAATCCCGATCTGAGTAATGATGAATTAAGGGATTTTGCCATCCGGCTTTGTACTGTATTGCAAAACATAAAACCAGAAATACAGGGTAATGGTATTATATCCCTGCGCTCTTTAGTGGAATGATTTATTCATCCTTTTTTAACTGCTGCGGAAGATCAATATTTTCCACTGAATTAATATTGGACAATTCATCGAGGCTTGCAAGCGGGACTTTCATTTTTATTGTCTTGTTGATCCACGCAGTATCAATGATTTTTACGCCTTTATCCTGCATCACATGGTTAATACTGTCTAAATCTTCAGTAAAGGATCGTTTAATCATTTTTATTTTCTCCTGCTTCGAGAATGTGCCAGAACGGTTAACGGGTGAACTTTTTAACTCCACCACCACTTCGATAGCAACAGGCAGGGTTGATTCGAGCTGTTGTGTTTTTTCCAGGTACTGCTGAAGCGCCTTACTGAATTTGCTTGTTGCCATCGTTGTATAAAACTACAATAAATCCAACAAACAAGCTTTACACCCAGTCTAACACGGCCCGCAGGTCATCACTTATTTTTCCGCCAGCAGCTGTTACTGCATCTGTCTCATAAGTATATGTATCAAACGGTGATGCCCGTTTTATTAAATGCACATTGGCGCCCAGGGCATGTGGCATGGCCAGGTCCATTTCCCAAATATCACCGCAAAAAACTGTTTCATTCAGGCCAGCCAGATCATTGCCGAGCACAGTACATATGGCTCGGAAATATTCCCCGCGGCGAAGAAAGACCGGCCGGCCAGGATTGGCTGTTGCATGAACGGCTGGCAGGGCTTCAAACTTTGCGATTGTTTGTGCCGGTAATGTTTGCAGTTTCTGCAATGGAAGTTCACTGATACGAAATTTGGCGGCATCACTCTGCACTTTCATGGTAGCAGGGAGCTTCGGAATGTTTAACAGGTCTTTCAACCGGTTTGTTATTTTCAATGAACTCGAATTGGAAATAATGTAGACATTGATATTTTTCTTAAGTAGTGTTTCAAATATTTCTTTCGCTTCTTCCCGCCAAGGTGCTTCATGTGCTTCATTGGAAACCTGGTGTGATTCAAAAGGAGGTTCACCTTCCCCCCTTCCCTGCCGGCGGTTACGCAATATAAATTTTGCCGACTCATAAGCCAGTATATAAGGATCCGCTGCAGCAGGTGCCGCAGATGTTGACTGCAATGTCCAGCCGGCTTTGGGTGATGCATGCCGCACGGTATCCTGTGCTTCCTGCCATTCCTGTTTGGTAATAAGTGGGGCAGTTGGAGTTTCTAATGTCAGGCTGTTCGGCGGAAACAATCGTTTATTCAATTCATCCAGGTATCGATCTGCATACGACTGGTATATAACGGGAATTTGTGTGCATGTACCATCAAAATCAAAAACGATTTGCTTAATTGCCATAATATAGGTTTTATAAATTGCCTTCCAAATTGGTTAAGGTACATACTCAAATGTAGGCCCTACTGTATAGTTGCCATTTCCGCTGGGTATTTTCATTAACTCAATAGCCAGCGTTTTCAACTGGTACATGATCGGAATGCCTTCATCTTTCAGTGCTGTTGGCGTACCGTTACAGGTCTTGTGCAGATTGTCCAGTAAACGCATATAGGCTCTGTTAAATGCCACTACTTTTTCCAATATCCAGGGATTGTCTTTATACTTATCCATTTTGGGGTTAGGCTCCATATTATACACATCATTCCATTCCACTTTCATGGCGGCACCGGTAGGCGGGTTTTTGGCTTCATCACCCTGTGTGTATTTTCGTTCATAAAATATCTGGTTGAAGCGGAAATAGTGTGCAAATTCTTCCCCTTCATTTAATGGAACATTGATTGTTCCGTCGATGCCTTCACCCTGGCCTACAATTTCATCCAATGCAGTATTGGCATCTTCCAGGTTATGAATTTTAGTAAGGTTACCGCCGCTTCCATAATAATGTTCAGGGCCGACCTGTTTTGCTTTATCGCCAATAAAAATAGTTTCACCTTTTTCCCTTGCTTTTCCCTCCAGCCATTCCAGCGATTCACGGATGGCTTCATAAAACTGGCCAATTGAATGAAAGTTATTTACTTCAGGTTTTGCATCTTCTTTTGCCGGTTTTTCAATCCGTAAAAATGTATTAATCGATTCTTTAGAAAATTTCAACAGGCTTACAATAAAATCAGGCGCCCCGTTGGGAATGGGTTCGGGATAATTTGCCACCAGCGATTTACCACTTATCTCTGGTTTCATGCCCAGGGAATTCATCAGGTTTGCCACCAGCACCATATGCAGCATTTCTTCTACGGCTACTGTTCTGATTATTTTTACGGCCTCATCATTCGTGCCTTCTTTTATTGAATACAATGCACAGAGATAAGGCGGAATGGT
Source organism: uncultured Chitinophaga sp. (assembly GCA_964386395.1). Lineage (GTDB taxonomy): Bacteria > Bacteroidota > Bacteroidia > Chitinophagales > Chitinophagaceae > JJ008. The sequence goes on from CAYLRV010000010.1 coordinate 65,905, forward strand.
AAAATGTTCTACTGTCATCGCACCCTGTAATTTCTTTTGCAATTCTTCAATTGTATCAATCAATGGAGGTGTGGCCATGGCCCCTTCACGTTTTACAACCTCCCGGATCATTTTTTGTCTTTTGGGATTACTGTCCTGGTAATAACTCATAGATTCATTTTTCTAATTGTGATAGAATAGATTCACTGGCCTTAAAAGATAAAGCTGCCAGGGTCAGTGTTGGATTCGATGTACCAAGCGTGGGCATATTGCCACTGCCTGCTAAAAACAGGTTTTGATGATCCCATGTGCGCAGATCTTTATCTACCACAGAGTCATCTTTATCGCTGCCCATCCGGTGTGTGCCTACAATGTGCCCGGCACCACGGAAGGTATAGGATACCCCTTTGTATTCCACATTGTCTGCCTCAGTAGCTTTATAAACTGTTTTATCTTCAATACCTTTTGCTTTGAAAAGTTGATCTGATACTTTTTTCGCAGCTTCGAATGCTTTCAACATGTACTCCGATGCAGAATATTCTATCACCGGACGGTAATTATCCAATTGATCTTTATAACGGGGATCAATGGTTACCCGGTTATTCGGATCAGGGTTTTGCTCACATTCAAAGTGCAGCAATACCTGGCGGGTAAGATCATTGTTCAAATGCTTGCGCAGTGCTTTTCCAAATATGCCATTGTTCACCGCTACCGTTACATCAGTACCGGGTGAAAACTCAGGCCAGCCCCATCCCCAGTTATCGATAGGTACAATCCATGGCGCATGATCCTTCCTGAATGCACCATCCCTGAATGTAGAAATATTGGTCGTGGAACCCGGCCCGCGGAATGGATATACTTTCTCCGGAAATAGTCCCCAGGTAAGCAGGCAAAGATGATCCATCAGGTTACGTCCCACCTGGTCGCTTGAATTTGCCGCGTTGGATGCCAGCAATAATTTAGCATTTTCAATTGCGCTTGCGGCAAGCACATATATTTTGCCTTTGGCCACATGTGTGTTGTACCCGATCCCATCAGCTGTTTCATACTTTTTATATACGATGCCATTTATCAACCTGGTCTTTTCATCAATGATCAGATCGGATGCCACTGCCTGTGCAATAATGGTGAGATTTTCATGCCTGCATGTTTTAATTGTTTTAAGCGCATTATATTTTGCCTGCACCGGGCATATAGGCACACAACTTGAATTACCTTCACAACGCTGTCCCGTATACCGATCCCAAATGGCACCAACGGGCTTATAACTATCGCCTTCCCCTTTCCAGGGTTCCAGCAACAGTTTCTTATTAGTGCTATCCCATCGTACACCCGCATAAGGATAGTCGAAATTGGGCATGGAGTTTCTTCCCTGCGGTGTTACACAATATATGATTTCATATTGCTTATCCGCCATATTCACCTTTAACCCATCCCCTTCACCCATAAATTTTGTATCCAGGTAGCTCTGCGGAATTTCTGTCATAGGAAATACATAACCCTTCGGAAATATATCTCCCACTTCCTGCGGTAATGTATGCCGGGCTACATTTCCAGACACACCGATTTCATTTTCCGCCATTTCATAATACGGTATCAGTTCTTCGTAACTGATTGGCCAGTCCCTCCAATGCTTGCCAGGGTTATAGGTACTTTTTATTTTGAAATCGTTGGGCAGCATCCGTAGTGTGGTGCCAAGCCAGTGCATGGTTGTGCCACCACCGGCAATAAGGTTATCACTACCAAAAGCCATTGGGCCTTTTTGCACATAATAACCGTCATGTATTTTATTCTCCCGGCTTACAATTGGTTTCAGGTCCAGCACATCAGGTGATGGTGCATTCTTAATGGCCGGGTAAGGTGAGTTGGGCGTCTTTGCCAGGGCCTTATGAAAACGCTCTACATATTCCTTATTGACCTGGTAAGATTTTTCGGCCCCTAATGCAATACCATCGCCCAATCCAGCTTCCAATACCAGTACTTTCTTACCGGCATGTGTCAGGGTTTTGGCAATGATTGCACCGGCTACGCCAGAACCGACAATGACTACATCGTATTCCATATTATCCATACAACTTTAGTGGTTAATTATTTTTACAATGGTGGTAAACTCCAGGATGCATAACCGGGTTGCTTGGCACCGGCAGGGTGTGTTTCCGCAGCTACCCATATAAGGCCTTCGGAATACGATTCCGAACTTATCATGGCAGATTCCCGTATTTCTTTGTCCTTTGTTTTCGTAACGCTGGTCCAGATGCCCGTATACCATAAGAGAATAATCCTTCTGCCCAGTTCAAGAAAACTGGTAACGGGCAATAATTCTCTCCCGATATGTGCATTCAGTTCTTCTTCATTTGATCCAAATGCGCTCATAAGCTCCCTTGCCTGTTTGAAAAAAGCCCGGACATTATCCTGGTCTGCTTCCTTCATAATGGTATAGTAGTATGTTTCATGCATGCCAGTAGCAAGCAATTCATTCCGGTTAAAACCTGTAAGCAATACAGATATATCAAGGAATGTATGGAAGTCTATTTCTGTTACTTCTATTTTCAGTGATTTGTACATACGTTGAATTGATTTGGTGTTTGGTTATTTTGCTGTCACCGCCACTTATTTTGTTAATATCTCAATCATTGCTTTTTGTTCCGGATAATCGTGAATTAATGCGTGCCTGTCACCAATTGTGTAGTCGGCCACATCAAAGCCCGGCGCCATGGTTACGCCCATCAGCGCATAGCTGCCGCCCGGTATCAGGCGTGAGCCAAGCCAGGCACCGCCAGGTATCATTTTCATAGGGCTGCCCCCTGCCGCCACATCGTTGCTGAAAATACAGACTTCGGTTTTGTTTGGAAAGCGCTTATCATCCTTCGGGTACAATATCAGCATCTGCACCGGATCGCCACTGTAAAAGTGATAAAGCATATCGCCTGTTACCCGGTGCAGTACGGAAATTTCATTGGCATCCAGAAAATAATAAATAGCACCACATATAGGCCGGCCACCGGCTGTCGCCGGAAAATCTGGCAAGGCGGCATCCGGCAATACAATGCCCGATACATAGGTACTGCCGAAGTATCCGCCCTCTGCATCATTATGCAAAAGTTTTAAACGTTGGATGATAGCTGCTGGTGTCAGCATAATTTGATTGCTTTACTATTAGGTATTAAAAGTGCGTGTCAGCGGACTCAGATCCAGTGGTGTAGTACGTGTTGGTGAAAATTTTGACCCTATCCCCTGCTGAAAATCAAACTGCCCTTTTGGATCCCAGTATTTTTTTACACGTAACAATCGTTCATACTGATCCCCATAATAATTTTTCTGCCAGTCCATCAGTAACGGATCGATGTAGTTGATGTACGAACCTTGTGCATGTTTGCCGAGGTCATCAAAAAAGTTGACCGCCCATTCTATATTTGGCCTGGCCAGTTGCGGCTGGGCTTCATTCCATACTGACTTTAACTCAAACGTAAACTCGGCATCCCGGTGTGCGTACGAAGAATCGGGTCCATATTCTTTTACTTTTCCGCCTTTATGTGTCCATACCACATACGAATCAGGCGAAGGCGAACGGCTCATGTACTGCTTGCATATCGTGGCCACATCTGTTGTCAAACTGCCTGCATGCATGATGCAGGAACGTATATACGCAGCATTCCCTTTTATCTGTGTGGCAGTACCAATAAAGTTTTCCCACTCCGGCAGGCTCATGTTATATAATTCCACACTGCTTGGCTTTTTCTCAATCAGCGGTTTCAGCAGATCAATACCTTTTGCCATTGGCCCATTATACACGGGTGTAAAACGAAGGCTTAAAACCGGCTGTCCGCCACGGCGTGGATCCGGAAACCTCCGCAACATACCGTACACAGCCATTTCATTGGGGAGTGTTAACACCCATTCATTATAAAATTTCAGTATTTCTTCAATGCGATAGAAAGGAAATGCGATCTGGCCCATCATCAGACGGGGTTCTGGTGTTCTATGCAGTTGCAAATTGATTTTTGTCACCACCCCAAAGTTGCCGCCCCCTGCTCCACGCAACGCCCAATACAAATCCTTTTCGTTTTTATCGGTAATTTTATCATTCAGGTTAATGATATCGCCATCTGTCGTTACAAACTCCAGTGCACCCACATTATCTGAGCCAAGTCCATATGAGCGGGAGATAAAACTATATCCGCCGCCTAATATAAAACCGGCAACGCCCACGCCTGCACAGCCGCCACCGATTACCGTGTATTCACTCTGCCTGTCACGAAGGAAGTTATAGGCCCGTATCCATCTTGTACCAGCACCAATACTCAGTCCTTTGCCGCCATTGATAGCGGTAATCGTGGATATATTTGCCATATCCATCACCATACCCTCAGAATTAAGGCAATAGCCGGCAGCACTATGTCCGCCCGACTTGGTGGTTAATGGTATCGAGTGTGTTTTACAATATTTCACAATCTCAGCCACATCGCGGGTGGTGGACGGAAGTGCTACCAAACAAGGCTCCTGCCGCACACGGCTGTTATCAATTGTTACAGTGTCTGTATAACCCAGATCACCTGAATCGAGCATACTGCCTTCGATTTTCCTGGCCAGTTCCCGCTGGGCTGCTTTGATTTCGGCATTTTTCATACGTAGTTACTTTAATAGGTGGCCGGTTGTGCACCGGTAATTAGTTGATGAAAATTATTTTTTCTTTTTTCTTTCCGCCACAGGCACCACAGATACATTCAGAAATGAATCAAACACCATACGTGTGGGGCTCATACCAGCAGAATGCGTAATAAAATCATTGTGCGATTTACTTTCAGCATATTTCTGATAAGCTTTCATATTGGTGAATATCATGTGTATGGATATTTCAAAGTTTGTTGCACTTACATTCCGGCTTATTTCCAGGGCCCGCCATCCCACGGAAAAATGCTCCTGGCCCGGATGATGCGACAAATACTTTACACACAGATCAATAAAATCCTGTACCAGCTCTTTCGACGTGTCTGACAACTGGAAGAAGAACATGTGGGCAAATGGTTTATCTGCGCCAAATTCAATTGTTTTAAACTTCATACTGGTATTTTTAATAGTGGTTGAAGATGTTTGTTTATGGTGGATGATAAAATAATTTATACTGAACTTGCTAATGATTGTAAAAAACTGATACTGGGTGTAAAAAAATATTCACCACCCTTCATTTTCACAAATCCATGAAACGATATATCCGGTGAATCCAATCCTACATCTTCTCCCCATTGCGCTGGTAATTTCTTTGGCAGAAAATTTGGCGTCGCAGGCCGGAATGGTAACCCAGCCGGTACAGGCGACACCTGTCCGATTATACCATCGGGACCAACGTTGTGCCCTGCAATATGACCATGGTTTGCCCAGTTGTTTTGGATGAATTCAAACTGTTTACCAATATGGGCCTGGTAGGTCATGAATAATAATCCCACCCCGCCTGATGGCCTGTTTTTGTCCAGCTGTTCATCAGTAGGATCAATTAAATCTTCATTGCCGGGGCCAAACCGTCCAATATCATCATAAGGAATTGCACGGCGGGTAAGCCGTACGGAATGTGCGAATGCAGGCGGCACCACTGTTATATCCATCCTTGGATTGGTAAGCCTGATATGTGCGTAGTAAGGACATTTTGAGCTATAGGAAGGTATATCGCTTACAGTTTTGGGATCAGTGGCGTTATCAAAGTCATTACTTATTTCCGATTGTGGCCGTTTTTCTCCCGTATGGCCATTGGAATTTACTACGGGATTACCATTTCGGTAGCGCCCCACCATCATCGCACCCGGAAGATCTTTGTTTATTGTTCCATCAGCATCTTTTATGGCCGGCAGTTTTGCTTCTTCAGCCTCCATAAATGCAGCCACATTTTGTTCCAGTTTGCGAAATACCAAAAAACTGCCGTAACTGTCTGCTGTTTTCCCGTTGGGGTCATTCACTAATACCAGGTTCAACTGTTCCTGATCGTTCCAAAAAGTGGTACTTCGCTGCGCATCAGTTTCATCTTTCAGGTACAATGGCTGGCTTATGCCATCCGGATAACCGAAATGCTCAATGATAACACGATCTCCGTCTTGTGCAACATCAGCGCCTTTGCGGTGCAGTAGCTGCCCTTTCTGGCTCGTAAGAACTGTAGCAAAAACTGAAACAGCTGCGGATATTTCTTTTGATATCCGCAGTGCTTCAACTGGTGAACTATCTGCTACTATTATTAGAAGATCAATCTGTGATTGAAAAGGTGCTTCCCATTCTTCAATAGCCGGATCACCCAGTTTGACTGCATTGCCCTTTGCACCTCTTGTAAATGCAGGCGCATCACGTACAATGCTGTTGGCCGGTGTTTCTTTTTCTACAGGAAGCTGATCGGCTGTAAAACCTAATGCAGCATAGCCAGCGGCTGATATGGATAATGTAAAAACCGGGCCACCATCAATACGGGATGCTTTCCAGCGTTTGCGGCCTTCTTCCTGTTGCATAGCACTAGTGATATGCGTTGCAGCAAAACCGGCAATCCAGTTTTTGGCCTGCTTTATACTGGCCGCCTGCAATTGAATGAATATATGATAGGCATACTGCCGTCCATGCCCTTTTAATATAGTGGCCTGGAGATCATGCAGCATTGGTTGAAATACAGGATCACTTGTATCCACCCCTGATTGAGTCAGATCTAATGACATACGGTCTTGGCTTAACAATGAATAACTACAACTACTGGGGCTACTTATCAGAGAGTATCACAAGGTGAGTTCCACCGGATTGATGGATAAGGGTCAGATTCTAAAAGGTCATATAAATATAACTGAAATAAATTAAGAACGCAAAAAATAAAACAAAGATTCTCGCAGAAAAAAACATGAACGTAAATACACGGTTACTTTCCTTGCGCTTTACGCAGTTCTTATCAGCAATAAAGTATCGGCCCCTGGCATGATTATTACGTTTAGATAAAATTGATACTGAAAAAATGGAGACAATTAAATAAAAGACTATATTTATAGTGTACCTCTTCCTCCTGTGAAATCGATACAGACTCCCTGATCCTCCTTATAAAACGTCTGACTAGCAGCAACATTATACGTTAAAAAACCGATTGCCTTTGGCAATTGAACATAAAATTTTAGTGCATAGCCAGTAGTACTGTGCCCAATTTATTTATCATTCACAAACCATTACCATGTCTAAATCAACCAAGAACCCACTCGATCTCTTAAACCTTGGCGGCCAGGAAAAGCTGCAGGAAAAAATTGTAACCCGTGAAGGCGTCAGGGCTGAGGCTGAAGCGCCAACCACACTCGGCAACCTGAAAGACTTGCCTGGTACCTGGGTGGGCCCGGGGTTTAACCTGATTGAATTACCCAATATGAACCAGGCAAAGCCGGGTCCGCCTCCACCGGATAAATTCAAGCTTATGCTGAATGCCACCTCTGAAACACTCACATTCTCTTTCATAGAAGGCGATGTTATCAATCGTGGCAACGCCCAGGGAGATATTAAATATCTCGGGCTTCATTACCTCCAGCAAGTGATTGATGTAAACCTTCCGCAAGGACAAAATGGTATTCACCTTGAAACGGGTTTATTCCTTAACCTGCCTGATGGTACTGACCCGAAAGTGGAAGCGAATATCGCCCGGCTTGGTTCTATCCCCCATGGAGATTCATTACTGGCGCAAGGTGTTTCTTTTGCTGTGCCCGGCGGACCACAATTCAATATTCCTGTTGGGGCCGATCCAACACCGTTCACCATCGTAAACGGCAAGCGGCAAAATATGACAAGCCCGGAGTACCTCTCCATATTCGAAAAAACGCCGCCGCCGCCAGGAATTCCTAAAGAAGCCATCATGCAGCCTAATATTCTATTGGAAGAGGCTATTAAAGGACAGAATATTATCAATACAACAGTCATTATTCTTGATGCCAATCCTGTTGATGGCGTGAGCAATGTTGCACCCGGGCCAGAACCAGTAGGTGGCATCACCAATATTCCATTCATTAATGTAAATGCGAATGCCACCACGCTTACGGCTATCTTCTGGATAGAAACTGTACAGGAAGCAGATGGAAGTACATTCCTGCAATTACAATATACACAGACAGTCATCCTTGACTTCCCTGTCTTTGGTCATGATGGCACAACAGTGGAACAAATTAAATGGCCGCATATTGTTGTGGCCACTTTACGGAAACAACCTTAAATAAAAAATGGTTTGAAGCCGGTTGCAGGATTACGATCACGCAGCCGGCTTTTTTCCCATCTGTTTTTTAATATGTCAGTCTTTTGCCGGCTGGATGGTACTTAGGTTCAATCGCCGCTGTTCGGCACTGGAAAGCTTAATGACTTCAGGAGATGTGATGCCTTTTTTCTTATAAAACTCACGGAGTTTAATCAGTTTTGTTTTGTTGTCCAGCACACCAGGATTTTTCTGTTGTATTTCTTTAATCTCGGGTGCATACAGGGAATCAAGTGTTTTAAACAGCATTTGGTCTTTGTTACCAGTTATTTCGGTAATGCTGTCAATGCGGGCAAACTCATCCAGTATTTCAGCTTTGATTGTGTCTTTTACTTCTTTGCTGCCTTGCACAAGTGCTACGTCCTGCAACTTATCTTTTACCACAGCCGAATCGGATGCCACGACAGCCTTCCGCATTTTAAACAAACTATCACTGACACTCTCCAGTGCTGCCTGCTTGTTTCTTCTCCTGCGTTCAGCATTCGCTGCATAGAGGGCTAAAATGGCCACTCCGGCAAGCAAGACGATAGTAGTCAAAAAGAAAATCAGGCGTGCATTTCTCTTCAGCCGTTTTGATAAACGCTCCACTTCTTCCTTCTGGGCCTGTGCTTCCTCCCGCAACTGCATTTCCATCGCCAGTCTCCGGTATTGTTCTTTCAGTTCTTCATCTTTTTTTCTTGCTTCCTCGGCCAGGCGTCTCCGCTCTTCTTCTTGTCGCAGCAGTTGTTCCGCCTCATCCCTTTTCGCTTTTGAAGCAATTACAGTCTTCAGCAGCGTATCATGACTTAACTCATAGGTAAGACCTTTGGAGGTGCTCTCCTCCCGTATCAGCCTGGTGCGCAACAGCTCTTCAATCAGGCTATCCGAAAACCCATACTCCTTATTGAGCCGTGCCTTTGAAACAGCTTCACGCTGTCCGTACAAAACCATTTTATCTTCGATTAGCAATCTTGCTTTTAGCCGATCTGCTGCATCTGCTATCTTCCCCAGCTGCGCTTCATAAAAATTAGAAAGTATTTCCGGAAATTCTTTTTCAAGGTCCAGTAATTCCTTGTCGACCACTACTGGTGTATTATCGTCCTTTACTTCATACGCCTTTTTGACCTTACTCTCAATGTAATTACATACAATCTGCAACTGCGAGCTTTCTATCTCATTTGTTTCGCTGCTCAGTCTTTTCTTAAGATCTTTCAGCACCTCCTCTTCATAAGTAAAAGCCGGTACATACTCTGGCCCCAAATCATCTTTTTTGGCCGGACCTGTGATAGCCTGGCCAGCCTGCTCTTCATTCAATGCTTTCAGTTCATACCTGTTTCGCAATACCCTCGATATATAGGGTACAAGCGATTGCATGTTGGCAAAGCGATCCGACCGCAGCGAAAAAATAATTTTTATTACCGGCTGCTGGCACCAGTTTAAGTGCTCATCGGTACGTTCATCCAGTTCTTTTTGTGTCAGCCAGTGCAGCACACGGGAAGGCGGCTCATCGTGCACCACTTCAGCCAGTTGTTCCAGAAATTCCTGCTGGCAGTGAACAGGGTGATGAAAAAACTCTTCGAACTGATCACAAATGAATACGGGGGTAACAGGCACGCTGTCAAAACTGGCCCGGATGTCGCCTGCACTCCTTTTCTTGTTTATATATGCATAAAGAAGCGGATAATTCTTTTCTGTCACCATCTTATGAAAATTAGCGGCTTTCACATACTCCCAGATTCGCCTGCGTTCATTGCCCGTATCAATGATTTTTCGTTCGTTCGACGTATCAAAGCCGTTAAAAGATTCGATGAATTCGGTGAGTAACTGGTTGGTGCCGGGAGCTGCAATATATTTTTCGTTGTCGCTGTTGAGGCGCAGCCTGATAGGCAGATACCCGCTCATTTCCAGCATGGGCATAATACCTGCGGTAAGCAACGAACTTTTCCCCAGGCCAGACTTTCCAAACAGCACGACCATTTTGTCCAGGCAAATCTGGTCGTATAAATCTTTCTTTTCTTTATCCCGGCCAAAGAAAATAGTGGACTGACCTTTGTCAAAAGGTTTCAATCCCGGATAGCGATCAAAATATGTTGAGGCTGGCCGCATAGTTTATGTTATTGCCGGTATTGCTTTTATAACATCATCGAGAAACGACTCCAATTCCTTATTTATAAAATAAAACTTATAGTTTTTTTCAAAATGATCAATACTCGAATCGCCCACATTATCCATGAGTAGGGCAAATGTCTTTTCTTCATGCTCTGCTTTTGCCAGGCCAAGGCAGTCGATTAAAATTTTCAGGTGCCAGTCTTCAAAATCAAAACCCAGGAACAAATAGTATTTGTCCCTTAGCAACATGCGGATAGCTTTTGGAATTTCAGGTTCATCCTGCACGACTTTTTTAGAAAACTGTACCCGGTCACTATCGGTTACCAGTACAGAAAGCGGGTTTTCGAAAGAGCCAAATATTTTGTAGATGATATTCTTTGATTCGTCCAGGGGTTTTGCTTCGATTGACTCATTGCTCCAGGTATAGTAACCGCTGGAATATTTGCCGGGGCTCATCGTTTCGAGTAAGTCTTCCGGAGTCGTGCTGATGATTAGCGGGAAATCCAGCTGGGCGATTTTGTCATATACATTCTCATACAACTTTGCCCTGTTCGCTGTATACGTTTTCATGGCCAGGTTACCGATATCACCCTTTTTTACTTTATTGATAGCTTCGAACCGATCAGCCAGGTAAGAGATAGAGTTTTCCTGTTTTTTATCATAAAACACTTTATTCCGTTTCAACTGCCCGATAATGTCTTTGGCAAATACCTGGTAGAGAGGTTCAAGGTTTGCACCATTCCTGCATTGCAGCAGCCGCGGGCCAAGGAAGAGTACACATTCTTTATTTTTTATGACCCGTGCAATTTTTTTAACACGGGTATCAAACCCGGTTTTGAAATCTTCAATCAGGCCAGTCAGGCTGGTGTTGCCGGTCTTTTTACTGGCAACTACAGTCAGCAACGGCAAAACAAGTCCGTCTTCATCCGCTTTCTTCACGATGCAACCCCACCGATCCTCCTCACTGAGTGTACCGGCCGGAAACGGGATCGAGGCGTAGTCGAGTTTTTTAATATCCGTTGGATCAGTTTCATCCACCACTTCAGCACAGATCATTTCTTCCATGCCCTGGTTCGCCAATAACTGGCTTAGCAAAACTGTAATATTATATCGAGTACGTTCCCTTAGTGCCATACTGTTTACAAATTATTGGCTTTTATTCCGGCCATTACCACATTGATATTAATACCTTCATTGCGCAAGTATGTTTTTGTACTGCCCGGCTCCTCCAGCATACCACCGGCATGGTGCAGTGCTACCACCTCCCACTGACTGTTAAAGACAGGCGAGCCAGATGAACCAGGCTCGGTGTCGGTAAGGTATTGTATCACATTGTTATCGCTGTAGGCCACCATATTGTGGTACATCCCAATTTGTTTATATCGTCCGCCCGGGTGTTGTATTATATTAACGAAATCATTCTTCTGGGCCGTAACCGGCTTGAGGCTGATAGCGCCAAATTTTGCGTTAGCATCTCCATTTATCCGCACGGCTGTCCAATCCTGATCAACGGATGTAGCAAAACCATTGGCCGGATCCAAAGAAAACTCAGTCGGTACCAGGGGAAGGCCACCTGCCGACTGCTCATAGTCAAACTGTACTTTGGCTATTTGTGCCGTGGCTATATCGCTTATAACGTGGTTATTCGTAATAAAAAGATTACCGGAAAGCAAAAAGCCAGTGCCTACTTCTGTACCATCCGGCCGATCAATAAGTACCCTTGCCACTGATTTGGACCGTTGAAGACCTGTTTGCAAAAAACTGATCGGCAAGAGGGTACTCACAGTGCCGGTTATTTTTTCAAGTGTCTTCTTATCAATCGGCTCTTTCCACTCGGCTTCTGTCAATTCAGGCCCAAGGGTATAGTCCAGGTGTTCTTTGTAGGCCAGCAGGTGCGGATTTTTAGGAAACCGATCCAGCAGTACCTGTACCAATACTTCAACTTCACCATTGTTATTAGCATGGTTCAAAATATTAAACCACAGGGTAACAGGGCTGGGAACATCCAGTGGAATAACTGTCCAATCGATCGCTGCATCATTTAAAAAAGGAATAACATCACCTTTAAAAGGTAATAATCTGGCCATTGCATCCCGTAGCTGGCTTAGTTGTTTGGTCCAGGGCATAAATGCGTGTTTAATGGTAAACGCCAATGCCTCATGGCATAGCAGTTTCAGAGGGATTAGATGCCGGCAGTACTCAATACTAACTATGGATCATTCAACAATCTTCATCATCAACCGCCGCCGCCCGGCACAAAGAACCAGGGCACTGCTAAATTATCCGAAAGACGTCAATAAGGCAATACCACAAAAATGGTATTTTATTGAAACAAGAAAGGGGGTGAGAACACCCCCCTTTCCAAAATATACATACTCTGATTGGATCCGATTGGGTATTTGCACTTATTTCCGCACCACAAACTTGATTGTTTTCTCTTTCATGGTTATCGACGAACGAAGCACCAGCAAATAGACCCCGTCTGCTAAATGGCCCACATCAATCCGGGCAACATCGCCCCGGATTTGCTGTTGCAACATCCTTGCGCCCTGCATGTTAAATACGGAAAGCCTGTCATATTCCTCCTTGTTCAGATTGCTTACCGTAAGCACCTGCTGCACGGGGTTAGGATACACAGATAACTGCGGTTCCATGGTTACAGGTTCTTCTGTTTTATCCTCCATCATGCTTTCTGCTACTTCAGCCTTTGCAACATCGCCACAACCACTATTGCTATTGAACCGAACGGCAAAAGCACGATGGTACGTATTGCTATATGTAAGCGTATCAAAATCGATTGTATTGCCTACTGCGATTAGCCGTCCTTCATGATCATCTATACCACCAACCAGCCAGTGTGAACGCTGCATAGCCACACTATCGGGTGAAATAAGCCTCGCCTCTTCCCCACCATTTTTATTCATTTGCAGGGCAAACCCTTTTGAAAAATAAGACTGGCTGCGTTTTTCCCCAATCACATAGAATCGGGAATTATTATCCACCACTAATTTTGAAAACATACAACTGTCGTTTTCAAACCGAAAACTGCGGCTCCAGTAATAGCTGCCTGTTTTACCATTTATCCGGGCCAGTTTACATACATCGCCTTCAGAAAATGTATAGAGTGTACTAATGGTAAACAAATTACCGGAAGCATCTATTTTCAAATCATTCAGTTGTGCAATCGGCGCCGTAGTATATGTTTTCCTGTATAATACGGTGGCATTCGTCTTACTCATTTTTTGCAGGTAAACTGCCTGTGCTGTATCACCAACTGTTTTACCACCGAATATATACCAGTCGCCATTTTTATCCATTACGGAAGACAAGCTGTACCGGGAAGGGTCAGTTTGTATAACTCTTATTTGTTGTAATGCCCCGTTGCTGCTGTACCGTTTTACACGCAATGCAGGGAAAAGGGCCGGATGATCTTCAACAACCAACACCCTGCCGTTTGATTCAATATGAAGACGTGCATAAGAGGTTTCCACCATATCCGTTTTCTTCCACTTAATTTGCAGGTTTTTATCCAGTTTGGTTACAAAGGAAGCATAGCTGATTATTCCATTATTATCAAACTGCCCGTCGCCAGCCAGGTAAACGTTTCCGCTTTCATCTATTTCAAATGCATTGATGGCAGTGAGCTGATAGTTTTCGGTAAGTGTAATCACTTTTTGTTTAACAAGCTGTAAACTGGTGTTTAGTTTATACACGCTGACCTGCAACTGCTGTTGTTCATTGTATTTCTTTCCGAGTACATATACAGCCTTATTTTCGTGGGTTCTGATCTCCGCAGTAGCGTTGATACCAGCCACGAAAAAACTACTTAGCTCCTGACCGGCCAGCGTGGTGCGGGATATTTTCCAGGTGCAATTATCATCTGTTACCTGCCAGAGATAACGTGCAGCAAAGCTGTTGTAGGTAAGGCGATGAACGGTCGCGGCACTTGTACCATAAGGCAACTGGTTTTGACCATCCTGGTTTTGATACCATTGAATTTGTGAAAAAGCAGTTTGCGCAGTTAATAACAGGCTGACAAGGCCTGTAAGTAAAAAGGCTTTCATAAACACGGATTTGGGTTACGGATTCGTTCTGTTGTTGTACTGCTTTACAACAACAATCGTGCTGCTTGGCACATACAAGTATTTTTTCAGGGATAAAAGAAGGGGTGCAGGAAACTGTACGGCGTAAAAGATGAATCAGTTCATGACCATTTCCCGGGCATTTTCCATGGCAGCAGCAGTGGGTTTTTCGCCGCTCAGCATTTTGGCGATGCTGGTTATCCGTTCTTCAGTAGTTAACAGGCGGATATTTGTCTTCACCATATCGCCGGCAATTTCCTTATACACAAAATAATGGGCGTCGGCCTTGCCAGCTATTTGCGGCTGATGGGTGATGCAGATAACTTGCCGCTTTACCGCAAGATCTTTTAATATGATACCGACTTGGCGGGCGGCCTCACCCGAGATGCCTGTATCGATTTCATCGAAAATGAGGGTGGGTAAATCAAGTGACTGTGCCACCAGCGATTTGATACAAAGTACCAGCCGGCTAAGTTCGCCACCGCTGGCTACTTTTTTTACTGGTAGAAACCGGCCACTCAGGTTGGCATCAAACAAAAATTCAACCTCATCTACACCATGGCTTCCCAAATCAACTACCTGTATTGCTACTTTCAGTTTTGCATTGGGCATACCTACCTGTGTGAGCAACTTGTTTACTTTTTCTTCAAGGGGCTTCACCTGTTTTTTACGCCCCGCTGAAATCTTTCCGGCTAATTGCAATAAATCATTTTTCAACTTTGCCAGTTCTTTTTCTTTCACGGCTATGGCATCATCAATGTTCAGTACAGCCTGAAGTTTTTCCTCCAGCTGCGCCTGGATGTCCAACAGGGCCCCAGTTGAATTTACACCATGTTTTTTTTGCAGTTTATACCCGAGCGACAGCCTTTCATTTAGTTGTTCTATCCGATGCGGATCGTAGTTGATATGGTTACTTATGCGTTCCACATCACCAGCGATATCCTGCAGCTCTATCTGTGCCGACTGCAGCCGATCCCGCAGGCCCGGTAGGTCAGGATGAAATGCAGTATAAGCCTGTAACTGGTGGAGCAATTGCTTTAGTTGCTGTACCAGAGGTGCTTCACTTTCATTCAGTTCATAGTACACTTTATCCAAAGCTGCTTTTATGCCCTCCGAATTACTGAGCAGTTTGAGTTCAGCATCTGTATCTTCCAGTTCATTTTCCTTTAGTCCGGCTTCTTCGAGTTCTGAGTACTGAAAGCGATTATAATCAGCCTCTTTTTCAAATTGAAGTTTCTGCTGTTTCAATACGTCTGCCGTTTTATTTAACTGCAGCCAGTTATTCCATAAACTATTGTACTCGTCTACCTTATCGAGCTGGCCTGCCAATGCATCCAGTACCTGTCGCTGAAAATTGCTTTCGCCCAGTTCCAGCGTATCAAACTGCTGGTGTAAATCAACCAGCAGTGAACTAAGTTCCTGTAGCTGTACCAGCGTTACCGGCGTGTCATTGATGAAAGCCCTTGTTTTCCCATTACTGCCTATTTCCCGGCGCAGTACCAGTTCCGTTTCATTATCCAGTTCATTGGCTTTTAAAAAAGCGGTGACTGATTTTTTATGCGCAGCATGAAAGGTTCCCTCCACCACGCATTTCTTTTCCTTGTTCACTAACACCGATGTATCAGCCCGCTCACCCAATATCAGGTTCAGGGCACCCATTATAATGGATTTGCCGGCACCTGTTTCACCGGTGATAATATTCAGTTTGGCTGAAAAATCCATTTCCAGTTCATCAATAATAGCATAGTTCTGTATGGAAAGCCGGTGCAGCATCTTATCACATGAATTGATGAGCAAATTAATTGAATTAGCCACGAATTACCGCATAGAGGGAATTAAATTTCATGATGGTGGTGGAAAAGTAAAGCCGGCTAAATAAAAATCCCGTTTGCCACAGGCGAACGGGATTCTTGTATAAAAAGAAGTGATAATTATTTTACTTCTACAGCGGCATGCAGCGCTTCATCAACCAGGATACGGCCACAGTTTTCGCAGATCATTACTTTTTTATGCTGTTTGATTTCGCTTTGCTTCTGCGGAGGGATTGCATTAAAGCAACCACCACAGGCATCTCTTTCTACTGGTACAACGGCCAGGCCGTTGCGGTAGCTTTTACGAATCTTCTCATAGCTGGTCAGCAAACGTGGGTCCACATGCTGGCGGGCCTCGTCAGCCAGCTTATTGAAATGCTTTTCCTCCTTCTCGTTAGCAGCAATGATTTTTTCCAGCTCGCCTTTTTTAGTAGCCAATACACCTTCTTTGGCACTGATATTCTTTTTAGCTTTTTCCAGCGCTACTGCTTTTTCGGCAATTTCATCGGTTGCATCTTTAATGTGCTTTTCGGCCAGTTTAATTTCCAGTTGCTGCATTTCCATCTCTTTATTGATGGCTTCAAACTCCCGGTTATTTTTTACGTTGCCGCTTTGCTTGTCGTATTTTTTGATCATCGCATCAGATTCTTTGATCGCCTCTTTGCGCTGCTCAATAAATTCGGTTACCCCGTTTATTTCTTCCTCGATGCGGGTTTGGCGGGCATGCAGACCAGTGATTTCGTCTTCCAGGTCGGCCACTTCAATTGGAAGTTCTCCTTTCAGGATATGGATTTCATCCAGTTTGCTTTCAATTTTCTGAAGGGTAACCAGGGAGGTTAATTTCTCTTCTACTGAAAATTCCTTAACGTTTGCCATTATGCTTTTTACTATTTGGGGTTTAAAGTTAGAAGCCGATAACAACTGCTACAAGTAGTATTGTACGGGGTTGGTATTTACTTCTGTTTTAAGGACGGCAAAGGTAGGGAATTTTTGGGCTAATTTTTCCTGTAAAAGGCTGATGGTGAACTGCTCGCTTTCATAATGCCCGATGTCGGCCAGGAGCATGCGGCTATTGGCATCAAAAAACTCATGGTATTTTAAATCGCTGGTTATATATGCGTCGGCCCCTGCTGCTAACGCTTTGGAAATCAAGAAACTTCCGGCCCCGCCACAAATGGCCACTTTTTTTACAGGTCTAGGCAGAAGCGTCGTGTGCCGGATGGCAGGTGTGCCGAAAACAGTCTTCAAATGAGCCAGAAAGGCGCCAGCCGGCAACGCTTCTGGCAATTCGCCGATCAATCCTGCGCCGGTATGCTGGTGCCTGTTTTGCATAGCAACTATATCGTACGCTACCTCCTCATAGGGATGTGCCGCCTTGAGCGCTGTAATGAGCTTGCCTTCGAGCCAGGCGGGGAAGACGAGTTCTGTTTTAATTTCTTCCTCCTGGTGCTGCTGCCCTTCCTTTCCAACATAGGGATTTGTACCACTGCCTGCTTTGAATGTACCCGTACCCGCTGCATTAAAACTGCACTCACTATAGTTGCCTATATGGCCGCCGCCAACAGCAAATAAAGCATTCCGTACCTCAGCTGCCTTGTTTGCAGGTATAAATGTGTAGAGTTTTTTCAAAATGCCTTCTTTTGGTGCAAGTACTGCTGTATGTTGTAACCCGAGCATCCCGGCTATTTTACCATTTACCCCATCTGATGCATTATCCAGGTTGGTATGTATGGCGTAAATAGCAATATCATGTTTGATGGCCGTAATGATCGTCTTTTCAACGTAGTTCTTTCCGTTGATTTTTTTTAAGCCCCCGAATACAATTGGGTGGTGTGCCACCACGAGGTTACAGTTTTTGGCTATAGCTTCCCGGACCACTTCTTCTGTTGCATCAAGCGAGCAAACAATACCTGTACAGTCCCAGTCAGCCGCGCCGGTAATAAGGCCGGCATTATCATAGCTTTCCTGCAGGCTGGGATGCGCAAGCCCTTCGAGAAAAGAAATTATTTCTTTTATTTTCATCAGCTAAAGATAGTCAGGGCCAGGATTTTTTGCACATCCCTTTTTAGCATCTGCATAAACTTAATTTGGTATTTTAAAAACCTTTTGTAACTTTTCATCTCCTGCGACAAACAGGCGTACTTTCCCACCCCATGGATGACTTACCGTCCGACTATCTGTTTATATAAAAATGATGCTATGCTTAAACGCAAAATGGGCCGTTATCTGCTGACATTACTGGTTGTAACCGGTTTGGCCGGGACAGTAAATAATAATACTGTATCGAAAGAAGAACGCAAGTATGCCGTGTCGCTGATGAAGGACACCTATAAGGATGCGGTAAAAAGTGTGAAAGGATTGAGCGAGGCGCAGTTAAACTTTAAAGCGGCCCCCGACAAATGGTCGGTACTGAATTGCATATATCATATTGCTGCTACGGAAAAAGGCCTCTGGGGCATGTTTGAAGGGGCCATGAAAGCGCCGGCAAACCCTGAAAAACGTACAGAAATAAAAGTAACGGACGAGCAGTTTGTAAAAATGATACAAGACAGGAGCACCAAGGCCCAGGCACCCGAGATGTTCCGACCTGAGAACATTAAATACACCTCTGTGGAAGAAGCGCTTGCAGACTTCAAAACAAACCGCATGAATCATATTAAGTATATGAAAACATCTACCGAAGATATGCGTAACCATGTGGTGCAGATGCCATTTGGCTGGGTTGATTGCTACCAGCTGTACCTGTTACTTGGCGCACACAGCAACCGCCATACACAACAAATAAATGAAGTAAAAGCAAGCGCCGGTTTCCCGGCTAATTGATAAACTCGTTTTCAACGGTTGAAAAACCTGGGCCCCGGCTGATCCCGTAAGATCAGGGGGCCTTTTTTCTTGCGCTGATTGCCGGGGATGTAATTAACTTTCTTAGAAACATAGAAATTGTAAATTGCCGAATCATAACAGGATATTGCATGAAATCTGTTTTCAATAACAATGTAAGAGAAGAATTATTGCAGCGAATTAATTTAATGAGCGATCAGCACCAGGCACAATGGGCAAGATGAATGCCTATCAAATGGTGAAGCATTGCACCTTGTGCGAAGACATGCTTCATGGTAAGATGAATATCAAACGGGTTTTTATTGGCCGGCTGATTGGCCCGATGGCTTTAAAAAAAGTGCTGAAAGATGATAGCCCTTTTCGAAAAAATTCCCCTACCAGCCGGCTGCTTACAACAGTGTCAGACCGTGGTGATTTCGAAACGCAAAAAAAAGAATGGATCAGCCGCCTGGATCAATACGCTGCATACACAAGCCCTGGTTTTGTACACCCTTTCTTTGGGCCAATGACGAAAGAACAAATTGGTTTGTTTGCTTATAAACATGCTGACCATCATTTGCGGCAATTTGGGGTGTAGGCTAATCCTTTTTTTAAAAACACCGATACTCATCACTATGTTACTGCGCAACGCTACAGCGGCAGATATCCCGCAAATACAAGTTGTAAGAAATGCTGTGAAAGAAAACATGCTTTCCAATCCTGCTTTGGTTACCGATGCGGATTGCTTACACTTTATAACAGTACGGGGTAAAGGCTGGGTATATGAAGCCGATGAAAAAATTGTTGGTTTTGCCATCGCCGATTTGCAGGATAACAATATCTGGGCTTTATTTCTATTACCCGAATATGAAGGCCGTGGTATAGGCCGCCGGTTGCACGATACGATGCTTGATTGGTATTTTGCCCAGGAAAAAGATATTGTATGGCTCAGCACATCGCCAGGCACAAGGGCCGAACAGTTTTACCGAAAAGCCGGATGGCAGGAAACAGGCCTATATGGCAAAGGAGAAATAAAATTTAATATGCGAAAAAGTGACTGGCAATTACTTAACAGCTAAGCCGTAACGGTGAAAATATCCGCAATATCTTTAGTTAGCTATTAACTTAAGGCTTGATTATTTTCTCCAGCCAAATCAGTTTTCCGTCAGAAGTCATTCCCTCCAATACTATTTTATACGCCGTAGTCCGGTCATTATTATAAAAACTCAATGGCACTTTTGGATTAATACTATTGATAATTACATTCGGCCTCCAGTCAAGTGTAATACGGTTATCCACTTTATCATCAACTGGTTTTGTTTTATAATCCGGGGCATAAAATTCTTTTATCACTGAATAGCCGGTATAAAATGAAAAGTTGCCATAGCCGTTATTGCCGCGATAATCTTCGCCCTTTTTAGTATAAATTGAAATAACCCCGCCCGGTGCGTTGCCCCATGAACCAACAAATGACTGGTATATTTTTACCAATGCTACCTGGCTGGCGTGAACGGTAGATACTACCGCTGCATCTGTTTCTATTTCATCCAAAAATATGGTCATCGGTATATTGCCCATCGAGCTCATAGACGGGCCCTGCCGGTAAAACAGTGCATAATCTGCGCCGTCGTTGGCTACAGTCAGGCCATTTACCCGTGACTGCAGGTAGTCAAATATATTTGTATAAGTAACCGCTTCATCGCTGTTTACCAGGTCAATGGCTTTTACAGCGTCTCCGCTAAACATGCCCGTGGTATATTTATCATCCAATACCTGCATGGGGTTTTTCTTCACAGCTTTCACTGTTACTTCGTCCAGCAACAGGCCATTTGCCTTTAACAGGGCCGCATAATCTTCTTTCCATTTAGAAAGAATAGGCGATGGATTACTATTGTCAGGAAACGCTGAAAACCCTTTTACCGAATATGGTTTCTGCAATGAGTCACTGGTAAGTGTTATATCAATATACTGGCTTTTCTTACCCCGAACATCTGTAAACAGCAGCCGGTTGCGATCATAAAAAACCATTGAGTCAAGCATAAATTTTCCATCTTTATCCGTTGACAGCATATGATTGCTCCTGTTCTTTTTAGCCCCCACCCCATTCACCAGCAGCAGCAATGCCTTATTATCAAAGGGGCGGTTTGTGCCCCGCAGGGTCGCCTGTCCTGCAATTGTGATATAAGCAGATTTGGGAGAGGGCAGTGGATTGATTTTACCCAACTCCTTCCAGCTAAACCGGCGCCAGCCGTTGGTCATCATCACCAGATCGGCAGCAGCTTTTACTGTTTCATCATCAGCAGAAAAATAATAGGCTGGTTGATGTACATACCCTTTTATATCGGACGTAAGGAGTAAGCCAGTGAGAATATTCTCTGCACGGAAAGGAGTTTCTTCATAAGATGCATCTGTAACCGCTACAGACATACTTGCCTGTACTGTATCTGTCAATACAAAACTCACACGGTTTCGCCCCCGTGCCTTAAAACTGGTAGTGTCGGCAATCAATGTTACCGGCTGCAGGTATTCTTTATTGTTGACAAAGCAAAGGCGTTCTGCCATTGGCATCCCGTCTTTATTAAACACCGTAAGCTGCAGTATTCCTGAGTGAAGTTTTGTAGTATTAATTACACCTTGCTGCGACTCCTTGGCCTGCGCAAAGTCAAGCCTGAAAACCGGGCGGTTTTGCATTTGTCCAACAACGTAAGCAGCGATAAAAACAGGGTCACTGGTTCGTTGTTGTACTTCAAAATAGTTGCCCTGCGGATGCGGTAATACGGTTAAGGCAATTCCTTTGTCCTGCACATCCGGCAGCGGGAATTTTTGACCGGGTGCTTTATCGGTAACGGCATAATATTTTTCTCCGGCAGCGGGCGTCAGTTCAAATAAACCCATACCATCATGAACAGGAGATATAGCCGCAATATTTTCGCCTTTGTTGTTTTTGATGTTTCCGGTAGCTGATACAGGCTGACCATACCCGTCAGTTATTTTGAATGCTACTGCATTATTAAAACCTGCTACCAAATTTCCGCCCTCAGGAAAAAATTGCAGGTGCAACTCCTCATTCAGGGCCGCTTCGCTCCTCGCTGCTTTCCCATAAATATATACCTGCTTTTTAAAAATAAAATCAGGCGCCTGCGCCATCATGGACGGAGTAAAAGCCCGGATAGTGTACATGCCCGTGGTAAGGGTATCCGGCAATTCCAGTTGTCCGTTTGAACCGGCTAATAATACAGGTACTACTGCGTTAGCCACTATGGTCAGGTTACGGTTGAGCAATTGCACATAGAGGGTGGTGCTCATGGTATCCGGTAAGTAGTCGGAAGCCAGGTAGGCTTTAAACCAGGCCGTTTCACCGGCGGTATAAGCGCTTCTGTCGAAATGCAACCATGCCTTCTCAACAGGGTTGGCAGAAGCCCATTTTTCTAAAACTGCTTCAGGTTTTTGTGCTGTAACACGGGCTGCCATCACAATACAAAAGCAGATAAAAAAACTATTTCTTTTCATGGCATGTAGTTAAACTAAAATAAAGATAGTCTGTTGATACTGAACCCTCAAACCGCTCATCAACCTGGTGCAACAATACGAATACTATTGTTAAAGCAGCGACAAATATGTACTTTGTGTCATCAAACGGACTTATGAAAAGACTCTTCATCTTCCTGTTACCTTTTGTACTGCTTACAAGTTGCAAAAAGGCCATTGAAAACATACAGGAAGACCTGGTGATTAAAGCCATGACGGATGGCCAATGGAAGATTACCTCATTCACCCTCAACAGCAACAATATCACACCCGATTTCGACACCTACCGTTTCAAATATTACAGTAATAAAACTGTGGATGCTATCAACAGCGGCACTGTTGAAAAAACAGGTACATGGGACGGGGATGCAAGTAATATGACCACCTGGGCCAATTTTACCTCTCCGGCCTATCCCCTGAGCCTGATCAACGGGAGCTGGCGGATAACCCGAAACAGCTGGACGTATGTGGAAGCCACGCAAACAAGCGGGAGTGATACAAAAACAATGCGGCTAGATAAACAATAGCCAGTGTTTAGCAAACGATCGGACCTGGTTAAACATAAGGGGCCCGGATCAGTCATAAACAAACATTAATTTCAGAAAAGAGAAGATATTAAAAATTAATTCGCTGAATTGGCGTTTTTAAATTAGTTAGGAATAGTTTTTGTGCAACTGGAGCGTTCCCAATTAAGTACCAAACCAAAACAGGTTATATTTTGAGGGGTTCTGTTTACAATATCCTTACGAAACTGGTAACACTATACATCTTTGCCCTGCTTGGAAGCACTACTGTGTCCGGTCAGGTTCCTGTTGCCAATTTTACCGCTTCCCCCCTTGCAGGCTGTTCACCGCTGATTGTTAATTTTCAGGATCAATCAACAGGTAGCCCTACTTCCTGGAACTGGGATTTTGGTAATGGGAATACTTCCACCCTGCAAAACCCGACAGCGAGTTATTTTACACCGGGTACCTATACGGTTGTATTAACGGCAACAAATGTCAATGGCAGCAATACGCTTACCCGCACTCAGTATATTACTGTATACGAAGCGCCGACCGTAGATTTCTCGGCAAGTACACAAAGCGGATGCTTCCCTCTTTCTGTTTTTTTTACTGATTTATCGACGCCCGGGGCAGGTAATACGGATGTTGCCTGGCTTTGGGATTTTGGCAATGGTTCCACTTCTACGCTGCAAAACCCGGCGACCACTTATACCACCTCAGGTTTTTTTACAGTAACACTGCGTGTTACCAATGATAAAGGATGCTCCCGTGTACTTACCAGGCCCACTTATATTACCGTTACACCGGGAGTCACCGCTGATTTTACCAATACCCAGGCCACTGTTTGCGCTGCACCTGCCACTATTAATTTTACGAATAATTCAACCGGCCCCGGTACACTCAGTTATCAGTGGGATTTTGGGGATGGCTCTCCATTTTCAACAGCCCTTAACCCTTCACATATCTATACCTCCAATGGCAGCTTTACCGTGGTACTTACCACTGTAAGTACTGCTGGTTGCGAGGACACGGATACGGTTATCATCGATATCGGAGGAAATACAACTTCCTTTACCGCCCCCGCCAGTATTTGCGTGAATGAACCAGTTACTTTTACCAATACGTCTTCGCCCGCACCAGCCAGCACCCTTTGGAATTTTGGTGATGGTGGCACAGCGAATACACTCAACGCTTCTTATACGTATACTACACCAGGCACCTACCAGGTGTGGATGTACAACACCTATGCGAATTGTATTGATTCGGCAAGCCAACTGATTACCATTAACCCAAGGCCGGTCAGTAATTTCTCTGCACCTGTTACTTTTAATTGTCAGCCGCCGCTTACCGTAAACTTTACGGATATGTCAACGGGAAATCCGGTTTCATGGGAATGGGATTTTGGTGACGGGTCTCCTGTATCCAATGTGCAAAACCCCAGTCATACATATACCAGTTACGGCAGCTTCAATGTTACCCTAATTACCACTACTGCTGCCGGCTGTACAGATACGCTCACTATACCTTCGTATGTAATCGTTCGCCGATCTGTTATATCCATACCGCAGTTACCATCCCGGGGCTGTGTGCCGCATACTATCAATTTCAACCCGGTTATTGTGGCAGGCGATGTCATTACCTCTTATGAATGGGATTTTGGCGATGGCTCTCCTTTCTCTAATTCCCCTACGCCTTCGCATACCTATACCGTACAGGGAACGTATATTGTACGTTTGGTTATCACAACAAGTACTGGTTGTAATGATACACTAATTGTTCCGCAGGCCGTACGGGTAGGTACAAAACCAGTCGCCGATTTTTCAGCAACACCTATTCCTGTTTGCGGAAAACAACCTGTATTCTTCTCAGACCTGAGTGTACCTGCTGATGAATGGTATTGGGATTTTGGGGATAATGGAACTTCCATCCTGCAAAACCCTGTCCATAATTATGCGGATACCGGCTATTTTGATGTTACTCTGATTGCAGTTAATAATGGATGTGCTGACACAATTGTTAAACCAAATTACATTTATGTAAATCCTCCTGTTGCCAGGTTTAACGTAACGCCTGATTGTGCTAATCGCAGACGGTTCACATTCACCGACGCTTCTATTATCAATCCTGCATTATTACCGGTTAGCTGGACATGGGATTTTGGTGATGGCTCACCGGTTTCTAATGCGCAGAACCCGGTTCATATTTTTCCGGCACTGGGTGTTTATAATGTACGCCTGATAGTACAAAACGGTACCTGCCTTGATACAGCTTATGCTGTAGTGAATGCCATTAATGAAATACCTGATTTCGTTGCTGACCGGACAGTGTCTTGTCATATTGGCCAGATAAGTTTCACCGTTACAGGTATAAATCCTGCCAACATCGCCGCATACAACTGGGATTTTGGCAACGGTACATTCGTTACAAACTCACCGGTCTTACAAAATGCTTATCCCGCTGCAGGCTGGTACACTGTTACACTTGTTACCATTGACCGGAATGGCTGCCGCGATACAGTAACAAAAGTCAATTATATACGGATTAACGGACCGGTTGCAAATTTTGCCCCGGTTAATCCAACTGGTTGCTCCGGCCTTACCACAACCTTTACAGATTTATCTGTACCAGATGGCGTAAACCCTATCACCACCTGGCACTGGGATTTTGGCGATGGCAACAGCCAAACCTATTCGGCACCTCCATTTCAGCATACGTATAGCACTGTTGGTGTATTTTCTGTAAAACTTGTTTTAACGGATGCATCCGGTTGCCGTGATAGTATTACACTGAATAATATTATTACTACAAGTGATCCAACACCTGCATTTAATTCATTGGATACACTAACCTGTCCCGGAGCCAATGTACGCTTTAACAATACATCAGCACCTGCGACCAACTCCACTTTTGTTTGGGACTTTGGCGATGGAAACAGCTCCACTACCCCATCACCCATACACAGCTATGGAGCCACAGGTTTGTACACGGTAAAACTGGTTATGACCGACTCCATCGGGTGTGCAGATTCGCTTGTACGAACGCAGTATATACGGGTTGATTTACCAGATGCCAGCTTTACAGTCAGCGATACAGCAAGTTCCTGCCTTCCATTTGAAGTACGATTTGTCAATACATCTACTTATTACAATTCACTTTTATGGGTATTTGGCGATGGCGGTATTTCGCAAACAGCTAACCCGACACATTATTATGGCCAACCGGGTATATACACTGTAAAATTATATGCCGACAGCTGGGGCGGATGCCGCGATTCGGCTGAATATACTATCTACGTTTATGATACTGTAGGTACACGGGTAACCTATACTCCTATTGACGGCTGTAAGCCACTCTCCGTTTCACTAAATAGTTTTACGACCGGCCCAATGGCCACCTATTTCTGGGATTTTGGAGATGGTAATACACTGAGTACCACTTCGCCCAATGTAAATCATATCTATCACTCCTTTGGCAACTTCCTGCCAAAGGTCATCATGGAAGATCCATCAGGTTGCCTTATCCCTGTCCAGGGATTCGAAACCGTACTTGTCACGGGTGCCAATACAAAATTTGGCTATAGCGACAGTATATTTTGCGATTTTGGTACAGTTAACTTTACCGACTCCACAACGTTTAACGATCCGATACTGAGTTATACATGGCTTTTCGGGGATGGTAATACCTCCAACCTGCAAAACCCGGTACATACCTATAGCTCACCCGGGCTGTACACTGTACAACTCGCCGTGCAAACACAGCTTGGCTGTCGTGATACGCTGGAGAAACAGGCACTAATCAAAGTTGTGCAGCGTCCATTAATTGATATAGCGGGTGATTCTGTAGTATGCGTAAACGGACGTATAGATCATGCAGGCATATTTATCCAACCGGATACGTCTGTTGTTACATGGCAATGGAACTTCCCGGGTGGTAGCACCTCGACTGCACAAAATCCGCCGACGCAAACCTATGGAACAGCAGGCACGTTCCTGATTACAACCTATGCCCAGAACAGTACCGGTTGCCGTGACACTACGGTTCAAACAATTTATGTAAATCCTCTGCCAACGGTTACTATGCCTTCGCAGTTAACGATCACATCCGGCACCCCTGTTACGATACCAGCCACGTATTCGCCGAATGTAACCAACTGGATATGGTCGCCTTCGGGAGGACTAAGCTGTGCTAATTGTCCCACGCCTGATGCGGGCCCTAAGTTCAATACGACTTACCAGGTATTCTTTACGGATAACAACGGATGCTCTAATCTTGGCACCATTGTGGTGTCGGTAATCTGTAAGGATGCCAACCTGTTTATGCCAAACACATTTTCACCAAACCGTGATGGCAGCAATGATATTTTCTATCCACGTGGCAAGGGAATAGAGCGGGTAAAAACATTGCGCATATTCAACCGTTGGGGCGAAGTGGTATTTGAACGTAATAATTTCCAGCCCAATGATGCAGCAGCAGGATGGGATGGAACCTATAAAGGACAGAAACCACAATCGGATGTATATGTTTACCAGGTTGAAGTATTCTGTGAAAACGGAGACACCATTAAATTAAACGGCAACGTATCCCTGATTTTATAACGTGAAAAAGAACCGCTACATATTATTAAGTTTATTTCTGATCAGCAGTGTATGGCAACCTACAGCGGCGCAGGATATACATTTCTCCCAATTTTTTGAAACACCGCTCTGGCGAAACCCTTCCCTGGCCGGTATATTCAAAGGCGATGTACGGGTACAGGCTGTGTACCGGGATCAATGGAATAGTGTAACTAATGCTTACCGTACAGGTTCGGTAAATGCCGAGCTTAAAATGCCTATTGGCAAAGTGAATGATTTTATTACGGCTGGTGTGCAGGTGATGTATGACAAAGCAGGCACCATTGGTCTGACTACGGTGCACTTCCTGCCAGTACTTAATTATCATAAATCATTAAGCAGCGAAAAAAACAGTTATCTCTCACTTGGCTTTATGGCTGGTGGTGTACAACGCCGTTTTGACGCATCAAAAGTAACTACTAACAGCCAGTGGGATAATGGCGGCATTGGTGAAAACTTCGCCTATTCGCAATATGGCTATATAGATGGCAGTGTGGGGATGAGTTACAACTCGAACATCGGGTATAACGAAGAGAATACTTTTTTTGTGGGTGCAGCCTATCACCATATTAATAAACCAAAGAAGTCGTTCTTTGGCCAGGGACAAATAGCGTTGCAGCCCAAATGGGTTTTCTCCGGCGGCGTTCGGTTGGGCGTTTCAGAATTTGCCTATGTAACCTTACAAGCCGACCATTCCCGCCAGGGTGCTTTCCAGGAAACAGTTGCCGGCGGCATGTACGGACTTAAACTAGGTACAGATCCGGTTGAACCAAAGTATACTATCCATGCCGGAGGATTTCTGCGCTGGGAAGATGCGTTTATCCCTGTATTAAAACTCGACTACGTGCCTTTCTCTATATCGCTGAGCTATGATGTAAATATCTCTAAACTTAAACCATCGAGCTACGGACGTGGCGGCTTTGAATTATCAGTATCCTACGCAGGCTTCAGAAAAAGCAAAGGCGAATACCTGCTCTGCCCAAAATTTTAAATAAGCTACAAAAAAGAACCCCTTCCCGGTAAAGGGAAGGGGCCACATTGTCCAAAACCGTCCTTCTTAGTATTTTAATTCTTAGCTACATCAAACTTTTTGAATATAGCCCGTACACTGTTTTGAATTTCCCGGGTGGTCAGATTACGGCTGTTCACCTCATCTGTGGTCCAGCCCTGCCATACTACTTTATCCGTTTTAGTATCTAACATGGAGATGGTGATAGTACCTTCTTTCGTAGGCCTCTCATCACGATCGTAGCCGATAAACTGCGATGGATAAAAGATTGTACTGTACCTGCGTGATACAGGATTGTAAATAACCCTGGAAAATGGACGTGAATAAACGGGGTTGCTTATTTCCCTTGTGGTATTTTCTACCAGCACATCATAGCTCAGTATTACATCGGGCCTGTGCTTTGATTCCCGCCAGCCAGCTGTTTTTTCCAGCTCTTTGCCAACGGCATTTTTTACCCGTTGTTCAGCCATATCATTTGTCCGGCTTCTGTCTTTTTCATCATCTGCCCAGGCAAAAGTTTTGTAATGACTGAAATCTGTATTATCGTCTTTTTCGATGTGTGCTGTCGAAGAGCAGGCAGCCATCAAAAGCATAAGCGCCGGGGCTGCCACCAGCAATGCAAATTTTGCTTTCATAGTTTTCATGTGTTTTTGTACACTCTATAAACGCAAAAATGTTGCTATGCTTTATTAAAGACTTGTGAAAACATGACAGCTATGTCAGCTTACTGTCAGGTCAGCGTCCCGTGAGGGTCTGGTCAGGGTCTTTTGAGGGTCAGGTGAGCCCAACCTCGTAATGCCGTTCCGGAATTTCCACATCCATAAACCCTTTTTTGATAAGCTTGCGTTTGAACTCCTCTTGTACTTCATACTCTCCATGTACGAGGAAAAGTTTCTTTACCTGTCTTGGATCCTGGCAGGCCAGCCACTGGCTCATATCTTCATAATCTCCATGTGCACTCATACTGCGTATCGAGCCTATTTCAGCATGCACCTCATGTCGGATACCAAATATGGAAACTTCTTTATTTCCGTTCAGCAGGCGTCCGCCGAGCGAATTAGGTTCGCAATAGCCCGTCAGTAATATGGTGTTACGGCTGTTTTCTATGTTATTGCTGATATGGTGTTTTACACGGCCTGCATCTGCCATACCGCTGGCAGATATAATAACCATTGGCCCATTGCGGAAGTTCAGCTGCTTTGACTGGTCAACTGTTTGTACATAACGCAGTCCTTTAAAGGAAAACGGGTTACTGTCCGCCTTCATTATCTTTTGAATTGTTTTATTAAAATATTCGGGAAAACGTTTTACAATTTCAGTTGCTTCAATACTCAGCGGGCTGTCTACAAAATAATCCAGGTCTGGCAACCTGTTTTCAATCTCTAACTGGTTTAACGCAAATAAGAGCTCCTGTGTACGGCCTACACTGAAAGCAGGCATAATCAGCTTACCGCCTTTCTGCAGGCATGCTTTCTCAATCCAGCGCAGCAGCATATCGGGTGTGGTAATATGGTTATCGTGCAGGCTGTTGCCGTACGTTGATTCCATTAGTATATAATCTGCCTGTGGAAACACATCCGGCGATTTGAGTATCGCATCACGGTAACGGCCGATATCACCGCTAAACGTAATTCGGGTTTCTTTTCCATCTTCTTTGATCCGCAGGTGCACACAGGCGCTGCCAATAATATGGCCCGCATCGGTGTACATAGCCTGCACGCCATCGGTTACATCAAACCAGTCGTTGTAATGTTTTACCACAAATTGCTCATTGGCCTTTGCGGCATCTTCACTGGTATATAGTGGTGTTAAATACGGAATGCCTTCAGCAGCTCTTTTCTTATTGATATATTTTACTTCGTCCTCCTGTATTTCGCCGGAATCCTTCAGCAATACACTGGTTAAATCCCTTGTGGCCGGCGTGCAGAATATTTTCCCGGTAAACCCGTCTTTGACCAGCTTTGGTATCAATCCACTGTGATCAATGTGTGCATGCGATAGTACCAGTACGTCCACTTCATCTGCGTTGAAACCAAATTCGCGGTTCAACGGATCTGTTTCCTTACCCATACCCTGAAACATACCACAGTCGAGCAATACTTTTTTCCCATTATTCAATGTAATTAGGTGCTTTGATCCGGTAACCGTTCTGGCTGCGCCATGAAATGCAATTTTCATAAGTGATACATATTCTTTTAAATGAACAAATTATAAATGCAATGCTATTATTTAGAAAAGATAGACGAAAAAATAAATGTGGCAAAAAACAATAAAACCGGCCACCTGTCGTTATGAGGGTCAAATCCACCCTATGAGAAAAATCCACCTTTTCTTAGCGATATCCGTATGGCTATTACATACACCAAAGAGCTTTTCCCAAACCTCCCCTTCATTTGAACTTGGCCTGAAAATATCCAAAGAATTTGCCGAAGGCAGGAATGACGGTACCGCAATCGGCATTCATTCGCTGTACAATTTCACGAAAAGAAGCAGTATCGAAGCGGGTGTGTCCTATAAAGTAAACCCCGTAAAATACCTCGTGTTTCAAAACCTGGGTGCTTCGACCAGGCCTTTTTATGAACCCTTCAATCAAAGTGAAAAAACAATACTCATTCCGGTTGCTTACAGGTTCAATGCAGGCTTTTTAAATTTTGCTGCCGGTACAGGTTTTCATTTTTTACTAAACAAAAAAGATTTTGCCGGCGTTGACTTACCGGAAAAAACAGACTGGAAGAACAGTAACCTGCAAATTCTGGCTTCATTAGCCGTTTCAAAATCATTCCGTATCAATAAAACATTGTACGCAGAACCAGAAATTAAATACAGCCGCTATTCACAAAATGGTGGCAGCGGCCTGCAGCTAAACCTGTCCATGCGGAGAAGATTTTTATAAATCAGGTTTTCTTTGCTTTAAATGACCAGGTGATATAAAACTCGGCAACAGTCTCTCCTTCCTTATTGGTGCCTGTTGATTTAGCCCGTACAGTACAGGCTTCACCGGTAGCAATGGTTTCTTCGATTGCTTTTTCGAACAGGCTACCATCCACACACACAAAGCGGGTGCGGGCGGTCGCTTTTTTAAAATACTCGGATTCCACTTTGGTCACCAGCATACTTACGGCTGGTTTTATTTTGTACAAATGCGCCATGGCCAGTGCACCGGTACTCAATTCAGCAGCCATACTCAGGCAGGCAAAATAAGTAGAGCGAAAAGGATTTTGCGACAGCCACTTATAAGGTACAGTTACGGCACAGCGATGTGCATCCGCCTCACGCACCCGCACACCAGCCATATAGGCAGCGGGCAATTTAAAAAACAGAAACATCCTGAATTTAACAGGATGCTTCAATAACTTAATAAAAGCGGGAGTATTGGGGTTCATCAGTTCTGTTTATACTGGTCAGGATCGAAAGCCTTCTTGCCCCAGTTGGTAAAAAATGCTTTTGTCTTATCCTTGTTATATGTTTTTTCTGCCTCAAGGTACCATGAATCCTGTGTATGAATCAGATCACCTTTTTCATTCAGCACTAAGAATACGGGGAAACCAAAACGCTGCGGGAATTTATATTTCTCCATCAGGTCTTCGTTCTTGTTTTCTTTACTGTAATTCAGGTGATACACTACGAAATTTGCATTGCGTAGCGAGTCGAGCTGTAGATCATTTTTCACCATATCATCAAAACGCATGCACCAGATACACCAGTTGCCCCCTACCTGTATTAAAACATGTTTATTTGTTTCTTTGGCCTGCTTCACCAGTTTACCAATTGCTTCCTTAGCATTTTCATCCGGGTTATAGGCTTTAAAATTTTTCAGATCCTGCGCACACAATTGTATTCCTGCAAAAAGGAATACCAGTATTAAATACTTTTTCATTTGATTTTATTGTTTATCAATGGCTACTACACAAGCTACGGCTTTATTGGAATTAGCATCTACTTTAAAATAGATACGGCCATCAGCTGTATTATTAAAACGGGCTGACGAAATTAATATGCTTTGCAAAGCCGCACTTACCCTGCCTCCAAAATCGGCCCGGGTATTATTACTTATTGCTTTGTTCAGGGCATTATAATCAAGTTCTTCTTTACTCACGACTATTGCAATGTAATCCTTATTACCAATTACGTCTGCTTCCATAGATTGTGCTTTTGGAAATAACCGGTAGCCTGTTATACCACAGTATGGCGAATGTTTGCTTTCCGTTTCACCTGGTTTCAGGTATGGGAATAACACATAGGTTTGATCCGTAGTATCAAGGCCAAATACATATATATAACATTCCGTCGCATTTTCTATGCTCATCTTAAACCGGGTGCCCTTGGCTATTGGGGTAACTGTCTGGAATACGTTACTGCCGGTGACACGCAGCGGAATGTTTTTCTTATCTGCATTGTTCACTAAGCCAATATTACATTCCAGTGGTATGTTGGCTACATTGCTGCGCTTTGGCAGCGGATCGATACCATAGGCTTCCCGCACATATTCTTTGAAGTCGCCGTAGCGAACCCAGGCCACACCATTTTTACCCCACTCAGGCCCCCAGCTGTTCATAATCTGAAAAGCGCCACCAAACTTTTTGTCATCATAACCAATTACACTCATCGCATGTCCGCCCATGCCCATTTGGTTGGCGTCCATACCCTGTGGTGTCCATAGTTCTTTGCCCATCATATCCTGCATAAAACTTTGTCCCACCATCATTCCAATAGCTACCGGCGCATCTTTTGCCAGGTGTTCTTTTACCCCACGAACACTTATCTCGTTGATGTTATCACCATTGGTAATGCGGGTAAACCCATGAATCAGGTGTTGCCGGCCCGACTGAACATCGGATGATGACGGCTCACGGTCACAATCATCATCCCTGTAAGGATATTGGCTCAGTGGTACGCCCCCATTGCGGCTCATAGCTTCCATGGCACGCTGCAGGTATGAGCCCTGGCAGCCTTCCAGTTTAATTTGATTGTATAAATAAGACGGGCTAAAACGGATGGTATTAGGATCCTGCCCGGTAGCTGCAGCTGTTAAAATTGTTTGTGATGCATATGCACAACTCCAGGCAACGCAGCTGCCCTGTTGCCCCTGGTTGAGCCGCTCTGGTGCAAAACGCAGCAGTGAAACTGCCTCTGGCAAAGCTTTTTTATTGGCCGCATTTTCCTCATCAAGTCCTTCGTATATTTTCGCTTTATTAAACTCAGCAGGGTTAAAATCATACCCGCTTTTAGAAAAATTCTTCACTACCTCCGACATATTGCAGCCACCCCTTCCTAAGAGGAAGTAGGCGCCGGCGGCCAGGATCAATAACAAAAAGATCCCTTTCTTCCCTTTTAATAAACCCAGAAGCATGGGAAGCAGCGACATTAACCCTCCGCCACCACCAGGAATATTGGGCCGGTTGCCACCACCGCCATCATCAAAATCCTTATCATTTGGGTCAATCGGGTCGTCGGTCATTCTAATTGGCATAGTCGTAATTTTTTATATAAATAAAAGTAGGAAGTTCAGATGATATTGTGACCTTCCCTGTTGCACAGACGCATAATAATTTTGCACAGTCTGCAACGATTATGGAAAGGATTCGTCAACTTTGAACTGCACTATAATGCTACCGCACAAATGATAAAACAACTCTATTGTATACTGCTCGGTTTTACAGGCGCTTTCCAGCTACAGGCCCAAACGGTAAATGGCAAACTGAAGTTTGACCAGGGTCAAAAACTGGACATCCTGCTGGATATGAAATCAACCATCACCCAGCAGGCCATGGGGCAAACGATTGATTTTATAGCCAATGCCACTGCCAACCACTCGTATAAAGTGACCAATGCTACGGACGATAATACCACCCTGAATCACCAGGTGGATACCATTAGCTTCTACTTCGACGGATGGGGGCAGAAAGTTAAGTTCAACTCTGGTAATGAAAAAGATATGAAGGGCATGTTTGGTAAGCCGATGAAGGATGTGCTTGACAAAAAATTCAGCATTATTATTGACCCCACCGGCAACACCATGATGGCCATACCTGAAAAAATAAAGCTGGCTGAAACCGACAGCCGTATGGCCATTATTGCTTCACTGCTCAGGGAAGTGACGGACCTGGTACAACCTCCATCGAAAGGTGCAGCCAGTTTTTTCAAAATATTGCCCAACAGTGAAACGGCTATTGGCGCAAACTGGACGGAAAGCACAGAAAGTGAAAACAGCAAAGGAGAAACCACATACACCCTCCAGGCGATCACCGATAGCACTGTTGTGATTGACTTTACAGGCACGTCCACTACTACAGCTACCGCCGAGATGATGGGCCAGGCCATGACCACCACGATGAATAATAATCATACCGGGAAAATTATTGCTGACCGGGTTACAGGCATCATTAAGGAGAAAACCATTGCCACTACTTCCAATGGTACCACAGAGGGGGGCTCTTTTGGTTCGATACCTGTCAGTTCAAAAACAAACACAGTAATTACAGTCAGGCCCGGATTATAATTTAATCCGCTCTGCACCGACCCATTCATCCCAGTCGTTGCCATAGCCTGTATAGTGTACAAAGTATTTGCCGTCTTTCTGCTGCATCATTTCACCCGGGTACCATTGCCCATGCCATTCGATGCTGCACTTCTTTCTTTCCGCGGTATAAATCCTGTTATACATCACCCATTCATTCCAGGAATCATCATACCCGGTATAATGTATATAGTGAAACCCATTTTGTACTTTCTTTATTTCTGCCGGGTATGTTTTCCCGTTCCATTCCACATTTACCTTCTTCCCTACAGGATATTCCATGTATTCAATCGGTTTCGTTTTAGCCACATCAACGCTCAGTGGCACTTTATCGCTGTAATGATATAATTCACCGCTGATGGTATTACCATTCTTGGACAAAACCCGCAATGGTTCAAACTTTCCGTTTTGCTGTACATATAGATACGACACAGGCGAACCGGCTTGTCCTTGTACGGCCGATAAATTGAACGTTGTTGTTTCTGGTACATTATAGAAAACTGTACCACTCATTTGCCTTTCCCGGTAGAGCATAGCATCATACAATTCACTCCTCGTTTCTGCCAGTGTTATTTTACCGTCGGCGTTCCTGTCACCCACACCCAGCCCACTAAGGCAGTCTATCATCGTTTGGGTAAATGTCCAGTTGGCTGTAGAAATATTCGAGCTGGTGGATGATGTAAAGGCCACCACTTTCTTATTGCCTGTACTGATGTTTTTAGCTTCATCAATCAATGTGCCGGAGTAGCAGCAATCGGCCAGCAGCCATACTTCACTGCCTTTAAAGGAGCTGTTGATCATTGCTGATACAGAAGAGGCGGCAAAGCCATTACCCGAGGTATAATCATAGTTCGCAAAACATACCGGGCCATTCCCACTGCGGCTACCATGGCCGGCGTAATAAAAGATAAATGTTGAACCTGCTTTTGTTTTGCCCAACAGTTCTTTCATTTTTTGTGTAATGTTCGCCAGGGTGGCTTCATTGTCTTTTAAAAAAACTGTATTGGCTTTGTTTACACCTTTACTCAAAAACAGGTTATACAACTCTTCGTCTTTCCTGTTTTTTTTGCTAAAGGGACTAAGTGAGGGGCTTTGCCATTGCAGCACGCCTACCATAAATATATAGGTGTTTGCCGGATCAGTTACATTCGTTGCAGCAGTATTTATCGTGGCAGGTTCCGTATTTTTTTTGCTGTTGTTTGCACATGCAATAAACGGGAGAAGGATAAGCATCGTGAATAGCTGTCGCATAGTGTGGTTGTTTAATGGATGAATCTATGCTAAACTACATAAAACCTTTTCACCCTTTTCAGCGATTTCTTAACGATAGCTTTTGGATGAGTGAACTGCTGGTTTTACCTACCCAACCAGTATTTTCCGGAGTATGGCCGCCACTTTAGCCGGGTTAGGCAGCATGGCCTGCTCCAATCCCATATTCATCGGCACCGCCGGCAGGTTGAGGGCACCCAATACTTCCACCGGGGCATCCAGCGACTGAAAACAGTTTTTGGATATGCGCCCGGCTAATGACTCTGCAAAGGAATTATTTTGTTGCTCCTCGGTAAGCACCAGGCATTTACCATGTGCTTTTACCCGTTCATAGATCAATGCTTCATCCAATGGATATAGTGTGCGCAGGTCTACTACTTCTATTTGTCCTTCCAGTTGTTTGGCGGCTGCCTTCGCCCAATACACACCCATACCATAGGTAATGATGACACAGCTTTCGCCGTTACTGATTTTATCAGCATCTGCATGTACAGCAATACTGGCTTTGCCAAATGGCAAGATATAATCTGCCGCAGGCTCGGTTGTTTTTGCATCCTCCGTGCCGGGTACTTTGCTCCAGTAAAGCCCTTTATGTTCCAGCATCACCACCGGGTTGCCATCGTAGTATGCAGCTTTCATCAGTCCTTTCATATCCGCCGCATTGGAAGGATAGGCTACTTTAATTCCTTTAATGGATAAGACCGTTGTTTCCACACTACCACTATGATAAGGCCCACCACCACCGTAGGCACCAATCGGTACCCGCAGTATCATAGACACAGGAAATTTACCACAACTCAGGTAACAACTTTTAGACACTTCTGTTACCAGCTGATTGAAACCGGGATATATATAATCTGCAAACTGTACTTCTACAATGGGCTTCAACCCGACTGCATTCATCCCCACGCAGGAACCAACAACATAGGCTTCCTGTATAGCGGTGTTGAATACACGATGGTCACCAAATTTTTCGCCCAGTGTGGCTGCTTCACGAAATACCCCACCAAGCCGTTTGCCCACATCCTGACCATATAATATGGCTTCAGGATGTTTTTCCATTATTTCCCGGATAGCAAATAAGGCCGCATCCACCATGATCACTTTCTCCGCATTTGCCGGATTTCTTTCGCCTGTTTCTTCTGTTACCGTTGTTGGTACAAATACATGATTGACTACCGTAGCCGGGTCAGGCTCCGGCGATGCAACAGCTTTGGCAAAATCTGCAGCGACTACAGCAGCAGCCTCCTCCTCTATTTTTATTAATTCACTTTCGGCGATACCTCTGTCTACTAACCGCTTGCGCAGTTTTGGATTAGGATCATGTTGCTGGTGTTTTGCCCAGTCTTCATCATTGCGGTAAAATTCTTTTCGCACGCCACTGGTATGGTGGCCGAGCAGGGGCACTTGTGCATGCACAAGATAAGGTTTGCGGTGCTGCCGCACATACTCCACCACCTCTTTCATTACACTATAGGAGGCTTCAAAATCGCTGCCATCCACCTGCACCCGGTTCATTCCTTTAAAACCCGCAGCAAATTCAAAGGCATTCATGGCACGGGCTTCCTCTGCTGTTACACTGATGCCCCAGTTATTATCCTGTATTAAATAAATGATCGGCAATTGTTTCAGAACAGCAAACTGAAATGCCTCACTCACTTCCCCTTCTGTTACGCTTGCATCGCCCAGGGAACATACCACCACGGGTAATTCACCAGCATCACCTTTCCTTAATTGATCGGGCAGGTGTTTTTCTTTGTACTGCACTCCCTGCGCCACACCCGTAGTAGGTATGGCCTGCATGCCGGTAGCACTGCTTTGATGAATGATGGTGGGTTTATCTTCGCCCTTATAATTTGGATGTGAATAATATTCACGCCCCCCGGTAAATATATCTTCACCCTTGGCCAGCAATTGCAGCATTTGCTCGTAGGGTGTAAACCCAAGCCCCATTATCAGGCTTTCATCACGATAGTACGGGCTTACGAAATCACATGGCTGCAATTGAAATGCGGTGGCCAGTTGTATAGCTTCATGTCCGCGGGAAGTGGAGTGTACATATTTACAAACGGAACGGTTGGCCTCGTAGGTTTCTGCCATGTTTTTGGCACGGCTCATCAGGCGGTAGGCTTCTAATAGTATTTGGGTATCAGTCATTGTTAGCAAGCGATAATGCGCAAATGTAGGACGGGGTATTGATTTTAAAGCCATCAATGCTGCCTTTCATTCCGGCCAGCTGTCATTCCTTCAGAAGAAACGCTACTCAATGAGATTCCCACCCCCTGACAGACCTCTTCTGCCTTACGGCCAGATTCAAACTCAATTAGAGCGTTTACAATTTGTGTTCCGGTAAATTTTGATCGTTTCATATTGCTCATTTATAGTTACAAATTAAGTAACTTTCAAATGAGCGAAGATTGGGGGAGCTTACAAAGTGGCATTACTGAAATTTAATCCCAACTTTCGGATTAAGTCTTAACTAATACAATTAATAACTGTTTTTACATGAAATACCTGGTATCTGTATTTTCAGTTTTTATTATTGCCCTCCATACTTGCCCGGCTTTTGGCCAGGTAAACGCTGGCGACTCTTTAGCTATTGTTGATTTGTATAATAGCACAAACGGGCCGGCCTGGAGCCAGGGCCAGATTGATTTTAAAAAACCAGTCAACGAATGGGGGCCTGGTATTTATGTAGAAAATGCACGGATAACTTCCGTCATATTTAATTCGTGCAACCTAAAAGGAAATATACCGGAGAGCTTTGGAAACCTGACAGCCCTAACCGCTGCTGATTTTGATCATAACCAGATTACCCGCTTGCCTCAAAGCATTGGAAACCTGTCGTCACTTTCTTCTTTGTCCATTGCAGACAACCTGCTGACCACACTGCCGCAAAACTTTGGCAATCTCCGGTCACTTTATCTTTTAAATATCAGCCAAAATAAAATTAAAGCTTTGCCGGAGAGCTTTGGCAACCTGGGGAAATTATACCAGGCAGATTTGAGTAGCAATAGCCTGCTTGCTTTGCCAGAAAGTATCGGCAAATTATCTTCACTCTATTCTTTATTTATCAGTAACAACGAGTTACGTACACTGCCAGTGAGCATATGGCAGCTTGACAACCTGTACCAGTTTGCTGTCAGTGATAACCAGCTTACATCATTGCCCGAATTTAAAGGGACACTTAAATCAATAAATATTATTACACTTGCGAATAATAAACTGAACTCTTTACCTGCCAGTTTTGCCAACCTTAAATCGCTTCAGCGTGTAGATATCAGCAATAATAAATTTAATAGTTTTCCCGAAAGCCTGGCCAGCCTTTCCAACCTCTCATCCCTAGATGCCACAAACAACCAGATTGTGAGTATGCCTGTTAGCTATAGCAAGCTTAAATCGTTAAGCCGGCTGTGGGCCAGCCATAATCAGCTTCTGGCGCTGCCGCCCGATTTCGGAAACCTTACCTCACTAACAAGTCTGCTTCTGGATCATAATAAGATTGCCAGTTTGCCAGAAAGTTTCGGCGAACTTGTGATGCTAAGCGAGCTGGATTTATCGTATAACCAGTTAACCCGGTTACCGGATAGCTTTGGAAGCCTCAGGGCATTAAGCGGCCCTCGGTCTAATTCGATAGTTAAATTATCAAATAATAAGCTAAGTGCATTGCCTTTGAGTTTTGGCAACCTAACAGAAATGACATTGGGATTGGACTTAAGCAATAATCTGCTTACGGGTTTACCTAAAAACTTTGGCACCCTCAAATCAATCACATCGATTTTTCTCCAAAATAACAAATTGACTAGTTTGCCCGACGGCTTTGAAAACCTTTCAAACCTGGCGTCTTTGATTTTAAGCAATAACCAGCTACAGGGCTTACCAGCAAACT
Source organism: uncultured Chitinophaga sp. (assembly GCA_964386395.1). Lineage (GTDB taxonomy): Bacteria > Bacteroidota > Bacteroidia > Chitinophagales > Chitinophagaceae > JJ008. Next base: position 106,255 of record CAYLRV010000010.1, read on the forward strand.
TTGCCGATCTGGTTACAAAAGGCAAATTACACGAACTGTGTATTGACCACAATCCTGTAAATAATTTTCCTGCGATACTTACAAATGTTATAAAGCGTTGCAGATTTTAACAGGAAGAAGCTGATACTTAACCTGGCAACTACCCGTTAACAAATAAAAAAAGCCGCTCCAAAGACGAGCGGCTCCTTCCTGCTACTCCTTTTCAGGCTTCGCAGTATAAAAAAGCAATTGGTTTGGCTAAAATTTTTATTTCACTTCCAGTGTGAACATGCTGTCATCTTCGAGGAAGGCCTCCATTTCGTCACCCACCACCAGTTCTCCCACACCTGCTGGTGTGCCTGTGAAAATCAGGTCGCCGATGTTTACTGAAAAATAATTGGAGATATAGGCTACTATCTTATCAAAACTGTGCAGCATATTGGCCGAGTTGCCCTGTTGCACCAGTTCTTTGTTTTTATACAGGCAGAAATTAATATCCTTCTTGTTCTTCACCTCTGTAAAGGGCACCCATTTGCCTATCACGGCCGAGTTGTCCCACGACTTGGCTTTCTCCCAGGGCAATCCTTTTTCTTTCAGTTCATTCTGGATGTCGCGGGCAGTGAAATCTATACCAGCGGTTATCGCATCGTAATATTTACCGGCAAACTTTTC
>CAYLRV010000011.1:0-103336 GCA_964386395.1 uncultured Chitinophaga sp.
TACTGCTGCGGATTTCGGCCTGCCTTCTTACCAATTAACCAATAACCAAATTAACAAATGCGAATTGATATACACACCCATATCATGCCCTCCACCATGCCGAACTGGACCCAAAAGTTTGGCTATGGCGAATTTATACACCTCGAACACCGCAACTGCGATGCCTGCATGATGAAAGGCGATAAGCTTTTCCGTGTTGTAGAAAAGAATTGCTATGATGCTGCAGAGCGGTTAAAAGACATGGAGGAAACAGATGTGACCGTACAGGTCCTCTCCACCATTCCTGTCTTGTTTAATTATTGGGCAAATCCTGCTGACGGATTAGAAACATCCCGTTTCTTTAACGACCATATTGCTGAAACTGTTTCCAAAGAACCACACCATTTTATTGGCCTTGGTACAGTACCCATGCAGGATATGGATATGGCCATAAAAGAGATGGAACGATGTATGAAAGAACTGCGGATGCCGGGTTTAGAAATCGGCTCCAATATCAATGGGAAAAATCTTTCAGACCCTTCTTTATTTCCTTTTTATGCTGCGGCCGAGAAATTGGGTTGCGCCCTCTTTATCCACCCATGGGAAATGATGGGTGAAACACAGATGGAAAAATACTGGCTACCCTGGCTGGTTGGTATGCCGGCTGAAACAACAAGGGCTATCTGCTCCATGATATTCGCCGGTATATTTGAAAAATTCCCGAAACTGCGAGTGGCTTTCGCCCATGGCGGAGGCTCCTTCCCTTTTACACTGGGCAGAATTGAGCACGGCTTTAAAGTGAGGCCCGACTTAGTAGCCGTTGACAACCCCATTAATCCCAAAGATTATCTCGGTAAATTTTGGGTGGACAGCTTAGTCCATGACAAAAAAGCATTCAGCTACCTGCTGGACATTATCGGCGAGAACCGCATTTGCATGGGTAGTGATTATCCCTTCCCGCTCGGCGAACATAAACCAGGCAAGCTCATAGAACGAATGGACCTGGGGAAAAAAGCTAATAGAAAACTCCTTTACCATAATGCGCTTGACTGGTTGGGAATAAGTGAAAAAAGCCTACCTGATTTTTAGGTATTCACTCAATATTTGCTTCTGTTCACCCATCCCCAAATGCTGTTTACCCATTTGGCTGATCTGCTGCCAGACCGCACAATTAATTTATATACCTTTATAAGGTCCCGGAATAATTAACCATTAACTGATGAGCCGCATCCTTTTGTTGTGCTGTATCCTGTTCATTACAGGAACGAATAAACTTTTTGCCCAGGATGCAGCCACCATCGCCAGGGTATTGAAAGAAATCCCTAAAGCTACTCCCACTGAACTTATTTATCTCTACGATACCCTTTGTATAGCCTACAAAGAAACTGACCCCCGGAAAGCAATCCACTATGCCAAAAAAGGATATGCTGCTGCAATGGCCGTACCCGACACCAGCAACCAGGCCTATTACCTGACGCTGATGGGAACTTTTTACAAGAACATGGCGCAGGCCGACAGTGCCTTGTATTTTTTTAACCAGGCCATACAAACGCAGGAACTGATCAACTTCAAAATAGGCATTGCCGGCAATTATAACAATATCGCTACCGTACACCGTATCAGCGGAAATTATCCCCGTTCATTGGAGTTTTACAGCCGTGCACTGACCATTATGCGGGATACCTTTCAAAATGCAGAACATAGCAATACCATCTATCAGAATATTGCCGAACTGATGATTGAGAATGGCAAGAAAGATGAAGCCATCCGCTTACTTGATGATGCTGAAGCCTACTATAAAAAGCAGGCAAAAAAAACACAATTGGCGCATATCGCCATGTCAAGGGCAAGACTGTTGCAAACAGATTCACTGGATCGGGCCATTTATTATGCCCGTAACGCCGCAGCTGCCTATAAAGAAGACAACCGTTTACGGGAATATTGCCAGGCAAGAATCATGGAAGCCCTCTTGCTGATACAGCAAAAAAAAGAAGCCGAAAGCACCCTTGTGCTCGACATTGTGATTAATGAAAGCACAAAAGGCAGTTTTCTGCGGGAAAAAGCAGATGCATTGAAAACAAAAACTGTTTTGTTTTTGCAAACCCACAACCCAAACGAAGCCAAAGCAAACGGGCAGCTAGCTGCTGCTATTTATGAATCGCTTTACAACCCTGCACCCTTAGCAGAGACATATAAGCTCCTCTCCGAGGCAGAAGAATTGCTGGGCAATCATCTATCTGCAAATAATTATTTGAAAAAAGCCGATAAGATTTCTGATTCACTGAACAGTATCAGCCTGAAAAACGAATTCAACAAGCTGCAGATCAGGTATAACGTTTCTGAAAAAGAAAGGGCCATCAGCAAGCTGGAAGAAAATGCAGCAATACAAAAAAACCGGACTATCTTTCTCTCCATTCTGGCCGCTGTTATACTCCTCTTCGCTGGTATATACCTCTACCGCTACAATCAAAAGAAAAAACTCTCTGCACGGCTGCAGGCAGCATTGAATGAAAGAGAAGTACTGTTGAAAGAAGTGCATCACCGGGTAAAAAACAACCTGCAGCTTATTGACAGCTTTCTGAACCTGCAGCAAAATATAGGAGCCCAAATCTCTGTACAAAACCTGGTGGAGCTAACCCGTAACCGGGTACATACCATGAGTGTTTTGCATGAGAAATTATATAAGTCGGCTAACCTCTCGCAAATAAGCCTCGCCGAATATGTGGACAGCCTCTGCGATTATTACCGGCAAACCTATGATCTGAACAGCAGGCAGATTAAACTGGCCAGCCATATTTCATATGATTACCCTGTCATTATTGACCAACTCGTTCCAATGGGGTTGATATTAAACGAGGCTATCACAAACAGTATCAAACATGCGTTTGACGGTAAGCCTGGAACGATTACCGTAACTTGTTATGGCGATTACCAAATAATCAATTATATCATAGAGGACAATGGGAAAGGCTTTAGTATTGACGATGCAGCAAAAAGCACATTGGGCCTTGAACTGGTAAAGGGTTTGGCCAACCAGTTGCAGGCACAGTTATTGGTACAACACCAGGCAGGTACCCGGTTTGCCCTTACATTTAAACGAAAGAAAGCATGAAGCCGCTCAACATTCTTATTGCTGAAGACGAATTTCCCATAGCACTGGACTTAAAACTGCGTTTGGAAAAAATGGGGGCCATCGTTACTGGTATAGCAGCGAATTATGAAGAAGTGTTTAGCCGTATGGCTGAAAAACCTGCGAACCTTGTATTGATGGATATTAATATGCCGGGAACAAAAAACGGGATCGATGCAGCCGGATTATTAGCTGAGCGGTACAATATACCTGTGATATTTATTACTGCTTTTTCGGATAACAGCACTGTAGAACAAGCCATGCGGAGCAAGCCATTTGGCTATATTGTAAAGCCCGTTACAGATTTAGCCCTGCAAACACAAATTACTATTGCCTGGGATAAATTCCAGCAACTCGAAGCCAATAAGGCTGAAGAAGTAAGTATCGTGTCGGACAATGTATTTATCAAACACAAGGGGGAACTGGTAAACCTGCCCGTCAACGATATTGTACTGCTTGAAGCCGTTGACAACTACACCAGGCTGCATACGGCTGCACAAAAATATTTACTCAGCTCGGTACTGAAAGTCATTCACCAGCAATTGTCCCCTGCATCCTTTCTTCGTGTGCACAAATCGTATGTCGTGCATAAACTATTCATCAAATCGGTTGGCGAAGACAGCCTTTTGCTGCAACATATTCCTGACCCCATACCAATCGGCAAAGCTTACCGGGCTGATTTTTTAGAGCAATTGCAAATCCTGCGCTGATTTTCCCTTTCTTTTTTTGTCCGTTCACCCGGAAAGAAGACTGCTTCACTTAAAAGAGGCCTGCCTGTATTCATTTTCTGTATAGGTTTAATGTTGTTACTGCACACCGTTAAACAAACCTGTATGAGGCAAGTCCGCAACCTGCTGAGGATATTTCCTTTATTTATTTTTCCAGCTACCGTCTTTACACAAAATGTTGGTATTGGTACTACCACACCGGCTGCACGGCTGCATGTAACAGATAGCAGCGTCTTATTCAGCAGCGCCGGCGATGTCCCGGCTGCCGCAGGCCGCATACCTATCAGCGGGGCCGGCAGAAGGATGATGTGGTACCCGGATAAAGCTGCGTTCAGAGTGGGGTATGTAAACTCAACGCAATGGGATAAGGACAGTATTGGTATTAGTTCATTCGGGGCCGGTACAAATGTTATAGCGAAAGGAAGGGATGCCATTGCTTTGGGAAATGGTTCAAAAGCACTAGGTCAGGGCAGTTTCAGTGCAGGAACTTCAAACATTTCAAGTGGTTTTTTTTCTTTTAGCCTTGGTTCCTTTACAGAAGCATATGGAGAATTGTCAGTGGCAATGGGTTACGCTGCTACTGCGATGGGATCTGAATCTATCTCCATTGGCAGCCACACCATTGCCTACGGAACTTCGGTCGGAATCGGTTCTTATGCGGCTGCAAATAATCATAATAGTGTTGCCATCGGTGCAAATGTTCAGGCGAATGACTACAAAAGCCTGGCAATGGGTTTTGATTCCCGTGCTGAAGTACAAGGAGCAATCGTTATTGGAAATTCCATTGTAGGCAGGAGTATAAATTCAACGGTAATCGGAATATACAATGACACCACTGCCAATAACAGTCTTTTTGAAATAGGAAATGGCAGCAACGCAACGAACCGGAAAAATGCAATAACTGTTCTTAAGAACGGCCGTACAGGTATTGGAACTATAAATCCCCGCTCAAGGTTACATGTGGCAGACAGCAGTGTATTATTTAGCGCCATAGGAAATGTTCCCGGTACGCCGGCCGATGTGCCCATTAGTGGTGCAGGCAGAAGGATGATGTGGTATGCAGATAAAGCAGCCTTTCGTGCAGGATATGATGGCAGCACCAATTGGGATAAAGACAGTATTGGCAATTATTCTGTGGCTATGGGAATGAACGCCAGGGCGAAAGGAAATTCGTCTCTAGCCCTGGGTAATAACGTTAAGGCTTCAGTTGCTAATAGTGTGGCAATAGGGATCAATTCAGAGGCTAGCGGGCAAAAAAGTTTTGCCTTAGGCACCGGTCTGACAGCAGCAGGAGATGAATCCTTTTTAATTGGGATTAGTAATCATACGTCAGAACCCGAGTCATTTATAATCGGGAAATTGTCGGATGCATACGCACCCTTTGCTTATATTTTCGGCAGCTATAACACGGCCCATGTTAATTCAAGCTATATCATTGGATCGGGCAATGATTCAAGAGCTGCCTTCAGCACAATTATCGGCAGCAGTTTAATATCCAAAAGCGCTGGCAGTATCGTTATAGGAAACTATAATGACACGACCCTGCAAAACACCGTTTTTGAAGTAGGTATGGGTACGGCTAACTTTTTCCGGCGAAATGCCATAACTACATTCTCTAACGGCTCCACCCATTTTTACAAAAGTATTGAAGTGGGCTCCAAAGCTACCCCCCTGGAAAACATACAGAAAGGGGTAATCGTATTAGGAGAATGTACGAACACCAACGGACTTTGTTCATTTACAGTAGCTTTCCCGGAAGCATACACCACCGCTCCGACTTTTGTGCTCGCAACACCCCTCACTGAAACCGGTCAAAGCTTTAATGATGTATTCGCAGTAACGGTACGAAATATAACCACGACCGGTTTTGTAGTTAATGTGAAGCGGGTAGACGCCACCAGCTATTGGGCGCAGGATCTGCGCCTGAGCTGGATGGCCATGCAATAACAAATTCATTAAAAAAAATATTTTCTTTTCACAGGGATAAAAGTTCCATATACTTTTTAAACCAGAAAAAATATGGCTGCGCCTTACAGAAATGAGGCACTTAAACATGTATAATATGAAAAAACTAATCCTTTCGCTGATGATTTTTGGCTGTATTGCCTCTAATGCAAACAAGCCGGGCTTACCCGCCTCTGCCGCAGGTAAATTGCTGCTGGAACTGGAATCCAACATGGGCTGGGAGTCGGTGGAAGAAAACTGGAAAAATGTACGCTCCGGCTGGATAACCAGTACCACCAATTGCACCGATGGTGCCTGTATTGGCAACCGTTTAATTGAACTTGAGTCCAACACCAAATGGAGTGCGGTAGATGAAAAATGGGCTGCAAGAAGGGAAGCCTGGATTGCTGAATGTAAAGCAGCAAAAACCAATGCAGCCGCCGCTAAATTATTGGGAGAATTTGAAAGCTATATTAAATGGGAAGCCGTAAGCTCGAATTGGAAAAACAGGCGCAGCGCCTGGGTAAAAGAAGTACAGGCTGTGAAGTAAGTAATATCATACAGCACACTTTTAAAAACGCCTGTTTTGAATACAAGGCGTTTTTTTTATATCAGCTATTCGGCAAACAGGTTCGGATAATCCGTTATTATGCCATCCACACCCAATGCCTCCAACTCCTCGATTTTCTTTTTATCATTCACCGTCCATGGGATCAGTCGCATACCTTTTGCATGGCATTGCTTTACCAGTTGTTCGGTTACTAATGAGTAATGCGGACTATAGATGGTGGTTGTAAAACCAAGTCGCTTCACCTGTTCATCAAAACTTCTTTTATCAAAATCCTCCACCAGCATGGCTGTTTTGATATGCGGGTAATGCTGGTGCAGGTATTGCAGCGTACGGTAATCAAAGGACTGGATGATGACCATCTCTTCAATTTGTTTTTCTTTAATCACACCCATTAACAGCTCTACAAACTCTTCCACTTTTGGATGAAAAACACCGTCAAATTCAGGATTGGTTTTTGTTTCAATATTATAATAGGGGAATGGTCTTTTGCGTATCATCATTTCCTTGCGCACACTGTCAATTACTTCTGATAATAATGGCTTGGTCGCTTTCATCTTTTTTTGTTGCGGAAACCGCGGGTGCGGCTTCATCCCTACATCAAAATCCTTGGTTTGCTCGTAAGTCATCCAGTTGATATTGTATGTCCGCTCTACCCGGTCACCCATATATTTTCCATTCGGCAGGGTGGTTATTTCCTGGCCAAACCATGGTTCATGCGAAAGGATTACTTTTTTGTCCTTTGTTATTACCACATCCATCTCCAGGGTGGTTACACCCAGGTCAAGGGCATGTATCATAGCAGGTATGGTATTCTCCGGCATCAGGCCGCGACAGCCTCTGTGCCCCTGTTTGTCTAAGGCATTTTTGATGTAACCTTTATCCCCCGCTGTTGCCTCAGACTGTTTCATTTTTTTGGTATTAGAACATGACAATGCCAGGCCGGCCATCAACAGGAACAGATAAGTTTTCATACAGGAAATAGTTTTGTTCTTCTTTTCTCCATAATAGCAGCAATGGCTTTTGCATTATCATCTTTTTGTTTCAACTGGCGGATGATATTATCATAACTCTCCTCATCCCTGTTCTGGCTCAGTTTAAACACATGCTGCAATTCAGTAATTTCTATTTCAAATGGCACAATGCCTTTCATCATACTTTCTGTATAATCAGTGGGCAGGTTGTCAAAAATGGTTGAAGATGCAGTGTTGCCATTTTCATAATGCAGGGTCAGACGTTTGAGCACTGCAATCAATTCCTCTTTGTCACCAAAACGTATAGTACCCTGTGCATGCACACTCATATAGTTCCAGGTACTTCCCATGGCTTTGGTGTACCAGGTAGCGCTAACATAGGTATGCGGGCCGGTAAAAACAGCCAGTACATTATTGTTTTGTTCAAATGCCTGCTGATGATCGGTTTGCCGCATGATATGGCCTGTCAGAAAAAGTTTACCATCCCGTTCATCAATAAACACAGGTACTTGCGTAGCAACAGGTTTGCCCGACGCATTTACCCCTGTTAGAAACACAAAAGGATAGTCTTTCATAAACTGCAGCACTTCAGCCGCATCGCTTTCTTTAAAATAAGGAAGGTTGTACATGAAGCGTTTAATGTTTAAAGTGAGCGTTAAAAGTTAGTCTTTCATAAACTTAGTATCTCCAAAAAATAAAGTAAACTTCGGTTCAAAGCAACGTTAAACATTAAACGTTAAACCATAAACCTATACCGTCTCGGCGATTTTCTCTGCACTTATATTCGCATTGCGCATGGCAATACTCCGTACAACATAGGAAGCAAAATTTTCAAACGCTTTCTTAGTCACTGTATCATCACTCATCATGATGGGAATTCCCTGGTCACCACCCTCCCTGATACTTTGCACAATAGGTATTTGCCCCAGGAATGGAATATCGTATTCATCAGCCAGCCGCTTCCCTCCTTCTTTTCCAAAAATATAATACTTGTTTTCCGGCAGCTCAGCCGGTGTGAAGTAGCTCATGTTTTCCACCAACCCGATTACCGGTACATTCAATTGTGCCTGCCCAAACATAGCAATCCCTTTCTTTGCATCGGCCAGTGCAACATCCTGCGGCGTAGTTACAATTACAGCCCCTGTAACCGGAACAGTTTGCATTAATGTCAAATGTATATCCCCGGTACCCGGTGGCATATCTACTACCAGGTAATCAAGATCATCCCAATATACATCTGTAATAAACTGGCGGATAGCACTGCTGGCCATTGGTCCACGCCATACCACCGCATTCTTTTCATCCACCAGCAATCCAATGCTGATCAGTTTAATGCCATATCGTTCCAGCGGCGCAATCATGGGTTTTTCACCACCCACATCAATCATCATGGGCCTTTCGCCCCGCACACCAAACATGATAGGCACACTTGGCCCGTAAATATCTGCATCCATCAATCCAACTTTTGCACCGCCCTGCGACAGGGCCAAGGCCAGGTTGGCTGAAACAGTTGATTTGCCCACGCCTCCCTTACCACTCACCACGGCGATGATGTTTTTTACCTTGGGTAATACTGCCCCGTTGTCTGTACGCTTGGTGGTGGTTTGCGAAGTAAAATTGACGTTGACATTGGCATCCTTGTTCACCAGCAGCTTTATAGCATTTTTACTGGCATTTCCCATCATGTCCTTCATCGGGCAGGCCGGGGTGGTCAGTACGATGGTAAAAGAAACATCATTCCCATTTATGGTAATGTCTTTCACCATGTTCAGTGTTACCAGGTCTTTTCCAAGATCAGGTTCCTGCACATTACTTAAGGCCTCCAGTATTTTCTCCTTCGTCATTCTCCAAGTATTTGTTAAAAGTCAGATAAAGGGCAAAGTTAAACATATGCCGAACCATTTTGTTTTACGAAATCAGCAACTTGTCTTTATTTTTGACACAGTGAAGAAAATTTTACTTTTTACCCTATTGTCGCTTTTTGTCATTAACCAAAAAGCTACTGCACAATTTGAACTGGTACGGGACTCCGTAGTACAGTTATATGGTGTGGTCATGACCGCCGATAGCCTGGTGGGTATCCCCGCAGTAAGTATTGTAGTAAAAGGCCAAAATCGCGGTACTATCTCCAATGCACAAGGCGTATTCTCGATAGTTGTGATGAAAGGTGACCAGGTCGAATTTACCCACGTTACCTATAAACCTAAGACAGTTACCGTTCCCAGGAGCCTGGAAGGCAATCAGTATAGTGTTGTACAATTGATGGTGGTGGATACGGTATACCTGCCGGCAACGATTATAAAACCGAGGCCCACTCCGGAGCAGTTTGCCCGCGACTTTGTAGCCCTGCAAGTACCCGACGATGATTATGAAATAGCCCGTAAGAATACCAGTGCAGCCAATCGAAGGGCCTGGATGCGAACGATTAGTGGCGATGGCGGCGAGGCTACCCGTCAGCAGTTTAATAAGATTGCCACCAAAGCAACTTACCAGGGGCAAACCCCTCCACAGAATATCTTTAATCCCGCAGCCTGGGCTGAATTTATCAATGCATGGAAACGGGGTGATTTTAAGCGAAAGAATTAAATCTCTGCGCCCTGAAAGCGAGGGGTCAATTCACTCACCATCTTCTCAGTTCATTTCGTGTAAAATGCCACTCCGGCGTGAACACGGTTTCTTCATCCAGTATTTCATACCAGGGGCTTAGTTCTTCATTGATTGGATTGACCAGCACATGCATATCCTGGGCCGGTTGATAACCCTGTACCAGCATATAGCATTTTTTTCCTGCGTCATTCACCGCCATATCCACCACAATTACGGCATGGCCGGGGAAGCCTCCGTGTATAAATACATCGCCTGTTTTGATGCTGTTGATATCAACGGGTTTAAGTTGTTTCTCTAACGAAGCGGAACCACACCAGCTAAATACATTTTCTAAGTAACGGTCGAATTGCTGCCGGCTACTTCCACCCTGCCATTTATATTTTTTGTTGGCAAAATCTGTGAAGGAAATGGAATCATATTTTTTCTGTGCAAACAAGTATTCAGCCCGCAGCCGCATTACCACATCGGCACACTGCTGCAAGTCCTTTTTGCCTGTTGGAATATCCACTACGGCAAACTGTGCGGACTGTTTTCTTTTCTTTTCACCATTATAGAGATAAACCGTTTTGTCAGCCTTCAATGGCAAACGGCGCAAAAATGATCCGAAAGAACCTTCTGCTTCTGTTACCCTGGTATATCCTGCCGGCACCGGAATATCGCCCGAATGTTTATAGATGTTTTTATTGTCTGCGGATATAGCCGTTCTGACAATACCCTTTTCAGGCCCTGCTGGTGTATCCCTGACAGGCTTATCCTTACACGAGGCCGTGACAAGCACCGGCAAACAGAGGTATAAAATTTTCTGCATAACAAACAAAGATGCTGCTGGTATAAAATTCCATATTTTAGTTATTAAATTAACCATAAACCAATACCCAATGGCTTCACTAAAAAAACCCATCGGCATATCCATACTCTTATTTGGGGGGCTGGTTGCCGGGTTTATCTTTCTGCTACGTGGCTGCCTCGCTAAATACGATGAGCGGTTTGCCAAGCCACCCGTACTCGTTTTTGAAAAGAACGGAAAAAAGACTGTCTTCAGTGTGGTGGAGTTTCAAAAAACCACTTCTTATTCCCGTAAGGGTGGCATGGTAAGCAAAAGTGTCAACACCAGTTTTTACATACAGGTAAACGATGGGGTTACTGCCGAATTAATGAATAACCGTAAAATTAAAAAGCACAGGCAGGTTAAATATCATCCGGTGGAAGTAATGGGTGCTGCCGGTGATTATGCCTGGGTGTTTATCGGCGAGCCTATGGCTTTTGATGGCTTTACGCTTGAGACAATTGCAGATAAGGAAATCCTGGAAAAGAAGAACCCGGCATTGACCAACCTGTTACCTGATGAAAGAAGGTATTATGAGTTCAGTAACCAGGACAGAAGTATATATGTAACCGCTAAAGACGGCAGTAAATGGATCATCAACGGGACAACGCTGGCTGCCACACCTGCCAATGGCAAAACGGCAACTACCTCTGCAGCGAAGCTGGTAAAAGACCTTGAAATGGCTATTCAAAAAAATAATGCTGCCAATGACAGCCTCTACCAGCAAAAAAACTACCGGGTATCAAAAGATTACAGTGCCGGCAAAATAAGCCAGGCCGAATACCAGCGTATCACAAAGATTTTTTATGCAGAAAGGGACAGCCTGCAAAAAATACGGGATAGCCTGTACGAACTGAGGAGCCAGGCGGAATCAAAAAAACGTGACCTGGAAGAAATGGAGAGGGCGATTGAAAACCTGGAACGGGATAACCCCTCCTATTCGGAGATTAAAGACTACCAGGATACAGCAAATGGTAAATGGTACGGCTTGTATAGTGAAGAAGAATTTGAAAAACTTGGCCCTCGTATTTACAATCACAAAGTGTACGATGAAACAGCAAGGCGTACACTAATAGTATGCAACTACACCAGGGGCAAAAGTGGCGAACTGGTGATTGACAAAGAAAGCGGCCAGCAAATTTCCACTTCCGGTTTTCTTGACGGGGGCTTCCTGCTCAACCGCAAAACAGCGACGGCTATCACTATTTCCGGAAAATACCTCGTTGTACATAAAAACCAGGTCGGCAATGAGAGCACTATTATTATCACTGCGATGGATAAAAGTGGTAAAACTGGCTGGTCATACAATACAGGTTTATCTCAATGGAGTGACTGGAAAACGGCCGACAGCCATATGTATATCGTGGGCACAAATAATAAAAACCTGAGCAGCAGTGAGGCCAATCTGCTTATCTGCCTCAATGTTACAGATGGGAAAGCACTGGTATATGATTATTTCCGTAACAAGATGGTGAAATAAAAAAGCCTGAATAATTCAAAAGAAAAGGCTGTCCGTTATGGACAGCCTTTTTAAAAAGCCCTGTGGGCCTGGTATACCCCCTCAATTATTTATTGTTCACTATAATTTTCTGTATCACTTGGTCACCTGTTGATGGTACTACTACACGAAGTGTGTACATGCCAGTTTGCAGGTTATCCAGTATGATGCTGTTTGCCGTAATTCCTTTTACTTGTTTCACTACACGGCCAGACATATCCTGCAAAGAAAGCTCACGTACGGCTGTATTATCGCTAAATACCACATTTACTTTACCATCGCTGGTCGGGTTAGGATACACAGTCAGGCCACTTTTCTGATCCAGGCCACGAACTGAACGAACCGGACTCAGTTTTGCACGGTTATCAACATCCATCTGGCGGATGCGGTACTGTGTCATGCTACGGGAATCATTGAAATCGGTATACTGGTAAGTAAGTAATGAAGAACTGTTACCATTCGGGGCCTGTGTGGGCACAAAGGCTACTTCACGCCATACATCAGTACCGTTGCTTCTTTCTACTGCAAAGCCACGGCAATTTTGCTCATTGGCTGTCTGCCAATGTACCGACACATTGGTATTGTTGCGGGTAGCGTTCACTGAGATAATATCTGCGGGTAATATAAAGCAGCCGGCCGGGTGGGCGAAATATTTCACTATGCTGTTAGACAGTGTTGGCCCTTCAATCAGGATCAGGTATCCTTTTTCAGAATAGGGCTGAGTGTTGGAGTACGGTGCAGGCAGACTAACCAATCCGCCCGTAGTGAAATTGGAACTAGAAGAAATAGCGATAACGGGACTGGTAAAGGCCAGTACATCTGTGCCTGTTTCCAATGTACCATTATCATTCATATCGACATAGACTTTGTAGGTGATGTTCTTTGATGCTGCGTCGACAGTAGTTATACCCAGTGAGTATTGACGGGCGGGGACTGCACAATTTTTAAAGCCTGCGGCAGTTGGATCGTTGAACAACTGCGTGATACCGGCAACCCAGCACTGAGCGGGTCCGTTTGTTCCATTTTTAGACCAGACGTCTGTTTTCACCTGGATTGTAGAACCACAAGCCGAATTAATCGTCACTTTTATATTATTGATTGTAAACCGATCGATAGTACCACCCGTATAGATTTTAGTACAGACCATGCCAGGGGAATTTCCCGGGCTGATCAGGTCTACTGTATTATCTGAAGCATAACTGGTCATGATGGGTACATTCACTATTGCATTCAGTGCACCACGGGGTGCCGATGCGTTACTCAAACCAATATCCAGGAATGATTTCATCGCATCTGTCGTCAGCGTTCCCAGCACTGCATTATCCGGAGCAGGTTGTGTGCCGGAAGTACAGGGGAAATAAGACGGATAGTCACCCAACAACCAGGAATGGATAAAAATATCCTTATTCCCATTGTTAGAAGACAGATCAAAGGACACGTTGAATGTCACTTCACATTGGTTGGCACTGACTGGGGTGGAGTTGGTAATTTGTACCACCACGTTTCCAATACCCTGGAGATCGCAATTGCTTGCCCCGCCAGTACATTGCGCAAAACCGCGTGCAGACCAAAGGCCTGCCATTAACACGATACTAAGTAAAATCTTTTTCATGCTCAGAAATGTTTAAGTTTTAATAGAATGGGCTATATCTCGAATTGCATAGGGCAACAAAGAATCAATTCAAACTTTGGTTTAAAAGGAGATTAGCTCACGGTTTTGGTAAGGAAGATGGATAAGGCATGCCGATAAAACACAGCATATGCCGCAGTTCATCCAAGGGGTAGACAGATTGGGTCTTTCTAAACTGAAATATTGAAGTGAAGTGGTGATATTATGCTCAACTACTTCCGGTCTTCCGGTGGATACAGTGGATGGTGCTCAATGTGGAGTAGAATGTAAAACTAATATCATGGTTGCACAAATCATAGTATACAGCAGGATTTGTTATAAAATCTTCTCTTTAGCTTACATAATTACAGTTAAAATGATCAGGATCAATTGAGGAAGGATCCCAAAAGATCAAAGGGTACTGCGCATAAAATGACTGCCGACATAGACTTATCTCCATTCTGCGGCATTTTGCAAGGCCGCACCGTCGTGGGCATGATACCAGCTAAAGGTTTGATCCTTTTTAAACCATGTCATTTGACGCTTGGCATATTGCCTGGTATGCACTTTAATCAATTCAATAGCCTCTTCCAGCCCTATTTTTCCTGACAGGTGGTCAAACAATTCTGCATAACCCACTGTTTGCAGTGCATTCAAGTGCTGAAAAGGTTGCAGTGCCCTTACTTCTTCCAATAAACCTGCCTGCATCATGCCATCCACCCTTTTGTTGATGTTCCAGTTCAACGTTTCTTTTGGCAATTCTAAAGCCAATTTGATAATATTAAAGTCCCGTTTCGCTTTTTCTCCCCGTTGAAATGAGCGTATTGATTTCCCCGTACCCTGCACCACTTCCAGCGCCCGCATCATCCGTTGAGGGTTTTGCATTTCTCCCGAAGAAAAAAATGAGGGATCTTTTTCTTTGATTTGTTCCTGCAGCCAGGTCATTCCCATCTCTTCATAACTCCTTGTTATTGCCTGCCTGATACCAGGATCAATCGCAGGAATGCTATCCAATCCTTCGCAAAAAGCCCGGATGTACAGGCCTGTGCCACCCACCATGATAACACGATCCTTTGTTGCAAACAACTCAGCTGTTTTTGCCAAAGCATAGGCTTCAAAACTGGCTGCGGTTACTTCTTCCTGTACAGAATGAGATGCGATAAAATGATGGGGGACCGAAGCCAGCTCTTCATCAGATGGCCGTGCTACGCCTATATTCAGTTCCTTGTAACATTGACGGCTGTCAGCGGAAATAATTTCTGTGTCAAAATGTTTGGCTAATGCAATGGCAGCGGTGGTTTTACCTGCGGCTGTAGGGCCTGCAATGATGATAACAGACTTGTTGTGTAAATCCATCATCCGGAAGAACAAGATTCAGCCAAAAGCAGAGAAATGCCGCAAACTGAATATTGATTTATTAAACGTTGACTATTGATTATTTGCACTATTTATACCTCCTCTTCCTCTCCTCCGCCTTCTTCCCCAAGTGAAACATCCTCCCCTTCCTCATTTTTTTCACCAAAGCCTTCCCCTGCCTGGGTCAAATCATACTTCTCTTCTATGTCGGCAAATTTTTCTCCGAGCAGTCCTTTGGTGCCGTACTGGCTGGGGGCAATGCCTTCTGTCCGTGAAGTAGCCGGATAGCTAAGCTTCGGGTTTTCTTCTTTCGAAACATTGATTAGTTCAACCAGGAAAGACCAGTTCTTATTAAAATCGTAGATATAAATAAACCGCTGGTTGGGATCACGGATTTCAGAACCAATCGATGTCTCACCCATCAATAAAGGCGGTGCTTTATACTCCCGGTCATATTTTTCCAATGTAATCTCTCTTCCCCGCTGCCAGTGATCGTTGCTGCGAAAAAAAGTAGCCTGGTGTTTGTTGTCAAATTCATACGCTTTTAATATCGCACCATGCAAATCCTGGAAGGTTTGGCTATGCCGGATAACCACATCACGATAGACACTTTCGTCCTCTTCAAAATACACTCTGAACTTTAATATTGCCATAGAGCAAATTTAGGTTTTCGGTTTTAGATTTCTGATTTCCAGGCCAAGGCTTTTGCCTTTTTCCAGCATAAAATTAAACGCATCTTCGTATGTATTGGGAATAATGCCGTCCAGCATTGCATCCTTCAATGCATCTTTTATAATACCAACGGGCTTTGAGGGGGACAACCCAAATGTCTCCATAATAACCTCACCGGTTACAGGTGGCTGCCAGTTGCGTATATGATCATTTTCTTCTACCTCTTTGCAGCGCTGGCGCACCAGTTGAAAATTTTCCAGGTACCGCTTCACCTTCTGCTTATTCTTTGACGTAATATCTGCTTCGCAGAGCAGCATTAATGCATCAAAATCTTCACCGGCATCAAATAACAAACGGCGAATAGCCGAATCGGTTATATTTTCCTTCGTTACACTTATGGGCCGAAGGTGCAGTTCGACAAGCTTTTTCACCAACCGCATTTTTTCATTCTGCGGCAACTTCAGTTTTGTAAATATTTTCGGCACCATCCTTCCTCCTACCACTTCATGCCCATGAAATGTCCAGCCATGTCCTTCTTCAAACTTCTTGGTCGCCGGTTTAGCGATATCGTGTAAAATAGCCGCCCAGCGAAGCCACAGATCGGTGGTATTGGCAGCAAGGTTGTCCAGCACCTGCAGTGTATGATAAAAATTGTCCTTATGCCCGTGGCCGTCTTTGTATTCTGCGCCGGCCAGTGCCACCATTTCAGGAAAAATTAATTGCAGCAAGCCGGATTGATACAGCAGGTCGAACCCTACAGAAGGTTTCTTAGCCGCAATAATCTTATTTAGTTCATCGGTAATTCGTTCCTGCGAAATAATCTTAATGCGGTGAGCGCTGTCAATAATTCCCTGCCAGGTTTTTTCATCAATTGAAAAACCGAGCTGTGTTGCAAAGCGTATGCCCCGCATCATACGCAGCGGATCGTCACTGAAAGTTTGCAGTGGGTCCATTGGTGTGCGGATGATGCCATTAGCCAAATCTGTTTGCCCGTCAAAAGGATCAATCAATTTTCCGTAGTCAGCTTTATTCAGGCTTATTGCCATGGCATTGATGGTGAAATCACGGC
Organism: uncultured Chitinophaga sp.; assembly: GCA_964386395.1. Classification (GTDB taxonomy): domain Bacteria; phylum Bacteroidota; class Bacteroidia; order Chitinophagales; family Chitinophagaceae; genus JJ008. The sequence goes on from CAYLRV010000011.1 coordinate 16,961, forward strand.
GATCCTGATCATCGCCGACGGTACCTGGCTCTACTTCCGGTTTGCGTGAATGGCGCTGGTAACTTTCTTTGCGGGCGCCTACAAATTCCACATCAAATCCATCGGCAAGTTTTATATGCGCAGTTCCGAAGTTTTTAAAGAAATCAACCTGTGGTGCCGGATCAAATTGTTTGGCGGTTTCCTGTGCAAGCTTTATCGCATCACCCACACAAACAAAATCTGCATCCTTGGTATCCCGCCCTAATAATTTATCCCGTACAAAGCCCCCAATCAGGTATGTTTCCAAACCAAGATTTGCGGCAGCAATTCCTACCTTATTAATAACCCATAACTCCCTTTCTGTGCAATTAATATCCATTGCGGCAAAGATAACCCGTGGTTTTCAAGCGGGTAAGATATTATCGGCGATTATTGAAGATTGATGTACACGATTTCATGGTGCTTTCGGCTAAAGCCTGTCTTGCGGAAAAACAGGTAACCAGCCAACCCGGTTACTGCAGCGACCCCTGCCCGCGCCAGTCGCTGGTAATTCTTTTTCTGGGTGTATAAACGCCCGTCTCCATGCAGCAAATGATTAGCAGAATTTAATGCAATAAAACCTCCGCCACCGAACAGCAATATTTTACTTAAGAGCATAGGTATCCGCTTCGCTTTCTTATTGATATAAATGCTCTTAATGTCTTTATAAAAGGTCTTGGTCACATATACGGATGCGGTATCCACCATCGTCACACCCAGGCGTGTCGGAATTATTTGTATGTTATAACCAGTTACCCAGACAGAATCGTTTTTAATTCGCTGGATATACCCTTCAATATGTTTACCATGATAGGTGTTGAAAATGATTGGCGCACCAGCTGTAAAACTCTTAATGGTGATGCCATTCCTTTTTTTAACGGCGATAAAATCCAGGGACTGGCCTTTGATATCAGCACAGCAACACAGGAGGAAGATGATAAGCAGCCGGGACATGACTCAAAAATAGAATGCAGGCTCTGTAATATTTGTTAAAGCTATGGTCGTATGACCAGCAGCTGCCCGTTTTCCCACCTAATAACGGATGAAGGCGTTGCCGGTGTTGCATCGTCCTGGCGGTGCTGCACTATATAATCTGCCCCGGCTTTTACCTGGTCGCTGATTTCAGCAAACTGCCTGGCGGTTGGTTCACCGGAAATATTTGCAGAGGTGGAAACGAGGGGTTTTCTGAATCGCTTTAATAAGTGACGGCAAAACTCATCCTTACAAATCCGGATGGCAATACTTCCATCTGCACCCGTGAGATTGTCGGCGAAACCGATTCCGCCTTCGTATATAACGGTAGTTGGTTTGATTGTCGTTTCCAAATAATCAAACAGGGCTAAATCCGGCGCAGCCACATATTGCATAATATCCCGCTCATCAGCTACCAATACAATCATGGCTTTTTCATCCGGTCTTTTTTTAAGCTGATAGATTTTCGCCACTGCTTCCGCATTAGTAGCATCACAGCCGATACCCCAAACGGTATCTGTGGGGTAAAGAATGATACCTCCAGTATTCAAAACATGGAGGCACTTTTCAATATCCGTTTCAAATGATTTCATGCGACTAATTTTTTTAAATATTCCAGGGCAAGAAAACACGCATTCAGGTGCAGTGACTGTATAATTTTGTTCTCCGCCATCAGCAATTGCAGTTCGCCAATCGACACCAGCAAGGTGGTAATATCTTCCTGTTGATCAAATCGGGTTGTCATCTTTTTCTCGCCGCCAGTCGCTATGAAAATATGCGTAAAATTATTCAGGATACCCGGGTTGCCTGCTACTTTTCCCAAAGGAATAAACGCATTAAACACATAACCCGTTTCCTCCTCCGTCTCCCGTTTGGCTGCCTGCATCGGTGTTTCACCTTCATCAATAAATCCCCCGGGGAATTCGATTGACGTTTCTTTGACCGGGTGACGGTATTGTTTCACTAGCAGTATCTTATTATCGCTGGTAAGGCCGACTGTAATAACAGAAGCGGGCAATTCAACCACATAATAAGCTTCTATGATTGCACCATCGGGCCGCTTACATTTATCTTTCCGGGCAATAAAATAAGGCGGATGCTTGTAGAGATACTCAGACGATTCAACAGTCCATTCCATGTTTACAGGTATTTTTTTACAGCAAGGACGATTTGCATAGCTTCCAAATCCTGCAGGCATTTCGGCTCACCATATACTTTACAGGTATTGCTGACACATTTTTCACAGGGAAGTTTGCCAAGGCGTATAATTTCCCTTCCTGCTTTATTATACGGGCCCGTACTGTTTTCATCACCGGCGCCGAACAATACAATGGTAGGCGTACCCACCGCATTACTAAGGTGGGCCGGACCACTATCAGTGGTAAGTACGGCCTTCACGGAGGCCATTAATTCTATCGTGCTCTCGATAGTAGTCTTACCGGCCAGGTTTGTGATGTTTTTTGTATCGGCCAGGCAATCATATAAGCCAGCAACAATACCCTGCTCTTTCGGGCTGCCCACTAATATTATCTCGTTCGCTATTTCCTGCCTCAGCACATTAATTATCTCTACTGCCTTTTCAGGTGGCAAGCGTCTTGAAACGGCCTCAGAATTTATGTTTACAACAACAGCATCCCGCTTAAAAGTTTGTTTTGGTACAAGTTCCACCACAGCTTCACCTGCACCTTGCTTCACAAAGCTGGAAAGCAGATACAGGTATTCATCCACCCGGTGCATGCCTGCTGGTCGTTTGTAACTGTCCGTGAGCAGCAGGGAACGCATTTCCTTTTTGAATCCGACCCTTTTTACAGCCCTTGAATAGAAAGCCATTTGTGCGGATGAAAACGAATTAGGCAGACAAAAGAAGATGTCATACTTTTTATAACGCCGTAGTTGTTTTCCAAAACTCCGGGACGAGTTTTCTTTTTTGGAAAACCGGTGAATCGTGCCCACTCCGGGTATATAGGCGGCAATGCCCGCCAGTTCTGTTTTCACAATGATGTCAACAACTGAAACCGGGTAAGCCTGTTTCAATGCATGAATAAATGCTGTTGCCATGGTCATATCGCCCAGCCAGTTGGGCATACGAACTACTATTTGTATAGCTTCTCCCAGTGCGATTGATTGTTTGATGAGTACAAAAATCAACTATTTTATTCACTACATTCGCAAAAAAAAATAAAAATGAAGGATCTGATACTGGAAGCCTGGGGCAACAGGGACTTATTAAAAGATAATAAATACAGCGATGCGGTACGGGCAGTGATCGAAGAAGTGGATAAAGGACGCTTGCGGACAGCGGCACCTGCTGCAGATGGATGGGAGGTAAACGAGTGGGTGAAACAGGCCATCCTCCTGTATTTCGGTATACAGCAAATGCAGACCTGGGATGTGGCACCTTTTGAGTTTTATGATAAAATGCTGTTGAAGAAAAACTATAAAGAACTTGGTGTACGGGCAGTGCCCCATGCCGTGGCTCGTTATGGCGCTTATTTAGCAAAGAATGTAGTATTAATGCCTTCGTATGTAAATATAGGAGCCTACGTAGATGAAGGTACGATGGTAGACACATGGGCTACCGTGGGCAGTTGTGCGCAGATTGGCAAAGGCGTGCACCTGAGCGGTGGCGTAGGTATCGGTGGTGTACTGGAACCATTACAGGCAAGCCCGGTTATTATTGAAGATGGCTGCTTTATCGGCAGCCGTTGTATAGTCGTAGAAGGCGTGATTGTAGAAAAAGAAGCCGTACTCGGGGCTAATGTGGTGCTGACCCAATCCACAAAAATCATTGATGTAAGCGGAACTGAACCCATAGAAATGAAAGGCCGTGTGCCTGCCCGCAGCGTAGTGATACCAGGCACATACAATAAACAATTCCCGGCAGGCGAATATGGTGTCGGTTGCGCATTGATTATTGGTCAGCGAAAACCCAGCACAGATTTAAAGACGAGTTTGAATGATGCGCTCAGAGATTTCAATGTATCTGTATAAAATAAATAAAGCGCTGCACCAGCGGCGCTTTTTAATTTTTATAAGTTGAACAAAACAGCACAGACACTTACCATTTCCGGTTTACTGATTACAATTGTCGGCGCTTTGCTGTTTTCCACCAAAGCAGTGATTGTTAAATACGCTTTTGCGAACACAGCTATTGATGCCGTATCGCTGCTGGCCCTGCGCATGCTTTGTTCCCTGCCCTTCTACCTGTTTACCTTATGGCTGATATATAAAAACAAAGCGGCTAAAAAACTATCAGGCAGACAATGGGCTTATATTTTATTTCTCGGCCTGTTTGGATATTATCTGAGTAGCCTGTTTGATTTTTTAGGCCTGCAATATATTTCAGCAGGACTGGAACGGTTAATTCTTTTTCTCTACCCTACGTTTGTTGTATTCATCAATGCATGGGTATTCAAAGAAAAGATTAATAAACGCCAGGCATTGGCACTTCTGCTTACTTATGCAGGCATTGTACTTGCTTATATAGGTGAACTGACTATTGACACAGACAGACCCGGCTTCTATCTTGGTAGTTTCCTCGTGTTAATTTGCGCCTTTACGTTTGCTGTGTATATCGCTGGCAGCGGCAAAATGATACCAACTGTTGGTGCTACCCGCTTTACCGCTTATGCCATGCTTGCCTCCAGCTTCGGCGTATTCATGCACTTTGCTATTGCAGGTGACTATGGCATGATTGGAAAAACCGGCAATTATATCTGGTATGGTCTGTTATTGGCCGTGGTAGCCACGGTTATTCCAAGTTTTCTTATTTCTGCCGGCATGAAACGTATCGGAGCCAACAATGTGGCTATTGTATCCAGTATTGGACCGGTATCAACAATACTACAGGCCCATTTTATTTTAGGCGAACCCATTTTTGCAGCGCAAATTATCGGAACAATGATGGTGCTGTCTGGTGTCTTATTAATCGGATGGAGAAAATAATGGCTATTTTTCATAGACCAAAAACTCCCAGGCCTGCATTTCAAAATCTTTGGATTGTGTAAAATCATTGGCTGCCCCGGAGAATACATTTTTGTAAACCCCTTTTACCTGCTCATCCATTATAGAAAAATGAAGATCCTTTTGTGCAGACAGGTTTAACACCACCAAAACTTCTGCATCACCTTTTTTACGCAGATAAGCAAATACTTTTCCAGGTTCCGAGGTTTTAATACGAAAAGTTTGAACAGTCGCATCACCAGCACGGAGTGCCGGACTATTTGTCTTTAAATGAAGTAATGTTTTGTAAAAAGCATAAAGCGCCGCTGCATCAGGCCCGGCCTGTATGGTGTCTTTTTCAAAAAATTCGATGCGTTGCCTGTTGCCAATTTCCTGCCCGGAATATAATAGCGGCACCCCATTCCAGGTGGTGCTGAATACGGCCAATGGCTTCGCCATATCGCCATACTTTTCATACTCCGTACCGTTCCAGCTGTTCTCATCATGGTTGCTCGTAAACCATGCCCGCATGGTACTGTCACCCAAATCATCATACTTTTTTAGTACTGTCAGCAGCGAATCAAGCGGTTTATGCTCCTGGTATACTTCTTTCGTGCGGTGCATCCACGTCCAGGTATAACTTGCATCAAACGCTTCGCCGTATTCCGGTTTTTCAAGCTCATCATACTCACCGAGCCAGAATAAGGGTTTTATTGCATCCAGTTCTTTACGGGCTTCTTTCCAAAAATCAAGTTCCACCCAAAAACATAAATCTGCCCGGAAACCATCAATATCACATTCAGTCACCCAATATTTCATGGCGTCCTTCATTGCTTTACGCAAGGCAGGGTTAGCATAATCCAGTTCAATGATATCATCCATCCCCGAAGCTATTTTGAATGTACCCGTGGCAGAATCCTTTAAATAATAATCGGGATGTTCTTTCGTCCATATATGATCCCAGCCGGTGTGATTGGCCACCCAGTCAATAATCACTTTAAAACCCATTTCATGTGCCTGCTTTACCAATGCTTTAAAATCATCCATCCGGCCAAATTCAGGGTTCATAGATGTATAATCGGAACAGGCATAATAGCTACCCAGCGTTCCTTTCTTATTTAGCTGTGCGATGGGTGTCAGCGGCATAAACCAAAGTGTTTGGACACCCATTTCTTTCAGCCTGGGCAGGTGTGCCATAAAGGCATTGAGTGTGCCTTCTGGTGTGTATTGCCGCACATTCACCTCATAAATATTCGTGGTATGTGCCCATTCTACTGCAGGAAGCCGGTTAGTCATAGTGGAACCCGTTTGTTGTTTGTTAGTGTTATCCTTCTTTTTCATCAGTTTACATGAACTGACAGTCAATGAAAAAAATAGTAAAGGTAAAAGCAACCGCATCGGTAAGATTTGCTGTGAAAATAGGCAGAACAGCCCGATACAAGCTGCACAAAAGGCCTTTTTTTCTCACATCCACACTTTCCCTTCTGTCTTCTGACTTCAGTTATCTTTGCCGGATGAAAAGTTTCAACGTGCCGCTGGTATACCGCAGTCCGCTTATTACGGCTATTAAAAACAGCCGTAAGGAGCTGGATAAGATGAAGAAGAACTTCTCTCCTACCCTGCTGGACCTGGGGCCATTGCAAGTATACCTTGCCCGTCATTTTGGTTTTTGCTATGGTGTGGAAAATGCTATTGAAATCGCTTTCCGTACGGTGGATGAGAACCCGGGAAAGCGGATTTTTTTACTGAGTGAAATGATACATAACCCGCAGGTAAATGCAGGCCTGCAGGCACATGGTGTGCAGTTTATGCAGGATACCTATGGTAACCAGCTCATTCCTTTTGATACACTTGAACCGGGCGATATCGTCATCATCCCCGCATTTGGCACCACACTGGAAACAGAGGCATTGCTGAATCAAAAAGGTATTAAAACAGAAAAATACAACACCACCTGCCCGTTTGTAGAAAAAGTGTGGAACCGCAGTGAAGCAATCGCCAGGAAGAATTATACCATCATCATTCACGGCAAGCCTAAACATGAAGAAACAAGGGCTACCTTCTCTCATGCTGCCCATGTTGCGCCTTCTGTTGTGGTAAAGGATATGCAACAGACAGTTGAGCTGGCCAAATACATCACAGGTGAAAAATCTGCAGCCGAATTTTATACTGAATTTGCCGGACAACACTCACCGGGCTTCGATGTGCTAAAAGACCTTGTACGCATTGGTGTGGTCAACCAAACCACCATGCTCGCCAGCGATACGCAGGCTATTGCTGATTACCTGAAGCAAACGATGCAGACACACTTTTCTGCCGATAATATTGCCGATCATTTTGCAGATACCCGCGACACTTTATGCTACGCCACCAATGATAACCAAACCGCTGTTGCAGCAATGCTGGACACACCGGCCGATTTAGCGATTGTAGTTGGTGGTTATAATTCATCGAACACATCACATCTTGTGGAACTATGCGAGGAGAAACTACCCACTTATTTTATCAGTGGCGCTGATAAAATACTATCCGCACAGTTAATCAATCACCATAATTTCCATACAAAGGAAGATGGTACTACAAGCGATTTTCTTCCCGACAAACAACCTGTAAAGATTTTGATCACAAGCGGAGCTTCATGCCCTGATGCACTGGTGGAGGAGGTTATACAAAAGCTGGCTTCTTTTTATGGGGTGGATAGTAAACTGGAGCAGTTGGAGGAGCAATTTTCTAATTGACAATATTATTATCAAACATCACCAGCTTGCTAAGCAGGATATATCAACAAAAAAACATATGCCGCTCCTGCGGAACGGAAAATATTATTCGCTATTGTTCGACCTATATATTGTGCCGATGACACAAAGTATAAGATTACATGTGCAAACCTATTCATCCCTTAGAGATGACATATGGGCTGACTAAATAAAAAGGAAGCACCAACGTTCCTTTGGAACGCAATATGGAAAATCACAGCTTGGTGTTCCTGCAACAAATCCAAAAGATCAGGCCATCGCCATCTTATTATACTTATTCCTGTATTCAACCGGCGTAAGCCCGGTTATTCTTTTGAAGATGGTACGAAACGCTTTTGTATCTGTATAACCCACATCATACATCACTTCATTAATATTCTTCCGGCTGCTTTCAAACTGGCGTTTGGCTGCTTCTATTTTTACCCGTTGGATATATTCCAGTACAGCATTGTTGGTTGCATCTTTAAACCGCCGCTCGAAAGTTCGCCGGCTCACAGCGACCAAATCAGCCAGCTCATCAATACTGATGCGGTCGTGTATATTTTTTTCAATATACTCCTGTGCCTTTTTAATTTCTTTATCGCCATGATCCTTTTGCCCCTTAAACATCGCAAAAGCAGACTGGCTGTCGCGGTCTATATCTATCGCAAAATATTTGGACGCAAGGATGGCTGTATCCCGGTTGGTATATTTTTCAACCAGGTGAAGTAATAAATTCCAGTATGAATTGGCACCACCACTGGAGTAAATCCGCTTTTCTTCTGTCACAATGTTCCCTTCCACCACTTCTACACCGGGATACATGTCCCTGAACTCATCCTGGAATCCCCAATGTGTAGAACATTTTTTCCCATCCAGCAGACCCGTTGATGCAAGCAGGAATGCGCCAACACAAAGCGAAGCCACTTCTGCCCCATTTTCGTATTGGTCCTGTATCCATGGTATCATTGCTTTATTTTGATCGATGGCCCGTTTCATATCACCGAATAGCGCAGGAACAAAAACAAGATCCGTTTTCTTTACATCCTTCAGCAAACGATCGGCATGCACCGAAAACATACCATTATTCAACGCCACTTCCTTTTTAGCAGCCACTAATTCTACATCAAACAAGGGCTGCTTGCCCGCAGCTACGAGAAACTGGTTCACGGCAGTGAATAAATACTGCGGGTCAGCAATGGCCTGCATCACCGATGATTCCGGCACAAGAATGGATACTTTTTTCATAAACCAAAGGTAGGAGAATCTCTTGTCGCAATCAACCCCATAAACTGTCATATATGCCACCCGTACAATTCAGGATTAGTGATGAGCTTTGTGTCAACAAAAGAACAACAGCAAATGAAATTGCACAGCTATCTTACATTTAATGGTAATTGCCGGGAAGCGATGAACTTTTACCAGCAATGCCTGGGTGGGGAACTGGTATTTCAAACGATTGGTGATTCTCCTTTATCGGATAAAATGCCGGAAGCAATGAAAAAAAGTATTGTTCATTCCACTCTCACCCGCGGCGAGGTGGTGATCATGGGTTCTGACATGGTGGGTGATAAAGGCCTCACAAATGGCAATGCCGTATCCATGATGCTGGATTGTGACAGCGAAGAAGAATTAAAAAAATGTTACGAGCAGCTCGCTGCCGGTGGTGAGGCAACGCATCCTGTTCACGTTTCATTTTGGGGCGCCTTGTTTGGCGACCTTGTTGACAAATACGGTAACCAGTGGCTCTTGCATTTTGACAGCCGGTCGGCCAAAAAGGATAAATAATAAATATATTTATAACCCTGTATAAATAACCATAGCGATTATGCCAACAAGAACAAAACCTGCCGCCACCGTGGATGAATACATCAGCCGTTTTCCGGCGAAAACGCAGGGACTGCTGAAACAATTACGCAAAACAATTAAAGCAGCAGCGCCCAAAGCAGAAGAAGTTATTAGTTATGGCATTGCTGGTTATAAATACCATGGCACACTCATCTTCTTTGCTGGCTTCGCCAACCATGTAAGTGTGTACCCTGCACCGCGAAAAGCACCGGCATTCAAAAAAGAGTTAGACAGCTATAAAGGCGGCGTGGGCACAGTTCAGTTCCCCCTTGATAAACCGCTGCCCCTTGATTTGGTAAAACGGATTGTCGCTTTCAGGGCAAAGGACAATGAAGAAAGGGCAGCTGCGAAACCGGTGCGTACTGCAAAAACTAAAACGGCCCCGGCTCCTGCAAAAAAGAAAGTGGCGCATGCGGTAAAAAATAAAAAAACAACTAAAAAATAAACAGCTATGTCATTCCAGGCTTATTTAGATAATATAAAAGCTAAGACCGGCAAATCTGCAGCCGATTTTAAAAAGCTTGCTGAAGCAAAAGGTTTTTTACAAAAGGGAAAACTAACTGCTGCTGCTAAGGCTGGAGATATTGTAGCATGGCTGAAAAAAGAATACGATCTCGGCCACGGACATGCCATGGCCATCTATGCATTTTTTAAGGGAAAGAAAGACTAATAAAATTAATTACCAATTAAATAATTCAATTATGGAAAAGCTTCATTTCACCACAGCGATTAATGCCCCAAAAGAAAAAGTATGGAATGCCCTTTGGGATAAACATTATTATGAAACCTGGACCAGTGCTTTTGCGGAAGGCTCCGGTGTAAAAACGGATAACTGGAAGGAAGGCTCTAAACTTTATTTTGTCGACGGTAGTGGTTCCGGCATGGTCAGCGAAGTAGCAGCTAACCGGCCAAATGAATATATGTCGTTCAGGCATTTGGGTATGGTTACCAATGGTGTGGAAGATACCACGAGTGAAAAAGTAAAGCCATGGGCTGGCTCAATGGAAAATTATACGTTGACTGAAAACAATGCTGTTACTACAGTAGCCATTGACATGGATATTACAGCTGATTTTAAAGAATATATGGAAAATGCATGGCCACAGGCTTTAGCCAAACTGAAAGGCCTGGCTGAAGGCACCGTCAAGCCAGTTATCACCATATCTGCAGTTGTGAACGCACCTGTTGAACAAGTATGGAAAGCATGGACCACTCCCGAAGCGCTGATGCAATGGAACCACGCAAACGATGACTGGCATTGCCCTGCTGCAACAATCGATCTGAAAGAGGGCGGTAAATTCACCGCTACCATGGCTGCAAAAGATGGCAGTTTTAGTTTTGACTTCGGCGGCGATTACAACGAGATCAAACAAAATGAATTGATTCATGCCACCATGGGTGATGGGCGTATGTGGAGAACACATTTTAAAGCGGACGGTGATACAACCATCGTAACCGAACGATTTGAAGCCGAAGCAGAAAATTCGCTGGACATGCAGGAAGGCGGCTGGCAGATGATCCTTAATAATTTTAAGAAGTATGTGGAGAGCAATAAAAATTAACTGGCTGAACGCTCAATGCATAATCTATATCACTAAAACTCTAAATCAACCAACATGACAAGAGCGAACGTATATCTCAATTTCACCAACCAGACCGAGGAAGTGTTTACCTTTTACCAATCTGTTTTTGGAACTGAATTCGAAGGTGGTATCAGGCGTTTCGGCGATATGCCACCACAGGAAGGCATGCCACCACTTTCAGATGATATCAAAAACCTCGTTTTGCATGTATCGCTGCCCATCTCCGAGGGATACAAACTGATGGGATCGGATGCACCGGAACAAATGGGTTTTACGGTAACGCCAGGCAACAATATGTACATCAGCCTGGATGTAGATACTAAAGAGGAAGCAGATCGCTTATTTGGCGCTTTGTCTGAAGGTGGTAAAATAGAAATGCCACTCACGGATATGTTCTGGGGTGCCTATTGGGGAAGCTTCGCCGACAAATTCGGTGTCAAGTGGATGATTAACCATGCAAAAAAATAAACCATAAAAAAACAATAGTATGTCAACGAATAGCGTCACACTGCATCGTGTATTTACCGCACCGCCTGATAAGGTATGCCGTGCCTTCTCCGATCCCCTGGCCATTGCCTCCTGGTTGCCGCCGTACGGCTTTTTATGCAAGGTGCATGAATTAGACTTTAAAGCGGGAGGCAAACACCGCATGTCATTTGTCAACTTTTCGACCGGCAACGGACATTCTTTTGGCGGAGAGTATAAAGTTGTACAACCGGGGGAATATCTTCAGTACACGGATAAATTTGATGACCCTAATTTACCCGGTGAAATGACAGTGTCTGTATGGTTTAAGCAGGTATCATGCGGCACTGAGCTGAAGATTGTACAGGAAAATATCCCTTCCGTAATACCGGCTGAAATGTGTTATTTAGGCTGGCAGGAATCATTAGAGAAATTGAAAAAATTAGTTGAACCGGTAATTCCGGATGCTTAAGCAGCACCTATGTTTAAAATTTAAATCACTAAGTATGTCAAACAAAATATATCCCTGCCTCTGGTTTGATGGTAAGGGAAGAGAAGCAGCCGAATTATATTGTTCTGTTTTCGAAAATTCAAAGATTACCGCTGATACCGGCCTGGTGCAAACATTTGAATTGAACGGCAAAAAATTCATGGCACTGAATGGCGGGCCGATGTTTAAGGTAAACCCGTCTATATCTTTTATCGTTGCTTGTAAAACGGCCGACGAAATTGAAACAAAGTGGAAGCAACTCAGCGAGGGCGGTATGGTCATGATGCCGCTGAACAGCTATCCCTGGAGTGATAAATATGGCTGGTGCCAGGATAAGTATGGAGTAAACTGGCAACTGATGATCCCGCTGCCGACACAGGAAATCGGTAAAGTAGGTAATGAAGGGATTGCCCCCTGCCTGTTATTTACACAAGGCAAGAGTGGTAAGGCCAATGAGGCCATCGATTTTTATACGGGCCTTTTCCCAAACTCAAAAACAGAATTGATTGCCCGTTATGAAAAAGGAGAACCGGATGTGGAAGGCTATATCAAGCATGCCCGCTTTGTACTCGACGGGGTTACTTTTACTGCTATGGACAGTTCCGGCCCGCACACCTTTACATTCAGCGAAGGTCTTTCCTTTGTGGTGGATTGTGCCGACCAGGCAGAAGTGGATTACTACTGGAACAAGCTGACAGCGGATGGCGGACAGGAAAGCATGTGTGCCTGGCTGAAAGATAAATATGGAGTAAGCTGGCAGATTGTGCCCAAACTACTGGGCGAGTTAATGACCAGTCCAGACAAAGAAAAAGCAGGCCGGGTGATGCAGGCCATGCTGAAAATGAAAAAAATAATCGTGGCCGATTTACAAAAAGCATACGATGGCGAATAAGCTATGCCTGTAAAGAAATCAATACAAAGAAAGAAGGTCTGTCCGCAAGGGCATACCTTCTTTAAAAGCAGTGACTGTCCCACCTGTCCTGTTTGTGAACAGTTAAAAAAAAACAGCGGCAGGTTTTCTATCCATGCTTAGTAATCCGGCCCGCCGTGCGCTGGAACAAGCAGGCATCAACACCCTCAAAAAACTGGCAAAGTACAGCGAAAAAGAAATCCTGCAATTGCATGGTATGGGCCCCGCATCCCTCCCTGCTTTACGCAAAGCCCTCCGTGAAGCCGGCCTGGCTTTCCAAAAATAAATTTGCGTAACCAAACGGTTTCCTATATTTGTAACCGATTGGTTACCTAAATAACCGTTTATCCACTATGCGCAGAGATGTATTCCAGGCTATTGCCGACCCCACCCGCCGTGAGATTATCAGCCTGATTGCTGCACAATCGCTCAACCTGAATACGATTGCAGACAAATTTGATGTAAGCCGTCCCGCTATTTCAAAACACATTAAAATATTGACCGAATGCGGCCTTGTCATTATTAAACAACAGGGACGTGAACGCTACTGCGAAGCCAAACTCCAGCAGCTCAACCAGGTTTCAGATTGGGTGGGACAATACCGTCAGTTCTGGGAGCAAAAATTAGATGCACTGGAACTGTACCTTGATACATTACAGGCCGCCAACAAACCCAAACGATCTGCAAAAACTTCTAAAGAAAAGAGCCATGCAAAACGCAAATAAAGACACAGTTCCTGCGATAATCAACACACGCATCTTTCCTTATAAAAGAGAAGATGTGTTTGCAGCCTGGAGTAACCCTGAACTGATTGCACAATGGTGGGGGCCAAATGGCTTCACCAATACCATCCACTCGTTTCAATTTAGGGAAGGAGGTCAATGGACACTAACCATGCACGCACCTGATGGAACTGACTACCCCAATGAGATACGCTTTGCAGAAATAAATGTACCGGAAAAAATAAGCATGGTTCATCTTGAACCCATTCATCAGTTCACCGCTACGGCCATTTTCGAAGATTTGGGCCAGCAGACAAAAATCCATTTTAGTATGGTATTTGATTTACTGAGTGAATACGAAAAATTACACGCCTTCATTGCCATTGCCAATGAAGAAAATTTTGACCGCCTCGAAACTGTATTACAACAACAAAAAAATAACTAACAATGTCAGCAACAACCAGCAGGGAATTGTCTATTTCCCGCCTTATCAACGCTCCCCGTGAACTGGTTTGGGAGGCATGGACCAATCCTGAGCATATACAACACTGGTGGGGCCCCATCGGATTTAAAAGCACTATTAGTAAGATGGACGTAAAACCTGATGGCGTATGGGAATTTGTGATGCATGGTCCGGATGGGACTGATTATAAAAACAAACATATTTATCTCGAGCTGGAAAAACCGGAAAAGATTGTTATGCGCCATGAGTCCTTCCCTCCTTTTGTGATGACAGCAACATTTGAAGCGAAAGGTGATAAGACCTTCGTCTCAATTCATTCCCTGTTTGAATCTGCAGAACAACTCGCTGACGTTATCAAGGTATTCAAAGCCGACACGGGCATGGTACAAAATATGGATCGCCTTGAAACATATGTTACCAGTGCAAATAATTTTCTGCATCATGACGGGCCATTCGTAATTGAGCGTATATTAAATGCTTCGGTTGAGAAAGTATGGCAAGCCATTACCAATAAAGATGAAATGAAGAAATGGTATTTTGACCTCGCTGCATTCAAAGCGGAACCGGGGTTTGAATTTCAATTTAGCGGTACGGGAAGCACAGGCGAAGAATATGTGCACCTGTGTAAAGTGCTGGAAGCAGTACCACATAAAAAACTGGTTTATACCTGGACCTATAAGGACAGGGAGGGCTACTCCGTGGTGGCTTTTGACCTGAACGCCGAAGGCAGTAAAACCCGTCTTATATTAACGCATACTGGTCTTGAATCTTTTGCCGCCAACGGCCCTGACTTCCGGAAAGACAGCTTTAAACAGGGCTGGACGGAAATCATTGGTTCTTCGCTGGTAAAGTATGTGGACTCGGCCTCATAAAAATATCAGAGTAAACGCATTTACATAACTGAACATTGATTGCTTCCAAAGCTTTCTTGAAGAACAAAGCTATCCGCAAATGAGACTAAAAATCGCCGAATCGGACACGGATTAGAAAGATTGGATTGATACACACGGATGAATATTCCTTCGGAATATTTCAGGATTTTTGATAATGCATAAACCTTTGTGATACGAAGTATCAAAAATCCCTATATATCTTTTTAACCCCTGTCATCGGTGTCCTGTTTCCGTCAAAATCACATGCGTTTGCCCCATTATTAATATAGTTTCGGCTGCTTGGCGGGGTCTTTTTATATTTGATGCCCCAAGATGATTTCACAGAATACCATACAGCAAATTCTCAGCAGGCTGGATATCATTGATATTGTAGGTGGCTTTGTAAAGCTAAAGAGACGGGGTAGCAACTATCTTGGCCTTTGTCCTTTTCATAACGAAAAAACACCATCCTTCACTGTTTCGCCAGCAAAAGAACTTTACAAGTGTTTTGGATGTGGCCGCAGCGGCAATGCTATCAGCTTCATCATGGAGCATGAGAAGTACAGCTATGTGGATACCCTGAAATGGCTGGCCAACCGTTATGGTATTGAAATTGAAGAAACTTTTCAAAGTGATGAGCAGCGCCAGGCCCAATTAGCAGCAGATGGCCTGTACATTATCAACCAGTTTGCAAAAGATTTCTTTGCCAAACAACTTTTTGAAACCGAAGAAGGCCGTGATATAGGGTTGAGCTATTTTAAAGAAAGAGGCTTTCGTGAAGAAATTATCAGCCGTTTCCAATTAGGTTATTCCCCGGAGCAACGGGATGCCTTTACCAAAGAGGCACTGGCGAAGCAATATAATGCAGAGATGCTGGTAAAAGCCGGACTGGTATCAAACCGGAATGACCAGCTTGCTGATAACTATCGTGGCCGTGTTATTTTCCCCGTACACAACCATAGCGGCAAAGTAGTCGGCTTTGGTGCCCGGATATTAAAAGCCAATGATAAAGCGCCAAAGTATATCAATACGCCGGAAAATGAGATTTATGTAAAAAGTAAAATTCTTTATGGCTCCTACTTCGCCCGGCAGGCTATTGATAAAGCAGATGAATGCCTGCTGGTGGAAGGCTATACAGACGTTCTTTCATTGCACCAGGCTGGTATTGAAAATGTAGTGGCCAGCGGCGGTACTTCACTTACGCCTGACCAGTTAAGGCTGATTAAAAAATATACCAACAACCTCACGATAATCTATGATGGGGATAATGCCGGTATTAAAGCCGCTATGCGGGGCCTTGACCTGGCGCTGGAAGAGGGCCTCAATGTAAAATTGGTATTGATACCTGATAAGGAAGACCCCGATAGCTATGTCAATAAAGTTGGTGCTGCCGCTTTCACTGAATTTATTCAGAAGAATAAAAAAGATGTCATCCTTTTCCAGCTTGAAGTGGCATTGAAAGATGCAGGTGATGATTCGGTGAAAAAGTCAGAAGTGGTAAACCGGATTGCTGAAACGATTTCACGCATCAACAAAGCAGAAGATTTTACCAAGCAGCAGGACTACATACGGCAATGTGCCCAGCTATTGAAGATTGATGAGGCGGGGATGCACTCTCTTGTCAACAAATTTATACGGGATCGTATTACTACGCAGGAGCGCAGGCAGGCAAGCGCTGAAAATAAACTGGCCGGCGATGCCCTTACACAAGCAGAAGCCACCAACTACGATGATAATACGTTCAATCTTTTATTCAAGGATGAACTGCAGGAAAAAGAAGTAGCCCGAATTCTGCTGGAATATGGCATCCGCAAATGGGATGATGACCGACTGGTTGCTGATTATATTTTTGAAGAACTGCCGGACGAGAGCCTGATTGATAATGCTGATGTGATAAAACTGATGGCAGCCTTTAAAGAACTGCTGCAAACATCGCCTGAAACAGCAGGCACCAATTACTTTATCTATCACCCCGATAGCAAACTGAGCACACTGGCCGTATCGCTGCTCAATTTTCCCTACGAGGAAAGCGATCACTGGCGCCAGGAATACAGCCAAAGCACGGGTTACCAGGATAGCCTCTTCCAGCAGAGCTACGAAGATTTTATACAAAGCCTTGCCAAAGGCAATGAAGAAAAACTTATCCGGTTTTCCAAAATAGATGAGGACCGCACCAATGAAGCGGTGCAATCGGCCGTGAACTATCTCAAACTCCGGAAAGTAAAACGTATGCTGCTTGAAAACCAGTCAGACATGGAAAAAGAGCACAGTGCCGAAGAGTACAATATGCTCATCCAAACACATGACCACCTCAAAAAAATGGAAATTGAGCTGACCAAAAAAATGGGGACAGTCATAATCCGATAAGCTTTTAATCTTCACTGAACCAGATTCTTAGCCGTGTTTTTCTGGCAACAAGACTTCTCACAATTCACAACAACTAAAAAAATAGTTGTTAAACTAAATAATTAGTTATAGCTTGGTTGAAAATTAGTTCATGAAACCGCTGACTAAAGCTGAAGAACAGGTAATGCAGGCATTGTGGAAATTAGAACAAGCATTCCTCCGCGATATTGTGGATGCCATGCCAAAACCAAAACCGCATCAAAACACGGTGGCCACACTCTTGAAAATACTGGTGGAGAAAGATTTTGTAAAAGTGGAAGTACTGGGCAGGCAGCACCGTTACTCCCCAGCTGTACCAAAGGAAACTTACTCGGGCAAAAGCATTAAACAATTAGCCAAGAATTATTTTGAGGGCTCTTTTAGTAATGTGGTATCCTTTATGGTCAAGGAAAATAATATTTCCGTCCAGGAACTGGAAGCATTACTAAAGGAAATTAAGCAACAACAAAACCGCAAGCCATGAACCCTCTATTCAGTTATGTATTGCAAAGCATAACCGTGTCAGGTATATTATATGGTTATTATTACCTGGCGTTGCGCAACAGAAAGTTTCACCAGTACAACCGCTATTATTTGTTAGCTATACCGGTGCTGAGCATCCTTATTCCCCTGCTCAATATCCCGGTTTACTTTAGTAGCGAACAGGTTGATAACTCTCCCCTGCTACAAACACTCACCGTAACCACTTTAACGGCAAATGAAGACATTACCATATCATCCGTCGCACCTGGCAAAGTGCCCTGGTTCACTGGTCCCGCCTTGTTGAAAGGCGTATACCTGCTGGTACTGACATTACTGTTGCTACGCCTTTTTGTTTCGCTGCTGAAAATATTTCTGCTCATCAAAAAATATCCGGCGGAAAAAATGAACGAGGTACGCTTTATGAATACAAACGAACCGGGTACGCCTTTCTCTTTTTTTAGCTGGCTTTTCTGGAATAAAAATACCTCACTTGTATCTGAGAAGGGCGGTCAGATGTTCCGCCATGAACTCTTTCATATTCAACAAAAACATTCGGCCGATATTATCTATGCTGAAATTGTTGCAGCTATCTGCTGGTTCAATCCTTTCTTTCATCTTACTAAAAAAGAGCTAAGGGCTATCCATGAGTTCCTGGCCGACCAGTTTGCCATTACAGAAAACACCAAATGGCAATATGCAGAACTGCTGCTTATGCAGGCCCTCCACACCAATCAACAACTTGTCAATCCTTTTTTTCATAACCAGATAAAAAGACGTATAGCCATGATTACACAATCTTCTAAACCGGGACACCAGTACCTGAAAAAGCTCATGGTGCTGCCGCTAACTGCTGTAGCAGCAGGCCTCTTTGCATTCAGCTATCACCGCATACAGGAGCATGCTGCAAAAGCGGACAGTTTTATCACAACAGGTTTTGTTGCTCCGGACACAACAAAACCTGGTAAACAAACAATCGACAAAATTTATGTAAAGCCTGACCAGCTGGCAAGCTTTCCGGGTGGTTCTGAAAACTGGAAGGTGTACCTGATGAGGAGCCTTAATCCTTCTGTTGTCCTTAAAAATAAGGCCCCTGAAGGCAGCTACACTGTTATTGTGATGTTCATTGTCGACAAAGACGGGACCATCTCAGCTACAAGGGCACTGACCAAACACGGATACGGTATGGAACAGGAAGCGCTGCGTGTAATTACCAGCGGCCCTAAGTGGGAGCCTGCATTGGTGGCGGGTAAACAAGTGAAATCATACTTCAAGCAACCAATTACATTCATAAGCGGAAGCGGAAATAGTGTAAAGAAGAATGCAATTATTCCTGACGATAATATGCTGGGGGAAGTGGTGGCTGTCGCTTTTCCGGAGGAACCAAAAGCAAGCTTTCCTGGCGGCCCTGAAAAATGGAAAGAATATTTAATAAAAAATATACGGCCGCTGGTACCGGTTGACAGCGGGGCACCTGCCGGCACTTATAAAACAATCATACAGTTCCTGGTTCAGACTGACGGATCATTAACAGATTTTAAATCCATCACACATAACGGCTATGGTATGGAACAGGAAGTTATACGCATGCTCTCTTCCGGACCAAAGTGGACTCCGCCCACTGTAAATGGAAAAAAAATAAAATCCTATGTGCAACAACCTGTAACATTCCAGGTTGCCGAAGAAGAAGATAAACCTGTAACACATTCAGACAACAAACATCTTGGGCCAAATATACCCGTGGCTGTTATTAAAAAAGCCTCGGTGCCGGACCTGCTGCAACTGCCGGCTGACAGCCAGGTAATCAGTTTTACATTTACGACTGACTTGCCAAATGGCGAAATCGCAGAAGCAAGCGTTACCGGAAGCAACTGGACAGTACCGGCAAAAAACTTAATCAATAGTCTTGTTGCGGGCCGGTTGGTTACCCTTGATCAGATAAGGGTATTGCAAAATGGCAAGGAAGTGAAACTGCCTGGTAAAGTGTATTATGTGGTCGATTAGAAAATGAGTTCAGTACCAGCAGGCAGGTTGCGGATAACTAACCCCTTCTCACCCGCTTCCACCCTCCCGATCACCTGTGCATCCACACCAAACGATGTTGCTGCCGCTATTAACGTAGCGGCATTTTTTTCATCCGTATAAATTTCTAACCGTGTACCCATGTTGAATACCTGGTACATTTCCCGGTCATCTGCCTTACTGGCTTCCTGTATTAGCTTGAATATAACAGGTGGATCAAAGAGGTTATCTTTTATAACACGAACGTTATCCGGTAAATATTTAAGGCACTTGGTTTGCCCGCCACCGCTGCAATGAATAAGGCCATGCACGGCATCGAAATGATTGGACAATATTTCTTTTATCACCGGCGCAAAAGTCCTCGTCGGTGATAATAAAAGCGCTCCGATTGTACTTGAATATTGCGTATTGTTTGTTGAGTGTTGAATATTTTCGTCAAAGTGATGCGACCCTATATAAACAACCGACTCATCTAACGAATTATCATACGATTCCGGAAACCGGGCACCGTACGTTTTATGCAGCACATCATGCCGGGCACTGGTAAGGCCATTGCTGCCAAGACCGCTGTTATACGCATCTTCATAATTGGCCTGCCCGAATGAAGCCAGTCCCACAATCACATCGCCTGCTTTTATCTTTTCGTTTGTAATTAGTTTCTCTTTCGGCCAGCGGGCTGTCATGGTACCATTCACGGCAATGGTACGCACCACATCGCCTACATCCGCTGTTTCCCCACCCATGAAATGAATATTCACCCCGAAGCTTTTCATCGTATCAAAGAAAGACTGTGTGCCATTGATGACGGCTTCCAATACATCGGCCGGGATGAGGTTTTTGTTACGATCAATCGTGGAAGAGAAAAGTATATTATCATAAATGCCCACGCAGAGCAAATCGTCAAGGTTCATAACGATAGCATCCTGTGCAATACCTTTCCAAACGGAAACATCGCCCGTTTCTTTCCAGTACAGGTAAGCGAGAATACTTTTGGTACCTGCACCGTCAGCATGCATTACGTTTACCCAGTTGTCGTCGCCACAGAGTGCATCGGCGTATATTTTACAAAAGGCATTTGCATAGAGCCCTTTATCCAGGTTTTTGGTGGCCGCATGTACTTCTTCTTTCTGGGCAGAAACACCCCGTTTATTGTAAAGGCTCATTCAGCGATTTTATCCCCGGGTATAACGGGATGAGGAATTGTTTAGCTGCCGCAAAAATACCCGTTCAGGGACTATTCTTATCCGGCTTTAACCAATTTATTTTTACTGCCAGACAGGGATTATTGAACAATGCACATTTATTTTGCAGTAATGCAAGTCCATACCGACCTCGATAAACTCCCCGCCTTCCGGAATGCCGTGGTTACCATCGGCACTTTTGATGGTGTACACCGCGGCCACCGCCAGATTATTGGGAAACTGAAAGCTGAGGCTGAGAAAATTAATGGTGAAACGGTTATCATTACTTTCCATCCTCACCCCCGGAAAATCGTTTCCTCGGCCATCCTGGGTATCCGGCTGATAACCACACTGGATGAACGTATTGAGCTGCTGGAATCACTCGGCATTGATCACCTGGTGGTGGTGCCTTTTACCGATGTATTTGCCAACCAGCCTGCCGATGAGTATATCAAAGATTTCCTGGTAGAAAAATTTCACCCGCATACGATCATTATTGGCTACGATCACCGGTATGGCCGTGACCGCCTTGGCGACTACCGCTTGCTGGAGAAAAAAGCCCCGCTGTACAATTATGGCCTGCGTGAAATACCGAAACATATCGTGGAGAATATCGCTATCAGCTCCACCAATATCCGTGAAGCGATCCTGCATGGCGATACGGCCACTGCTAATATGCTACTCGGCTATGATTTCTTTTTCTCCGGCGATGTGGTGCATGGCGACAAACTGGGACGGCAACTAGGCTACCCAACCGCTAACCTGAAAATAACCGACGAAGAAAAAATTGCCCCTGGCAATGGTATTTATGCAGTCTATGTGTTACCTGAAGGATATACAGAAAAAATAAAGGGTATGATGAGTGTGGGCTTCCGCCCTACGGTAGATGGTAAGAAGCGGGTGATCGAGGTAAACATATTCGACTTCGATAAAGAGATATACGGCCAATCACTCAAAGTTTACATCAAAAAATACCTGCGGGAAGAGATAAAATTTGACGGCTTGGAAGCACTGGTAAAACAGATTGATAAGGATAAGGAAGAGAGTTTGAAAGTGTTGTAACGAATATACCCCTTAGCTATATTGCTATACCATAGCCTACTTAATGCTGAAAATCATGAAAGGAAACGACAAATATCACCTCGCCATTCCGTTACTCGGCATGCTTTGTAGTATTGGCTTTATGATTAAAGCGGATTTTGACACGTTAGAGAAGATTAACAAAATTCTTAGTGGCGAAATTAAGGCATCACATATTGAAACATTATCACGAAACAGAGTTATCATTTTTATTTGTTTGAAAGCCATAATTAGCTTGCTGATGGTAGTATTAATCGCTGTTCCCAGGAAAGCCTTGTTCTTGGCTTTATCAGCATTCCTTCTCCCTTTTCTATACAAATTATATACCGTTGATTTTTTTAATTTCTTAAACGACATTTTCGAAAACCGGGCCTGGGTATTTTTTCTATTAAGCTCTTTTTCTTATTATGCGTTGATTTTCTTTTTAGCTAAGAAAAACACCTTCCCCTGGAAATTTAATATTTCTGATTTTATTTGCTTATTTCTTGGAGCCCAGCTTGTACTCATTCTATTTGTATTTACAATAGCCAGGTTGTAAAGACCGTTTCTCAGAAGCGATCTCTATTGCATTAGTAATAATCATCCACCATATTTCATCGCCTCATACCCCAGCAACCTTCTCCACAAAGCAATTTGCCCGATGATACTGGCTTCACGGTAGATAGTAAATGCAATCATGTCGTATAATTTCATTTTCATGCCGCCCATATCTATTTCACCGTCCAGTTGTTCATCAGTTACATTTACTAATGCTTCACGGGCAGGTGTTGTCAGTTTTTCCCAGTCCTTTTTATATTGTTCCAGCGATGGGTACTCAACATCATCTTTTATCCCCTGGTTATTTTTGAACAATTCATGGCCCGCATGTGGTATATCATGCCCGCCATCTTTGGCCATTTCATAACGCTGGTGTACCAGGCTACCCGCCAGCCAGGCAATATGATTTGCTTTTGTACCTAAACGGTTTAGTGCATCCGCATCTGAAATACCTTCTACTACCCGATTAAAAAAACCGCTATGATAATCGAATAAAGTGAGCAACCCTTCTGTTCTTGTGCTTTTTGTTTTTGTATCCATATTTGATAAGTTTTTGTTGCAAAATAACATGCTGTTTTCAGTGCTGTACTACCTGGTTACAATAAACCTGCCAGAAACCCAGCAATGCAAACAGGCAATTTCGAACTCCATAGTTGGTAATAACCAAAGTTTTGAAAACATATTTATTAGTCAAACTATAACTTCAAATTGAGCTACCCCAAAAACGAAAAAAGCCTCACATCGCTGTGAAGCTTTCTCTGTGCCCGGGACTGGATTCGAACCAGCACACCTTGCGGCGCCGCCACCTGAAGACGGTGCGTCTACCAATTTCGCCACCCGGGCATCTCCTTTTGGCAGGGTTGCAAATGTACGACAACAGTGATTACGGATGAAATTTTTATACCGTTAAAAGGCTGCAACCCCGCAAATCACTGCCATCCAGCCGCCCCAATACGCCGAAACGGCCATCCGGCCCTATCTCGCCCGCATCATCCGTGGCTATAAAACTGCAGGAATAAAGATTGGCCAAATCAATACAGTTAATGGCCCCTTTTCCTGTCTTTGTTACCGACAAAGGATCATCCTCATCCCGCACCAGCACTTTCATCCAGGACGGGCATTCAAAAATACCTTCCCCTGCCGACCAGGCCTGTGATAACAGCTCAGTCATGCCATATTCAGAATGGATGACGGGAAGATCAAAGGCTCTTTTCAGTGCATCATGCACCGCAGCCCGCACCATCTCCTCCCTTCTCCCCTTCATACCCCCTGTCTCCACCAGCACCGTATTACGAAAATGCATAGGATATTCGGCAGCAAAGTCGAGCAGTCCGAATGTAGCACCAATCAAAAACACCTGTTGTTTGTCGGCTTGAAGTTGCTGCAACTGTTTAGCTAAACCTGCCTTATCATGCAAATAAAACCCACTGCTTCGATGGCCTGATTTTTCAATCAGCTTTTCTGTCATATAAACCAACGACGAATTATTTCGCTCCAGGTACGAAGGCAAAAGGCCTATCACACACCAATCTGTAACGGACCCGTAAAACTGTTGGAAGGCACGGATAAAACTTTCTTCATACAACGCAACACTTTTCACATAGTGCCGGCTGTTGATAGTACCAGTGGTGCCACTGCTTTCAAATACCATTTCAGTTTCGAAGCTGGTCGTCTTTATTTTATGTGTCTTGAAAAAGCGGATTGGCAGAAACGGAATTTCCTCCATTTTGTGCACCTGGCCTGGTGCCCGCCTTATGGCATCCGCATAATCCCGGTACAACGGGTTAGCGCCATACTGAAAACGGAATATTTCCAGCGCTAATGCCTCGAAATCACCAGCTGACTGCTCAAAAATTTTATATTCCCATTGACTTTTCACTTGCACCATTTATACCGGAAAAAACGTAAATTTGTTTATACCCAAATTGCCCGCATGAAAAAAACGTTCGCACTGCTCGCTGGCTTAGCCCTTTTTGCACTTGCCTGCAACAAAGATAAGTTTACCACTGTACCACAAGTAAAGATCAAATCAATCAGCCCTGAAGGCGATATTTTTCAGCGGGATATTGTAACACTGAAAGCAAGTTTTACTGATGATGAAGGCGATCTTGATTCTGTACTGGTTGTTTATAAATGGTACAATGGCTCCACAGCCGTGCGTAATGACACATTTCGCTATAATCTCGAAGGCCTGAATATTCCTGCTGCCACCCGCGACGGCGATGTACTGGCAACTTTCCAATACGCATCATTAGAACCTTACGATCCGCCGATTGTAACCCTTCCCAATAATACCATGAATAAAGACACTACTGCTACGCTTGGCCTGATCATGATTGATAAAAAAAACCAGCGCAGCGAGTATGCAGAATCTGAACAGGTGCGGCTGATAAAACCATGATGCAAGCTTGAAGACCTACAGGCATTTCTTCGCATGGATTGTTTATAGTAATCTTTTTATTGCCCTTTGTGCTACTGCGCTCACTGTTGAGACCTTTGTGTTGCTGCAATTACCAGCTTCGCTCAACTGGTATATACTACTCACTTTCCTGGCCACCATCTTTATTTACAATCTCCACTACTATCAAAAAATAACGGCCGACCGGGAAACCGACCGCCTGCAATGGGGTTTGCAACACCGGAAACTCCAATACTGGTTAACCCTATTGAGCCTGCTCTTTGTGCTCGGCGGTATTGCTGTGCATTATAAAAATATCTTCTTAGAGAGTGGCCAATTCAACCTCCGCAACCTTGTATGGTTTATACTGATGCCTGTTATTGCGATCGCCTACTCACATCCGGTCATGCCGTGGAAACGGACAACACTCCGACAAATCGGCTGGCTCAAAATGGCCTCACTCAGTTTTGTGTGGAGTTTTGCCACAACCATACTGCCGGTACTGATGCAGCCGGAGAGCGGAAACAGCACAAACTACCTTCCTGTCTTTTGCCTTTTTGTTCACCGGTTTCTGTTTATAGGAGCGCTGTCTGTGCTCTTCAATATCCGTGATTACGAAGAGGACAAAGCAGCTAATATCAAAACAATTGCTGTCTTGTCGGGACCGCAACGAACCTTATTATATGGCAAATGGATAAGCACTGCATTGTATGTTATTTCAGCGATTTGGGTAGTTCGTCTGTTTTCGCTCGATAATTTAGTACTATATATAGCACTGGCTTTACCTGCCGCATTCCTGTTCCTGCTGTACCAGTTTTTTAAGCCCTCGCAGGAAGAAGCCAGCTTTGTTATACTGAACGATGGCCTGATGCTTCTTAAAGCCCTCCTCCTTATCTTCGCTGTACTATTATTGTCCTGATAAAAAATCTTTAAACATGGCCAAATCTGTCAAGGCTCCCAAGTCTATTATTACCGATAACGCATTTTCTTTTTTCAAAAACTATATCAACAATGCCTCCCCTGTTGGTTTTGAAACCTGGGGGCAAAAGTTGTGGATTGAATACCTGAAACCTTATGTGGACACACATTATGTGGATCCCTATGGTACAGCTGTCGGTGTCATTAATCCTGAGCATCCGTTTAAAGTGGTCATTGAAGCACATGCAGACGAAATCAGCTGGTTTGTAAACTATATTACTGCCGATGGTTTAATCTACCTGAAAAGAAATGGTGGTGTGGACCACCAGACGGCACCTGCATCAAGGGTATTGATACATGGCAAAAAAGGAGCAGTGAAAGCCGTGTTTGGATGGCCTGCTATCCATACCCGTTTAGGCACACCGGATCAAAAAGAAGCGCAACCCCGTACCGATAATCTCTGGCTCGACTGCGGCGCCCGCAGTAAAAAAGAAGTGGAAGCACTGGGCATCCATATCGGGGCTGTGGTTACTTACCAGGATGGTTTTGATGAGTTGGCCAATGGCAATTATATTGGCCGTGCCTTTGATAACCGTGTAGGCGGCTTTATGATCGCTGAAGTAGCGAGGCTGCTGAAAGAAAACAAAAAGAAATTGCCCTATGGCCTTTACATCGTAAATGCTGTACAGGAAGAAATAGGCCTGCGTGGCGCTGAAATGATTGCACGCCGCATTAAGCCAAATATTGCCGTGGTAACGGATGTGACACATGATACCACCACACCGATGATTAATAAAAATATTGAAGGCGATGTAAGTACCGGCAAAGGGCCTTCCCTCTCCTATGCACCAGCTGTACATAATAAGTTGCTGGCATTGGTGGAAAAAATTGCAGCTGATAAAAAAATACCGGTGCAATGGCGGGCACTGAGCCGCAGCACAGGTACCGATACCGATTCATTTGCCTATTCCAATGATGGTTGCCCATCCGTGCTAATCTCCATACCGCTGCGCTATATGCATACCACGGTGGAAATGCTGCACAGGGATGATATTGAAAATACGATTAAGCTGATGTATGAAACCCTGCTGGCACTAACGCCTAAAACGAACCTCAACTATCTATAAAATGAAAAGCCCCGTTAGTTAACGGGGCTTTTCATTTATACTGAATAATATCCTTATTCTACTTTCGTCACTACTTTCGCCTTGGCTTTAGCAGCGCTTTCAATTATCCTGAAAACACCGCCATAGTTAGCCAATGTATCTGCGTTGATCACAACAGTGGGTGAATCCACAGATGTTTTCCTTATCTTATCTACTTCAAAAGCGATAATCGAATCGAGTGCAAATGGATTAATTTCTTTGGCGCCAACAAAGAACCGTTGTTGTTTGTCAATAGTTACAACCAGGTTTTGTTTTGCCTTCGTATTCTTAGAGCCTCTCGGCGTCGCTACTTTCTTAATGTTCGGGTTGGCGGCTGTGGAAATAATCAGGAAGAACATCAGCATGATAAACAGGATGTCCACCAGCGTATCTGTAAATATTTCCGATTCGGCCTTATGTTTTCGTCTTAGCTTCATGGTGGTACTGTTTAACGGGTAGGTTCCTGTAATATGTCGAGAAAATCTGCTTCTGCGGCTTCCATTTTATTGGCCGTCTTATCTATTTGTGTATTCAAATAGCTGTACGCCAGGTAAGCCGCAAGGCCGATCAATAAACCCGTGATAGAGGTGATCAATTTCGTATAAATACCACCTGAAATATCAGAGATATTAAAATCTTCTGAGCGGGTAATGCCGGAGAACAATTGCATCATACCTACCAGTGTACCCACGAAACCAAAGATGGGCGCAGCTTTGGCAATTACGGAAAGGAAACCAAGATTCTTCTCCAGTTTATACATTTCCAGCACAGCTATATTGTCCATGCTTTTTTCAATGCTGTCAATAGGCTTACCAATACGCTGAATGCCCTTGTCGATTACCCGTGCTACCGGGTTACTGGTATTCTTGGCAAAGGCGCGGGCTGCAGCAATATTACCGCTGGTGATATTGTCCCGGATAATATTGATGAAGTTGGGATCAATTTTCGCTGCCTGGCTGATGGCCCTCGAGCGTTCAACAAATACATAAATTCCGAGGAGGAGCATGGCAGCCAGCGGGATCATAATCCAGCCACCGGTTACTAATAATTCACCGAAACCGATATAACCGTCTCCATTGGTATCGCCGGGTATTTTCTTTGCGAGTTGTGTTGCGGTGTCTGCTACAATCTGTAAAAGGTCAATCATGGTAGTTATTCTTTAGGTGTAAAAGTAAGGTCTTGCGCTATTCAGGGTTAAAAGCGTTTTCAACAAACCTGAATAACGATTCATTGAACGAGAAAAATAATGCCACGTTGTACAGGTGAAGCAAGTTTTAGAGTTCTTTAACTATTGGGAAGAGGTTGATTGGTTAACTGGAAAAACCCAGCCACACAAAAAAGTGCGGACCGAATATCCGGCCCGCACCTATTCCCTAATTAACTAATTACCTAATTAACCAATCAACCAATCCCTACTTTGAAGCACCGGCCTGTTTTACCATCAGCGCCTGTATTTGCTTCATGGTGCCTTCCATACCATCGGGGCTGCCATCAAGGAAGATAACGTTACCCTTTCCATATTCGGCAAAGTTCTTAATCGCTTCGGTCCACATGCTAAACAAGATAACGTTTGTATCAAGATTGGCTTGCTTCATTTGTTCAGCTGCTTCTGTCATACCTCTTGCTACCTCCTGGCGGAAGAGTGCCACACCCTGGCCACGAAGACGGGCTGCTTCTTTCTCCGCTTCAGCCGATATCTTGATTGCGTTACCTTCTGCTTCTGCCGATTTGGTTTTAGTAATCAACAATGCCTGGCCTTCATTTTCAGCAGCAGCTTTCAGGTTATTACTGGCCACCACTTTACTCATGGAGTCGAGGATCATTTTATCAAACGTTATATCATTGATCTGTAAATCCTGTAAGTGATAACCCCATGTTTCTAATGTATGGTCAATTTCTGCTTTTACATACTCCACAATTTCTTTGCGCAGCGCCAATATTTCTGCCTGCTTCTTGGTAGCAACGAATGAACGGATGTTACCTTCAATGGTACGTATCAATGCCTGCATTAAATCTTTATCCGCATAGAATTTAAAGGCCACTTTTTTAATGGTCTCTTCTTCTGAATTCTGCACCGAATAGAGCAACATACTTTTAAAATACACATTGGCCTGGTCATTCGTTACAGCCTGGAATTCCAGTTCTACGGACCGGTTCTGAATAGATACCTTTCTGTACACAGTTTCCAGCAGAGGAATTTTAAGGTTCAAACCCGGACGGGCTACCCTTCTGTATTTACCAAACATGGTAATTACGCCGACATAACCCTGGTTAATAGTAAACAGAAAACTAAAAAAAATAAGCACTGCTACTGGAATCCACCAATTGGCGGCTAGCCAGGTTCCAACATTTTCCATTTTATATAATTTGATGTGTAAGTTACAATATTAAAGTCAACTCTTCTCCTCCCAAACCTTTACCAAGTGCACCATCATTTCCACTGCTTTTTCCATGTCCTGTACACTGATATGTTCCAGTTTGGAATGTATGGCCTGTTCTCCTGCAAAGAGGTTGGGACAAGGTAATCCCATAAAAGACAAACGGCTTCCATCTGTGCCTCCGCGGATACTTTCCATTTTCACCGTAAGTCCCGTTCGTTCTATGGCTTCTTTGGCATAGTCTACGACCTGCGGGTGCAGGTCCAATACTTCTTTCATGTTACGATATTGTTCGGTTACCGTAAACTCAAATGAGGCTTTCGGGTAGGTACGCAGGCGTTCTTCTATTTGTGTACGTAAATAATCTTCTTTTTTGACAAGTCCGGCTGTATCAAAGTCACGGATGATAAAATCAATTGTACATTTTTCGGCCATGCCATCCACCCTTACGGGATGAATAAAGCCACGTTTACCTTCTGTGGACTCTGGCGAGAGGCGATCTTTTGGCAGGAAGGCTAATATTTCACCGGCAATTTTCATAGCATTGACCATTTTTCCTTTTGCATACCCCGGATGCGCACTTACACCATGTATCACCACCTGTACCCCATCGGCACTGAATGTTTCATCTTCCAGGCTGCCGGCGTCACCGCTGTCTAATGTATATCCGTAGTCAGCACCCAGCTTCTGCATATCTACTTTAGCCGTTCCCTTTCCTACTTCTTCATCGGGCGTCAGCAGGATTTTTATTTCACCGTGTTTTACGTCAGGGTGCGACATTAAAAAATTAGCCAGGTCAATAATTTCAGCCACACCTGCTTTATCATCGCTGCCCAGTAGTGTCGTGCCGGATGCCGTTATAATATCATTCCCGAGTTTTGTTTGCAGGTAAGGATATTCACTCATGCGTATCACCTGTGTGGTATCATCAGGCAGTACAATATCTTCTCCCTGGTAGTTTTTATGCAGGATTGGTTTTACACCCGTGCCGCTGCAGTCAGGTGCTGTGTCCATATGTGCACAAAAACATATTACGGGCACTTTCTTATCACTATTAGAAGGGATGGTAGCATATACATAGCCCCATTCATCCATATGGGCATCCGTAAGGCCAATGGCCAGTAACTCATCTGCTAAAATTTTGCCGAGGTCTTTTTGTTTGGCTGTGGTGGGATGGGTATCCGAAAGCGGATCGCTCTGTGTATCTACCTGCACATACCGTATAAACCGCTCTGCCGCTGTGAACTTGTAATTAGAGAACATACAGTGAAATTTGGGTAACGAATATACTGGAAAAGAAAATGGCTTGTGGAAATGATAACCACAAACCATTCACAAAAAAGGTCAGTTTTTGCCTGTTAAGGCATTATGATCAAGGGGCTTCCGCCTGCTATTTCTACCAATTCCAAATCAAATATAAGGTCCTTGCCAGCCAGCGGATGATTGGCATCGAGTAATACATCGCTTTCACGTATTTCCACCACTACTACCTGGAACTGGTGGCCTTCCTGGTCGCTCATACCGAGCGGCATGCCTACTTCCAGTTGCATATCGGCCGGGAAACGCTCCTTCGGCATAGGAATCAGCATTTCGGGGTTGCTTGGTCCATAAGCTTCCATAAAAGGAATATGTATAGTCTTCTTTTCGCCAACTTCCATACCTGTTACACCCGCATCAAAACCGGGTATCACTTGTCCGCTGCCCACTTCAAATTCCAGCGGATCACGGCCTTCAGAAGAATCAAACGTTTCACCTGTTGTTAATTTTCCGTGATAATGGATTTTTACGGTATCACCACTTTTTACCTGTGCCATATAATTTAAAATTTAAGGGCTGCAAGGTAACTATTTATCGTAAAGCAACCATTTAAATAATTTACGCCATCTTCCCGTAGGTTTTTAATTAATTTAGGCGAAAACAGCTTGTAATGAAATCATTTTGCTTAGTCCTGCTGATGAATTTTTTTGTGCCTGCATTTGCTTTTTCTCAAGATGAGAAGAAGGCGGCCGATGCGATGGAAGCAGCCGAAAATTTTTATCGCAATGATGATATGCGTAAGGCGCTGAACGGGGACGGACAATCAACGGGATTTTTGGGTATCATCAATCAATATCCAAATACGCATGCCGGACGATTAGCGCTGTTTTACGCAGGATCATGCCATATAAAACTTGGAGAATATAAAAGCGCCATAAAACATTTAACGGCCTTTACCACACCGTCAAAACCGTTACAAGCCCGTGCCTATAAACTACTTGGCGATGCATATGGCGACACCGATGATTTTAAAAATGCATTTCAGTATTATAAGAAAGCTGCCATTACTTACGAGAATGACAGGAACTTCTCTGCTGAATGTCTTTTCTTAGCCGGATACCTGGCACAAATAATGTTGGAGAATACAAAAGAAGCTCAATTGCAGTATGAAGAACTAATTAAAAAATATCCTGAAACAAACTCAGCTGCTGAAGCTAAAACCAGGTTACAAAAAATGGGGCTGCCTGTCAACCCTGCAGTTGCGGGCACAAACAATGTCATCACTGCCGCGGAACGCATCAATGTGTACTTGCCATTAATTAAAGGAAAATCCGTTGGCATATTTGCCAACCAGACTTCTGTTGTTGGCAAAACGCACCTTGTTGACACATTGCGTAGCCTGGGCGTTAATGTAAAAGTGATTTTTGGACCTGAGCATGGTTTCCGTGGCACAGCCGATGCCGGTGAAAAAGTAGGCAACTACACCGATGCAAAAACAGGCATACCTGTCGTTTCTTTATATGGTACCAAGAGAAGGCCCTCTGCGGATGATTTGAAAGGCGTGGATGTGTTGATTTTTGATATACAGGACGTAGGCGTTCGTTTTTATACCTATATCTCTTCACTGGAAGAATTTATGGAAGCAGCCTTTGAACATAAAGTACCGTTGCTGCTCCTGGACAGGCCAAACCCGAATGGCTTTTATGTGGATGGTCCTGTTCTCGATACCAAATACAAATCCTTTGTCGGCCGTCAGCCAATACCCATTGTATATGGTATGACGATTGGTGAATATGCCATGATGCTGACTGGTGAAAACTGGCTATCGGAAAAAGCAAATGCCTATGCCAACTATTTTAAAAAAGTAGAACAGCACCATCCCGATACGCCTTTTCATTTCCTGACGATCAAATGCAAGCAGTACGATCATAAAACAAAGTATGTATTGCCTGTAAAGCCCTCACCAAATTTGCCAAATATTCAATCGATCTACCTCTACCCTTCCACCTGCCTTTTTGAAGGAACGGTGCTGAGTGAAGGCCGGGGAACAAATAAACCTTTCCAGGTATTCGGGCATCCGCTTTTACCAAAAACACTTTATTCCTTTACCCCTAATCCTAATGAAGGCGCCAAAAGCTCCAAACTGTATGGGCAAGTTTGTTATGGCTGGGATGTATCCGGCACACCGGAAGAAGTTTTAGCAAAACTGGATAATAAGATACAACTCAAATGGCTGCTTGAAGCATATAACCTTTTTCCAAAAGGCGAAAAATTTTTCATTGAGCCCAAATCGGGCAAGATGGAAGAATCTTTCTTCGCAAAACTCAGCGGTAATAATCAACTTCGGCAGCAGGTAATGGAAGGTGCTACTGAAGAAGCTATTCGTAAAAGCTGGGAGCCACAGTTAACCGAGTTTAAAAAGATTCGCAAGAAATACCTGTTGTACGACGATTTTGAATAATCCCTACTTTTAGGGATGCGCTTTCGCTTTATTTGCCTCATCTTACTTCTTTCGCTGAAGGTTTATCCGCAGCTGCCGGAAACCCTCCGATTTACCAATTATACCCGGGCCAACGGATTGCCGGAAGAAACAATCAACAATATTGCGCAGGACAGCCGCGGATTTTTATGGATTGGCACCCGGGAAGGGTTGATCCGCTTTGATGGCCACACGTATAAAACATGGTATGCGGATCCGTCTGACCCCTCTAAATTCAATAATAATAATATTATCATTGGCGGTGAGATAGAGAAAGGAAAAATCTATTTCCAAAGCGGTACAGCACTTTGGTATATCAATATCTACAACCAGCAGTTTAAACGTCCTGCACATTTAGTTAAAAAAGACCTGATAGCCCCGCCCCAGCAAATCAGTCAGGATAAGTGGTGCTACTTCGATCATGATTCCGTATATATCAGCAACCATACACTAATACCTTCCCTCACCTTATCATTAAGGAAATTTTATCCCCCGCTTACACAGGCTGGCGCATTCGGGATTAACTATCCGCAAGTATTAATTTACGGCAATGGAACGGCACCGATGTACCTGCTGAATTATATGAACGGCAGTTTTGAAAAACTCGATGTGGACGTCAGCCAACTGGATTCCCGCTCCCGTTTCTATTTACCTGTCGGATACGACAGCATCACACACCACTTATATATCAGCTCTTATTTTAATGGCGTGTACTCGGCCGATCTGAAAACGTTTACACCGGGACAAGCGATTAAGCCTGTCAGGAGACACTTACTCGATGGCGCAGTACGCAAAGCGTTGCTGCTGCCTGGAAACCGTTTAATGCTGGGTGGAGAAAATGGCCTTCATTTTACCGACTTCAATCAGCATGTTAGTTTTAACAGCAACTCCAGGCTGGATAAGCCCATGAACTCAAATGTGGTACTGGATATTTGTAAGGCCAGTGATAACAGCTACTGGCTTTCCACGGTAAACGGCATAACACGTTTCACTCTCGACGCACCGCTGATTACCTACTGGCGAAGTGAATTGTCGCTTCAAAAACCAGATGAAATAAAAGCTATCCTGAAAAAAGGAAAAGAATTATACATCCTTTCTGAAGCAAAAAGTTTGTTTAAACTAGACCCCAAGAAAGAAACAGCTATGAGGCTGGACAGCAGTATTTTTTACAGTTGGTCTGCTGCTGCCGTTAATGATGAAATATTAATCAGTGGTGCAGGTAAACGGCTGGCCATTTATAATACAGTTACCGGTAAAACTGCCAATCCCGGATACCTGTCACCATTCTATACCCCCAACAGCGATTTGGTGACGCTTATTTTTAAAGCACGCAATGGCGACCTTTGGTATAGTATAAACGGCGGCGGCGGGCTAATCAGGCAACCGGCCAACACTACCCAGCTTGTGCAATACAGCCGGAACCTCAACCCTCCTTCATTTTCACACAGCTATGTACATGCAGCCGCAGAAGATAAGGATGGAAATATCTGGTGGGGAACCAACAAATCCTCGCATTTGTTATGGTGGAATGCCTCTACGGAAACATTTTCGGAAAAAGGGGTGGACGAATTATTGCCCATACACAATTTTAAAACCGGTGTTTCAGCCCTATATATTGATGCGGCAAATAATTTATGGATAGCACTGGACGGCGCAGGCCTGCTGCGCTACAATATTACCAGCAAAACAGGTGACTACTACGACCTGAATAAAGGCTTACCGGCAGATGCAGTTTATACGTTATGCGCAGATCAAAAAAACAGGTTGTGGTTTGGCACACGTAAAGGGCTGTGCTGCTACCTGCCAGAACGGGATAAAATTATAACGTTCACCTCGTATGACGGGTTTCCTGAAGATGACTTTGAAGGGACGGGTATTTATTTTGACAAAGAAGATAACCGCCTGTACATCGGGGCCAGGCAATCTGTTTCCAGTTTTAACCCTGATTCACTTTTAGTAAAAAGCATCAGCACCCTTCCCCCGGTTTTCATTGATGAGATGCTGGTCAATGGCAAGGCTTTCTATTTTGAGGATGAAAAAGCAATCCGGCTCGGTGCAAAAGAAAATAATATTGAATTCAGCTTCGCCTCGCCCGACTTTAACCGTAATAACCAAATCATTTTGCAATACCAGCTCAGTGGCGTAAGCAATGACTGGTTTGATTTGGGCAGTAAACGAAATGTGACGTTCAACAGCCTGCCCCATGGCAAATACACTTTTTCCGTAAGGTGCAAATACAAAGGGACTGAGAACTGGGAAGAAACCAAATATCCTTTCACATTTACAATTAAAACCCCGGTAACGAAAACATGGTGGTTCCGGAGCATTATCGGGCTGCTCATCCTGCTCATTGCGGCACTGCTGATACGAAATTATTACCGTAGAAAATTAGAAAAGCAAAAAGCGGAGGCCGAAAAGACACAGGCCGTAGAAAAAGAACGCACCCGTATCGCCACAGATATGCATGATGATTTTGGCGCCAGCCTCAGCCGCATCAAATTCATCAGTGAAAAAATGCAATTGACGCAAAAAGAGAATGAGGGCTTGAAAACGGATTTGACTAAAATATCTGATTACAGTGATGAGATGGCAGAAAAAATGAATGAGATTGTATGGGCACTGAACCAGCGCTATGATTCATGTGCCGACCTGGTAAGTTTTTGCCGGGCTTATGCTTCAGAGTATTTACAGGATAAAAATATCAAACTTGCTTTTAGCAACACCGATATACCGGATAAGCGGATACAGGGTGAAGTACGCCGGAATATTTTCCTTGTAATAAAAGAAGCCCTGCACAATATTGTAAAACACGCCGGGGCTTCCGAAACGACCCTTTCCTTTGCTTTTAACCGGGGTATTGAAGTACGCATAACAGATAATGGAAAGGGCTTTGATGAAAATAATGTACGGGCTTTTGCCAACGGGCTGGAGAATATGAAAAAAAGAATTGCAGACATTAATGGCCGGATTACCATAACGGGTACGGATGGCACAACTATCCGGTTTTCCGTGCCTATCTAACAAAATGCCTATATGCAGATATGCGCAAGCCGTTAAATTTGTACTATGCGTAAAATCAAACTGGCCATCGTTGAGGACCTCGAAGAAGTAGCTGAAGGGCTGAGTGAATTTATCCGGTTGGATCCCGAACTGCAATTGCTTGCCACCTACCGCACGGCGGAAGCCGCTGCACTTGAACTACCATTGATCAAGCCGGATATTGTCATTATGGATATTAACCTTCCGGGCATCACCGGTATTGAATGTATCCGAAAAATCAGGCAGACGGGTGCTACGATGCAGTTCATGATGTTTACCGTATATGAGAATAACGACCAGGTATTTGAGGCGCTGAAGGCCGGCGCCAGCAGCTATCTGCTGAAAAAAACACCCCCAGCACAAATCATTGAATCCATCAAGGAATTATATAACGGCGGCTCGCCAATGAGTGCCACCATTGCCCGCAAGCTCGTCACCATATTTCAGGAACAACCCAAAGGGCCCAATGCAGAAGCTGCTGTATTAACCCAGCGGGAAAAAGAAGTGCTGGAATGCCTGGCTAAGGGCATGTTATACAAAGAAATATCTGAGGAGCTCGGTATCAGTTTTCATACCGTGCGGCAGCATATACGCTCCATTTATGAAAAACTGCATGTACAAAACAAAACCGAGGCCATCAATAAAGTGTACGGCAACAGGGTTTAGTTTTTAAAAAGGAAGTTGCAGTCAACTCTGGCCTTTCATTTAGTGCTGGTCTGAACTGCCCCCAATTCCTAATACCCAGCTCCGAATACCCACCCTACTCCCACAAAATGCCTATCCCCGATACCACTTATGCATATTTATTGCCCTTTCAATGTGGAATAGCTTTGAGAAAAGTTTCCGATGAAAAAGCTAGTCCTTTTTTTCGTTTGTTCCCTATTTTTTTGTGGTGCTTTTGCACAACCTTCAAATGATAACAGTTGCGGCGCCATCAGCATCCCTGTTGAAAACCTGGGCTGTGAGCCAACAACTATTTATAACTATACTGGCGCCACCTGGAGCAGTGGCAGCGGAAACACCTGGTGCGCAAACACCCAGAACTTAGATGTATGGTACAGCTTTGTAGTTCCTGCAAACGGACAAGCGATTGTTGCTATAGACAGGATAAGCACAGCAGAAACCTATACAGCAGAAATGTATAATGGCCCTTCCTGCAGTTCATTAACTTTATTCAATAGTACAACACATGGTTTTCCATGCCTTAATTCCGGCGAAAGCAGGACATTTAATAATCTCACTCCCGGTGCTACTGTGTTTATGCGAATATTCCGTGGCGGAGGTACTACTGCGGCCTTTGCCAATGGTTCATTTAAAATCTGTGTAAGCAATAACTATACGCTGGCTGATGAGCCATGCAATGCCGGTTTTTTCCCGGTAGCAGCACAGGATCCATTAGGGCAAGACTGCATGCCCGTAACAACCTATAGCTGGACAGGTGCCACACTTACGCCTGCTGTTCCTAACCCATCCTGCATAGCCCCCATGCCCGGTGCCAATGTAAGAGATGTCTGGTTTAAGTTACGGGTACCTGCAAGTGGCAAACTTAGAGTTAACCATACGTATAACGGTACTTGCATGACCGCATATACCGCTACCACATGCAATGGTACGTTCACAGAAATTGGTTGCACTTTTTTTGGCCTGAACTGGAACAACCTTACACCTAACAGTATTGTATATGTAAGAATGATGCGATACACAGGTACCAGCAGTGCTATTGCCGATGGCTCTGCAAAAATCTGCGCAGCAGAAAGCAACCAGGTGCCCGCAGCCAACAACACTACCAATGTTGGCATAGGCATTGACACACCATTTGCAAAGTTAGATGTAGCTGGCAACGGTATATTCAGAGATAAACTGACAGCATTAGGAGATATTGAAACAAGGGGCAACCTGATTGTGCAGGGAAACATTCTTTCCAAATATGGAAATACCAAACTGCCGGATAATACATCGGTTACCGGACTACTTACATTAGACTCGCTTGCCTTAACAAACCGCTTAGGGAACCGCATTTCCTTATACGGCGGACTTGGCAATACATCGCATTATGGATTTGGTGTACAAAGCGGCTTACTGCAAATTCACAGTGATGCGGTTAATACAGGCATTGCATTTGGATATGGCAGCAGCAATGTTTTCTTTGAAAGAGCAAGAGTTATCAATAGTGGTGAATTTGGCTTTAATGTTACAGGCCGCTTAGGCCTTCGCACAGGCTCGCAATCTGCAGGCCTTTGGCTGAACAACAGTACCAATACCGGCCAGGTAGGGTTTATGGGTGTTTATAACGACACCCATTTTGGATTGTATGGCCCTAATGGTATTGGTTGGGGGTTAATAATGAATAACACAAATGGTAATATAGGTATTGGTAATACTAACCCTCATACACCACTCTCATTTAATAATCCATTTCAAAAAATTGCCATTTCACTATTCAAAGGATCGTTGGGTGATGTGGGTATGGGTGTATGGAATAATGAACTCCGTTTACAATGCGATAACCCATTTGGAAAAGTAAGCCTTGGCACATTAGATGGAAGCGGTAATTATATGGAATTGGTAAAAGCAGAACAAAACGCAGGATATGCAATGTCAGTGTTTGGCGCTATTTGGGCTAATGGTATTACCTATTCCAGCGATGAGCGGTTTAAACAAAATATTACTGATATACAAACCCCGTTGGAAAAACTACTTCGCCTGAGAGGCGTAGAGTATGAGATGAAAACAAAGGAGTTTTCAAAAAATCATTTCCCGGCAGGAAAACAAATCGGCCTGATAGCGCAAAATGTTGAGCAGGTGGTTCCGGAAGCAGTAAATGAAAAAGATGGTTACAAAGGTGTGGACTATGCAAAGCTGGTTCCGCTGTTGATAGAAGCCATAAAAGAGCAAAACAAAAAAATTGAGGAATTAGAAAGACGGTTAAACCAACAACGAAACTAATATGAAGGCTGCAAAAATTATTTTCTTAACCGCATTGGGTAACATACATATAGCTAGTGCACAAAATGTTGGGATCGGCACCAACGTCCCAACAGCAAGGTTGCATGTAGCCGACAGCAATGTATTGTTCAGCGGGCTGAATCAATGGCAGGTTCCGCTTACGCCTGGAAACCCACCTCTAACTGGTACAGGTATCCGTATGATGTGGTATGCAGACAAAGCAGCGTTTCGGGCCGGGGCTGTATTTGGCAATGAATGGGATAAAGACAATATTGGGCCCTATTCTTTTGCTACGGGCCTTGGCTCCAGGGCTTCCGGAGAAGTCGCTTTTGCTGCAGGCTCCGGAAGTATTGCGGCAGGCGATTATGCAATAGCCATGGGGGGTAGTTCAACCGCCTCTGGTGTTGGATCGGTGGCATTGGGACAATCAGCATCAGCCGGCAGCAACTACTCAACCGCCATAGGCTTTGGTGCTAATGTAATTCCGTTTGCAGTTGCCTCCACAGCAATAGGTTATGGCACCAATGTCACAGGCCCCTACTCCACAGCTTTAGGTTATGAGGCTGAAGCTTTTGGCCTTTTTTCACTATCTCTTGGCTACCGCACAAGTGCAACCAATGGAGCCGCCGCTATTGGATATGAAAATCTTGCTACGGGTTTTTATTCCATGGCTATGGGCGATTCATCCTACGCAGGAGGTATTTCTGCTTTTGCCATTGGACACAAAACGACAGCCAACGCAAACTACTCCTTTGCGTTAGGTAACAATACAAAAGCCAAAGCAACTAATGCATTCGTGGCTGGTGCATTTAATGATACCACGGCCACCAACCGGATTTTCGAAATTGGAAATGGCACGGCTGATAATAACAGGAGTAATGCGCTGACGATGCTTTCAAACGGCAACCTGGGCATTGGCGTGCTTAACCCCGGAGTAAGGCTGGCTGTATCAGGCAATGCCAGTGTATCCGGCGGGCTGACGGTAGGCAGTTTCGCATTGCCGGGCTATCCTTATACACTGGATGTGTTTGGCATGGGGCTTTTCAGGGGCAGCAATTACCTAACGATAATCAACAGTACCGGTTCAGAGGATACCTACATCCGCGGCGGTAAGCCGGGCGCAAAAGTTTTTATCAACGAATTAGGCGGTATGGGGGCCATTATCACAGCCAGCAATGTAGGCATTGGCAATACCAATCCCATACGACCCCTCTCCTTTCCACCGGTACTGGGTGAAAAGATATTACTCTATCCCGGCGCCACAGGCGAAGTGGGTATTGGTGTATATGGCAATGAACTGCGGATACATACTGACTATGCACCCGCCAGAATTTCTTTTGGCTACCAGGACAATGCCGGCAACTTCACCCAAACCATGTGGCTGAACAACAGCACCAGTGTATTAACGGTAGGTGGCACATCTTATCCTTCAGATATACGATTTAAAAAACAAATCACTCCGTTAAGTAATGCATTGGAAAAACTGATGACCTTAAACGGTGTCGAATATTATTTACGCAAAGATGAATTCCCGCAACTGAATTTCAGTAACCAGCGGCAAACAGGCTTGCTTGCACAGCAGGTAGAAAAAGTGATGCCTTCAGCCGTTTACGATATTACAGAAGACGGGTATAAAGGTGTGGATTATGCCAAACTGGTACCCTTGCTGATAGAAAGCGTCAAAGAACAGAATAGAAGGATTGATACACTGGAAAAAAAACTAAGCCAAACAAAACAATAGCCATCAGATGAAAAAACTATGCTTATTGCTGGCTGCTTTTGTGTTTTTTAACTGGCACACAATTGCTCAAAATGTAGGTATCGGTACCACCACGCCCGGATTCCCGCTTAATTTTTCAAATGCTTTGGGCGATAAGATTTCGCTATACGGCAATAGCGGCAATCATTATGGCTTTGGGATACAGGGCGGTTTATTTCAAATGTACAGCGATGCGGCTGCGGCCAATATTACGTTTGGTTACGGATCAAGTGGCGCCTTTACAGAGCGGGTAAGAATCATCAACAGCGGTGCCGATGCATTGTTTGTAAACGGGCGTATTGTTATGCGCAATGGCACTTTGCCCAACGATCCAAACCAGGGGCCGGGTATATGGATATATAAACCCGATAATCTCGGGCAAATACTGGGGGGCTTTGGTGCACAGAATAATCAGAACATGGGATTCTATGGTGGTCCGGCCGGCTGGGGATTTACCTATGATGCCGTCAATAGTCGTGTGGGAATCGGTAATCAAAATCCCAATGCCCCGCTTTCTTTTCCGGCTTTTCTTGGCAGAAAAATTACCCTGTACCCGGGCGCAACCGGCAATGTGGGCCTGAGTGTACATGGAAACGAGTTCAGGATTCATACAGACTATGAACCGGCAGATATTACGCTTGGCTATGAAAATCTCGCCGGGGTATTTACAGAAAGATTCAGGTTCCGCGGAAATGGTGCAATGGTTGTAAACGGAAACAGTGGTACAGCCGGACAATTTCTGTCGAGTAATGGTAACGCTGCTCCTCCAACATGGAAAACATTTGCCATGACAGATTATATCAATACAATTGAAGGCGGAAGTACAGTAATCAGCATGACTGGTTCAACCATTTATGATCTGACCAATTCAACAGTTACCCTCAATCTGGCAAGGGCCGCTAAAGTTTTACTGTTTACACGCATTGCATTATTCAAAAGTTGTGGGGTGGGTACCTGTGATACAAAAGCACTGATCGGTGTTTCTTTAAACGGTACCTCCCAGTTTAATCAAGCAGCATTAGGAGCCAATTATGGTGCAGAGCCTTTCCCGCAGTTCTATACCACGAACTCTTATGGCCCCGATTTCTTCGACCTGGCCGCAGGTAATCATACGTTCACATTCACCGGCCGCAGTGTTTTCAACGACCCACAACTTTCATTCTCAGCAAGACTTCTCATTATATATAATAACTAAACATACTCATGAAACTATCCTTTTTCTCACTATCGTTTTTTCTTTTCCTGCAAACAACAGCACAAAACGTGGGTATCGGTACCACCAACCCTGTGGCCCGCCTGCATGTAGCAGACAGTAATGTACTGTTTACTGGTCAGCCATGGTTTTTACCCAATCCGGCAGGCCAGCCACCAATAAGTGGAGGGGGCAGCCGGGTGATGTGGTACGCAGACAAGGCGGCTTTCCGTGCAGGTGCAGTAAGCAATACCAGGTGGGATAAAGACAGTATAGGCGAATATTCTTTTGCTGCAGGACTCGATGCTATGGCAAAAGGTAAATGGTCGGCAGCCCTCGGCGTAAACAGCTATGCCCACAACTGGTATGGCTTTACGGTTGGCGCAGACAATACAGCTTTAGGTGTGGCCGGCATCTCCATGGGTTTTAATAATATTTCCCGGCAGACGTTTGGAGTGGCGATAGGGAACAATCTGGTTGTAAAATCCGTAGGCGAAACCGTCATTGGTTCTGCAAATGACACTTCCAATACTGCCACCGGATCGGTAGATCCTACTGACCGGATTTTTCAAATTGGAAATGGATTTGGACTAACAAGAAGTAACGCCTTCACGGTATTGAGAAATGCAAATACAGGCATTGGCGTTGCCAATCCACGTTACCCATTAAGCTTTACCGCCGACAATGGCAATAAGATAGGTATATATGATGATGGTAATCCAGGACAGGTGCATTTTGGTATCGGTATGCAATACGGACAGCTCATGCAGTTATATACTGCCACGGCATTCGATGATATAGCGTTTGGATATGGAAACAGCGCCAGCTTCACTGAACGGGTGCGTATAAAAGGCAATGGAAAAGTTGGTATCAATACATCAGCACCGCAGGCATACTTACATGTTGCTGACAGCAATGTACTTTTTACCGGTCCTTCCTCTGTATCGGGAAGTACGCTTTACGCCCCTCCTGCCACAGGGGCCGGCACCCGCATGATGTGGTATCCGCAAAAAGCAGCCTTTCGTGCAGGTACGGTAAACGGCACACAATGGGATAAAGACAATATTGGTGTATACTCCTTCGCTGCTGGTTATAATGCGAGAGCGGTGGGTGATGCTTCGGTGGCTATGGGGGAACTGGCCACAACCTTACAAGGCCGCTCGACGGCAATTGGCTACGTGGTGAATGCAAATGGCTATGCGAGTACAGCTATCGGGTTTGGCGCTTCGGCAAACGGGAACTATTCTGTAAGTATCGGCAGCAACACAGCTGCTATTGGTGGTGCATCTATCAGTATGGGCGATAATGCGAGATCAACTGGCAACTTGTCTACAAGCATTGGCTATTATACAAGGGCAAGATCAGACTACTCATTTGTAGTGGGACGCTATAACGACAGTACGGCTACCAACCGTGCATTTGAAATAGGTATTGGT
The DNA here is from genome assembly GCA_964386395.1 of uncultured Chitinophaga sp. GTDB lineage: Bacteria > Bacteroidota > Bacteroidia > Chitinophagales > Chitinophagaceae > JJ008. The sequence continues at coordinate 60,613 of CAYLRV010000011.1, forward strand.
ACCGCAGAAGGCGCACGAAAAAATGCCATGACTGTTTTACAAACAGCACATACCGGCATCAACACCAGCACACCACTGGCCATGCTGCATGTGGCAGACAGCAGCGTGTTGTTTAATGCAAGCGGATCGGCCTCGCCCTCGCCAGGCTTACCTCCGGTAAGTAATGCCGGCAGGCGTATGATGTGGTATGTGGACAAAGCTGCCTTCCGCACAGGTTATGTTGGTGGTGATCAGTGGAATAAGGATAATGTTGGTGATTACACGTTTGCCACAGGCTATGAAACAAAAGCAAGTTCTATCGGCTCATTTGCATCCGGTATCAATTCGACTGCATCCAGTTTTACCTCTGTTGCGATGGGATACATGAATACTGCCAGTGGTGTGTATTCGACCGCATTTGGTTATACCAGCACGGCCCAGGGTTACTATTCACTGGCTGCGGGTAATACAGTACAGACAACAGGTTCCTCGTCATTCGCTGTTGGAGAAGGTACTATTGCCAAGGCTGTGGGCGGGGCGACAACAGGAAGGTATAATAATAACAGCGATAACCCCGATGCGTTTACACCCGTTGCCACAGATCGCATTTTTCAAATTGGCAATGGCAGTGACAACAACAACCGAAACAATGCAGTAACAGTGCTGCGCAACGGCAATGTCGGCATCGGCAATCTTGCACCGATCAGGCCACTGTCCTTCCCTGCTGTGCTCGGTGAAAAGATACTCCTATATCCTGGCGCCGGAGGCGAAGTGGGCATTGGCGTCTACGGAAATGAATTGCGCCTGCACACCGATTATGCTTTTGCCAAAATATCATTTGGTTACCAGGACAATGCCGGCAACTTCACCCAAACCATGTGGCTGAATAATAATACCAGTGTGCTGACGGTTGGAGGAACAGCCTATGCATCCGACGAACGTTTCAAAAAACAAATAAAACCGCTGAATAATGCTTTGCAAAAATTGATGGCACTCGACGGGGTTGAATATTACCTGCGTAAAGACGAATTTCCAAAAATGCAATTCAGCAGCCAGTTGCAAACCGGTCTGCTGGCGCAACAGGTAGAAAAAGTAATGCCATCCGCTGTATATGATATAACAGAAGATGGTTACAAAGGTGTGGACTATGCTAAACTGGTACCCTTACTGATTGAAGGCATGAAAGAACAGCAAAAGCAGATTGATGAACTAAAATCAAAAATAAAATCAATTGAAAAAAAATAAGATGAACAATTTAGTAAAGTACGGGTGTTTCATACTGGTATTGATCTGTTGTACACGTATTGCCCGGGCACAGGCACCGGCAAGGGTATACATAAAAATTGTGCTAAACGAGGTAAGGCCGGGAGAAAGTTTTGAGTTCCTGTGCAATAACGAAGAAGTGCTGCGGGTTACACAGGCCAATACGCCGGTTAGCTCTGGAATGCGGTATGTCGCAGGTTCAAATTTTGTTATCAGGCAATCGGGAGGGCCACGCAGCTGCCGTATTATAAACGGAAGCGGCATCCTGGGATCTAAAGACACCGTGATCCAGATTGACAGCAGGGAAAGTCAGAGTTATCGGGTAGGCGTTTCGTATGCTACTTCTTTATATTCCAACCAGGAAAAATTCGAATTCACATTAAATGGTGGTCCCAAAATAGAACTTAACGCCAATAACCCGGTTGTATATTTCCCCCAGCGGTTAGCCTCCGGTGAACGATATAGTATAGCACAGGTATCAGGACCGCGGCCTTGTAATTTCTCATCCTATAATGAAGGCACCGTTCAAGATCAGGATGTATTGGTTCCTGCCAACTGTGGTCATCCGCCTTTAACCATACTTAAAATAAATATAACCGGTGTTGCACAGGGTGAACAGTTTTCTTTTAGTGATAATTACCGCCGATCGCTAACAGTACCCTTTTCAGTGTCCAAATCAATAGGCGGCTTTCCCCGCGGCGATCGCTATGTTATCACCCAAACCGGCGGCCCCCGGCCGTGTAAGTTGACAAACAATGAAGGCATCGTTCCTGACAGCAGCATCACCATACAATGCGATTGCAGTAAACCGCTGCAGCCCCCACCTGTTCCTGTGAATAAGATCGATTTGATAACCCGTAGCAGCGACAATAAAAATTTCTATACCTATTATGAAACATGGGTACCTGTTGTAGCCGGTGAAAATGAAAATGAAGGCAGATATGTAGCCTTCACGATGTATGGAAAAGGCGCTGATGGTTCAAGCGGAAACTACAGGCAGATTTACTGGAGAGACAGAAAGGAAGGCATAACAAAACTTGTAAGTAAGACTGACGCTGGTGAAGAAGCTGATGGCAATTGCTTTGTTCCGTCTATTTCTGCAGATGGCCAATCTATTGTGTTTGAGAGCTACGCAAAAAATTTATCGGGCGGAGATGCCAACGGCCTCAGGGATGTATTTCTTTGGCAACGGTCAACCGGTAAGGTAACATTGATCAGCAGATCCGGGGCTGGTGTGACTGGCAACGGAGAAAGTTATGAACCTGCGATCTCCGGCGATGGCAATACGATTGCTTACACGTCAAATGCCAGCAACATTGTTACACTGGAACCCGTTTACACCACACCAAATATCTATGTACACGATATAAGAAGCGGCAGCACCATTTTTATTACAAAAGATTTTGAAACAGGCAAAGCTGCTGGCGGCTACTCCCCCACCATTTCAGATGATGGAACAAAAGTCGCATTCTGCGCATGGACCGGTCGCCTGGTGAATGCCGACAAAAACAATCTATGGGATATATTCCTGTGGCAAAGAGGCCAAAGCGGGTTAAAACGTATCAGCGTTCCATCTGTTGGCGCAGAAAGAGACCAGGGAACGGAGAGCTCAAGCCGTGTCGTTTACCCAAATATCTCCGGCGATGGCAGCAGTATTGTATTTGCCACTACATCCACTACACTAACCGGGGGCGACACTAACGGCATGCAGGATGTATTTCTCTACAATACCAACACAGGAAAAATTAAAAAAATAAGTTCACTCAATAACACGATTGAAGGAGATGGTGACAGCCCTATCGGGCAGGGCGAAAGGATTGGTATCAGTTACAATGGCAAATGGGTAACCTACAACACCAATGCCAGCAATTTCGGTACACCTAAAGGAAACATCGTTGTTCAAAACACAGAAACAGGAAAAATCATCCCTGTCACCAGCATCACCATCGGTAGTACAGCGAGGCCTATGTTATCCAGGCAGGGCTACTACGTAGTGGCTGGCTGCAGCGAACAGTATGATAAGCGATACCCCAGTTCCGGGTTATTTGCCTTCTATGTCAATCTCACCAATTAATAAAAGTAAACTGAATAAAAAAACCAGCATGAAAATTAAACCGCTATTCGCCTTCTCTATTGCATCGGTCATGTTATTTGCTGCTATGAAATTAGCCGACGAAATCATTGAGCGACTCGGAATGCAGCACCAATCTGCACAATGGTATCTTGCCCGCAACCTGATTGGCCGTTTTGACAGTGGTGTAATGGAACTTGGGATGGAAGATGGTCCGCCTAACAGTATTTATGCACAAACACAGGCTTTCCGGCTACCCCGTGTAAAACTTGACGGCATTGCCGGTGATAAAGCAGCAGCAGCAAAGGAACTCTGTGAATATGTGAGAAAATATATCAACAGTGTTGAATTTGCCGCGGAATATGCCAAACTCCGCGAAGGCGCTATGCCCCTTACGGATAGAGGGATGAGCCTTGCGGAATTGAAAAGAAGCAGTGAAGTATTCCGTACGAATATTAAAAACTATCCGAATGACACTAAGTATGTGGCAGAACAGCAGAAGCAACTTGATGATAATGAAAAAAAAATAAGTGTCATGCTGGAAGCTTCCAAAAAACCATTTCCTGGAAAAGAGGCCTGGGGAAAAATGTATCCGGCAGACCCGGCCATCGTGGTTAAAAAAAGATTGCAGGAATATTTGCAATTAGTCGCAACAGTTGACTTCAACGCTAAACTCACTGGTAGTGGAAAAAGGCAGACCTTTCTAAACCCGGCTTATGAAAAGAAAAGTCTGAAATGGAAAGCCATCTACCGTGCAGGTAAAGATGTAAATGATGTGGTGACTGCTTTTGTAAAAGAATGGCTGAAAGGAGAAATCATTGCCAAAGAAAAAACAACAATGACCGTCGCCGCGGTACCTGCTGACGGGCAAAAGCCTGTAGAAAATAAAAATACCTCACAACCCGAAGCTGCGGTCAATGCCAGCAAGGCAGAAGCAACTACTGCCGATGCACCTATTGAAAAAAAGCAAAACACTGGTAAGTTGAAAGACAAATTAAAATCCATTATCCGCAATTGAATACTTGTTTTAATTACCGTTAAAAATTAAAATATGAAAACAGTAGCTATACTATTAGCCCTGTGCTTTTGCAACGGCTTGTTAGCCCAGCAGCAAAAATTTGATATCACCACCTATACGCCACCGAAAGGCTGGCAGAAGCAATCAACTGAAAGCACCGTGCAATTTTCGAAAGAAGATAAAGCAACAGGAGCCTATTGCATTATTATGCTGATGAAAGCTATTCCCGGCACTGCCGATGCCAAAGCCAACTTCGATGCGGCATGGGAAACAGTGGTGAAGGAAGCCGTGACTGTAAACACGGCCCCGGAGATGCAGCCTGCTGCTAAAGAAGATGGCTGGGAAGCACAAACCGGCTATGCGCCGTTTGAGAGTGAAGGCAACAAAGGCATAGCCCTGCTGGTAACATCCAGCGGGTTTCAAAAAATGATAAACATCTTAATTCTTACCAATAGTGATGTCTATGAAAAAGAGATGTCTGCCTTTTTGGAATCTGTCAGTTTTCAAAAACCGCCTGCCGAAAAGCCCGTAGCAAATACACAGCCTGTCAAACAAGTAACAACAGCGCCCGCCTCTCCTTCTGCAAAAAAAAGATGGTTATGCTTTTAATACTACCAACTTCGATGATGGATGGACCAGTACGGTACAGGAAGACTGGGTAGAAGTAACAAAAGGGGATATTAAAGTGGTACTGCATTATCCCAGGGAGGGCACTATATTCCCTGCTGACCCCGAACCATTAATAAATGCAGCATGGAATATACTGGTGGCACCCCGGTACAGCGACCTTACCAACTATAAAACATATTATATTACCGATTACAAAAGGTATTACTTCGGAATGGGAAATGTAAGGGATAAAGTAACAGGAAAAAATGTATTTGTGTTGCTATTCCGCCGCAGCAATGACTGGATAGAGTTTGTAGCCCCCGATGAAAACAGTTTTGCCCGGGAGTTTGGGATTAAGCCTTCTACACGGCGGAGGGTAAGGATTAACGAGTGGTCATCGGAAGATGTAATTGATAATAACAAGGGGCAGGCAGTACCAGCCGATGAATCTAATTTGTATGTCGGGTTGGAAAATATGGTTACACGTAATAAGTTCGCTATCGGTGCTGCAGATTTAAACGGCACTGGCAAATGGAGTAATAAGTTTGCAAACAACACATTTTACTACAACATATACACCGGTAACAGTGCAGGCATGAGTACCTATACTTCTGCCGAAGAGTTTACTTTTTTACCAAATCAAAAGTATAGTTGGTACCTCGCTATGGCCAACTCAGGCGGGGGCGTTACAAACTTTGCCACTGGTAAAGCAGAAGGCAACTGGAAAATGAATAACAATTGGGAAATCTGGTTTAGTAAACTGGAGAAAAACCCTAAAAGATATAACGCCTTTTTCTCCTGTATAAAGGGTGCCAGGATATTAAATTTATTGGATGCGGATTATCCGGGATCAGGTATGTATAGCCAATATGGCTTGGTAAAATAACGCCTATAAAGGAATCATTTATTTTAAAAAGCAAAGGCGGGACAGGCCCGGGAAAATAAATCGAAGCCATTCCATTGCCGGCATTAATCAGTCTTTTAATCCAGGCCCTGTTAAAGTAATAGAACAGTTTGCAGCCTTTTAAACTGCGTAAAATTTCAGCAAACTATTTTTGATTATTTACCTTCGCAACGATGAAAGATTATAAATCGCTGCGTATTGTTTTTATGGGTACCCCCGAATTTGCCGTTGCATCTTTAGATGCGCTGGTGAAAGCAGGATGCCATATCGTTGGAGTTATAACAGCACCAGATAAACCCGGCGGCCGTGGTATGCAAATGCAGCAAAGCGCTGTTAAAAAATATGCAGTTGAACATAACATCCATGTATTGCAACCTGAAAAACTAAAGAACCCCGATTTCTTAGCTGAGCTAAAATCATTAGATGCCGATTTGCAAATCGTAGTCGCCTTTCGTATGCTGCCGGAACTGGTATGGAACATGCCGCCCATGGGCAGTGTGAACCTCCACGGTAGCCTGCTGCCACAATACCGCGGTGCTGCACCTATCAACTGGGCGGTCATCAATGGCGAAAATGAAACAGGCGTCACTACTTTTAAACTGAAACACGAAATAGATACCGGCGATATTTTAATGCAGGAGTCGTTTGCAATCGGAGAAAACGAAACTGCCGGAGAAGTACATGATCGGATGAAAGAGATTGGGGCAAGGGTGTTGGTTGAAACGGTGAAGGGCTTGGCTGCGGGTGCCCTAAAAGAGACACCGCAGCATGGTTTGTCAGACGGAGACCGTCAGACAAACCATGAGACAAAGCATGCACCTAAGATTTTCACCGAAACCTGCAAAATTGATTTTAATAAGGCAACAGCAGAAGTCCACAACCTTATCCGCGGCCTCTCCCCCTTCCCGGGTGCATTTACCAGCTTAGGCGATAAGACACTAAAGATTTACCGGACAGAAAAACAATTGGCCACACAAGCCTTGGCAACCGGAGCATATGAAACAGATGGTAAAACGTACCTGCGCTTTGCCTGTGCAGACGGATTTATACTTGTAAAAGAATTACAATTAGAAGGAAAGAAAAAAATGACGGTTGAAGAATTTCTCCGGGGCTACCGTTTTTAATAACTCACCTGTACAATAAACTTATCATCTTCCTTTACATTCAATGCCGCAGCCGCAGCATTGCTGATCCGGATGCCTAAGCCCTGGTTCTGGCGGATACCGCTCATTTCTCCAAGCACTTTTGCAAATACAGCCTTGTTGTTGGAAGGATTGACGATTTTCACAATTGTACCCGATTGTACTTTATCAATCAGCAGATAAAACTTAGCATCTTCCCAACCACTGGTGGTTTTAAAAATGCCGGCGGTTACCGTTTCGTTTTTTGATACAGGCGTAATACGAACCTGCTGCTCAAAATGCGTTTTAAAATAACCCTGCCCGTCTGCAGACAGCTTTCTTGTTTCTTTTACCTCCGGAACAGGTTGTTGTTTGGCCTCTTTTTTTTCAGCTTTCTTTTCTTCTTCGGCAATTTTCTCCTCTTCCTTCCTGGTTATCTCTGGTTCAGCTTTGGGTTCTTTCATTTCAACAAAGGGCGGTGTAACTGGCTCTTCGGCTGCTTTGTTGTTCAATGTAACAACAGGAAACGTACTGCCAGTCAAAAATCCAACCACCAGTTTTTTCCCTTCTTTTACTTCATCACTGGTCAGACTGTTCCATGCACGGAGATTTGATAATAACACACCTTTATTCTTTTTACTCACAGTAACAAGCCCTTCTTTCTCACCTACCTTATAGTAAACCGGGGCACCACTATTTCCTTTCTGTGAAAAATTGGTATCTGTTAGAGGTACTTGAAGTTTTTGATCAATCTGCAGGCCCTTTGCCAGGTCCAGCTTATTATAGCTGGCAAGGTATTTCGGACTTACATTATACATGCGGCCGATGGCATAAAAACTTTCCTTTGGCAACACCTTATGTTCTATATACAAGCCTTTGTCACCAGTTCTTACTGTAAGTTCATTCTTTTGGGCAAGCAGGTTCCCGACGAAAATTAAAACGGCCAAGAAGGAAAAAAACAATTTCCGCATGTCATAGTTTTTATATTGCAAAGATGCGGATTTTTCAGTTTTCAGCCCCGGGCTTATCCTTCAGAATCCTGAGTTCTTTGGGGTAATAATTATTAATACGGTTGGATAATACGTTAATCCATCCCAAAACGGCCCCGGAATAAGTAGCCAGTTTCCACCCCAGGCCTGCATCCGCCAGTTTTACATCTTTGCGTTGCAAAAAAAGAATGGCCTGTTCATAAGAAAGCTCAATCCGGGTAATGGCAGTAGTTGTTAGCTGGCTCATCGCTAAAGCATGATCAGGCACCAGCTTATCCCTTATCAATTCGCCCACCAGCACGCCGGAATAAATAACCCGAAGCTGTTCCAGCAGAATGCAATAGTCCGTAAAATTGTTTGCTGGCCAGGCATACACCGTGTTTGCATGCCGGATATATATTTTACCCACCGGATTTGCCCATTTGGACACAATGTCCGTTTCGGCTTTTGTCAAACCAGGCGGTTTCTTTTTTACACGAACTACAGCTTCGTCATCGCCATCTTTTTTTTGAAAGCAGGACAGGAAGAAACCCTCTCCTTTTACTTTATCTGGCCAGAAACGGTAGCCGCCTCCAGACGCTATAATACCCCAGCCCGGTTCTACAGAAAGTGAGCGATTGATCATACCGCATTCGTTCACCAGCCATACTGTAATATCCTCATCTTCTTCTTTTGAATAAGAGCAAGTGGAATAAATTAATACACCATCTTTTTTCAATGCCGGCAATACATCGGCCAAAATCCGCCGCTGCCTTTGGGCGCAAAGCGCCACATTATTTTCACTCCATTCATTGATGGCTTCAGGCTCCCTTCTGAATAGGCCGCTTCCGCTGCAAGGTGCATCAGCCACTATAACATCAAAATAATTTTCCAGTTTGCCAAAATCCTTCGGGTCATTATTAGTCACCACTACATTCTCACAACCCCATTTGACAATATTATCTTTCAAAATATTGGCCCTTGAACGTATCACTTCATTGCTCACTAACAAACTATCGGCTGATAAAAGGGATTGAATATGCGTGGACTTCCCGCCCGGAGCGGCACAAAGGTCAAGTACTTTCAACGGCTTGCTCAAATCAACTGCCTGTTTCAATGCATGTTCCAAAAACATACTACTGGCCTCTTGTACATAATAGCAGCCTGCATGAAATAAAGGATCGAAGGTGAAGGAAGGACGGGATTGGAGATAGTATCCGGAGTCAGTCCATTCAATTTTGGAGTGTTGATTTTCGTTTTTTGATTGCTTAGCCGGATTGATTCTTATAGAAGTTATCTGGTCGCCAGAAGCATGCAGGTTTTCAAAAGGTTCTTTATCAAAACCTTTAGTTGTTTCAATCGATGCTAAAAATGAAGCAGGTAATTGCACAACTCAAAACTACAAACCAAAAACTATAAACTCTTTATTTCACTTACCAAATCCTGCAGCACTTTTTTCGAATCGCCAAAGAGCATGGATGTTTTCTTCTGGAAGAACAAATCATTTTCAATACCCGCATAGCCAGGTTTCATACTCCGCTTATTTACGATCACATTCTTGGCAAGATCGACATCCAGTATCGGCATACCGTATATGGGGGAAGCAGGATCTGTTTTTGCTGCCGGGTTCACCACATCATTGGCGCCTAATATCAATACCACATCGGTAGAACCAAATTCTTCATTGGCCTGTTCCATCTCAAATAACTTATCGTAAGGTACATCTGCTTCCGCCAGTAACACGTTCATATGCCCGGGCATACGGCCGGCTACGGGGTGGATGGCATATTTTACTTCCACGCCTTTACTCTCCAATAATTTCTCCAGATCATGGCATACGTGTTGCGCCTGTGCCACGGCCAGTCCATAACCGGGTACAATATAGACCCGGTTGGCATAACTCATCAGCACGGCTGAATCGCTCAATGTTATTTCCTTATAAGCGCCCTGGTCTTTTTTACCTGCTGCACCACCGGCAGCATTTCCGCCGCCAAAGGAACCGATCAGCACATTCGTTAATGAACGGTTCATAGCCTTACACATCAGTATCGTTAACAGCGTACCGGCTGCACCTACCAGTATACCACCGGTCAGCATTACTTTATTGTCATAGAGGAAGCCACCGCAGGCTGCCGCCACACCTGTAAATGAGTTTAGCAGGGAGATTACCACCGGCATATCTGCACCACCGATGGGCATGACGAAAAACACACCATATAAAATAGATAAAGCAAGGACTACATAAAAAATAAGTTGTGCATTCGCAGGTGGCCATCCGATAAGATAGGTGGCCAGTGCAAAAATGACAAGCAGCAATATAATATTGAATATATGCTGACCCGGAAATGAAAAATCTTTAACCTTTCCATTCAGCTTACCCCAGGCAATCATACTGCCTGCAAATGAGACAGAACCAATAATTAAACCGAGTAAAATTATCAGTAATGTAGGACCTAAGACGGAAAGATTAGGGTATATCGGTCCTAATATTGAGTGATCAATGTTTGGGCTAACCAAGTGATTAAACTCTACAATCGAGATTAACATCGCACAGGCACCACCCATACCATTGAACATACTCACCATTTCCGGCATAGCCGTCATTTTCACTTTCTTTGCTGATAGCGTCCCGATTATTGTACCGACAGCAATACCGCCAAATATCCAGCCGTAGTTCCCGAGTTTTTGTCCATGCTCCTCATATAAGAAAATGGTCCCGAGAATCGCAACGGTCATGCCGCCTGCTGCAATCAGGTTACCCCTTCTCGCCGTAGCCGGGTTCGACAACATCTTCAACCCAATAATAAAGGTGACAGAAGCAATAATATAACAAAGTGTAAGTATGTTCAGTTCCATAGTTCAGCTTAATCCTTAATCTTAATTCTGTTTTTTCTTTTTAAACATTTCGAGCATGCGATCCGTTACAACAAATCCACCCACCACGTTTAGCGTACCCACCACTATGGCAATAAATCCCAATATCAAGGCGAGATAATTATCCCCTTCCGCTTTACCCATTACGATAATAGCCCCGATAATTACCACACCATGTATGGCATTGGCACCACTCATCAGCGGTGTATGCAGTACCGCCGGTACCCGGCCTATGACTTCAATACCGACAAAAATCATCAGGATAACGATGTAGATAATTTGCTGGTTGGCCGTTATCCAGTTTAGTAAGGATTCCATAATTTCTTTTTTTTTCGCCGCCATGGTTACGACCGCTGGCGAAAGGTTATTTTAAACGTTCGTGAACGATTTCATTGTTATGCGTAATACAACTTCCCTTTACCAGTTCATCTTCCCAGTTCAGGTTTAGCTTACCTTCTTTGTCAATTATCAATTGCAAGAAATTCAATACGTTTTTACCATATACTTTACTTGCATCCGATGGCATGGTTGATTGCAACGAAGAGTTACCAATGATGGATACACCGTTGTAATTTACCGTTTCATTATTTTTTGTAAAGGGGGTATTACCACCAGTCGCTGCGGCAATATCAATAATTACCGAACCATTGCGCATACCTTTCAGCATGTCTTCGGTAATGAGTATGGGCGCTTTTTTTCCGGGTATCTGTGCCGTGGTAATCACGATATCTGCCTTGGCAATACTATCCGTAATTTTCTGCTGCTGCTTTTGCTTATACTCTTCTGTTTGTTCCACCGCATACCCGCCGGCCTTGCTGGCGTCTGCGGCGCCTTCTACTTCAATAAATTTAGCACCAAGGCTCATTACCTCTTCTTTTACTGCAGGACGGGTATCAAACACTTCCACCACAGCACCTAAGCGCTTAGCGGTTGCAATCGCCTGCAGACCGGCCACACCTGCACCCAGTATCAGCATTTTTGCCGGCTTAATACTTCCTGCCGCTGTCATAAACATGGGGAAGTAACGGGAGTAGGCATTTGCTGCCGTTACCACTGCTTTATAGCCTGCAATATTTGCCTGGGAGCTCAGTACATCCATAGCCTGTGCCCTCGTTGTCCGGGGCAGCATATCCAGTGAAAAGGATGTGATACCGGCAACAGCCCACTCTTTCATTACTTCCGTATAAAAAAGTGGCTGGTATACACCGATCAATATTTTGGAAGAAAGATTTTTTATTTCGGTGGGTTCGGGCTGGTGTATGCACAATATTATTTGCGCCGTTGCGAGTAGCTCCGTACGGTTTTTTATTTGTGCACCGGCTGCCATATAATCCGCATCACTGCAAAACGCTTTTTCGCCTGCCCCGTTTTCTACCAGTACGGTAATGTTTTTCTTGGTTAATGCGGCTACCGACTCAGCCAGAAGGGATACTCTTGTCTCATAAGGTGGTTCTTTCAACAATCCAATTATCATACTACAGGCCTCAGTTTATTTATGGGTGAAAGATATTTGTTTTTTGGGTGCCGGAAAGGTAATTGGAACAGATTATCCCAAAATGCAGGGGACAGTCCCATGGACGAGCGTATTAATCGCCAATTTCTTTTTTTGCCCAGGCAAGTGCCCTTGTCAGCTGCTCTTTTTCGGTAATATTTGAATTGTCCAGTTCCAGCGCATCCTTGGCTTTACGCAACGGGCTCACCTCCCGGTTACTATCAATATAGTCACGCATTTCCAGGTTATCCTTTACTTCCTCAATGGTCACATTCGGATTTTTTTCATACAATTCCCTAAACCTGCGTTGTACTCTTACGGCATTATCGGCCGTCATAAATATTTTCAACTCTGCTTTTGGAAAAACTACGGTTCCAATATCCCGCCCATCCATGACAATACCCTTTTTTTTCCCCATCAGCTGCTGTTGTGCTACCGCAAACTCCCTTACTTCTTTGATGGCAGCCACATCACTTACTTTCTCGGCTATAAATAAATCACGGATAACGTATTCCACGTTTTCACCGTTCAGGTACATCTCACTGCTGTTACTGGATGGATTGAATACAAATTCGAGGTTAATACTCTTCAGTGCTTCTTTTACTTCTTTTTTTTCCTCGATGTCAACGTTATTGCGCAGGAAATAAAGCGTGATGGCCCGGTACATGGCACCACTGTCCACATACACATAGCCCAATTGTTTGGCTAATTGTTTAGCCAGTGTACTTTTCCCACAGCTGGACCACCCATCTATCGTAATGATGATTTTTTTCACCTGCTGCAAAAATGCCCACAATTCTCCAAAGAAAAAATTTATTAAGCCCCCAGGATTGATTAATAGAAAAATGAAAGCTGTCACGGCAGCCAGGACAGCTTTCAAGCCTCATAGGGGTAATTACGTTGAAGGTATTATCTGTTGTGTTTATTCTTGGGGTCTGCTGGTAGATTTAAACAAGTTTGAGGCCATTTTTCCAACCGGCTATATATTGTCCTGGTGTGAACACTGCGGGGAAACAAAAAAAGTCATTCGATATGAACGACTTTTAGACTTTTATACCGCCCCAAATCAGGCTTTCGATTTTTCTTCCATTCGATTCTTAAAAGAGAAGGTAATCTTATTTTTCTCCGTGTCTGCATCAGCTTCAAGTACATCACCTGCCTTTACATTCATGTTGAGAATTTCTTCTGCCAGCGGATCTTCCAGGTATTTCTGGATAGCCCGGTGCAATGGTCTGGCTCCAAACTGGGCGTCATACCCCTTATCTGCCAGGAATGACTTGGCATTCTCTGTCAATTCAAGACTGAATCCAAGGTTGGCCAATCTTTTGGTAACACCTTTCATCAGGATATCGATGATGTTGAAAATATTCTCTTTGGTGAGACTATTGAATATAATTACATCATCAATCCTGTTCAGGAATTCGGGTGAGAATGTTTTCTTCAAAGCTTTCTCGATTACGGCTTTATTAGCCTCATCTTCATTCTCAATACGGGAAGCTGTAGCAAATCCGACACCCGCACCAAAATCTTTCAACTGCCGCACACCTATATTCGAGGTCATGATGATCAGCGTATTCTTGAAATCAACCTTACGGCCAAGGCCATCAGTCAGTTGCCCGTCATCCAATACTTGTAAAAGAATATTGTAGATATCCGGGTGTGCTTTCTCAATTTCGTCGAGCAGGATTACACTGTACGGTTTGCGGCGTACCCTTTCTGTTAATTGTCCGCCTTCTTCATAGCCCACATAGCCGGGAGGTGCGCCAATCAGCCTGCTCACCGTGAATTTTTCCATATACTCACTCATGTCAATACGGATAAGTGAGTCTTCCGAGTCGAACATATGACGGGCAAGGGCCCTGGCCAATTCTGTTTTACCCACACCGGTAGGCCCAAGGAAGATGAATGTACCTATTGGCTTCTTCGGATCTTTTAATCCAACACGGTTACGCTGAATAGCTTTTACCACTTTCAGAATGGCTTCATCCTGCCCGATAACCATACCACGCATATCATCCGACATCTTACGCAGCTTTTCTGTTTCTGCCTCCACCATCCGCTTTACGGGTATGCCGGTCATCATGCTTACTACTTCTGCAATGTCTTCCTCACCTATCGGGTAGCGTTTATGTTTGCTCTCCTCTTCCCATTCATTTTTGGCTTTCTCCAGTTCTTCCTGCAATCTTTTCTCAGTATCACGCAGTGAAGCTGCCTCTTCAAATTTCTGGCTCTTCACCACCTTATTCTTTTCCACTTTTACATCTTCGATCTTCTTCTCAAGCTCCACAATGTTTTGCGGCACATTGATATTCTTCAGATGCACCCTGGCGCCCACTTCGTCCATCACATCAATGGCTTTGTCGGGAAGTAACCTGTCCGTTACATAGCGATCACTCAGTTTTACACAGGCATCAATTGCATCCTGGTCGTAGTTCACATTGTGGTATTCCTCGTACTTAGGCTTGATGTTATTTAATATCTGGATAGTATCATCCACACTTGGCGGATCTACCATTACTTTCTGGAAACGGCGATCGAGTGCCCCATCTTTTTCTATGTACATACGGTATTCATCCAGGGTAGAAGCACCAATACATTGCAGTTCGCCCCTTGCTAAGGCAGGTTTGAAGATATTGCTGGCATCCAGCGAACCGCTGGCACCACCTGCACCCACGATAGTATGCAACTCATCAATGAAGAGAATCACATCCCTGTTTTTCTCCAACTCATTCATGATGGCCTTCATCCTTTCTTCAAACTGGCCCCGGTATTTTGTACCGGCCACCAAGGCTGCGAGGTCAAGGGAGATCACACGTTTATCAAATAACACCCTCGATACTTTGCGCTGCACAATGCGAAGGGCAAGGCCTTCCACGATGGCTGTTTTACCCACGCCGGGCTCACCAATCAGTATAGGGTTATTCTTTTTACGGCGGGACAATATTTGCGACACACGTTCAATTTCTGACTCACGGCCTACGATGGGATCGAGGGCGCCGAGTTCAGCCATCTTGGTAATGTCACGTCCGAAATTATCCAGCACCGGTGTTTTGCTTTTGTTCGCACCTTGTTGCTGCTTTCCACCACCCTTGGGCTGGTTGTATTTTTTTTCTTCATCAAAATCATCATCGTTCTCGTCCTGGAATTCTGCACGGGGATCATTGGATTTCACAATGCCTAATTCCTGCCTGAATAAATCGTAGTCCACGTCAAACTGGTTTAAAATCTGTGTAGCAATATTTTCTTTGTTCTTTAAAATCGAAAGCATCAGGTGTTCGGTTTCTACGGTAGCACTTTTCAATGCTTTTGCTTCCAGCACCGTTACCCGTATCACTTTCTCTGCCTGTTTGGTCAGGGGCAGGCTGTTGATATTGGCAATGTTCTTACCGGTTTTATCCTTAACGGCCAGTTCCACTTCCTTTCGCAGTTCGTACAAATCCACATTAAAACTCTTCAAAATCTTCACGGCAGTATTATCCCCTTCGCGGATCATACCGAGCAGCAGATGCTCCGTTCCGATAAAATCATTCCCGAGCCTGAGCGCTTCCTCCCTGCTGAAGGAGATAATTTCCTTAACCTGTGCTGAAAAATTATTATCCATTTTTAGATAATTAGTTGTTATACAATATTAACGAATAAATTTGGTTCCGGTTCAGCCGTAATTATAAACGGAATGTTGATAAGTATAGTTGTTCCGGGGGCACAGTTTTCACACTTTACATTTTCACTAACACTGGCCATAAACCAAGAATCTATGAATGTCAAAACGGATACCAAAGAGAAATTTCATGCCATCACGGTTACAGATTCGTCCCTTTCTGCAAGTATGACAGGTGAAATAGACGAAAGCTTGCTGCCCTTCCTGCAAAATGAGGTTAAAAATGTGGTACTTATCCTCAAACAAGTACAAACTGTGGAGCGGGAGGCGGCAGAAAAGCTGGTACAGGTTCAACAACAGTTTTATGAAAACAGCGCTTCCTTTGTAATATGCGAACTCCAGCAACAGGTGGAAGACTTCCTGGATAAGGAGGAATTGCTGGAGTTGATGAATGTAACGCCAACTGAAAGCGAGGCATGGGATATTGTGCAGATGGAAGAAATTGAGCGGGAACTGATGGATGGAGAATAATGCACAAGCAGCAGATCAATGACCGCTGTGGTCTTAGTAATCAATCACTAACACATCAAAACCGCTGTATTGCATGTTCGCTGTTACAATACTGGGAAATAATTCCGCTGTACCTGCCTTCAACAGGCACCCCACCAGCCAGGTGGTAACACATGATGGCGCCAACTACCTGGTGGATTGTGGAGAGGGCACACAGATCCAGCTTATTAATTATAAAATCAGGCGGGGCAAGATTACCCATATCTTTATTTCGCATCTGCACGGCGATCACTACTTTGGGCTGATCGGCCTTATCAATAGTTTCGGCTTGCTCAGCCATCAGCAGGATCTGCATGTGTTTGGCCCGGCTCCGCTAAAAGAAATTATTGAACTTCAGTTAAAAGTGGCTGATACTCGGTTACCCTTCAATTTGTTCCTGCACACCATTACCGGCGAAGCAACTTTGCTTGACACGGACAAACTGACGGTGAAATGCTTCCCCACTAATCATCGGGTGGAGTGTTATGGATTTTCCTTTACAGAAAAACGACAGCCGCGGAAATTAAACCCGGAGAAAGCGAAGGAGTATGGTATACCATCTGTGTTTTATGACCGGCTGAAAGATGGGGAAGATTATACCACCAAAGAAGGGGTGCTTGTTAAAAATGATGTAGTAACCGAACCCGGTGAACCGGGCAAACGTTATGCCTTCTGTGCAGATACGAAATACGATGAACGTCTGCTCAACCATATCAGTGGGTTTGATATGATCTATCATGAAACCACTTATCTTGATAACCTGCGTGACAGGGCCGAAGCCCGTTTTCATTCCACTACCAAGCAGGCAGCTGCGCTGGCGCAAAAGGCCGGTGTAAAAAAATTACTGATCGGCCATTTCAGCAGTAAATATGATACGCTGGAAGAATTTGAAACAGAAGCCAGGGAAGTTTTTGCCAATACAGATTTGGCGCTGGAGGGTGTTTGTTACGAGGTTTAAATATTCTGTAATGACCCGAGAGAGAATATTTGTGAACCACAGCGGCACTAAGGCAGGGAGATACACAGCGATTTTTTATAATACTGGCTGTAGTACACACCACGAATTTTCATTAAAGCAATGCTGCCTGCGGCAGGAAGGCAAAGAGACGTTGCCTGTTGTTCACTGTTGCCCTAACGCATTATCCATTCATAAAAGAGGGGAAACTCTGCCCGCCAGGTAGCTTCTGCATGCTTTCCCTGGTCACGGATGACCACCTGCATTTTTGCTTTCGAAACCCTGGCCATAACGTTGTATACTTTTAACACATCCGTCACCATGTCTTCGCCTTCCAGTTTGCCGGCGAAGAAATAAATGTTTGCCTTTACTTTTTTACCCGCCTCTTCTGCTTTCTTAAAAATGCCAGGGGCTATCCAAAATGAGGGAGAGAACACACCTGCCCCGCCAAACACTTTTGGATATTTTAATACGGCATAAAAGGAAATCAGTCCGCCCATGGAACTACCGGCGATGAATGTATTGGCCTTATCTTTCTTCGTTCTGTACTTTTTATCAATATAAGGCTTCAGTGTCTTTACAATGAATTTGGCATAGGCATCTCCTTCACCTTTGCCAAACCGTTCGGTCGTGTACGGATTGTACTCATTCATGCGGTATGTACCGCCATTGTCAATGCCTACCACAATGCAGGATTTCAATTTTACAGAATCAAGGAATTCATCCACGCCCCACTCACCGGCGAAAGAGGTTGCTGCATTAAAAAGATTTTGCCCGTCGTGCATATATAGCACGGGATAGCGATCCTTCTTTGCTGAAGCATAGTTTTCAGGTAGGTAAATCCATATCCTTCGCTTACGGTTCAGCTGCGGTATAGTAAATGCTGTATCTATTATATATACCTGCTTTGATGCAGTACTGGTTACAGGCGCTTTATTAAAATCGTCCTGCCATGCCTCTATGTTGATATCAATTTTAGTATCGCCCTTGACCACAAAAACCCGGTTGGCAATAGCCTGTCCGTTTTTAGTACATTCCACTTTGTCCCAGCTGCCACGGGTTATCTTGTAAGCATAACTTCCATCGGGCAGTGTGCATTGCAATATATAATGCCCCTTCTCATCCACCTGGAACTTATACTTGTTATCGGCCGGATTCCAGTTGTTGAAGGAGCCTGCCATATACAATGAAGAACCAGCCTGATGTTTAGCTGGCAGTGTATTAATATCAATCCATACTGACTGGGAAAGCCCAATCGCTGATTGAACAATAAGAAAAAGTAAAAAGACGTGACGGCGCATAGGCAAATGTTTTAGCCAACCGTCTTCATCAGTTCTTTGATTTTTTGATGAAGCTTCTCTCCCACTTTCCATACGGGCAGGCGGAACGAATTGTTGCAAAGGCCCATTTCGCTCAAGTAGGCTTTTACACCACTTGGGCTGCCTTCGGCAAACATGCTGGCAATGATGTCTGTGTATTTATAATGCAATGATTGTGCCTCCTTAAATTTTCCCGCCAGGCAAAGCCTTACCATCTCGGAGTAATCAGCCGGGTAGGCATTGGCTACCACAGATACCAACCCTTCTGCCCCTGCCGCTATCATTTGTAAGGTAATCGGGTCATCACCGCTGATGACCATAAAGTCTGCCGGTTTGTTTTTTATAATGTAGTTGATCTGATCAAAATTTCCGCAGGCTTCTTTCGTAGCAAATACATTTTTACATTCGGTGGCAATTCGTACTGTTGTTTCTCCGGATACATTTTGTCCGGTTCGGCTGGGTACATTGTACATCATTATGGGCAATGGTGCCACTTTATCCAGTGCTTTGTAATGCTGGTAAATGCCTTCCTGGTTGGGTTTATTATAAGCCGGACTGGCCGTGAGAATAGCATCATAGCCAGTAAGGTCAAAACTCTTATAGTCCTGTATCACCTGGTTGGTATCACTACCGCCAATGCCGGCTACTAAGGGCAGCCTGCCTGCCACCTGTTTTTGTACAAAGGAGAACAGTTCTTGTTTTTCTGCACCATGTATGGTGGCACTTTCACCAGTAGTGCCCAATACGACTAAGTATTCCACCTTACCGGTTATCCAGAATTCGATCAGCTTGGCAAAACTTTCCCAATCAATTTTTCCCTGCCCGACTTCGTCGTTCAGGCGGGCATCTTCATGAAAAGGGGTGACAATAGCGATACCGGTACCGGTGAATTTTTCTCGAAGTGACATTTTATTTAAGATATTCAGTTAAAACTTCTATTTCTAAACTTTCTATTTTTTGCTCAAACTTACTCAATATTCCTAACGCTTCAACAGGTGTTATGCCCCTGAAGTGATATTCTTGCCAGGGATCATCGGAATCGATCATGCCAAGCGATTCGATTTTATCATGTAACAGCCCTTGTGGTACCAGCAGAAGTAAAGCGTATTTAACATTATTCAGCCTGCGCAGCAAATCAGTAGCAGGAGGATCGAAAAAATAGGCATTTGTCAGTTCTTTCTTCTCCCTGTTTTCCGCCGGTACCGGACCTTCCGAATCAGCACCGCAACTGAAAAGGAATTCTGTTCTGATTTTTTTTATGTATCGTTCAAAATCTGCAATTTCCTTGTGGGAGTGGTAAAGTTTTTCAGCTATACCTTTCGGTAATTTATTCACCAATGTGTTATACAGTGCTGTATTCTTCTTCCAGGCTTTTGCAGCTATATGGTCCTTCAGCCATTTTATCGAATCGAAGGGAGGGCTTTGATCCGCATATTCACCTTTATGGCTGGTATCCCCGCAGGCGCAGCATGATAGTATCAAAATAAACGCCAGGAAACGGCCAATGCAGGTCATGAAATCTAATCTAATCCGCCCAGGTATAATATTTCTTCGCATAAAACTATATCCCTGATTTTTTTTAATAGCGGCAGTACTGGTTAAAGGCGATTTACTTTGAAGTAACATTTGATGCCAGCAGTTGTTTTAAAACTTTTTGTTCAAGAATAGTTATATCGTTGGCGAATTTACTCAATATGGTCAATGCTGCTACCGGCGGCACACTTTTAAAATAGGTTTCAGCAAATGCCGCTGCCCTTCACCCTTTGTACTATAAATCATCTGTTGTATTCGTGCATCCAGCAGCGGGTCATCATTGTATGCCGAGAAAGTCTTAGTGAGATCCTGTAGCTTATAATAGAGCTCTTCTCCATGCTTCTCTTCCATAAAAAACTGTGCTGCCAGGGACAGGTTCGTATAACTTTCCTCGGGAATCAGGCTCGGCGGAACACCACCGCATTTTTCAACAAAAGCCCCCTTCAATGCTTCCACATATTTTTTAGCTTCCGTAACCCTGCTGCGGAATTGATCCAAAAAAAGTTCACCATAACGGACAGCCACTGAATCGTAGAGGACATCTGCCACCGGGTCTACCAACTCATTCAGCCGTTTTAGCCGCTGGTCGATGGTATCAAATTCCTGTAGTGTTTTCTTTTGCTCAGATGCCGGGCTTTTGCAGGCCAGCAGGCAAAGAAGGGATGCATACAGGCTTAATCTTTTCATCATGAAATATTATCGGGGGCCTACGTAGGTCAGCGTATCTATCCAGGCAGTGGATGTACCGGAAACAAAAGTTCCAGTCGGGCTAAGGTTCAATCCCCAGCCAAGATAGAAGGCCTTTGCCGCTGTATCCCAACGGTTGGTGTAGGTAGTGCTATTATAAGCCGTTAATTGTTGCCAGGGTGCTGTGGCCCCTGTTGCCGTGTTCAGGCATTGTACAGGCGTGATGGCCGGGCTGTTTTCCAGCGTCAGTTCATAAGCCCCGGGCAAAGCTGTTTGTGTATTCAGTGGTTGTTGAAAGATGGGGACGGCATAACTGGTAACAGGCCACAATACCCTTACCCTGTTTGTCCCCGTTGTTTGCAACTGCACCTGGAGACTATGTGCTGAGAAAGAAGTATTCGCAACCGGGTCATAAAAACGTCCCCGCACATTATAGATGCCATCCATTTCATGCCGCAGTTTAAAAATGAGCAGCATATTGCCAAAGCCATCTGCTGCTATAGTACCAGCGCTTACATTCGTAATGGTAAGACCGATGGCATATTCCCTTGAATAATCAAGGGTACTGGTATTGGCAACGGTAATTTCTCCCAGGGCATAAAAGGCACCTCTTTTAATCGTCAGTTTGGCCGGCATATTCCATAAGGAAGGAGGCAATACCTCGAGGGCTGCCCCGTTTGCCGTATTGTAGGCATTGACTATTGCTGTGCTGTTTTCAGCCAGGGATACATCAATATCACTTGCGGCAGGATTGGCGCCTCTTAAATAAACCACCAGTTGCGAGCTCAATCTTTGCGGGCTGGCCGATGGGCGCAGGTTCACTGTATCACCTGCCGGGCCACCATAGAGGAAACTGATACCGGGACTGGGAATATCCCTGTCCGCATCTTTTTTGCAGCCTACAAAACTTAAAAAAAGTACGGATAAAATGATATAACGCATAGGCTGGATATTTTCTTTATACCTCTTCCCAAAAGCCCATCTTCCCGAATTTTTCGATCCGGTTGTTGATACGCTGGTCGGCAGGTATTTGCTTTAATTCTTCGAGGACTGGCAAAAGGTAATTCTTCAATATTTCGGCAGAAGCTGTATAATCCCAGTGTGCACCACCATCCGGCTCAGGTATGATGCCGTCGATAAGGCCAAAGCTTTTCATTTTAGTAGCCGTGAGACGAAGCTGTTCGGCTGCCACTTCTTTTTTATCCCAGCTGCGCCAGAGTATGGATGAGCAGCTTTCGGGTGAGATAACGGTATACCAGGTATTCTCCATCATAAACACCCTGTCGCCCACCCCAATGCCCAATGCACCGCCGCTGGCGCCCTCGCCGATGATAACGCAGATTACCGGCACTTTCAGGCGTATCATTTCATAAATGTTGCGGGCAATGGCTTCGCCCTGCCCCCGCTCCTCTGCTTCCAGGCCGGGATAGGCACCCGGAGTATCTATTAAGGTAATGATGGGTTTATTAAACTTTTCTGCCAGTTTCATCAGGCGCAGGGCTTTGCGGTAGCCTTCGGGGTTGGCCATACCAAAATTGCGCAGCTGCCGCATTTTGGTGTTGATCCCTTTTTGCTGGCCGATGATCATGACGGTTTGACCGCCGAGGCTGCAAAAGCCGCCCACCATGGCTTTATCGTCTTTTACGTTGCGGTCGCCGTAGAGTTCTACAAACTCTTCGGTCATTTTATCTATGTACTTCAGTGTATAGGGCCTGTCGGGGTGGCGGCTGAGCTGTACCCGCTGCCAGTCGCTGAGGTTTTGGGTAATCTCTTTGCGCTTTTGCACAATATTTTCCTGCAAGGTGTTCACCAGTTCACTCATATCAATCTTCGTCTTCTCCTGGCGGTGGCGGGCAGTTTCTATCTCGTCGAGCAGGTCTTTGATCGGTTTTTCAAAGTCCAGAAACTGTCTGTTTGCGTCGGTTGGCATAGGCTGTAAAATGTGGTGGCTAAATTAGGGATTTTTATTTGCCGATGGGTTTCCCGTTGGCTTTCCCGCAAACCTGCCTGCCGGCAAGCAGGGGCGCAAAGAACACAAAAGATTTACCTGACAGCAATGGGTATTCATGTCATTCTGGTATGCATTGTATTACTTGCAGATCGGCATATTTGAGGGGATTAAAAAAGCCCCACAGTAATGCGGGGCTTTTTTTCAGGCTGGGCGACTGGGCTATGGGAAGTCTGCCCAATTGTCAATCAGTATTTTGACCCTTGTTTGACTCTTTATTCGTTTAAGGTCTCGCCCCCAGGTATACCAATGTGACATCAAAGGTCGACCTGTGCCCGGCTATTCCTGTTTCATCCATAAAAAATTTGACCCTGATGTTTTTAGTCACCGGGTTCACATCATTTGCGCCTGTCGGATCAAGAACGGCGGAACGTCCGCTGCTCGAAGGTTGGCCATAATAGTTTGTAACCGATGTAACTTTATTAGTAGCGGCATCAAAAGTCATAATCAGTCCGAATTTGCTGTAATAAGTGGCATTGGTTATACCACCGCCGGTATTACCGATAACAATACCCGGAAATCCGAGCGTATTTGAAACAAGACTGTCCTTATTCGTACCGTCTGTTTGCAGCGTGTACTCATAGGTATTATTCATCCAGCCGAAGGCGGGGTTAGAATGATCCGTCATGGTGCCTTCCAGCCGGTAGCGGCCATCCCATTGATTTCTGGTTGCAGGAGGAGGTGTGGTATCATCTGTCTTCTTTTTGCAGGCGCCCAGCGCTGCAATGGCGAATACAAATAAAATAAGACTACGCATCGTGTTTTGCTTTTTGGTTAGGTAATTAATGGTGGAAAGGGATTGAAGTTACGGATTCAAATGAAGATGGGAGTAATCAATCCGGAAAAGAGATTCAATACGGAATTTTATTGTTCGGGGTTCAGTTACCCAATCTGTTAGAGAAGATGGCCCTGGGAGAAGAAGTATCACAATTATTCGAAATTTCAAGCCTTCTAACATACCGCCAGCGCAGAAAGGTATCCGGCATGTTATCAAAGTGAAACTGGCTGTTTGTGTAGGTTGGTATATGCTGTAAAATGTGGGTCAAATTAATGATTTTAAAGTATAGCCTATTGGTGGTTTTTGAACCACGGAGACAGGGAGACCACTAAGAAGCACGGAGATTCTCTGGTATCGTCTTGTCCCTGGCCCCGTGGTTCAAAAAATTTAAAAAATCATTTTAAATTGAAATCATGAATAATTGAAAAACTTTTGGTTGAAAAAGCCTGCCGGGTTATCTTTGCCGTCCCGAAAACGGGCCCTAAGGCCGGTTAGAAGGTACGG
Source organism: uncultured Chitinophaga sp. (assembly GCA_964386395.1). Lineage (GTDB taxonomy): Bacteria > Bacteroidota > Bacteroidia > Chitinophagales > Chitinophagaceae > JJ008. The sequence continues at coordinate 84,843 of CAYLRV010000011.1, forward strand.
ATCGGTAGTTCAGTTGGTTAGAATGCCGCCCTGTCACGGCGGAGGTCGCGGGTTCGAGTCCCGTCCGGTCCGCATTTTTTAGTTTTTAGCTTCATTAATCCCCCTGGAACATTTCAGTTTTCAGGGGGATTTTTGTTTTTAGTCCTTATAGACCCCCAACTTGCTTATAGGAAATATTAGCAGTCCCCAGCTTTCTGGTCTGGGTTCTTCATTGTCGCTAAAAATGGTTTGATTGCACGATACTTTCTACTAGTGCTTATTTATGCTTTGATGAATTTGAACATCAAGAAGATTTCATCCTTTCAGATTTCTGTAATTGTACTGCCAATGTATTTAAGTTTACATTCTGATTTGTTGTTGATAAAGTTCTGTCTTCGATAAACTTATCACCACCCAAAAGCTTAAATTTACAGGATATCACAATTTTCCTGAATTAAATTAAAAAGCTGCCAAAAGCTTTCCCATTCGCTCTTATTAAGTGAAATAATTGTGTTATCAACAGAAATTGTTGCCTTTACATCCAGGTCGGATAACTTTATTGCCAATTTTACTTTAGCAAATTCAGAACTGGGGGGTAATTCAGGGAAGATATAAAACTCTCCCTTTGACTTTTCCGATGCATTTAAAGAGCCATCAACAATCTTTAACGGGTCATTTAGTATTTTATCTACTGCATCCGCATTAACCGAAGGTAACCCAAACTGCTGTTGTCTTAACGAAAGTATAAGCGCAACCTTTTTATTCCGTAATTGTGAATCGAGTGGATTGCATAAAATCCATAGCAGTCTTTCAAATGAATTCTTACTCTCAACCAAACCGTTTTTGAAAGCATTCCAGTATGGTATCGCCTTGTAAGTTGTGATGGTCTGTCGGTATTTAACTGGGTCAATAAATAAATTATCTCTTTTTAACTCCCTTGAATGATTGTCATTTTCCTTTTCGATTGCATCAAACATTTCTAAGTCGGACCATGTCAATGACCAGCTGATGATTGCATTAGATTGAACAATGGCGATTCTTTTCTTTAAATCATCAAAAAATCTGCAATTTTCTTCGGTAGCATGATACGTGTATCCATCCAGATAAATTGCAATTCCTTTAACGGATGAAATTACATGCTCGTCTGTAATGGCTGTGCCGTTTTTTTCGATGCCGGATAATGAAATATAAAAATCCGCCCGGGTATTGAATTTTACTCCATTAGTTGGCCCTAATTCATGTTGCGGTCTTACCACATAGTAAAAAGCATACTCTCCAGATGTGATTTTTATTTTATAATTGACTACCCCATTTTCAATATAATCCTCAAATTTAAAGTCAGGATTATTTTTATTTTGGAGGTAATTTCTTAGACTTCTTGTAAACCGTTCTTCCAATTCGCTTTCTTCAATCTGCCCGTTACTTGTTAATGCGCCTAATCCAGTTGTATAGGTTTCCCAGACCTCCGATTTATCAACGATTTTTTTAAACAGCATTTCTGCTTTTGAACGGCTCAACTCATCCTGAATGAACTGATTTGAATAGGTGTAAATACAACGATAACAGCCATCTTTTCCCTTGTCTTTGCAACTACAATCCCTGATAGCCTCATAAGCTCTGGAAATCACAGTTGTAAATTCAGCAGGACTAAACAACTTTTCTAAGTAACCCGTACCGCCGGGTATGTTGTCATAAAGAACCAGGTATTTATCAAACCGGCTGTTTTTTGAATTATACTCAGCATAGTTTATAATGCTTAAATGTTGTGGATTCCCTTTATAGTATTTTTTTAATCCCAATTCCAGACCTGCCTTAAACATATTAATCGTGGCATCGCTTTCAAATTCCTGAACCGGTAATAATACTTTTAGTGCTTCCGTTTTTATTTCCCGGAACAGGTACACTTCTTCAAACACATCGTCTTTGTGCCCATTATACTCCCGGCCTTTATGTTTACAATAGCCATAGTGAAATTTATAATCCCGCTGGTTTAATTTGGATGTACTTTTTCCGCAATATTTACAAGTAACAAAGCCGTGATACGGCACATCTTCATGCTGGTTGATGACCACTTTATTGGCATTTACAGCCGAAGAAAGGCCAAGATTTACTTCAACAATGTCAACATTTTTGACGTATTCAATACCAAAAGGGATTTCCTTCATTCCCCATGCTCCCTGAAAAGATTTACTATCAAATTTTAGATGGCGGGAAATACGATAATTTGTGGGGTCCCGTTCTTCCTTGCTATCATCAATTGAAGATTTATCTCTAAAGTTTACAGATTTTACACCACTCATCTTTACAAAAACATGCTGGTTCTTGTCAGAAGCCCAGGATGCGTCTCCGCACTTGGGGCACAACGTTTCCGTGGCAATTACTTTATCCGCAATATGGTCACAGTTGGAACAAAATCTTTTCACTAATAGTGTCCCCACATCTTTCCAATCGTACGTATTCAAACCGGAAATTCCAAACTTAAATCCCTGTGAATAGAAATAATTATCAGGTGCAAATTCCCTGATAGCGGTTTTTGATGACCTTACAATTTCAAATTGTTTATCAGTTGGAATATTATCACTTGCTTTTGCCTTATTTGACTTTACCCAAGCATTTAATGATACCCCGGTTTCTGGAAATGCATAATTCGGCAATAGTCCTACATTGGTTAAGTGTTCAAGGATAGAACGTTTATCCAGCAATCTTTTTAACCCCCATAAGGCTTTGTTTTCTGCCTCCAATCCTTTTCGCTCCTCATCATTGGGTAATTGCTTAATAGCAGCATCAATTTCTTTTATGGCCTGTGAAATGTAGCGGTATTCTTCTTTCAACTTCGAAAACACATCTTTAAGCCTGAGATAAAAACCTTCCTCTAAAAGATATGACTTAAGATTGTCTAATACTTTCGCATCTTCTATATCCGGTTTATAAAACGCAATAAAAGTTGTTAATAAATGATTCTCTTTCGCTTTAATAAATAAAATAATCCTGTTAGCCAGGAATTCAGGTGCTGATAAGTCAGCTCTTAATAGTTGAAGGGAAATTAATCTACCGGGAATGCTGTTGTTCTTTGGGTCTGCTGAAGACCAGTTATCTAAGCAGTAAGCAAGAAAATGCCTATACAATATGTCTTTTGCTTCTAAATAGCAACCTGGCGTTGCTATTTCTCCTTCCATCATATCTTTTGGTTCTTCATAATAGAACAAATCATGTGCTTTTGTCTGTGCAAAATTGGTGATGAGTGCGGAACCTGAAGAACGACCGGCACGGCCAACCCTTTGCAAGAAATTTGAAGTTAATGGAGGGACAGAATTGTTTATAGCCGCATTCAAAGTTCCAATATCAATACCCATCTCCAATGTAGAGGTAGCTACAATTGTATTCAGCGAATTGTATCGGGGCCTTTCTTTAAAATCTATTTCTTTGTTTTCCCTGTCTTTCCTTTCCAATATACCTGTGTGTTCTGCAGCATATATCCTGGGTGATAAATTTCTGTTATACACCAGCTGATAATAATTAGGCTTACTCTTTTCTTTTTGACTGTATGTTCCGGGGCAGGTATAATCAAGGCATTTTGTATGAACAGAAATAGTATCAGACCCTGCCACATTTAATTTTGACCCGCAGGTGTCGCAGCGGTAATTAACTACTTTATTCTCTATCAAAACAAGGGATGGTTCAATAGCATAGTTCTCCGTGTCATCTTCCCCTTTTCTATTCATCAGGCCAAGTGAAACAAATACTTCAAAAAGTTTACTATAGAAATCATTTAATAAGCCATGATAGGAAGAAGCTAAGGGAAAAGATTTTACGAAATAACTACGATACCAGTTATTGGTATTGGTAAATGTGGAATCTAACAGCCCCCTGCCATGAGCCTGGGTAGTCAGTAATCTTGGGAAACGGGAACTGGGATGAAACATTTTATTCAGAAAATGACGGTTGTCTTTTCCCCAATTCAAGTCCCAAAGTTTTAGTGAATTATTCCGGAATTTATCCAGGTAGCAATGGTCAATCCCCCCTCTTGTTCTAATTCTGTGCAAGATGCCATTCACAAATGGAACCAGTTCTGATTCTTTTATCATCGAGAGACTGTTCTGTTGTAACCATTCCTCCATTTGTGGAAATACTGCTTTCAATTTTTCCTCATCAAATTTCACTGCAGATGCGCCGGTTTTTTCGAGTGTTCTGCCAATCGTAGCATTATATCCAAACTCAGAAAGGATTTCCCAATGCATCCTGGTGTCAAACTCATTTCTAAAAGCGGGAATAAACTTTTTTGCAGCATCCCTGTAATCTGTATTAATATCTGCTTTACCATGATAATCCGCAGGAAAAAAACGATAGTAATAAGCTTCTTCCTGGTTTTGTCCAGTTGAATAAGCATTCGCTTTCCAGTAGGCAACAAACTGATTTTGTAACGCAGGAATGCTTACAGGGTTGGCTATTTGATTTATCACTTTCTGCAGCGATGCCCTGAAAGTAAAACGATAGTTCCTGGCTTCCACGAAGCCCGCCTGGTGTGCGGCATCCTGAACGCTGTTGGTAAAGGCTAATATTTTACGGTATTTCTCAGTGCGGTGGTCAAGGTCTGAAGCTAAAACCTGGCTTACAGTAATTGAAGACAAAGTGGCGACCCTTGTTCCGATGATACCCATTGCATTTTCTGTATTGCATTCCGGGCATACATGTCTTGACCTTGTTTCCTTCAACTTTCTTACCGCATGTATTCTTAGCGTATGCTCACTTTCTCTTTCATGTAAGCTCATGTCAGCTACATGCATCCAGTCGTTTATCTGGTTATTGGGTTCGTATTCCTCTATATGTTTATGGTTGGCTGTATTAATGAAGTAGATATTCTTATGGTTGCTGAAAAAATATTCATACACCTGGTTCGGGTCATGAAAAAAATGGTTCTTATTGTCATCTTTTACACCCAGCCACCCACTGGCCCCGCATTCCCGGCAATAATAAGCCGGTAAAGCTTTGGGGTCATATTTATCGCCTACCTTATCTTTCCAGGTAAATTTTGGTTGGTTATTAATTTCCCGCAATACTCCACTCAATTCTCTTATCCATAGCTGTATTTGCAGATATAAAAACGGGAATTGCTTTTCTGGGTTACCAATCCTCGCTTCACTAATCAATGCAAGCAGGGAATTGATTACTTCTTCTCTTGGACTTAGTTCATTTACAGCATCCCACTCTGCCAGGCGTTTAAAATCGGGATTCCTGTCTGCTAATTTCAGCAGTAATTCATCTAACCGGATAATAGCTGTGTTCGTCAGAGAAACCAGGTCCTTTACCAGTTGGAGTTTCTTCAACTCTTCCCCCAACTGCATTGCATCAATGTATTCAGGCATTTGCCATAGTCGTTTTTGCCTGGCGATATAATCGCTGTAGCTTTCCTTTTCCTTCAACCGGCTTTCTAATAAGCCAATCTGGCGGGGGATATATTTTTCCAAAGCGTCTTCATCCAGTTCAAAGAAATCATTTACCCCCACACGGTTCTCAACAATGATGGATTCTTTATCAAACGATTCGCCAAAAATCTTTTCAGCATATTCAGTCAGTAACTGTACAGATTCATTTCCTGAGCCAATAGTAGCAGATGTGCCCACAGCACAAACCTGCCCTTTGGGAATTTTGAGTTTTAGCTTTAATCTTCTGATAAGATTAGCTACATCTGTACCCTGCGCCCCATCATAGGTATGCAATTCATCCAACACTAAAAACCGGAGAAGTGAAGGGTCTTCTAAATTGTAAGTCCATAGATTATGGTAATTGTTCCGCAACAATGCATAATCAAGCATTTTAAAATTGGTGAGTAAAATATCGGGCGGGTTTTCAATAATCGTTTCCCTGTTTTCGATGATGTGATTTTCGCCCATATCCTTTGGGAATTTCTTTTTATCCTTTCCTTCACCGATAAAAAGCCCGGCCGACACTTTTCCCTTGATTCTTTCATCATTCCAGATGGTTTCTGCCAGGCGTTTGGCCTGGTCTGTGGCCAGGGCATTCATGGGGTAAAGGATAATTACTTTAATACCCTTTCTGTCAATATTTTTAAAGCAATAATCTAAAACCGGGTATAAAAAACATTCTGTTTTACCGGATGAAGTACCTGTTGTAATCAGGGTAGATTGGGGAGTATGTCCATCCTCTGTTGTAAGCCGTTTGAATGATTTAAACTGGTGGTCGTAGGGTGGGAACCCAGGTGCTATTTGTAAAGGGATATGTTCATCTTCATTCGCTTTTACAAACGGAAGTTTCAGTGAAACATATGGCCCTTTGAAAATACCTTCCTCCTTATCAGTTACAAACTTGTAAAAAGCCTCATGCACAGTCCTGTCCTTAAAACTGAAAGTAGCTTTAAGATACTCCAATATGGAGTGTTGAACTTCGTAAGCCTGTTGTAATGGAAGCATGAATGTTTAAAAGTTAATGGCGTTTACCCTTCCCTTCAATGCTGCTATTCTTGCTATTAATTTATCAAAAGGTAGTGATGGATTAAAGAACATACTTTCCTGCATAGCCTGGTAGTCCTTTTCCCATGCCCCGATTATGGCATCCGGCGGGATGGGATTTATTTTATCAGGTGTATGCTTCGCATAATCAATTCCCCGTAGCGGTGTAAGTTTTTCCCGGTGCTCAACGATGGTATGATACAACTCTTTATTTTGTAATGCGGCAACAGCGTACTCAGTATCCATCAGTTTTTCCAAATCGTATAAGTGACGGCTTTTCCGTTCTACTTTTATCTTTTCAGTTGGCAATTGAAATTCCTCATGCAGCAGGAAAACCTTTTCCAAAAATGTTCTTTGCGGATTCACTGTCGGAATAATAATATTGCCATCAGCAAATGCTCTGCCTTTAAAAATTTCGCCGGCCATTGAAGTGAAACTTCTTTCGTCATACGGCTCTATTAAGGAACGGCTACCCACTTCTATCAGTACTCTTGGCTGTAAGTAAGAATGTGGGGCAGTTAATGCTGAATAATAAATTTCAATAATCAGCGGGTCCTGGTCTTTCGTTTTTACTTCTGCCAACTGAATATTGACATTCAAACCGGCTGCTTTGAACTTTTCCGCAAGTTCAGGAAAATATTTTTCAGTGATAAACTCTACGGAAAGCCTCCTGAGTTTTGACACTTGCGACCCAGTCATTTCACTATCCGGTTTATCAATGCCCAGGAATTTCCGGTCCAGGGCCAGGTCAATGTCTTCTGAAAAACGGTCTAAGAGTCCCCATGCTTTACTCAGGGAAGTGCCACCTTTAAAAACTGTATGTGGTGCAATGGAACTACCAAATACCAATTCCAGCGTACGTACTACCCACCAGTCTTTTTCCGCCGCCGCCGCCGGAATTCCGATGGCCTTTGCCGTTTCCTCAAAGATGTTTCGCCGGGTTTGTTCGGTCAGTTTCAGCCATTCCTGTATGGCAGCTTTGTTCATACTTTATTTTCATTTAACACCGGTTGCATGATCCGCCTTATCCAATCAGGGGCCAGGCGAATATCATGCTGCAGGTGGGTGATTTTTTCCTTTTTAAGGAGCTTTTGAATTTTCACTATTTCATCCGTCGTTACTTTGGTTTTCCCAATCGTTTTTAGCGCCTGTATGGCCAGGCCGCTGATGTCGCCGATAGCAGCTACATTTTTAGGAGTAGCCTTTTTAAAAGTGATGGTTCTTTTCCCAATTTTTACTTTTCGGGCTGCTCCGTCTGTCAGGTACACCACATTCAGCGGCACCTGCGTTGATAAACCCAGCCTGTTAAGGGCATATACCCCTGTAGGCATAATCCGGGCCTTATCCCGCCGGGCTATCGCTTCGGCAATGGCTTCTATACCAGGGGTAATGGGGCCAATTACGGGGTCTAATTCGGGCCTTACATAGATACCCCTCGCCACCCGTACCAGTTCACCTTGTTTTGTCAACCGCTCCAGGGCTTTAGCCATTGCTTTGGCAGTACCGATGGTCAGGAAATTCTCCACGAAAAACAGCGTACCCCTCCCGGCTTTTCTTATCTTGTTTAGTGCTTGTATTTCAGTTGTTTCTGACATATTTTAGCTATGTATTGTCGCAAATTTAGTAAATATTTGCGACAGAACCTGTTACGGTTTTCGCTTCTCACTATGGGATAAAATGCGCCTAATTCCTACTCTTCTTCCGCTTTGCCCGCTGTATTATTTCTTTCAACTCCTCAATTCTGAGCAATTTACTACCCCGATGCAGCATCCTGTGACAGTTGGCACATACCGGCCGAAGGTCGGCCAGGGTAGAGCGGCGGCTCCCCCGGGAAATGGGGTACAAGTGATGCATTTCAATAAACCCTTCGCCGTGCGGGCCATAGGTTTGGCCAAAGTCAAAATCACAGGCTTCGCAAACAGTACCATAAACTTCTTTGGCCTGCCGTACCAATGCGGAGTTCCGCTTTTTAAGCTCCAGTATAATCTGTTGCTTAAAACCCTCATCATACTCGTTTTGATTCTGTACGCTTTTGGCAGATGCCTTGCCACGAAAGGGTAACAGACTTTTATGCACCAGTAGTTCAAATCGGTGATTATTCTCCTGGTCTTTATGAAATTTCGCCGCAATGTCAAAAGCTTTTACACTGCTGCACCAGTGCAGAAAAGCCTGCAATACTTTTTGCTTCCATTTGCTGGCGGGCAGGTTCAATATATTGGTAAAACCCATGCTGTATAACCACTGCTTGGCTGTGCCGCCATTGGCATGGTAAGTATCATGCAGCCCGGCAGATTTTCCAAATGTCCAATGCTTCAAATCGGGTGTGGTAATATAGTTTTTGGCAGACGAGAGTTCTTTCCGCCAATCTTCTCCTCTTGCTACTAAGAAGCGGCTCCTGTTACGAATGGTTTTATATAATAATTCCAGTTCAGTCATTACACTTTATTTGCAAACAGCTTCTCAAAATGCACCCAGGCCAGTTTATAATCTTCCACCCGGTCACACTTATCAAATGGGGCATGGTAGGTTATTTTCTTGCCCTGGTAGAGTTCGCTTTTGGTTATGGTATGCTCATAGATTTCTCCGGCTTTAAGATGACGGATGGTTTCCCATACCGTCCTGTCCACACCCACACCCACCAAGCCCTTGCTGCAGGTAAATACAATATTGCCCTTCGTATCATACCAGGTGTCATCCTCGTTTTGCTGCAATACGGGAAACTGCACATTGTAAATTAATATAAGTTCATCCAAACTTAAACCCAATGCCATTGCCGTTATTACATCTATCTCAACCAATGCCTGCCTGCGTTCAAACCAATTACGCAGAGGAGTACTCCATTGCCAGTTGGGGGTAAGTGTATGGAAGGGTTTTAGTCTTGCATCCTGTTTGCTCCAACTATCCTTTTTAAAATCATTCTGCCAGCTTTCTTCCCATAATGGAGCATAGTATTTATTGAGGCAGTTGAGGAGAAGGGTTCGGTTAGATAGTTCAGGTTTATACTTTTTCTTTATGCCAATAAGAAGCATTTTTATGGAGCTCTCATAAAAGTTACCTCTGCCAAGAGTTTTTATATAAAAGTCTAAAACGATTGAAGAACATAATCCGGTAAGCTCAACAAGAGAACTTCTATCTTCTAATAATAAAGATATTACTGCACTGCTGTGCGAGACCTTAGGTGGTATGATAGCAGGCTGCAAAGTTCTCTCACCAGCCACCGACAACATTTTGCTAAACCCCAACTTATACTCGTCAACCCAAATCTTATTATTTTTTGTCCAAATAAACCTGTTTCTAAAATCAGCATTCTTCAATAGGGGTAAAAAGTTGGTTCTTTGAACAAAACTGTCGTCAATTAGATTCAAATCAATTACATCATAATCAGAATTGAGTGTAGACAATTCATATGGTGTCTTATAAATTGGATTGCTTACAAAAAAATGAGGCCCACCAATAATTAACTCGTATTCATCAATAACCGCCCACTTAGTTTTTCTTTCAATTGAGCCTTCATTTATGGCATCAGTTTCTCTCCATCCATCCGTAATGTAATATGGATAATCTTCAATTTTGCCATCAAACAAACTTAATTTTTGTAAAACATTTAATATCTGAGTTGTATGCACAGATACCAATTTAACATCATCCCATTTTTCCGTATTCTCAAAAGTCTTTCCAAATATTTTCAACTCGGTTTCTGTAATATGAACTATTCTATCCTTATGAGGAAAAACATTCCAAATCATTTTACCAATCTGTTCATCTTTAACTTTAAATCCTCCCGAAATTCCCCTTCCATCATGGATAAAGCATCCATCAATAGTTGCAGGATTAAACAAATTATGTATTGAAATAAAACTTGGCAATTCTTTCTTTCCTTGATAGATATGACATCCAAAAATAGTCTCATGATGAACTTCTGAAAACAGAGCTAATTCGTTCTTAAATTGAAAATGAAATTTTAATCTTTGATACAGTTCTTTTCTTAATACCTGACCTTTAGGGTCTTCAAATGGACCTTCAGGGTGAACCAACCCCACATATCCGCCTTTTGATATTAGATTAAACGAATTCTCCAATATCCCTTTATACAAGTTGGCAGCTTGTGATTGACCTTCCTGTAATGGGTAATTCTGAATAGCTCCTAAAAAAGCAGATGTCGAGAAAACCAATAGCAGTTCATCGTAATATGCTTCGCTAATCTCCTTGAATTGAGTTAATGAGCTCTCTCTGATTTTCTTTACTTCAGGGGCAGTAATATTTCTTATAACCACCTCCGGTTTCTTTTCTGAAATAATATCTTTCTCTTCAAACTCTATTTTTAACCACGGTGGATTCCCAGCTATCAAATCAAATCCCCCTCTTTCCCAAAACACGTCTAAGAATTCTAATTGCGGGTGAAAGAAATGGTATTTGTTAGCCAGCTCGCTTATCATGGCCAGCCGCTGGTTATTATCAAATAAATCTTTGCGGTTGGTATATGTAACGATTGCTTCCGTAAACAGTTGCCCGGCCACCTCCAAACCTCCTCCGCCAGTTGGCGGAGAGGCTTCCAACGACTCTGCATCTTCCATTGCCATGCTTAACTGGTTGGCGGTTTCAAACAGGGTTTGCTGGCCTTTTTTAACCAGCATTCCTTCGGCAGCGGTATTTATGTCCAGCTCCAAAATACTGGCAATATCCTGCCAGTATTGATGCCGGTTGGGCAGGTATTGGGCATCTCGTAGATCCCAAAACCAAAGGCTGCACCAGTAGTCCATTACCATCTTTAATTTAAAGTAGGGGGCATTATGGCGGTTGCGCTGGTCGGCTAATTGTTCTTTTTCATCATAGGTTTTCAGGTTCAGCTGCCGGTTACCGGCCACCCCAAATATTTCCTGCTTATTGGCTGTTTGTGTATTAATCGTTCGCTGAAAGCGGTAAAACTCAGCCAGCAGGTCATCTATTTTGGTACAGATTTTCTTCAGTTGCTCTGTTTCTGATTTCTTCAGCGGTTCACAAAATTCCTTTCTCCATTTGGCCACGGCTTTACTTTCCGTTTCATATTCCGCTTTCAGCATTTTAATACCTGCGGAGGGCACCATGTTTTTATCGGGCAGCAGAAAATGATAAATTTCATCAGCCTTGCGTTTATGTTTTATTTTATCGTATTCCTTGTTGGGCGTAAACTCCAGTTGCCGGGGTGCCGTTTCCCACCATTCTTTTTTTACCGGCACCCGTTTTTGTTTGCCCTTTGCATCTGTAATTATTTCAGTTTCTTCCAGCAGGTCTTTTGCTGCATACACTTTCAGCCAGGCACCCACCACTGCATTACCAACGGCCAGGCGGTTGCTGAAGAATGGCGTTTCCATATCCTTGTGTATCACATTGAGCCAGAGGGATAGTTTCCCAAGTTCAATGGCAGTAGGATTCAAGTCAACACCATACACATTGTTAGTAGCTATATAGGCTTTTGCTTTCTGCAGTTCTTCTTTAAACTGTTCTGGAGGCACCCGTTTCTTCAATTCTGTCTGCCGGTAACCGAGATAAGCCTCTGCCAGCTGGTTAATCATTTCGTTGTGAAAGGCGGCTGCACCCATTGCAGGTTCCAGCAGTTTCAGCTCCAGCAATTCGCTCGCTTTCATTTCGCCCTTGTCTAATTTTTCCAGTATGGGCTTCAGGGTATATTTCACGGTGCAGCGGGTCAACACCTCCGGCGTATAATAGGAAGCGGACTTTTGCCGGTCCCGGCCACTCAGCCGGTAAACAAATGTGCCTTTACGGGTAATTATATCATGCTCATTGCTATCCTTGAGGATTTCATTTTCCTGGAAATCATCCCGGCGCATACGGGGCACTAAATAAGTGCCTTCGTTGGGTGCATCGGCCTTATGCACTTCAATATAGTCCTGTTCGGCATAGAAGCCCCGGTAGGCGAGCAGACTTTCATACACACTGCCCAGTTGGTTAATGCCGAGGTTGGCATAGGATATACGACCTCTTGCTTTGTTGCGCTGCTGTTTACTCAGCGATAAGCGGCAAATAATATCCTGCCAGACTTTATTTCTGAATTTAACCTTGTGCAGGTGATGCAGTTTCTTGTTATTGAAAAGCGGCGAATCAATATGCCGGACTTTGAAGCTTTTGTTTTGTCCGTTTTCTTTTTCCCGGTAGCCAGAACTAAGTACAGCAAATAATTTACTCAGGGATTCATGAAAGAAATAACCGTTTAAACTGCTATCGGAATAAAGGGGAACCTGTTCCAGGTCACGCAGCATTTCCAAAGAATACCCTTTGTTGTAAATGGGGTCGTTGCCTGGCAGGATGTCTAAATCTTCCCTGCTTTCGGCATAAAATATAAACAGTAACCGGTAAATGATATTGAGGCAGTCATCTTTTATCTGTTGTTCAAAAATGTCGTTGGTTTCATCAAATTCTTCTTTCAGTACATTTTTCTGATAATACAGTGCTTCATTCGCCAGCGCTTCCACGGCGTGGATAATCCCTTCCTTCAAATCTTTGGTAACTTCATAGGCACTTTTATGGCTTTCCTCATCCAACTGGTCAAGCAGCACCATGTTACTTTCCGGTGCCAGGGTCTCTTTTCCTAATAGAAAATAAAATAAGGCGTAGTAGTTGGCGTTGCGGTTGGCCGTTGCTTCAGAGAATAATTCTTCCAGGTCAATTTGCAAATAGCTTCCTCTGAACCATTTTTCCTGTTCCAGCAAAAACACCACATTCCCCGCTAACAGCAGAATATACTTAGGACGCAGGTGCTGCTCAAATAAGAATAACTCCGAAATGGCCTTATTAATAACTATGGGAGAAATCTTAAAATGAGCCGGTACCTGAAACACCCTTTCCCATTGCGTACGGTGGTATTTCTGTGGTGGATTGTTTTGCGTTTCATCTTCTACGTTGTAGCGTTGCTGAAACAAGCCATCCGGAGGTGTATCGTCCTCTTGTATTAGCGCCTGCATTTCCATTATCATCAGGTGTGTTTGTTCGCCCCGGTGCAGGATATGCCTTACAGGAAGTACTTCGGTCTCAGAAAGATGAAAAAGCGTATCATATTGCGTATGGTTGCCATCATAGCCTAACGCATTCAACAGCGGTGTATGAAACTGGTGTGCTTCAAAAATCTTGTCTTTTGTTCGCAAACGGCCTTCAATAAATTGTTGTTTAAACCGGAAATAGCGGTCTTTTATTGGCGAAATCTTTTTGTTAAACTCCTTAATGTCTTCTGCAGCATAGCCTGTTTTAGCCAGCACTTTTGATGTAAAATCTTCATCAAAGTAATTGGATGAAAAATAATCGCCTATATTTTGTATGAATCTTATCATGCTTAATTACGAATTAAAAAATACTGCTATTACTTTTAAGTAAGCCTCCCCTTGTAAGGAAGTCAGGTCTTTAAAGTACTGGCTCGATGTACTGAGTATGGTTTCGATTTCCCGTTGTTTTGAATCTTTGATTCTTGCCCACAAATTACTGCCGGTATTCTCATTAAAATCCAACTCCAGTTGCTCCAAAGCCGCAGCTCTCCAGTTGTTGATTTTCGTCCTGTATTCGCTCAGCTTTGTGCCCATTATTATTTCCATCGAAGCTTGTTCTATTTGCATATGTTTGGTAACAAAATCAACAGCAATAGGGAGACGTTTTTGAAGACCGGTAATTTCTTGTTCCGTTATTGTTTCTGTATGCAATACTTCCTGTAATTTGAATTCGCTGATAAAATCATTCAATAGAAAGGGTTCTCTTTTAATGGTTCCATCATTACCCAACCCTACAACCAGGAAGTCGGCAATAACAGGTTGCCCCAGGTTATTGGAAACCTGCGCATGAAAGATAAACCAACTTGTTTTTGCCGGTAACCGGTTTGATTTGGCAACCAACGCAACATCTTTATCAACACTTGCTTCCAGTTTGGTCATATAGTATTTAATGACCGGGTGGAGTTCATTGAGTATTTGAAACTCGGCCCATTCACCTTTTTTCTTTCTGGCCTCTTCAATGGATTTCTGTACTAAATCCTTATCTAATGATAGTTTAAAAAGCTGCCCGGTCTTTGGTTTTGATTCCGGGGGCAGGTCAAACAGAATATGATTCAGGTCTTTGGTGTTCAGGATTTCGAGGTAGCCGTTTTTCACAGTTACGTCTTCGGCATTAATTTGCCGGGCAGAAGAAAGCTGCTCAAACAAATCGGCATAGAACTTTGCTTCGCTGGGGTAAATTGTCAGATTTGTTTCATATGGGTTATCGGTTATGGTTACTGCAGTGGAATCATCCTGGTTATCGAAAAGGGTAGCAAAATCAAATCCAGCCATTTTTTTATCCAGGTTTTCCAGGAAGCTTTCATTCTGGTTCAGGATAGCCTGTTCTACCAATTGTTCTTCTTTCGTAGCGTCATATAATTTCATAACAGAACCAGCATCGCCCAGTGTTTTATACACCACTTCTTCTTTTTCTGTTAATCGCTTTACAATATGCAAGTCGGTTTTCAGTCCATCAATATCTGATTCAGCAATAATGTAATGGATATAGGGAGTTTTATTTTGCCCGTAACGGTCAATACGGCCATTTCGCTGTTCTAAAACAATCAATGACCAGGGAATATCGTAGTTGAACATTCTGTTGCAATAAAAATGGAGGTTCACTCCCTGCGACCCCGCATCTGAACAAAGCAAGAGACGTACAGAACTGTCACCTTTTCCAAAATCTTCTACAATAGCCTGCTGTTCTGTATCCGGCAAACCACCATGAAAAAAAGCAATTGCTTCTTCTGCAATTTTAAAATCAGCCTGTAGTTTTTCTTTAAGATAATTAAGTGTATCAATTCTTTCAGCAAATATTACATACCGGTCATTTTCCTTTTTACCAGTCCAGCCTAATTCCAGGAGTGTGTCCCGTAGTTTTTTGTATTTGGTATCAGCATTAGTAGTAATAATTGCTTCAGCCTTTTGCCTGAGTTGTTCCAGAATGTACAAGTTTTCAGAGGCGAATTCATTTTTTGCTTTGCTGGCTTCCACTTTGCTGATTCTTCTTTCGGTACTAACTAATGCTGCCTTCGGTGAAGACATAAATGCTTTAAATATTCCAACAGAGAAAAGAAAATCTTCACGGGGTTTTCCATCATTGAAGGCTTTGATGGCGTTAAACTTTATTTCTTGCTGATACTTTAAAAAATCAACTTCCGCATCACTCAAATTGGCAGATGAACGTATTATTTTTCTGTCACGAAAATTTGCGAGTACTGTTTCGTCGGTAATATCATTCTTAAAACGGCGTACATAATAGGGTTCCACATGTGATTTGTCATAATCCCCGCTTTTAGGAATAGCGGTAGGTTCAATCATGTGAATGAGGTTAGCAAAGTTTTCTTTTCTGCCGTTATGAGGTGTTGCTGATGTAAGAATCAGTGATTCGCATTTAGTAGTTATTAGCTGTGCCAAATCACCCCGCTGACTTTTATCATTAGCAACGGTATGACATTCGTCAATAACTACAGCATCCCATCTCGATTTTTCCAGGTAATGCCTGAATTTGGCATTGTTCTTCAGTGTGTCAATAGAAATGATGGTTTTATCGTAATATTCAAAAGGGTTTTTGTTAGATGGCAGCTGCGATTTAATCCGGGCAATACCTTCTGAATCCAGTCTTACTAACGGGATGGCAAAGCGATGCCATAACTCCTGCTGAAACTGTGCAAGAATTGATTTGGGTGCCAGCACCATTATTCGTTTGCCTTTTCCTCTCTTAATAAGCTCAGACAGAAAGATGCCTACTTCTATTGTTTTCCCCAGCCCCACACCATCAGCAATCAGCAATCTCGGCCTGGGTAGCTGGAGGGCTTTTAGGGTTGGTGTCAATTGATATTCGGCAGGATTGATGGCAGCCTTATTAGCAACGGTAATCTTCTCCGAAAAAATGGCAGCGTTCCGGATTTGTGTTTCGAGAAAAAGTTTAGTTTTACGGTAACCGCTATCAGTATCGGCAATCAATTTTGTCTGGTTTGGGTCAATAGGCTTTATATCCGTATCAATACTTGAATCGAATGAGAATCGCTTGCCCTTTACCAGTTCACTAATACCCTCAGCTTCTAACAGCCAGGATCCATCATGGTTAGCGTTGGAATTGGTTATGATAAAATCTTCACCCCGGGTTGATATTCGTTGACCAATTGTAAGATTCATTTCTTTCCTGACTTTTTTCGTTTAGGGTTAATCTTTAATTCTTCTTCTGTTACAGAAAGTGCCTTTAAAGCCACGTCTTCATCTTTTACTACCTCATACACTTTGTCTGCAAGCCAGAGCGATAGCAAATCAGCTTCCGGAACATTAAAAATTTTACTTAGGATGGCTACCTGTTCCCGTTTGGCATTCCGTTCCCCCCGCTCAATTTTACTAAGCATTGGTGTGTCCATATCCAATTGGTTTGCCACCTGGCGTTGAAGTAGTCCGCCTTGCTCCCGAAGTTGCCTTATACGGTATCCAAATTGATTCACTTTACACAGTTTGACTTGTCAAATAATGGCAATATACGGAAAGGGAATAATTCCTACAGGCCAGACCCTGGTTTGTGGAAAACTGCCCAATAAATTATTTTTGATAGATATATGACAATAAATTCCATGTATGAATTTAGTTTCTGTAGTAGAAAAATACCTAAACGAGGCCTCTGGACTTACTTTTGATGATGAGAACCCTGACGACCCACTACTAATTATTTGGTTCGATGATAAAAAGTTTAATGAGTTTAGGTCCCCAGATAACTATTCGAAAGTTGTTGAGTTTTTTAGCGGTAGAGTAATAGCCCTGACAATTCTGGAAAAGGCAGATGAGGGGAAGGATGAATATTACTACCGTTCATCTTTTGTGGACAAGGGCACAGCTGATGTCGTGAACTTAAATTTTGCTTCCTGGGGGCAAAATGATT
The DNA here is from genome assembly GCA_964386395.1 of uncultured Chitinophaga sp. Classification (GTDB taxonomy): domain Bacteria; phylum Bacteroidota; class Bacteroidia; order Chitinophagales; family Chitinophagaceae; genus JJ008. Next base: position 102,203 of record CAYLRV010000011.1, read on the forward strand.
TGCATGCCTTTAGAGAGAAGATTAAACAGGATACAAAAATGAAATTGACTATTTCTCTGATAGACCGGCCTCAGCAAAAGCTCTTGCCTCATGAAATGACGGGATCGCACAGTCCGTTGATTGTTGATGGATTTATTTTTAAGGAGGCCGAGAGCAAAGAGAATGAATCAGAGGACAATTCTTAAAAAATTATTATCAGTTTTCGTTGTAAATTTTAATCCGGCGCATAATTACAATCCTTTTTTGTGATAATTTTTTCGAACAGTTTGGCCCTAAAATTCTTTACAACCCATGTGCACAAATAAAGACTTATTTGATTGACCTCCGTTTTGTACCTGGAAAATCTATAAAGGTCGATAACGTACATTACAACAGAGTATGGCATAATTAGAGGCATTTATTATTGAAGGGCGGGTGGTACATTTTTCTTGCCCCCTTCCGGCTTTCCAAAAACAGCCCCCTGTAAGGTTGACAATGCTTTTTTGGCAGGGCCGGTTAGTTTCGAAATTCGACCAGATATGCAGGTTCGCCAATCCACCAATAACATGGGTGCGGTCAGGTAAACAGGTTGCCATTACCCCCGGGGCTTGGCTCTCATCCGATATTAAAATTGAGGTCAAAGAATTGAAAATGAAGAGGGTTTAAAACGATTCTACAGAGCAAAAAACTATCGCATTTTTTTATCCTGGTTCAATTGCTGGAAAGGATTATCAAAAGAAGTAATCCGTAAACTGGCTGACCGGTTCAAAATGTCACAAGAGGCTTTTAACCGGCCTTACAACTTAGTAGTTCCTGAAAACGCTCATTTGCGTAATGCAGGTGTCATGAACACTAAAAAGGAAATAGTGACAGCTTAGGTAAATATTGCAAGCCCTCACACCTTACCCTTCCACTGCACCACTCCACTTCTCGCAACCTTACAGGTAATCGCCCCTTCATCACGGTACCCCAGCGTGTTTCCTTAATTCTATCCTCTTAATGAGTCGCAGATATCCCGCTTATCGCTCATAGGGGGATAACAGCGGCTTATAAGCGGGATATCCCTTGTTATAAGAGCCTTTATATCCCTTTTGCGGCAGTTGTCTTATACTGAAAAAACTTTACAGTCCGGGTTTTTAATACAGAAATAGGTTT
>CAYLRV010000012.1:0-101343 GCA_964386395.1 uncultured Chitinophaga sp.
TCAGTGAAAAAAAGAACATATAATCCTTTGGGGTGTTTGCCTGCCCTGGCTGCATCTGCCGGAATTGCATTTTGGCTCATACAAGTTTGTTTTAGTTAATCAATTGCGAGCTTTAACCGTTAACGCAACAAAATACAGAAATTTACCCACCCGCAAATTTTTCCCGTCTTTTTTAACGGATACACCCGATATTCGCACGGCATTACTTCTACGCTCTGATTAATGGTGAAGTACAGCGTAAAATCCAACGACCAAAATACCAACATGCGGATACTTTTACTCGGCTCCGGTGGCAGGGAAAATGCCCTGGCCTGGAAAATGGCCCAAAGCCCCCTTTGCGAAAAACTATTCATTGCCCCGGGCAATGCAGGCACTTCCCGCTGTGGTACCAACCTCAACTTTTCTGTTACAGATTTTGAAGCGATACGAAAGGCTTGTATTGACGAAAAAATCGATCTTGTCTTTGTTGGCCCGGAAGAGCCGCTGGTAAAAGGTATTACCGATTTCCTGATCAATGATCCTGCCTTACAACACTTAGATGTTATCGGTCCCGATCAGCAGGGAGCACAACTGGAAGGGAGTAAGGCTTTTGCCAAATCGTTTATGGTACGCCATAATATTCCCACAGCTGCATACAAAGAATTTACACTTGATAATTATGCGGAAGGGGTGGCCTATTTACAGCATCACCCCCTGCCCATTGTACTCAAGGCAGATGGCCTGGCAGCAGGTAAGGGCGTTGTTATTTGCGAAAATCATCTTGAAGCCATTGCTGAATTTGAGCTTATGATACAAAGGGCCAAGTTTGGCGAAGCAAGTAAAAAAGTAGTTGTCGAACAGTTTTTGTATGGAATTGAAATGTCTGTTTTCGTATTAACAGACGGACGAAACTATGTAATACTGCCTGAAGCAAAAGACTATAAGCGGGTAGGTGAAGGAGATAAAGGACCGAATACGGGTGGTATGGGCGCCATAAGCCCCGTACCCTTTGCCACGGAAGTCCTCATGAAGAAAATTGAAGAGAAAGTGGTTAAGCCTACTGTAGATGGATTGCGCAAAGAAGGATTGGAGTACCGCGGCTTCATCTTCCTTGGATTAATGATAGCCGGTGATGAACCCTATATGATAGAATATAATTGCCGCATGGGTGACCCGGAAACGGAAGTCGTGATCCCCCGGTTAAAAAACGATCTCATTGAATTATTACAAGCGGCTGCTGACGGCAAATTAAATGAAGTAACTATCGAAACAGATCCGCGTACTACGGCAACCGTTGTGGCGGTAAGCGGCGGCTACCCCGGTGATTATGCCAAAGGGCATGCAATTACAGGCCTGGATGAAGTGAGCCCGGAAGACAGCCTGGTGTTTCATATGGGTACTTCGGCAAAAGATGGTGAGGTACTGACGAATGGTGGCCGGGTGCTTTGTGTTACATCGTATGGCCGATCGGTTTTTGATGCCGTATCTATTGCGAAGGAAGAACTGGATAAGATAAAATTTAAAGATATTTATTACCGTACCGATATTGGGTTTGAGTTCGACTAACCCCATCCAGCCAATCTTTGCTAATTTGCACATTCATTTAATTTGACTATCGCTATATGAATGTACACTATCACGATTACCTGCAGCTCGATAAAATCCTGAACGCACAATTTCCCGAAAGCGATAAGCATGGATTGCCGGCGCATGATGAAATGCTGTTTATCGTAATTCACCAGGCCTACGAACTTTGGTTTAAGCAACTGCACCATGAGGTAGATTCGGTGGCAGCTATTATGGGGAGGCCGGCACTAAACGATAATTCACCCGAACTGCAAACCGTAGTACACCGCCTGAGCCGTTGTGTAACCATCCTGCGGGTATTGGTGCACCAGATAGATATTATGGAAACCATGACACCGATGGATTTCCTTGACTTCCGTGATATGCTCAGGCCCGCATCCGGTTTTCAAAGCTGGCAGTTTAAAGAACTGGAAGCAAAGCTGGGATTGAAGTTTGAGCACCGCCACGGGCAGGAATATTACACCTCCCAGTTGCGTACAGAACATGTGGATGTAATTAAGCGGGCAGAAAATCAAAAATCATTATTGCAACTGCTGAACAACTGGCTGGAGCGAATGCCATTTCTCCACCAGGGTGTTGACAGTGATTTCTGGAAAGCATATAAAGAAGTTTATACCAGCGGCCTTGCTGAGGCAGAAAAAGGAAACCAGGCAACATTCGAAAATTTGTTTGAAGGGAATGCGGAGGCAGAAGGACGTTCATTATCGCCTGCCGCCTGCCGGGCTGCCTTATTTATCATGCTGTACCGCGGTTACCCGCTGATGCAATTGCCCTTTCAGCTTTTAAATGCCTTGCTGGAAATAGATGAGCAACTCAGTTCATGGCGATACCGCCACATGAACATGGTTCACCGGATGATAGGAACCCGGATTGGTACCGGTGGAAGTACGGGTAAAGATTACCTCCGGGGTGCAGCGGACAAGCATTATATATTCAAAGAGATTGCCCAATTGAATAGCTTCCTGGCAGAAAGAAGAAAATTGCCAAAGCTTTCACCTGAACTGGAAAAGCAACTTGGTTTTATGTATTAAAAAAGTAAAGGGCCGCTATTGCGGCCCTCTTATCATAAATAATGGATTTTCTTAGAAAGTATAGCGGATGCCTAAACCGCCCCAACTGCCTACGAACCCGCGGTTATCGCCAAATTCGAATGAAGGCTGCCAGTCAAGCGACATGTTAATAGGTGCTTTTTTGAACTTGTAATCAAGGCCAAGTACACCATCAACGCCAATAAAGGCACCATCACCATATTTGGTATTGTAAAAACCTACGTGAGCACCGGGGCCGATATACCATTTCAGGCCTTGTGCGCCACTAATATCACCATGAATTTCATATAAGCCGGTAATACGGGTACCGCGGTTCCAGAAATAACCGATTAATTCCAGCGCATTTTTCTCTTGCAGGAAATGTTTGAAAGAGATACCTCCGCCATCCCACACTTTTACACCGAGGGCCGTTTTGTAACTGGAACTGTTTGCACTTTTACTTTGGGCTTGTACTGAAGCTACTACCAAAAAAGAGACAATAACTACACATAGTTTTCTCATAACATGATTTTTAGTGGTTAAACCAATTTATATGCCCCACCTTGCCATTATTGTGCCAAGAAGCCTTCTGCCCATTAGAATTAGATAAGACCGGCAATAAGGGCGATGGAAAAGAGAATAATGAAGGTGGCAACAATATTTTGAAGAACTGCCATAGTGACTTTTTTCAAGAGCCTGTTACCTATCCAGGCGCCGGCAAATGCTGATATCGCCGCGGCGGCAACCCAGGTATAGTTTAATGAAGCTGCTGCATTTCTGATATGCAGGCTGTAAATGCCAAGCCTGGCTATGTCAATCATACAGGCAATAGCGATGCCGGTGGCAATAAACTCCTCTTTCTTAAGGTTTAAGCGAAGCAGGAATATACTCCGTAAGGCACCCTGATGTCCGCTAAGGCCGCCAAAAAAACCGCTCAGTAACCCCCCGGCTGGCAGGTATTTTGCATCTATAGAGAGGCGTTTCAGTGACGGGATTAGCTCAAAACAGGCAAAAACTATCATCAAAATCCCAATAACCAATTTCAGCGGGGTAATATGATAGGGAGTATTGCCCAGTTCATAACTGGCAATGGGGGAAATGTTTCCCAGTTTGTTGAGCAGGTAAGCGCCTGCAATGGCGGCCATTACAGAGGGAAGGCCAAAGCGCCAGACCAGGTTGGTGTTGATATGCCGGTAAAACATGGCCAGCTTGAAACTGTTGTTGAGTAAATGAACGATAGCGGTCATGGCTATTGCTATTTCAACAGGGAAGAAGAGGCCAAATACGGGCAGCATGAGTGTGCCCAGTCCAAAGCCCGAAAAAAGGGTTAAACCTGAGGCGAAAAAAGCTACACAACATATCAGTAAAAGTTCCATATCGCGAATGACAAAAATACTGATGTGGGCATCATAATGCCATAGAGAGATGAAATTGTTACAAGAGTGAAAAATATTTTTTTCACAACTGCATCTGCTTTGATAATTCGAATTATTTCCTCCACCTTTGCACACTACTTGTCTGCCGATTGCAGGTAAAATCCAAGTTTACAGAATGGGACTTTTTAACTGGTTTACACAAGAAATAGCAATGGACCTGGGTACTGCTAATACCCTTATTATACATAATGATGAGGTGGCGGTAAACGAACCTAGTATTGTTGCACTTAACAGAAATAATCCAAAAGAGGTATTGGCTGTAGGGAAGAAAGCGCTGATGATGCATGAGAAGACGCACGAGAGCATACGAACTGTTCGTCCGTTGAAAGATGGCGTAATTGCCGACTTCAACGCAGCTGAGCTGATGATCCGTGAGCTTATCAAATTAGTTTATCCGAAGAAACCGCTGTTCCCGCCAAGCTGGAGAATGATGATCTGCATACCTTCCTCGATTACTGAAGTTGAGAAAAGGGCAGTGCGTGACAGTGCTGAGCAGGCTGGTGCAAAAGAAGTATACCTGATACATGAGCCAATGGCTGCTGCACTGGGTATTGGTATAGATGTGGAAGAACCCGTTGGTAATATGATTATTGATATTGGTGGTGGTACTACTGGTATTACGGTAATAGCCCTTGCAGGTATCGTTTGCGACCAGTCCATCCGTATTGCCGGCGATGAATTTACTGCTGATATTATGGAAGCCCTTCGCCGTTACCACAGCCTGCTGATTGGTGAGCGGACAGCGGAGCAGATCAAAATCAATGTTGGCGCAGCCATGAAAGAAATTGATAATCCGCCAGACGATTTTGCAGTAAATGGCCGTGACCTGGTAACTGGTATCCCCAAGCAAATTATGGTAAGCTACCAGGAAATTGCTGAAGCGTTGGATAAGAGCATTTTTAAAATAGAAGAAGCAATCCTGAAAGCACTGGAACAAACTCCTCCCGAACTGGCAGCAGATATTTACCGTCGTGGCCTGTACATTACCGGTGGCGGTGCCCTGCTTCGCGGATTGGACAAAAGATTGAGCAATAAGATTAAGCTTCCCGTACATGTAGCTGATGATCCTTTGAAGAGTGTGGTCCGCGGAACAGGTATTGCGCTGAAAAATTATGACAGGTATCCTTTTGTAATGAGATAAAATGGCTTCCGGCTTGTAGCTATGAGCCTTGAGCGGGTTCTCATAGCTCATAGCAAATGGCTCATAGCTTTTCAAATGCGTAACATTTTTCTATTCATCCGTCGTTACAAAACTCTCTTCGCATTTCTGTTCTTCCAGATAGTGGCGCTGTATTTTCTTTTTACCTATAATCGTTTTCACCGGGCCAAATTCCTGGGTGTGGCCAATGAAGTAACCGGGCGGATCAATACCCAATACAATAAGATAGAAGATTACTTTACCCTTCGGGAAGAAAATAAACGGGTGCACCGCCTCAATGATTCATTGCTCAACCTGTTGCCCAGAAATTTTGCAGTTCGTGATACCGCACAACAACTGATACAGGATTCGATAGCCTACGATACCCTGGGGCATTACCGCCGCTACTTCTCCCGCCCGGCTGCAGTAGTGTATAATACGGTGAGTGCACAGAAAAATTTTATACAAATAAACAGGGGCTCTGCCCAGGGGATTAAAGATAATATGGCGGTGGTGGGCTCAGATGGAAGTGTAGTGGGTGTAGTCGTGAATACCAGCCCAAATTTCAGCCAGGTAATGAGTCTGTTGCATGTACAGAATACGGTAAGCGCTTCGCTGAAACGGTCGGGCGATTTTGGAACAATTGAGTGGGATGGCAAGGACCCTCGCTACCTGCAACTTAAAAAAATTCCCAAAACCCAGGAAGTCAAAAAGGGCGATACCGTGCTCACCAGCAGTGTGTCTTACATCTTTCCGCCTGGCTATATGGTTGGTACGGTAGCAGAAGTAAAACTGGATAATACTACCGGCATGTACCTGTTGAAAATTAAAACAGCTGCCAATTTTTATAACCTGCAGCAGGTGCATGTAATTGAAAACGTGGAAAGGGACGAGCAGGTAAAACTAATGAGCGAAACACAGAAGAAAATGGATATGACCAAAAAGCCAGCCAAGTGAGTGATCTAGTAAGAAACATATTACGGTTTATAACACTCATTTTCATACAGGTGTATGTACTGAATAAAGTACCGCACCTGCACCGCCTGATAGTCCCTTATATCTATTTTCTGTTTATCCTTTGGTTGCCATTTTCTGTTTCCCGGATGTGGTTGCTGGTCATCGGGTTTTTTACCGGGCTTATACTCGATTATTTTACGATGACACCGGGCCTGCATGCCGCTGCCTGTACTCTTATAGCTTATGTGCGGCCCTTCCTCATAGAAATGCTTACGCCAAAAGAAACTGCTGAATTCAGCTACAAAGAGCCATCCTCCAAAGCCATGCAATGGGCGCCTTACACGGTTTATATAGTTGCGCTTACTGTACTCCATAATGGTTACATGGTATTACTGGAGTGGCTTGATGTGGGCGGATTTCTCAATTTTATTATTAAGATAATTTCAACTACAGCTATCAGCCTGTTGCTGATCTTTACGGCTGAATTACTGTTTCCACGTAAGCTGAAGTTTCGTACGAATACGGCTGCATAAAAAACGGAGCAGGCGTTTTTCGCTTTTACAATATTTTTTTGCCAATAGATTTGGAAAGCGGCATTTTCAAATCGTACATTGCACTGTGTACTAATTTTCCCTCCTCCTTATACTTGCGATCTCGAATTTCTTATGTCTGTTTTTAATCAATCAAGAAGCCGGGTAATACGACTGATATTCCTCGTAGCATTCCTGGTCATCATTATCCAGTTGTTAAACCTGCAGGTGTTCACCGGTAAGTATGGTGCCATGGCCGATGATAATGCTATTTTGAAAAAAACAGTTTATCCGCCAAGGGGTATCGTATTCGATAAGCACAGAAAGCCAATTGTGACGAATACGACTGCTTTTGACCTGATGTTCACACCGGCACAGGCAAAAGGGATTGATACATTCTTTTTTTGCAAGCTGATGGATATTGATACGGCAGAATTCAGGAAGAGGGTGGTAACTGCCATCATTAAAAACGGCTCACAAAAGCCTTCGTCTTTTGAACCATCCCTTTCAGCAGCCAAGTATGCCCGTATACAGGAAAACCTATGGAAGTTCAATGGCTTTTATATACAAGACAGGCCGATCCGCTCTTATCCGTTCCAGGCCGGGGCAAATATTTTTGGATACATAAGTGAGGTGGACAGTAATTTCCTGAAAAGCCATTCGGAAGAGGGTTACCAGATGGGAGACTATGCTGGTAAAACAGGCATTGAATCCAAATATGAAAAAGCCCTGATGGGTGAAAGGGGTGTGCAGTACCTGATACGGGATAAGCTCAGCCGTATCCAGGGCTCGTACCAGGGCGGCTCCTTAGACAATGAAGCCGTGGCCGGAAGCAACCTGCATACCAGCCTCGATATAACCTTACAGGAGTTTGGTGAAAAACTGATGCAGAATAAAGTAGGCTCTATTGTAGCGATTGATCCCAAAACAGGCGGTGTCATTGCCATGATAAGCAGCCCTACTTACGATCCGGGTCTATTAACCGGAACTGAAAGACGAAAACATTTTAATGAATTATATACCGATCCCAAGCTTCCTTTATTAAACAGGGCTGTAAACGCCAGCTATGCGCCCGGCTCCACTTTTAAAACCCTGCAGGCACTGGTAGGCCTTGCAGAAGGAGTGATTACCACCCAGACAAACTTCAGTTGTGGTGGCCGGTTCTTGGGTTGTGGTATGGGTAAGCCAATGGGTTGTTTAGATCCGGGCACCTACCATCTCTCTACAGGCATCACCCACTCCTGCAATACTTATTTTGCCAACGTAATGCAGCGGGTAATTAATAATCCTAAATACCCGTCACAGGACAGCAGCCTGGCCAACTGGAACCGGTATATGTCTGCCTTTGGCCTCGGACACAAATTGGGTGTGGATGTGCCAACAGAGCAAAAAGGTATGATACCTACACCTTCCTTTTTTAACAAGCGTTATGGCGAGGGCAAATGGAATTTTTGTACGTATCGTTCCGTAAGCATCGGGCAGGGTGAGGTAACGGCCACGCCCATACAGGTAGCTAATGAAATGGCATATATCGCCAATAAAGGCTGGTATATCATTCCGCATGTGGTGGATTCGATAGAAGGCGGCGACAAGTTTGACCTGCTGAAAGCTTATCAAGAAAGGGTTACACCGATAAACCTGGCCGACAGCATTTTTGAAGCCGTTCATGATGGTATGCAGGGTGTAATGGAAAGCGGCACCGGCCGGGGATCAAAAGTACCAGGGATCGTCGTTTGCGGTAAGACGGGAACAGTAGAAAACTATGCATATATCAATAAGCAGTTAGTCAAACAACCGAACCACTCCTTCTTCGCCGCCTTTGCGCCGAGGCAGAATCCAAAAATTGCCATCATGTGTGTGGTGGAAAACAGTGGACGCTATGGCGGTACCTATGCTGCACCTATAGTGAGCCTGATGATTGAGAAATATATCAATGATACCATCAGTAAGGCAAGGGAGATGTTGGCCGACAGGATATCGAAGACCAACCTGATACCGCCGTTGATGCTTAAAAAAATACAAGAGAAAGATTCTATACAACGGGCAAAAGAAGGGCTGATGTCTTTAAAGACGGTTAAAGACACCTTGCAGACAGAAGAAAATCCAACTGACGCAGAACTAAAGGATGCGAAAGCCAAACAGCCTACCAAGCCGGCAAAGGACAGCCAGGATAAAAAACAGGAAACGCCGCCGATATTGAAAAACGATACGGTCATAAACGATAACAGGAAAAAAGATACTGCCCGCCGCAACCCTAACAGCTGATGAACCAACGTAATCCCACTTTATCTAAAGGTATTGACTGGAGCCTTATATGGATTTACCTGCTGTTGGTAACGATCGGTATTGTGGCCATATTTGCGGCAACCTATAAAGAAGGCGATCCAATATTGCAGAGCTTCCTGAAGTTCAGGACGGACTACAGCAAGCAACTGTATTTTTTTGCTGGCGGCTGCGTGCTGGCGTTTTTTATTTTGCTTACGGACAGTAAGTTCTTTTCAGCGACTGCCAACCTTGGTTATGCTATAGGCCTTTTTGCGTTACTGCTTGTATTTCCACTGCACTCCGATATAAAGGGTACAAAGTCTATTATCAAGCTCGGGGCATTTAATTTTCAACCGGCAGAGTTTTGTAAAATATTTGTGGCATTGGCGCTGGCTAAATACCTGTCGAGGCCGGAAACAGATTTTACCAAAACAAGGGCACAGTTTATAGCAGCAGCCATAGCATTAGTACCTGCTGCATTCAGCATATTGCAAAGCGAAACAGGTTTGGCGCTGGTTTACTTTTCCTTCTTTATTGTAATGTACCGGGAAGGGCTGCCATCAATCATCCTGCTGATCGGATTTGCCATCGCAGCATTAATGATTGCAGCGATTATCGTTCCGCCAATTACACTGGCCATAATACTTACGGCTATTGCTGTTGCTGTTATTTATCTTTTTTGGCGGCAGATAAAGCGAAACAGGGGGTTGCTATTTGGCATCGTATTGGTATGGCTGCTTTGCGTGGGCATACAGTTTTTTGCTGTGCCCTATATATTCAAAAACGTTTTGCAGAAACACCAGGTAGAAAGGATATATGACCTGTTTGGTAAAGACAATCCCTATGAGCCGAAGGAGCCCGGCGCTGAAAGCGACATAACACCCATGGATACGATTGCAGATACGACAGGGGTGACGAAAACTACGGCAGATAAAGCAAAGGATGACAAGAAAAAGAAAAAAGAAAGCGGCAGCCAGTATAATGTTCGTCAATCGAAAATTGCTATTGGCAGCGGACGTTTATTTGGCAAAGGCATCTTGAGTGCTACGCAAACCCGTGGCGGTTTTGTACCGGAACAACGGACTGACTTTATATTCGATACGGTGGCAGAAGGCTTTGGTTTTGCAGGCTGCTTTGTGCTGCTGGGCCTGTATTTATTATTGCTCTTTCGTATAGTAACTGTTGCCGAGCGGCAGCGGAGTACATTTAGCCGGTGCTATGCCTATGGCGTAGCGTCTGTGTTGTTTTTCCATATTGCCATTAATGTGGGTATGACGGTGGGTCTTGCGCCGGTTATTGGTATCCCGCTTCCATTTATCAGTTATGGTGGCACCTCGCTGCTTACGTTTACAGCCATGCTGTTTATACTGGTGAAACTGGATGCAGACCGGCAAATGGTGTTGCGTTAAATTTTTTTGAACCACGGAGATACAACGACAGGAAGGAGCACGGAGATGTTGTTGGTGTTTCAAAACCGCGAAGCGGTCCTCTCCGTGTATTGCTGAAGCTGCAGCAATGATCTTTCAACTGCCCGTCCCAAAAACATGAGTTCAGCATAAAAATATATTCTCCGTGCAGCTCCCTGCACTCCCTGTCTCTGTGGTTCAAATCATGCGTCTCCAAGGTTCAAAATTTATAACGTACTTTGATGTTATGAAGATCATCCCTGTATCAGAAGGCAGTTTTACCATTGATGGCACCAAAAAATTCCTCCCTTTTGATGAAACATCGGACAACCTGAAAGACCGCCCTGCCGGCAGTCTGCTGGTGGAAGTACAGCCTTTTGTTGTAGTTACCTCAAAAGATATTTTGCTGCTGGATGCGGGGCTCGGCTTCGAAAAGAATGGGATTCCTCAATTGCATTATAATCTGCAGCAGGCGGGTATCAATCCTGCTGAAGTAACAAAAGTGCTGATGACGCACCTGCACAAAGACCATGCAGGGGGTGTGGGTATAGAGCGGGCTGGATTGGGTGAAAGACTTTCCTTACCCAATGCCACCTACTATGTACAACAACCCGAACTGGCATTTGCCTTTGAAAAAGGCTTTCCTTCTTTTATTACCGAAGAACTGGAATGCCTGCGCAACAGCAGTCAGGTGCACCTGCTGGAAGGGGATGGGTTAATTGATGATTATATTGAATACCGTATCACTGCAGGGCATTCGCCCTATCACCAGGTATTCTGGATGCGGGAGGAGGGGCAGACAATATTTTTTGGCGGCGATGAAGCACCGCAATTGAACCAGATGCGTAACCGCTTTGTAGCCAAGTATGATTATGATGGGAAAAAGGCGATGGAGTGGCGCCAGCAATGGTGGAAGCAGGGCGAGGAAGAAAGATGGACTTTTCTTTTTTACCATGATGTGAAGAATCCGGTGTGGGATTTTGCAAATACTGCTGCGATATAATCGCATTATAAAAGTTAAGGCCGGTTCCGAAGAACCGGCCATTGCTAACCTATGAAAAACACCTTCGTTATAAGTCTCTTGTTCCGCCGGCGAACCGGGTTTTGAGTCCGGGCCTACGCCGTTCAAGCCGGTCCTGACGTATTTCTTTTAACTCCTGGATAAACCGCTCCTGGTTCTCATATACCTGGTTACTTCTTTTCTCGCCAATTATCTCCCTGAATTCGCCCCTATAGCGTATACGCAGTTCAACTATCTTTTGCTGTAGTATGAGGCGGTCACCTTTGTTTTCACGCAGCGTGGATCGCCATTCTTTAAAATATCGTACAAACACCGGTGTAAACCGTTCTGCTTCGTTTGCATTCAGGTTGAGCCGTTTTTGAATGTACTCCCGCATTTTGTCACGTATTCTGTCATCATCGCCTACTTGTGCAGTAGCAACTTTCGCAATTGTGACGAATAAGGTTAATATGAGTAAAAATCGTTTCATTGTTTTAGTTCCATTTAATTCAACAGCGTTTCATCAGTAGCTGTTTCATCTGCTACTTCATCAAACTCGTCCAGCACCTTTGTGTCGCTCAGCAGGCTTTGAATTTCTTCTTCCGGGATATCTTTTACCAGGTCTTTCACTTCAAGAGGCTTCACATCATTACTGGCCACCGATTCTTTGACGAATTTTTCTTCATCGGTAAGTTGTATAAATTCTTCAATTTTTTCTGTCGTTACTTTCTTAGTGTTCTTTTTCACCCACGCATACGAATCAGTGGTTGGGGTCACTTTTTGGTTGTTGATAAGCAACACACCTGCCAATATAATAGCACCGGTAACCACCGCAGCAGCAGCTAACCGGAACCATTTACGGCTTCCCATTGAAACTACTTTTGCAGCAGGCTTTGTTACCTCAGGCACCATTACCGTATCGAAATATCCATCCGGAATGCTGTAAGGGTTTGTTTTTTTCAAACCGCTCAGCAATGGTGATATGCTTTCCAGTTCCTCGCTGGCTGAAAATTCTGCAGCAATCGTTGCTGAAGTTCTTTCTTCAATACTTTCAAAATAGCCCGCAGGTACTGTATATGGCATTTGCTTAGATACCTGGCTAAGCACAGGCGACAAATGAGCCAGCTCATCCGCAGCATTGGCTGCTTCAAGTTCCTTGATGCGGCGCATCACCTGCTCCATCAACCCGTCGAAATACCCCTGGGGTACCTGGTAGGGCGTTTGGGCAGCTGAACCGGCCAACTGGCTGTTTAGCTCCTGCAATTCCTGTACTATGTTATTTTTAGGGTCCATTTTACGTTAATAGAGACGATTTTCAGGGTCCAAAGTTTAATGATTCAGCATATAATCCTCAATTTTTTTCACCGCATGGTGGTAGCTTGCTTTCAGGGCGCCTTCGCTGGTTTCCAGCACCCGGCTCATCTCCTCGTACGGCATCTCGTCGTAATACCGGAGTGTAAACACAATGCGTTGTTTTTCAGGCAATTGCTGCATGGCTAATTGCAGCTTCCACTCTAATTTATTGGCATCGAAATGCTTATCGGCTTTTATCTTATTGGCCAGCCCTGTTTCCACATCGCTCAGGCTTACCGATGTTCTTTTTTTCTGCTGTTCCAAATAGGTCAGGCATTCATTGGTCGCTATGCGGTAGAGCCAGGTATAGAGCTGGCTGTCTTCCCTGAAGTTTTCCAGTCCGTTCCACACCCTGATCAGTACATTTTGCAGCACATCATTCGCATCGTCATGATCCACCACCATCCGGCGAATATGCCAGTAGAGCTTTTCCTGGTATTTCTTTATGATGCTGGTGTAGGCCCTTTCTTTAGTAGAAGGGTCACGAAACTGCACCAGCAGTTCGCTGTCTGTTGTTGTAGTCAGGGGCATATTGGTCGTCGGGCTTTGCTCGTTGTTAGAATATTGGAAACCGGTTTTGTTTAATCCGTATTCTGCTTAAAAATAAAAAAGCAGGTCCATTTTTTAAAGAACCTGCCGGAATAGTTTGAAATATTCTTTTAGCCGTTGTTTTTTCTGTCTATCACTTTTTCAGCCGCGGCTACAATATCTGGTACATCCAGGCCATATTTTTTCAATAGTTGCGCAGGAGTACCGCTTTCGCCGAACGTATCTTTTGTACCTACATACTCAATAGGTACAGGGAATTTTTTTGCAGCTACCTGCGCAATGGCATCGCCCATACCACCAATGATATTATGTTCTTCGGCAGTAACAGCACATTTCGTTTTACGCAATGAAGCCAGAACAGCTTCCTCATCCAAAGGTTTAATGGTGTGTATATTGATCACTTCCACACTAATTCCTTTTTCCTGTAAAATGGCACCGGCCTGTATTGCATTCCATACTAAGTGGCCGCAGGCAAATATGGATACATCAGTTCCTTCGGAAAATTGTTGTGCTTTACCAATCTGGAAAGGCCTGTCGGATGTAAAAATGGGCCATGAAGGGCGTCCAAAACGTAAATAAACAGGGCCTTCGTAATCAGCAATGGCTTCAGTGGCTGCTTTGGTTTGTGCGTAGTCGCAAGGTACAATCACCGTCATGCCCGGCAGCATTTTCATCATGCCTATATCTTCCAGTATCTGGTGGGTGGCACCGTCTTCGCCAAGTGTAAGTCCTGCATGTGAAGCGCAAATTTTTACATTCTTTCCGCTGTATGCAATAGACTGGCGTATCTGGTCGTACACCCTGCCGGTAGAGAAGTTGGCAAACGTAGTAGTGAAAGGTATTTTGCCGCCGATGGTAAGACCAGCAGCAATGCTCATCATATTCGCTTCGGCAATACCACATTGAATAAAACGTTCTGGAAATTCTTTGATAAACTGGTTCAGTTTCATGGAACCGAGCAAATCGGCAGTCAGGGCAACAATATTTGGATTTTTTCTCGCTGCCGCCACAATTCCATCTCCGAAACCGCTGCGGGTATCTTTATTGCCTGTTGACTGAATTTCCTTTAATAACATGGGTATCTTTTTAAGTGATGCAAATGTAGGCTAAGGGAGTGAATAGCGAACCTGTCTTATCCGGGTAAATGCTAATTCAGCTCACCCGGCACGGCCCCAAAAACGGTTTGGTCAGCCTTAAGGCGAAGCTCCCATTTCCAGGCAGTTTCCATGATTTTTTCCAGGGGGAAGCGGGGTGTCCAACGCAGTTCATTTTCCGCCAAATCTTTATTTGCGTAGATGGCCACCACATCCCCGGGACGCCTTGGGCCGATTTCGTAATTGAGTTTTTGGCCGCTTATTTTTTCAAAAGCTTGTATGGCTTCCAGAACAGTTACACCATTGCCTGTACCCAGGTTGAATACGTCACAGGCTGTTTTATTTTTCAGCGACTCAAGGTAGTCGAGGGCCAGCGTATGTGCATGGGCGAGATCGCATACATGGATAAAGTCACGCATGCAGGAGCCATCCCTCGTTGGATAGTCATTGCCAAATACTGTCATTTTAGGTAGCCGGCCTATTGCCGTTTGCGTAATGGCGGGCACCAGGTTTTGCGGTTTGCCTACAGGCATTTCACCAATATATGATGACGGGTGTGCGCCTGCCGGATTAAAGTACCGCAGCAGCACACACTGTGTAATGGAGTTTTTTGCAAAGGCTGAAATGATCGATTCGCTCATCTGCTTGGAAAGGCCATAAGGCGATTCTGCTGTTTTCAATGGTGAATCTTCCGTTACAGGGATAGTATCGGGATTGCCATACACAGTACATGATGAGGAAAATACAAAATAAGGAATAGCGAACTCCTGCGTGCATTTTAATACATTGATCAGTGAGCCTACATTATTGTCGAAGTATAACAATGGTTTTTCAACAGATTCGCCCACTGCTTTGTATGCAGCAAAATGAATGATGCCGGCTATGTCTGTATTTTCCTGAAAAATAGCGCAGGTATCATCGTAGTTACAAAGGTCAACTTTGTAGTTTTTTATCTTTTTGCCGGTTATTTGTTCGACCCCTTTTAAAATTACGGGGTTGGATCGGGCATTATTATCCACAGAAATAACCTCGTAACCGTTTTCTATAAGGTCGACAATTGTATGAGAGCCGATGTAGCCGCAGCCGCCTGTAACTAATATTTTTGCCATAAAAAATCCCGACAAAAGTCAGGATTTTAGTTGAATATTTTTCTACCCTGCGTTTAAAAAAGACGTGCAACAAAATAAACTCCGGCGGCTAATAATGCACTGATAGGAATGGTTAAAATCCAGGCCCAAAGCAGGTTGACCGTAACGCCCCATCGTACTGCTGAGAGCCTTTTTGTAGCTCCAACACCCATAATTGAGCCAGTAATGGTATGGGTTGTGCTCACCGGTATTTTCAATGCTTCTGTAATAAAAAGGGTCAGGGCGCCAGCAGTTTCTGCCGCCACACCTTCGAATGGTGTAACCTTGGTAATTTTTGTACCCATTGTTTTGACGATCTTCCAGCCACCGCTCATAGTACCAAGGCCGATGGCCACATAGCAGGAGATAGGAACCCAGTTGGGCATTTCGCTGATTGAACTTATTTGACCCCCGGCAATCAATGCAGCAGTTATGATGCCCATTACTTTTTGCGCATCATTACCTCCATGACCGATGCTGAAAGCGGCCGATGATACCAACTGCAACTTTTTGAACCACTGGGTCGCTCTATGTGCATTCAGGCTGCTGAGATAGAGGGCGAATATTGCCATAGTAAGCAAAATAAACGCCAGCAGTATCCATTTGAAGTTTTTGGAATAAAAAACTACCTGCCAGATGTAGGCCTCATAATCGGTCTTCTTTTGCAATACCTCCCTGTTCATTTCAAGATTGGTGTACAAAAAGACAGCTACGAAAACGATAACGGCAACAGAAAATATTTTAGATGTCCAGCCTTTTTTAAAGGAGCTGAGAAACCAGAGCGACATTATGAATGCCATCAGCATTCCGATTATTGGGGCAATGAATATGAAAGCCGCTGTTTTTAAAATTACCTGTGAGTTGACAGCCCCAAAGCCACCGGCGGCGATGGCTGCACCTGCGAACCCCCCAATTAAAGTATGTGAAGATGAAGAGGGTATACCCAGCCACCAGGTGAGCAGGTTCCAGGAAATTGCCGCAATAAGGCCGGAGAATATCACCAGCATCATCCGCATGTTGCCTGTGCTGGTACCGGGTGGATCCACCACGCCTGCCTTTACCGTTTTAGCAACGGTATCGGCCACACCATGATCTTTAAAAATGAAAAAGGCAACTGAATTAAACAGTGCGGCCCAAAGTACTGCCTGAAAAGGGGTAAGTACTTTGGTAGAAACGACTGTAGCAATAGAGTTGGCTGCATCATGAAAGCCATTGATATAGTCAAAAATCAGCGCCAGTACGATAATGGAGATGAGGAAGGTAGTCATAAAGAGATGTGGTAGTTAGCAGTTGGATTATGCATACTTAATAATAATGGACTCTATCACATTGCTGGCATCTTCACATTTGTCCGTTACAATCTCCATGACCTGGTATATTTCCCTTTTCTTAATTACTTCTTTCGCATCCGGTTCTGTTTCAAACAGGCGTTCAATACTGAAATCGAACACATCGTCCGCCTGGTTTTCGATACTGTTGATTTTGACCAGTGCTTCCGTGATATTCCGCATATTCTTCATGTCGCGGAGTTCAGATACAGCCACTTTCACCTGTTCTGCTCCTTGTTCAATCAGTTCGGCAAATTTCTGCAGGCCGATATCGTTAGGGTTAACCTTATAGAAATTAATTTTTTTGGCAGACGCATAAATATAATCTGCTATATCATCCAGCGAAGTGGCGAGGTAATGGATATCTTCCCTATCAAATGGGGTGATAAAATTGCGGCCCAGTTCTGTAAAAAGGCTGTGTGTCAGTTCGTCGTTGGCATGTTCCAGGTCTTCAATCTGGGAAATGATGGCTGCCCTCTTGTCAAAATCGGTTTCGGCCACCACATCCTTCAGCAGGCCGCCCATTTTTGCTACGTTATCAGCTACTTTTTCAAACAGTTCGTAAAATACCTTGTTCTTCGGCATGAAGATTTTGAGGAAGGATTGCAGTGCCATGTAGTTATAGTTTTATCCGTACGTGACGGGTTTGGTTGCGAAAATACCGGGTACTGGCGGGGAGGGTAGCGGGGGTAGGGAGAATTAATAATTTATTAATATAGATTTAAAATTAGGGTAATGATTCAATAACAAACAAATTATATTGCGGCTTTATTGCCCAATTATGACTGCAAAAGGAAGCCGGGTTTTCCGGGTTTGGTTATTTTTTATACTGATTGTCCCAGTTTTTGCCAAAGCACAGCACAATCCCATCAACGGATACCTGGATGCCTATTTTGGCAAGCCGATTACGTTCACATCCCTGGACAGCTCTTTTTCCCTGGGGATCAGCGGCCGGATCCAAAGCCTGGCGGAAGTCAGGATTGATTTGGATAATGACGATAATAATACGGTCGATTTTTCGGTTCGCCGGGCGAGATTGAATTTTACGGGTAATGCCATCAGCAAAAAATTTTCTTACCGTATCCAGCTTTGTTTTTCCCAGCGGGATGTTTTTGCTGATAATTCTTCGGTGCCTAATAACTTGTTTTTGCGGGATGCCATGCTTTTCTATTCTCCAAATAAACACTGGCGTTTTGGTTTTGGTCAAACCAAACTGCCCGGCAACCGGCAGCGGCAGGTTTCGTCGGGCAACCTCCAAATGGTTGACCGCTCCAATACCAACGCTTTATTTACGCTCGACCGCGACAAGGGCCTCTGGATAACAAATAACAGTAAGATTGGCAAAAAGGCGGTACTGAGTACAACCATGGCGCTGACCTCCGGCGAGGGGCGCATCATCTCCGACAAATCAACCGGTCTTTGTTATTCCATCCGTTCTGAACTGCTTCCGTTTGGCGAGTTTAAAAATAACGGTGATTTTATCGAGGCTGATATTCATTACGAGGACAAGCTAAAAATGTCAATAGGGGCTGTTTACAGCTATAATAATAAAACGAGCCGTATCGCCGGGCAGTTGGGTGAGTACTTATATAACAACCAGCGGGCTGATATACATTATTACGGTGCCGATTTTATGATGAAAAAAAGGGGGTGGTCGTTTATGGGAGAGCTTTACCACCGGACATCGAAAAATGGTATCAGTCTGAGTAATACGACACCACCAAAAGCGAACGTGGTATACAGTGGGACAGGGTTTATGCTGCAAACCGGATACCTGGTTTCAAGAAGTAATGAAATTGCGGTTCGATATGGCTTTACCCGGCCCGACCAAAAAGTGCAGAATTATATTACCCGGCTGGATGAGTACATGCTCGCTTACTCACATTATTTCTTCCGCCATAACCTGAAGCTGCAAACAGATTTCGGGTATTTTAAAGGCCCGGCGCAAAAAATCCTCCAGTGGCGGATGACGGGAGTCGTTACGTTTTAAGGACTTAGCTCACTCATTTGCCAGTTAACATTACGGTAACATTGAGGTTATAATTGCTTAACATGCCGGTAACATGCCGGTAATGCCATGGATACACCTTTGCGGCAAATAAACAGACTATGTATCCGAGGCTACGAATGGTATTATTTCTGCTCTTTTCCGCTGGTTTTATGGCTGTTGCGCAGGCCCAAACCGCAAAACTTACGGGTAAAATTATTGATGAGAAAAATGAGCCGCTCAGCGGTGTTTCTATAAAAATAGCCGGTGCTACTGGTGGCACCACTTCCGATGTGGAAGGCCGGTTTACATTAAACCTGTCAACAGGCAAGAAATACGAGCTGGAAATATCAAGAGTTGGTTATGAAACCAAAAATATTTCGGATGTAGAAGTACTATCTGGCGAATTAAATGAGTTAAATATCACCCTCCAGGTTAAAGCAAAAGTGGATGATGGTGTAACCGTTACCAGCAAACGTTCTTTATCAGCCCCCAAAGAAACAGTGAACTCTGTTATTGCGTTCCAAAAGAATACCAATACGGTTGCTTCTGTTATCTCTGCTGAAAGTATCCGCCGTTCGCCAGACAGAAATACGGGTGAGGTGATCAAACGTACACCCGGAGCCAGTATACAGGAAGGTAAATTTATTATTGTGCGTGGCCTTGCTGACCGTTATAACCAGGCCATGCTCAATGGTATATTGCTGACCAGTACAGAGCCCGATCGTAAAACATTTTCCTTCGATTTGATACCAGCACCAATGATTGATAATATCGTTATCAATAAAGCGTTTGTGCCTGAATATCCGGGTGAGTGGGCAGGTGGTTTGATACAGGTGAACACAAAAGATATCCCTTCTAAGAACTTTTTAAATGTACAGGTAGGCCTTGGTTACAATACGGCTACAACCGGTAAAGATTTCTATAGTGAAAAAAGAGGCAAGCTGGACTGGCTGGGTATAGATGATGGTGCCCGCGCAATACCTTCTGCGTTCCCAACCAAGTACAATTTCGACACCCTATCCATTGCTTCTAAAACAGCATTGGGCAAAACAATGGCCAACCGCTGGACAGCAGAAAAAGGAAGCGGTTCATTAAATACTTCCTTCCAGGCTAATGGTGGCTTTGCTGGCAAACTGTTTGGCAAAAATATCGGCGGCACATTTGGTATTAACTATACCCGGAATAATAACTATTTCCTGAACCCGAACCAGCTGGCTATTCCTGACTTCACAACAAACAAGTTCAACCTGGAATATGATTTTGCAGATGAGATATATGATCAAAATGTATCAGCCGGTGCGTTGGGCAGCCTGAGTTTCCAGTTTAATCCGAAACATAAAATTTCGGTACGGTCCCTTATTAATGTAAACACACTGAACCGGGTGCTGGAAAGAAATGGTATAAATATTACCCGTGCAGATTCTATCCTTTCTGGTACTGAATTTACATTCCGTCAGAATACATTTTTTACTACACAGTTATCGGGCGACCACAATCTGAATAAAAACCTGAAGCTGAAATGGTATGGTGCTTTCAGCATTCTGGATGGATATGTACCTGACCAGCGCCGTATTTTATACTCTAAAAGTGATCCTTCAGATCCATTCAGTCTTGTTATCAGCAATACGCTTTCACAACAAAGCGGCAGCCGTGTATACCAGTCACTGAGTGATTATATCTATACCGGTGGTGGCGATCTGACCTATTCGTTGGGTAAGGGAAATACGGTGAAAGGGGGCTACATGCTTCAGGTAAAGGACAGGCTGTATGATGCCCGTCTCTTCTCCATTTTCCTGCCGAGAGATAATGCAAGCCTCCGTGCATTGCCTGCCGACCAGGTTTTTGCAGCAAGCAATTTTGGCGATGGCGCAGCCAACAGCACATTGTTTGCTTTCGATGCATTGAAAGGAAAGACATTCCGCTATATGGCAAACACGATTTTGAATGCCGGGTTTATCCAGTTTGATAATCCATTGTTCAAAAACAAACTCCGTTTAGTATGGGGATTGCGTGTGGAGCATTTTGATCAGCTGGTGGGCAGTGTAAAAAAGTGGGACGAAAGACATACCTATACAAAAGTTACGGACTATCTGCCAGGTGTGAATGCCACCTTTAAAGTAAATCCCAAAACAAATATCCGTTTATCCGGATCGCAAACTGTTATCCGTCCTGAATTGCGGGAGCTGGCTTCATTGAATATTTATGATTTCGAACTGAATGCTTCCGTACAAGGTAACCCAGCTTTGAAGCGTACAAAAATTACCAACCTGGATCTTCGTTACGAATTATACCCCCGTGCCGGTGAGATACTCTCTGTAGGTGTATTCTATAAACATTTCAACGACCCGATTGAATCACTGTTTGAGCCGGGTGCGGGTGGGGCCAGCACTTTCAACTACCAGAATGCTGATAAGGCAACCGCCTACGGGGCAGAGATTGAACTGAGAAAGAAGCTTGATTTTTCAGACATGCTTAAAAACTTTACGTTCCAGGGCAACTTCTCTTATATAAAAAGTAAGGTAGAAGACACACTCTTCAAAATCGACCGCCCGTTGCAGGGGCAATCACCATACGTTTTCAATATGGGCCTGATGTATGATGCTGAAAAATCAGGTGTGAATATCACCCTCTTGTACAACCAGATTGGCCAGCGTATTGCTAACGTTGGGAAAGTAGAGGACGGCTTTCTCGATACATGGGAAAGGGGAAGGCCATTGCTGGATTTACAAATAGCCAAAAAAGTGCTGAAGAAAAAAGGGGAGATCAAGCTTAGCGCTGCTGATTTGCTGAACCAGACCCGTTACTATTATGTAAATGATATCGGATCAGAAAACAGTTACCAGAAAGCAGATCCATACCGCTTTAAGCGAACATTCGGTACCACATTTTCACTCACATTCAATTACGCAATACTTTAAATACATTTCAAAACACATAACATGAAAAAGTACATTCTTGCAATTACCGCCTTTGCTGCACTACTGGGAACCGGTTGCAGAAAAATTGAAACGGATGGCGAAAAACAAATCGTTATCATCAACGGAGGTGGAAACAATGGATCGTCTGGTGAAACCATCACCCTCGAAGGCCGTATTAATGCCGATACTGTTTTACGTAAACGCAACACCTATATTTTGAAAGGGCCTGTTTATATGGTGGGCAACCATACTATGACCATTGAAGCAGGTACGGTTATTAAAGGTTCATTCAGCGGCAGCGATGTGGCTGTGCTGGTAATTACCAGGGGCTCAAAAATAGTGGCAACAGGAACTGCTTCGGAGCCGATCATCTTTACATCGGCCTCTCCTAACCCACAGTCTGGTGACTGGGGCGGAATTGTTCTCTGCGGCAAAGCCAGTGTAAATACATCTTATAATGGTGTGATAAATACTTACCAGGTAGAAGGTGGTATCGATAATGCAAACGGTGACGGAATTGCCGGCGGCGGTACCACACCGGACGATAATGATAACTCAGGTACACTTAGCTATGTACGCATTGAATATGCCGGATACGCATTTCAGCCAGATAAAGAAATCAACAGCCTGACAATGGCCGCCGTTGGGCGTGGTACCACTATCGACCACATACAAGTGGTATATGCAAAAGATGATGCGTATGAGTGGTTTGGTGGCACAGTGAATTGTAAATACCTGATTGCCCTGAAAACACAGGACGATGATTTTGATACAGACAATGGATATAGTGGAAAAGTACAGTTTGGTATCGTTATCCGAGACTCACTGATAGCGGATATCTCTAACTCAGAAGCATTTGAGAGTGATAACAACTCAGGTGGCACAACGGCCAGCCCTAAGACCAGTGCTATTTTCAGCAATATCACCGCTATTGGTCCCAAAGCGACATTGGCGAATACAGGAAGCAGTCTGTTTCGCGGCGCCACGCATATCCGCAGAAATACAGCTATTTCTATTTTCAATTCTGTGCTGATCGGCTGGCCAAGAGGGGTTGAGGTTGATGCTACAACAGGTACCTCTACTGCCCTGAATATTGAAGACAGCTCGTTGAGACTTCGCAATATCACCATTGCAGGTTGCGCTACGAATACCCGTTTCAGTGGTACAGCCGGTGCTACCATTACCAACGATGCAGCCTTCCTGACATGGTTCTCAAATCCTTTTAACAATAACGATTTCCTGGTAAATGCATCAGATGCAAAACTGATTCAGCCATTCAACTATACTGCACCGGATCCTACTCCGTTTGCCGGTTCAAGTGGTAACCAGAAAATACTGACTGGTGGTGGTTTTACAGATGCTAAATTTGCTAGCGATACTTTCTTTGATAAGGCCGTTACCTTCCGTGGTGGTGTGGCCCCTGCAGGCGATCTGGCCAGCTGGTGGAAAGGATGGACTAAGTGGAATTATTAATAGTGTTTCTATAAACAGATACATGATAAAGGCTGCCAATTGGCAGCCTTTATTCTTACTACTTGTTTTCATAAGCAGTATTGGTAGCAAAACATAAACACTACAATCTTTTCAGCGAACCATCTGCATTGGCCGGGCCAACGTAATTCAGTTTCACTGGTATATCAAATGCGGTATAATCGAAGAATATAGGTGTAAGGCGGCTGATAGTGAGTTTGTTTACGCCAAAATGCAGGGTTTTATCTTCTATTTTCCAGGTTTCAACTTTGCGGAGGGTAGCTGCGTCAATAATGCTGCCATCATTCATATACGAATACATTTTACCCCCTTCTGAAAACTGCCAGGTAGTACCATAGGTTCCTTTGAGCCATTTTGGGTTTACTTTTTTATCATAGGCTTCGCTCCATTTTTTGGCTGCTTCGCTTCCTTTTTTGTGCAGTATATATACCAGTGTATCCTTATTGCTGCCCTGCATTATTAGCTTTTCTGCTCCGATTTCCAGTATCGTGTATTGAATATCACGATAATCTTTCATAATAAGTTTGTCACCATTGGCTGTGAATGTGATGTTCGTTCCACCGGGAAGTATTGTTGCACCATTGCCTGTCTTGAATAAAATGTATTCATAATAATCATGGCCTGCGTCGAGTACCCATTCTTTTTCTGTTTTGCCTGCCAGGTATTCTTTCGCTTCATCGCCCTTTAATTTGTTTCCTGCTTTCGTTCCACTCTTTCCGCCACAACTGGTGATGGCGACTGTCAGCATAAGCGCTATTGCAAATTTGCCTGCTTGTTGTTTCATTGTTTATGGTTTTTAATTAATCGATATCAATAGAAATGGTATAATCACCCTCATATACATTTTGCGCACCCGCCACAGCAAAGTAGATGCTGGTGCGGCGGGTGGTGGTATTGAACTGGATCGTTTGTGGTTTGCTTGGCTCATTCAGGTTGGGCTGGCCCACCCATTCCGGGTGCGATGCCTCGCAGATATTGGTATAAGGGAGTTGTGGCGGAATCGTTTTGAGATCAAAGCCAGCATAGCCATAGATATTAATCCTGCGGTCTTTTCGTTTTGGCGTTACCGTAATTTTTACAGTTGATTTCTCCGGCAGGTCAAACCAGTAGCCCACATGCTTACCCTGGAATTCTACATCCCGTATAGAAGGCCAGCAGGCCAGCTGGCTGGTAGTGGCCCATGAAAGGTCCTGCATGGTGTAACCGGTGCTGAGATTGCCTTCGATATTCGTTTTACCAAACTTTTTTAACTGTATGTACGGAACATTGGAAGGTGCGGTGGTATAGGTCATTGCCCGGATACGATCATTGGGTACATCTTCATCATAGGTTTCTGCATAGCCATCATAGGAAACACGGCAGGTTTTATTAAAGTTGACTTTTAAGATAACGGCGCCATACCATTTACTGGTTTTCGCATCCCATACTTCCACCCGCTGGTTCTTATCGTAGCTGCCTGAGCCGGCGGGAGGGGTATTGGGAATACCATTTCCGTTATTGTATGGTGTGTTATTATAATTGCTGCCGAAAGAGATGGCTGAGAAGAAAGTACCTGCGTTATAGTCGCTGGCATAACTGTTTTTTTGCAACACCATGGCCTGGCACATCATCAGGCCTGATGCGAAAGTATGACTTATGATATAAGTACCGTTTGAGGAAACGTATTTCATATAAGTACTCGAAACACCGGCAACACTGGAACCCTGCTGCACATCTCTTTGTTTGGCACCCGACCATAATTTCTGTACGGTATTGGGTACAGACAAGGAAGCTACTTGTGCTGACTCTGTATTCGTAAGGATAAGCGCATAGGTCACACCGTTATCTGTTTCCGTCAGCGTAAGGGTGTTGGAGCTTTTGCCACTTTGTGTTTTCTTGGAAGGCCTTCCGGGAAAAGAAGCGCTGATGTTGAAGCCATCACCGGCGTAATTGTAGGAAGTAAACTGCTGGGCAGTTGCAGAGGCTGTTATAAACACTAACAGCAGGACAAGTGTTTGTTTCATTGTTTAGGTTTTGCTTGGGTAAAGCTAAAAACCGTAAACAGTGCTGGTATCCCTCTAAGGAGTGATTTTGATTTTATTCAATAACACAATGGCTTCGGCACGGGAAGCCACATCCAGCTTGATGAAAATATTTTTGAGGTGTGATTTTACGGTGTGTAATGAAAGGAAGAGTTCATCGGCGATAACCTGGTTGGTTTTTCCTTCAGCTACTTTTGTAAGCACATCGGTTTCACGCTGCGTCATATCCTGCATGGTTATTTTTTTCAGCCGGTTCATGTCCAGTTCTCCGGCCTTGCCGATATAGGTGTAGAAAAGCTCATACCCGATTTCAAGTATGGCTGCAATCTCCTTGCCTTTGAAAGGTTTTAGGATATAACCAACCGGGTGGGTGGCTTTTACCTGCTGAATGGTGGACGTATCTGCGTACGAGGTAATATAGATGAAAGGCAGATGGTACTCGCTGTTGATCTTTTTAGCAATATCAATACCGGTTAAGTCGCCGCTGAGGTTAACATCCAGCAATACAAAATCTGTTTTGTCTTGCTCCAGTTCGTGCAATGCTGCAGCACTGTCGTAAGCCGCCACCACATGCCGGAAGCCACTTTTTGCCAGGAAGCCGCAGATATCTTCGGCTATCAGTGGTTCATCTTCCACGACCAGTATGCGTATGTCTTTATTCATTGTTTTAGTTCACAGTTCAGGGTAATATCGGCACCGTCATTATTTTTTATAGATACAGCGCCTTTTAGTTTTGCTGCGAAAAGGTGAATTAGTTTATAACCAAGCGAAGCGCCTGTTGTGCCAGGCAGGTTTTCACCAAAACCATTTCCATTATCCCTTACACGGATAAGGAGCCGGCCTTCTTGATTGAGTAAACTGAGCCAGATGGCCGGTTTCGGATTTGTTGTTCCGTATTTATAGGCATTGGTCAGCAATTCGTTTACCACCAGGCCTACAGGAATGAGCTGATCCACATCAGCCATTACATCATCCAGTTGCAGATGTAAAGTTATTTTTTGTTTTGGATCAAAAGTTTGTTGCAAACCTTTGGCCAGGCTTTCAAAATAGTGTTTGGCATTGATAGATCGCAGCACTTCATTTTTATAAATTTCCTGGTGCAATATGGAAATGGCATTTACCCGTTCCATACTCTCATTGATTGTCTCAAGTGCTTTTTCGTCTTTGATATATCTCGACTGCACACTAAGCAGGCTGGAAATCGTTTGCAGGTTATTCTTTACACGGTGATGGATTTCTTTCAGCAGCATTTCTTTTTCGGCCAGCGACTCATTGATGATCTGGTTTTTTTCTTCCAGCTGCCGCTTGGCCCGGCGGATAGAGCGGAAGCCGATGATGAATAAGACTAATCCTGCCAATAAGGAAGCTGAGATAGCAATAAATGTGAGGGTTTGTTTTTTTTGTTTTTCTAATTGCAGGTTTTTTATTTTGGCATTTGCATTGAGCAGATCAATTTCTTTTTCCTTTTCCTTTGTACGATAAACTGTTTCCAGCCGGTCCACCTGTTGCTGCCGTTCGGTTTGATTTACAGCATCCGTATACTCATAGTATTTCTGCAAGTGTGTATAGGCACTGCGGTAATCGCCGGTCAGGCTGTCCAACCTTGTGTAAGCCAAGTAAGCATCATCAAGATAGTGTGCAGCATCAAGGCCTTTTCCCAGGTCAATAGCTGTTTCAAGGTGGGCTTTTGCTTCGGTGTATTTGCCCTGAATAATTTTCAGATCAGCCAGGCTAACATAGGAAGAAAGCTGGTTGTACTTATTCTTCGTCAGCACATCGAGTGTTAATGACTGCCTGATAAGGTCTTCCGCCTTTGCATATTGGCCCATGTTCTGATAAACAATACCCTGGTTGCCCAATGCGTTCGACATGCCGGTTGTATCGTTGGTTTTCAGCTTAAGCCGGTAGGATTCAGTAAAGACATCAATGGCTTCTTTATATTTCTTTTGTTCCCGGTACACGGTGCCGAGATTGTTCAGCACACCGCCAATTCTTTTTTCATTGTTTACCTGTTTATACAGGCTTAGTGCTTTGTTGTAATACTCAATTGACTTTGGGTAGTCATTCTGGTAATAATAAAGTACGCCGATATTCATGGTGGTGGCGGCAATACCATCTATGTCATTAATCCTTCGTTTTATGTCAATCGAAGCCTGGTAAAACAGGAGGGCACTGTCCGGGATGCCGAGGTAATCGTAGGAGAGCCCAATCAGGTTTTTGGACCATGCTTCAAGCCCCGGCTTATTTATTTTTTGTGAAAGCTCCTGCCCCTTGTATGCGTATTGCATAGCCAGCCGGTCATCAGTACCGAGTAGTTCTGTGGAAAGCTCACAGTACGCATTGATAACGGCCGTATCCGATGGATGAGTCTCCAATATAGTAAGGAGGCTGTCCATTTTTTGTTTGTCCTGCGCCGAAACGGAAGAAAGGAGAAAACTACAGGCAATAAAAAGGTAGCGATTAGGTAGTGGCATGGAATCCTGAAAATACCCATTATTGATAAAAAGCGGAAGAAGGGGATGGAAATTTTCTACTTAGCCGGCGTATAAGCATAGGCCACTTCAAAAGACTGGCGCTTCAATGCGGGAAGCTGTTGCCCCACGGCTAAATCTCTTTTTTGCGGCGTGGGCTCACATATAGAATATTTTTCTCCGTTGTAGATAACAGGCTTGCCTATTGGCTTGTCAAATTTGATTGCGATGGTTACATGTTGCGGGTAGGAAAGTACAATCATGGGCAGGTTATAAATTTCCTTTACGAGGTAGAAGAAAAGTGCGGCCCTGTCTTCACAGTCACTTTCCGGATAAAGCAATGTCTGCTCAGGACTTAATCTTTTTTCAGCGCCAAAGGCTTCGCTGTCGGGCTTGAACATAAAAGCGTACCGGGTGAAGCGCATCAGGTAGTCAACGCCGCCTTTAGTATCCATCTTACTGGTGTTTTGTTTCAGTAAGGGGATCAGTGAGCTGTATGTTTCAGCACTTAGCGGGATATTGAAATAGGAAGCATAATCTGTAGCCGGATAATTGGCGAAAACTGTTTTTACCTGCGGATTCAGTTTTATTTTAAACTGGTAGTTGTCCTGGTAGTAGCTAAACTGGATATCCCTTTCCACATAAGTATCTGCTTTAAATTCCGGAAGACTGGATATTTTATAGGAGAAAGCTTTGGTACCCGGCGAAGCAAGGTTCACGTCAGCAAATGTTTCCGTTTTGAAATCGATATTATTACCATAATCGTGGTAGTTCAGGCACACATACTGTTGTCCACCCTTTGTGTAGAAAGGGATATTATAAATATTGTCATCGGTATGTACGTAAAAAAGTATTTTATCCTTATTGGTGCGGATAGTGGCATCATAACCGGAGCGGGTCAGCAGGAACCATTTATAAATGGTATAACTATAGTAATTATCAGCTTTGGGTGATAGCCGCTGCGCCGTGGCCCTTACTAATTGATAAAAGAGCCAGTCATCCAGTTTCAGGCTTTCCCGGCATTCTTTAAGTGCCTTGTTTATGGGGCCAAAGTCAGAAGCATTAAGTGTATTGGCGAGATCAGTGATAAAGATATTGCCCTGTGGGGCGTCAGCCGGGCTTTTAAGTGATGGCTTTTGCCAGGTAAAAGAAACAGGTTTCCCCAGGAAATCAAATGAGACGGTTTCCGGCTGTCCTTTGGCTGTTACGGATAAAACGAACAAAAAGACAAGGCTTGCGATATGTTTTTGATGCACGAACAAAGCAACCTGTTAACTTTAAAGATACAAAAATTTAACAATAAAGTAAAATAGAGATGGCCGAAAATGACCGTATTCTTAATATAGGTCATCTTTCCCGGTATTTTTTTCAATAGGCAGGGTTTGATATAAAACCGGGTTTATAGGGACAACAAGCGCATTATAGGTCTGTTTTAATCATGGTATATGTATTATAAAGTAGTTGGAAGCACTGTTTGCGACAGAACTAGTATAAAAAAATGCATGGTAAAAAAAACCTATCTATTTGATTAAATCTCTTCAGTGATTTTGCTTAACAAACCTGCGCTGTTCAATTACTTTCTTTAGTAGATTTGGTTATGCTTGCTTGCCAACGTTTGTTGTGCGCAGCCCTGTTACTTGCAGTAACAGGTTGTGCAGACACAAATCTATCTTCACCCGGGAACCGGGCACTGCGGGATAATAACAATCCTGAAAGGGATATTGCCGTGAGTGACACTTCTCTTGCCCGCTTGCGCAATGGTTCATTACAAGAAATAGCTGATGGTAAGCCGCTTTTCAATGCCGGCATAAAGAAAGGAAAGCTCAATGGTGCCTGGCAAAGCTGGTACACCAATGGTGCAGTTTGTGATTCGGGATATATGATTAACAATATTCCGCATGGTACCTGGAAGTATTGGGACAATAAAGGTAACCTGCTTGCTGTACGGGAATATAATGCCGACAAATACAGGCGCATAAAAGAGGAAATGATGCGCTACAACTCCAGGCGCAGCTTTTATTACCTCGCTTATATGTACCAGCAAAAGAAAACAACTGCCCTGAAATATGTCACAGCAAATTATTCATTCCCCGGGGGAAAGAAGGCAGATCGGGCTGGTACTGGTTTGAAAGAAGTGGTACAGTATAATATTACAGATGGGAATACGTATATCCCCGTATTTGATAATTGCCTGCATGAAGGGCAGTACACCAATTATTTCAGCAACGGTGCAATAAAAGATTCCGGTTACTACAAAGACGGGTTAAAGACCGGCATCTGGGTACATTACGAAACTGCCGGCGGCATACATTATGAGGGCCGCTACGAAAACGGTATACGTATCAAAGACTGGCGGGTCTATCATGCGAACCATCGCATCCGCGACGTGATACACTATGATAATAAAGGAAAGGAGCAGTGGCGGAAAACGATCGGCCGCTGAGGCTGCACCGGATTTCAGCTGTCATAGTTGTCTGATTAATGTATAGCTTTACGGCCACGAATACAATCATGGCCAATCCCCATTTAAACAGTGAAAAAGGAAATCTTGCATCGGCAGATGTAGCATTTGAAAACTCCATTCGTCCTGCGGCTATCAACGATTTCTCCGGGCAGGATCAGATTATTGAAAACCTCCGCATATTCATAAAAGCTGCGAAAATCCGTGGTGAAGCCCTTGACCATGTCTTATTTCATGGCCCTCCTGGTTTGGGTAAAACCACATTGTCAAGAATTGTGGCAAATGAACTCGGTGTAAACATTAAAGAAACATCAGGCCCTGTTATTGAAAAGCCCGGTGACCTGGCAGGATTGCTTACTGGCCTGGAAGCAAATGATGTGTTGTTCATTGATGAAATACACCGATTGAGTACGGTAGTGGAAGAATACCTTTATGCAGCCATGGAAGATTACCGGATTGATATTATGATCGACAGTGGCCCCAATGCCCGGAGCATTCAAATAAACCTGAACCCGTTCACCTTAATCGGCGCCACCACCCGCAGCGGGTTGCTTACAGCTCCTTTACTGTCCAGGTTTGCTATTAAATCAAGGCTCGAATATTACACATCGGCTGTGCTGAATAAGATTATTCTTCGTGCAGCCGGCATACTGGGTACTAAAATTTCTGCAGAGGCTGTTGAAGAAATTGGACGCCGCAGCCGCGGCACTCCTCGTATTGCCAATGGGCTTTTGCGCAGGGTCAGGGATTTTGCGCAGGTGCTGAACGACGGACAAATTGATTTTGGTATTACCCAGCATGCGTTAAAAGCCCTGAATGTGGATGAGCATGGTCTTGATGATATGGACAACCGGATTTTAACTACTATCATCGACAAATTCAAAGGTGGCCCGGTGGGCATTACCACTATTGCCACGGCTGTGGGCGAGGAAGCCGGTACATTGGAAGAAGTATATGAACCTTTTTTAATACAGGAAGGTTTTTTACAGCGAACGCCGAGAGGCCGAGAGGTTACGGCCAAGGCCTATGAACATCTCGGCAGAAAAAAAACGGGTGATGGTCCCCAATCCCAATTATGGTAAGCAACGTACAGAAGTACCCGGTTGTCAGTAAAAAAAACAGGCTATGAAGAATATACTGCTGGCAGGTATGCTTTTTTACTTTTCTTTTTTCTCCTGCACAAAGCGTTTGTGTGCCTGCGACCCCGTGGCGCCACCTTCTATAAAGGCAGTGGTGGTTGAAACAAATAATACAGACTGCAGCCGGCCACGCATAAGTATTGATGTTTCAGATACCGCCGAGGTTAGCCGGATAACCGGTGTATACACCGATATGTATATTGCCAGCCAATTACCTGCCGATCTGAAAACAACAGGGCAAAAGCTCTACATCAGTGTCTCACAATTTGGTCCGGGTGAGGATTTTAGCTGCACCACCCTTGGTCCGGCATATGCCCACCTGAAACTGTATCAGGCGGTGAAACGGAACTAAAAAAAATGGATACCCGTTTTACAGGTATCCATCCGTTATTTTTTGTTCTTCGCTGGTAATATTATTGTACCACCAGCCTGAAACCATTACCGTGTATATTCACAATTTCGATCTTGGGATCATCTTTCAGGTATTTGCGCAACTTGGCAATATATACGTCCATACTGCGGCCATTGAAGTAAGTGTCGCTGCCCCATATTTTCTTTAACGCCTGCTCCCTTGGCAGCAGATCATTCAGATGTTCTGCCAGCATTTTCAGCAAGTCGTTTTCCTTGGGCGATAAAGTTTGCGTAATACCGTTATGGATTAACTGGCGCAGTTTAGGATTGAAATGATAGCTGGCCAGGTCAAACTCTTTGTTTTCACTTTCCTTGTTCTGCTCTTCGTTGCGTTTCAGGATCGCCTTTATTTTGAGGAGTAATACTTCGCTGTCAAAGGGCTTTGTGATGTAGTCGTCGGCGCCGAGTTTGTAGCCTTGTATCACATCCTCCTTCATTGTTTTGGCACTCAGGAAAAACAGGGGTACATCGGGATCGATATCACGTATTTCTTCAGCCAGTGTAAAGCCGTCCATATTGGGCATCATTACATCCAGCAGGCAAAGTTCAAATTTTTCACGTTGAAAAGCAGCCAGGCCAAGACGGCCGTCCCTTTCCAATGTTACGTCGTAATCGTTTAGTTCAAGGTAATTCTTCAGCACACTACCCAGGTTAGGGTCATCTTCGCACAGTAAAATTTTTGGTTTCTTCGTGTCCATGGTTCGTAGTTTTTATTTTATCCTCTATAGCTTTAGCGAAGGAGGGATTTTAATCTGACGACAAATAAAGATAAAGCATTTCGTGGCTTCAAGTATCGGTATTCAATATTTTGTTAAAACACCTCTCACTGCCGTTTTACGCTACACACTTCATTTGTTCAATAGCATTTATTTTTGCTGTTAGTATAATAAAAAACTGTGCCATGCATATCACCCCGGATAACCGGCTGAAAAAATTAATTGTAATTGGGGACCGCCTTTTAATAAAACCCACCCGTCCGGATGAACGTACTGCCAGCGGGTTGTACCTGCCGCCTGGTGTACAGGAAAGGGAAAAAGTACAGCAGGGATATGTCATCAAAACAGGCCCTGGCTATGCTATACCCATGCCGGTGGAAGATGAAAGCTGGAAAGGTGAGGAGGAACAGGTAAAATACGTACCACTGCAGGCAAAAGAAGGTGATCTTGCTATCTTCCTGCTGAGCGGAGCCACAGAAGTAATGTACGAGAATGAAAAATATTTTATCGTGCCGCAGGGCTCTGTACTGATGCTGGAGCGGGATGAAGACTTCTGACGTTATAAATTCATTTACCTTTCAAAAAAAATTGCAATGGCGGACGCACAACAGTTTCTTGATACCATAAAAGCTGGTTATATATTCAAAGGTGAATCCTTCAAAATAGGTGCAGGCATGCTGGATGGTACGGTAGTGCCCGGGGCAGATGTAATGGTTCCGTTTAAAACATTGAACCGGCACGGGCTGATAGCAGGAGCTACCGGTACCGGTAAAACGAAAACACTGCAGGTGTTTGCCGAAGGCCTGAGTGATGCAAGTATTCCTGTATTGATGATGGATATAAAAGGCGACCTCAGTGGTATTGCGGCAGCCGGCACATTGAATGGAAATATAGCAGACCGTTGCCAGAAAATTGGTGTGGAGTTTAAACCCAATGCCTACCCCGTGGAATTGCTGACACTCAGTAACCAGAAGGGTGCAAGGTTGCGGGCTACCGTTAGTGAATTTGGCCCGGTATTGCTTTCAAAAATTTTGGGTCTGAATGATACACAGGGTGGTTTTGTTGCCATGATATTCAAATATTGTGATGATACTAAACTGCCGTTGCTTGATTTGAAAGACTTTATCAAAGTGCTGCAGTTTGTAAGCGATGAAGGAAAGGAAGAAATGGAGAAAACTTATGGTAAAATTTCAACTTCATCTACCGGCACCATATTGCGAAAGGTTATAGAACTGCAGCAGCAGGGAGCGGATTTATTTTTTGGGGAAACCAGTTTTGATGTGGATGACCTCATGCGCATCAGCGATGATGGACGTGGTATGATTTCGATAGTCCGGGTTACCGATTTGCAGGACAGGCCAAAGTTGTTTTCAACATTCATGTTGCAACTGCTGGCCGAACTTTATGCCAGCTGCCCGGAGGAAGGCGATATGGATAAGCCCAAATTAGTGATGATTATTGATGAAGCACATTTGATATTCCAGGAGGCGAATGACGCACTATTGCAGCAGATAGAAACAATCATCAAGCTCATCCGTTCGAAAGGTATTGGTATTTATTTCTGTACTCAAAACCCGATGGATGTTCCTGCATCTGTACTGGCACAATTGGGATTAAAAGTGCAGCATGCCTTGCGTGCCTTTACAGCCGCCGACAGGAAGGTGATAAAACAAACAGCGGAGAACTACCCGGAAACCAGTTTTTACCAAACCGAAGATTTGATTACACAACTGGGAACAGGCGAAGCCTTTGTAACGATACTGAATGAAAAAGGGATTCCCACCCCATTGGTGCATTGTATGATGCGCCCTCCGCAGAGCAGGATGGATATTTTGACCGAAGCAGAGATAGATGCACTGGTGACCAAATCTAAAATTGCAGACAAGTATAATAAGGTGGTGGATAGCGAAAGCGCTTACGAAATACTGACGGAGAAATTGCAGGAAGCATCCGAAAAAGAAGCAGAGGCGAAGGCGGAAAAAGCAGAAAAGAAAACCGCCGCTAGAGAAAAAAGTGTGCTGGATAATCCTGTGGTAAAAAGTATGGCAAGAACGGCAGGCAATTCGATTGTACGAACCTTGCTTGGTGTACTGGGATTGGGCGGCAGAAGCACAAGAAGGAAAAAGAGTTTATTTTAATACAGCCCTTAGGATGAGAATAACCAGGCTTGCGAACCCGGAAACGTTGCAAAAGAGGCAGCAGGTTACTTTATGTAAACCTTGCCTGTTGTGTCAGCACTGATTTTATCTTCAGCCTGGAGCAGATTGATTACTTTCCAGGCTTTTTCTTTTTTAATACCATCAAGCTTTGCGATCAGGTCTTTAATATCTGCCGGACCATTTGCCAGTATTGTTTGGATGCGTTGATGTACGGTGTCAAACTCTTCTTTAGACAGGGAAGTGGCTTTTTGCTTCAGGCAATTATCACAAACACCGCAGGCTTTTATGCCTGTGTCTCCGAAATAAATACCAATGATACGGCTGCGGCAGGCTGTATCTTCTTTTACAAATTCCACTATTTGTTTTACCCGCCTTTGAAACTGCTCTTTGCGCTTATGGTAGGCTGTCATATCTATACTGATGTCTTCAGCCTTTATGCGCTGGCGCAGCAGGTATAATTGTGGCGTATCTTTTTGTGGTTCGTACCCGATAACCCCGGCTGTGTGCAATTGTTGTAATTGTTTCTTTGTTTCCTCCAGCTCTTTTTTTAACAGTCCCGCAATTACTTTTTCTGAAATAGCTGTTGGCTGGTCAAAGATCCCTTCGTATGCACGAAGTAATGTTTTGATGCAGGCCTCTAACTGCGGGTGCCTGCTTTCAAATTCATACAAGGCATCTTTGCCGATGGTAAAGTGAATTTTAGCAGGTAGAAAAACCTGCTCATTAAAAGCCAGCCACCCATCCTGCTCCAATGCTTTCAAAGCATATAAAACT
Source organism: uncultured Chitinophaga sp. (assembly GCA_964386395.1). Lineage (GTDB taxonomy): Bacteria > Bacteroidota > Bacteroidia > Chitinophagales > Chitinophagaceae > JJ008. The sequence goes on from CAYLRV010000012.1 coordinate 35,329, forward strand.
GCATGGCCATCCAGTTTAAATTTTTTGACAAAATCTGTAATATCAAAACTATAATACTGGCCTTCACCGGTGCCGGCTGGTATTTGTAAATAGTTGGCAACGGCCTGGTAAACATTTCGTATATCAGCTAAAGCGGGAAAGCGGAGAGATGCTGCTTCTTCCAGTTCGTGCAAGTCTTTATGATCATGGAGCAGAACTGCATAGGCGGTCTTTCCATCCCTTCCTGCACGACCAGCTTCCTGGTAATAGTTTTCGAGGCAATCGGGTACATCCGCATGTATAACCGTTCTCACATCGGGTTTGTCTATGCCCATGCCAAATGCATTGGTACACACAATCACCCTTATTTTACCCGTTATCCATGCTTCTTGTTTGCTGCTTCTTTCTTCCTGGGTTAATCCGGCATGGTAATGATCGGCGGAAATGCGCTGTAACCGTAGTAGTTCACTAATTTCTTTCGTCCTTTTACGGCTTTTGCAATACACAATGGATGTCCCGGGTACTTTCTTCAGTATATCTATGACTTTATTGATTTTGGAATCAACACTGAACACACTGTAAGAAAGGTTGGGCCTTTCAAAGGATTGACGGAATATGGCGGGTTTATCAAATCTGAGTTTCTCAACAATATCCTGTTGTACTTCTGGTGTGGCTGAAGCGGTCAGCGCAAGTACCGGTATACCCGGCAATTCATCCCGGAGTGCTGCGATGCGTAAATAAGGAGGCCTGAAATCGTAACCCCATTGGGAAATACAATGCGCTTCATCAACAGCTATTAAATTTATACCGAGGCCGGGTAAGTATTCTTTAAAAAGGGTTGTTTCTAAACGTTCAGGGGAAACATAGAGGAATTTACAATTGCTTTGACTGGCTACTTTAAATATATTAATGACTTCTTTCCGGCTCATGCCCGAATAGACAGCAAAAGCAGTAATGTTTTTACGGCGCAGTGCTTCCACCTGGTCCTTCATCAGTGCTATAAGCGGGGAGATAACGAGACAAAGCCCTTCCATCATCATGGCAGGCACCTGGTAACAGAGTGATTTGCCCCCGCCGGTAGGCATCAAGGCCAGTGTGTCTTTTCCATCAAGCACTGCATTAATAATGTCTTCCTGTAAAGGCCGGAACGCATCATAGCCCCAGTATTCCCTGAGTATTTGGTGAGTGGTGATTTGTGAGTAGTCGGGCATGGAAACTAAACGATCATCATTTTTAAAAATAAGGCTGCCAGGTTTATTGACATGTAAACTAAGAAAATATAAAGAAACATCTGCGTTAATACGCAGTACTCACATTCACTACTTACCACTCACCTCCTTCTGAAGATAATCAGCTCCACCCTGCGGTTCATGGCCCTTCCTTCTGCCGTCTTATTGGTGGCAACAGGTTTTGCTTTCCCAAAAGGACGGATATGCATCGCTTCATTTCGTACTACATTGTTGAGACTTAACCAGTCACGTACACTTTCGCAGCGCTGCTTACTTAATTCCATATTTCGCTTATCGGTGCCAATGGAATCCGTATGTCCTTCTATATAAATACTGTCGATGTTGTTGTTTGCCTGTTCTGATATGAAATAATTGGCAAGCATACCTGTCGCATCCGGTTTCAGGTTGGCTTTGTTAAAATCAAAAAACACATCACCAAGCTTCAACGTATCGCGGATAACCGGCGGCAGTGGCTCCTGCATACGTGTAATGGAGTTGCTGTCCTGCTGATCAAAAAAAACACCGAGGTCACCTTTTCCAAACAGGGAGTAATCCATTTCCTTGTGCCGGAAATTGTACGCATATATTTTTTCTTTGTTTAGCGTAAAGTTGGCGCAGGTTGTTTCTTTCCCGTCGGCTGGTATCAGCTGGAAATTATCCAGCACAATGGATACTGTTTGTGTACCAATCAGTTTTTTCTTAGCTCCGGTAGTATCTTCTTTAATATAGGTGCCAAATGTCAGGTACTTCTCTGTGCCTGTCGCTGTAAAACTATAAGTGAACTGGAAGAAATTTGTATTGGGAACAGGTGCTAAGGCTGATATACTGTCAGGAATTAGTGTTTTCGCAAAAGGCCGTTTGGGCACAAAAAAGCATTCGCCGGTGCATATCCCCGGCAGTAATATCAGTTTTGCATTCAGCTTGGCTGATATAATACCTTTGAACGTATACTGTTTGCCTTTCTGCAAACCACAAGGCAGGATGGTACCTATCAGCGGAGCAAACTCAGTATAGCCCAGCCAGTTAAAAAAAATACCGAAAGAATTATTGCCCAGCAGCTTTATGTTTGTTTCATTGCTGAGCATCTGCGCTTTTACATCTTTGAGATAGAACCAGCCCTCCACACCGCATTCGGCATCATACTCGGTACACACATTTACATCTTCAAAGCCGCCATTGAGGAGCAGGTTTGTTTGTGCGGAGGCAAACAACGGGATAAACAATGCTATAAAAGCCAGTTTCTTCAAGACTGTAAAGTAAGATTATAACGCCTGTTTATGAGTGATCATGCGTTAAAAGCGTTCCAATTTTATTAAACTACTTTTTTAAGGAAGAGCCGTACAGAGTTAATGGCCAGCACCACATCACTAAGCCCCATAACCAATGCGCCAAAAGTTGGCGTTAATAAGCCAAAGGCTGCCACCGGCAATGCAATAATATTATAGGCAAAAGCCCATAACAGGTTTTGTTTAATAGTAAGATGGGTGTGTTTGCCCAGTCCCAATGCGGTGGGCAAATTTTTCAATCCATGGTTCATGAGTATTACCTGTGCCGATTGTACTGCAATCTGCGAAGCATCATTCATGGAAATACCGATGGTGGCTTTGGCCAGGGCAGGGGCGTCATTTATGCCATCGCCAACCATGGCTGTCGGGGCTGTATTGCTTAGTTCCGTTATTTTTTGCAATTTTTGTTCCGGCGTTTGCTCGGCGATGACCGTGTCAATGCCCAATTGCGCCGCAAGCTCTTTGCATTTGGCCAGCCTGTCGCCACTGAGTAAGATGGTTTCAATGTTTTTCCTATGCAGGTAATTGATCACCTCTTTTGCTTCGGGCCTTATTTCATCTTTTACATCAATCCAGCCAAGTAAAGCGCCATTCTTGATTATATATACATTGTGCGTATCTTCTTTTGTCAACCCTTCTGCTGCCTTAAAGGATCCGGCTATATACGTATTGCCGTCCATATCTGTGGCCTGCATCCCCAGCCCCTTTATTTCTTCAATTTTTTTCCAACGCATTTCATCCTTCATTCTCCATTCAATCGTTATTGCTTTTGCAATGGGATGATTAGAATACTTTTCAAGACTGTAGGCAATTTTTTTAAACTCAACCTCTTCGCCAGCGATAAACGTAAAACCAGCAACGACAAACTTTCCAGTTGTCAGGGTGCCTGTTTTATCAAACACTACTTGTTTGATGCCTTTAAACGTTTCCAGGCTGGTGGCATTGCGAAATAGAATACCCGTTTTGGCCGCACGGCCAAGACCAACAGCAATAGCCGCGGGGGTGGCAAGGCCCATCGCACAGGGACAAGCAATTACCAATACAGCAATGCTGCGCATCAGCGCTGGTGTAAAGTCTTTTAAATAAATCCAGTTGCCGACCAGGGTAAGTAAGGCTATACCTAATACAACAGGAATAAAAATCCCACTTATTTTATCAGCCAGTAGTTGCATGGGTGGTTTTTCCCCCTGTGCCTGTCGTACCATGTTAATGATGCCGGAAAGTACGGTGTCATTGCCCACGGCTGTTACCTGGGCTTTTACCGTACCATCGCTGATAAGACTGCCGCCAATCAGTTTATCTTTTGCCCGTTTATGTACGGGTACACTCTCACCAGTAATGATGGCTTCGTTGACCTGTGCTTCGCCCCAGAGGATCTTTGCATCAATGGGCACCTGTTCGCCACTTTTGATAAGGATTAAATCACCTACCCGCAGGGCTGTATTTTCAACCTGGAAAATTTGCTCTTTATGTTCATCGTCAAAGGCAATCATATTGGCCATCACTTTTTGTGATTTGGCCAGCTTGTTAAGCTCCCTTTGTGTAGCAGCAATGGAAGCTTCTTCCAGGTAGTTGCCGAGGAATACAAGGGTAATGATAGTGGCGGCCGTCTCATAAAACATATACTCCGCTGCCTGCCCCGTAAGTGAGCCGTACAAACTATAGAAGAAAGCGGCAGTGGCGCCAATGGCGATGAGTACATTCATATTCGGCATGCCATTACGTATACTTTTCCAGGCGCTTTTGCCATAAAAACTCATACCTACAATATAGACAGGTATGGTCAGTGCTAATTGTATCCAATGATTTGACAGCCAGTGAAAATATTTATTGTGGTGCAAACCCGGTATCATATGCAGCATGAGTATGGCTGTAAAAGGCAGACAAAACAGAAAGCGCTGCAAATGAGTGGAGAGGAATTTGGTACCACCTGTCTCTTTATGATCGTGGCCATGTGCATAATCATGCGTATCCACCACTGTATAGCCGAGGTCGTTAATACCCTTACTAAGCTTTTCTTCTGCAACAGCAGCATCGGCGTCAAACATCACATCGCCGGTGGCGAAATTCACTTTCACATTCTTCATGCCCTGTTTTTCGAGGTACTTATGTATGTTGATGGCGCAGGTATTACAATCCATGCCTTCTACCTTCCATTGTACTTTTTCCATACTGTAAAATTACAAATCGGCGGAGGGAGGCTTTTGCGACAATGGAAATATGTTTACAACATGGTTGTATATAGGGCTTAAATTTGCGTATGGAATGGATGTTTTCACTGGATAATATCAACGAAGTTGCAAAAGCATTCTGGAAAGTTGTCGGCGGCAAAACAGTTTTTGCTTTTCACGGGCAAATGGGTGCGGGCAAGACTACCTTTATACATGCCCTTTGTGATGCAAAGGGAGTGAAAGATGTAGTCGGCAGCCCGACTTTTTCTATCATAAATGAATATGTATATAATTGTGAGGGCACCAAACGGCCATTATTCCATATGGATTTGTACCGGCTCAACGGTGATGAGGAAGCCCAGCGGGCAGGTGTGGAAGATGTGCTTTTCAGTGGTCATACCTGCCTGGTGGAGTGGCCGGAGAAAGCACCGGGTATTTTTCCGGATGAGACAGTACAAGCCTATTTAGAGCTGGCAGAAGGGGGACAAAGACGATTGAGAATAGCAGGGATTTAAGTACATTTACAAGTATAAACATTACGGGTAGTTTTACCCTCAAAGCGCTGACTAACTAAAACCAGTACCAAGTAACCACAACCAACGATGAGCCAGCAAAAGCCGATAATCAGCACTTCATTCAGCTACGAAACATTAGAAGAAACCCTGGATATAAAACCAAAGACGGAAGGCATGATGATTGGCATTCCAAGAGAAATTGCTTTCCAGGAAAACAGGGTGGGCCTTACACCCGATGCTGTAAGTGTGCTGGTTAGTAATGGCCACAGTGTAATGGTGGAGCATAATGCCGGCGAAGCTTCACATTACCGTGATAAAGATTACAGTGAGGCCGGGGCTAAGATTGTTTATAGCCGGGAAGATGTATTCAAGGCACCTTTACTGGTAAAGAGCGCCCCGGTTATTGAAGAGGATCTGCATTTATTACAGCTTAACCAAATCATCATATCGCCCATTCATCTTTCTGCATTGAAAGCAGAGATACTGGAAAAGATGATGGAGAAAAAAATTACGGCGATTTCGTTTGAAAACCTGAAAGACGACAGCGATAGTTATCCCATTGTTCGCAGTATGAGTGAAATTGCGGGCAGTGCGGTAATGCTTATTGCGGCGCAGTATTTAAGTTCTGCCAATCATGGTAAAGGTGTCCTGCTGGGTGGTATATCCGGTATTGCTCCTACAAAAGTTATCATCATTGGAGCAGGAATAGTTGGTGAGTATGCTGCCCGTGCGGCCCTTGCATTGGGCGCTTCGGTAAAAGTGTTTGATAACAGTGTGTCACGATTAAAAAGATTGCAGAATAATATCGGTCATCGTTTATGGACATCGGTAGTGGAGCCACGTATGCTGGCCAAGCAATTAAAAACATGCGAAGTGGCTGTAGGTGCACTGGGCAGTGAAACAGGCAGGACGCCGATGGTGGTAACAGAAGAAATGGTGAGCAATATGCGGCCTGGCTCTGTTATCATTGACGTAAGCATAGACCGCGGCGGATGTTTTGAAACATCAGAGATTACCAGTCATGAGCACCCGATATTTATGAAATATGGGGTGATACACTATTGCGTACCGAATATTCCATCTGGCTTTGCCCGCACAGCATCCCAGGCTATCAGCAATGTCATCATGCCATTATTATTAGAAGCAGGCGAGGAAGGCGGGTTTGAGAAACTTGTCTGGCACAAATTGCACCTGCGTACCGGTATTTATATGTTTAAAGGGGCGCTGACTAATTTCTACCTCAGCCAGCGTTTTGATTTGAAGTATACCGATTTGAATTTGCTGATTGCAAGCCAGCGGTAGTTAATTTATTTAATTTCAATTATTTATAATCAGCCTCCGATACCGGGGGCTAATTTTTGCTCCAAAAATTAATTAAACATTTGTTTAAATCAAACATTTGTTTAGTTTTGCTCCCGATTTCAAAAACGATTTATGGAGTACAGCGAAAAACAAATACAGATTATAGAAACGGCCGAGCGGCTGTTTGCCACCAAAGGGTTCAACGGTACTTCTGTCCGCGATATAGCCGATGCTGCCGGTATTAACCTTGCCATGGTTTCTTACTATTTCGGTTCTAAAGAAAAACTGTTTGAAGCCATGTTTGCCTACCGCAGCGGCTTCTTCAAACTGCAGTTAGAAACCATGCTCCAGAATAAGGAGCTGGAGCCGATGGAAAAAATTGAACAGCTAATCGATCAGTATATCGTGAAACTGACGAACCAGCAGTCTTTTCACCGAATCATGGTGCGTGAACAGATGATGAACAATAACGAGTTTATCTCCGAACAAATCACTGCGTTAAAAACCCGTAATCAGGCTCTGATACGCCAGCTGATAGACGAAGGACAGGAGAAAGGCGTTTTCAAAAATGATATTGATGTGCCGCTGATGATGATGACGATGGTGGGCACCGTAAGCCAGTTAGTTACCACCCAGCATTTCTATAAGCAAATCAATAACCTCGAATCATTACCAGAGGCCGAGTTTCAGGAGCATATCCGTACCAAACTAAGCAAACACTTAAAAAAAATATTCAAAGCAATACTGACCAATGAAGAGTAGATTAATAATCATCCTTTATGTTTCCCTGTTTCTTTTCAGTGCTGCACAGGGGCAGGACAAGAAAATATTGACACTGAATGAAGCCGTAGAGCTGGGCGTAAAGAACAGCAAGCAATTAAAATATGATCAGGCGAAAATTACAGAAGCAACCGCTGCTGTGAAAGAAGCAATTGAAAAGAAACTCCCCTCTGCAAGCGTAGCTGGTTCTTACCTCAGGTTAACTACGGCTAATATCAATATGAAGAACCAAAGCAGTAATGGCAATGGCGGAAGCGGCAGCGAATCGCCCAAAGTAAACCAGGCGATGTATGGCTTACTCAATGCATCATTGCCTATATATGCCGGTGGCCGTATCCAGTATGGTATTGCATCATCCCGTTACCTGGAGCAGGCAGCCAAACTGGATGCAGAAGAAAATAAAGATGAAGTGATCCAGAATACCATTGAGGCTTATGCCAATCTGTTTAAAGCAAATACAGCTGTAATGCTGGTAAAGGAAAACCTGCAGCAGGCGCAGCAACGGGCCAAAGATTTTGCCAACCTTGAAAAAAATGGCATCCTGGCAAGGAACGATTTATTAAAAGCCGAACTCCAGTCATCCAACGTAGAACTAAACCTGCTGGATGCCGAGAACAACCTGCAACTGGCCATGGTAAACATGAACCTGATGCTTGGGTTGCCAACGAATACAGAATTAAAACTGGATACAACCGGTATTCAGCGAAAAGATGATAAACGGGTGCTGGATGACTTTATAAATGCGGCACTCAGCAACCGGAAAGATATTACAGCCCTTGATTACCGAAAAAAAGCAGCGGAAACAGGTGTGAAAGCCATTAAAGGAGAGAAATATCCTTCGTTGCAGTTGACCGGTGGTTATGTGGCATTGGATGTACCAAAGTTTTTGTCCGTTACCAATGCGGTAAACCTCGGAATTGGCGTATCGTATAATATTTCCTCGCTCTGGAAAACAAAATCAAAAGTGCAGCAAGCCGAAGCAAAGGTGGTGCAAATGCAAACGGCCTCAGCCATGATGGATGATAATATCCGCCTGCAGGTAAATAAAAGTTATCTCTCGCTGCTCAGCAACCGCAAGAAAATTGATGTGTATGCAAAAGCAGTAGAGCAGGCTAACGAGAACTACCGCATTGTAAAAAATAAATTCGATAATAGCCTTGCCACTACAACAGAGTTGCTTGATGCAGATGTGGCAAAATTGCAGGCTAGCCTCAGCTATACATTAGCCCAGGCAGACGCTTTTGTGGCTTATCATAAATTATTACAAACAGCAGGCATACTGGCAAGCGATTTAAAAAAATAAAAGAAACAACAGGTATTATATGGAAACAACAACCAACGAAGTAAAGGCAGTGCCGAAAAAACGGAATCCCGTCTTCATTATTGTATTGGCCATACTCGTCATTGGTGGCGGGTGGTTTGGCTATTCAAAATACAAACATGGCCTGCATCACGAAGAAACAGACGATGCACAGATAAGTGCCGATATCAGCCCGGTAATACCCCGTGTGGCCGGTTATGTAACTGAAGTACGGGTAAGCGATAATCAGCGGGTAAAAAAAGGGGATACACTCGTCATACTCGACAACAGGGATTATGTAATAAAGTTAGAACAGGCAGAAGCAGCATTGGGTATTGCCAGGAGCAACCTGAACAATGCTCAAGCAGTAACAAATGCGTCGAGAACCAATATTGCCACCTCACAGGCATCGGTGGGTACGATTGATGCACAAATAGAATCAGCTAAAGTAAACTTATGGCGTGCATCGCAGGATTATGATCGCTATGCCAACCTGATAAAAGATCATTCTATTACACAACAACAATTTGAGCAGGCAACTGCGGCGAAACAATTAGCCGAGAGGCAGCTTGATATATTGCAACAGCAAAAAAACCAGGCCTCACAGCAAACAAATGCCGTGGCAGCACAAAGTACAGCTACTGCTTCGCAAATAAATGTGGCGGGGGCTACTATCCGGCAGAAGGAAGTGGATGTGGATGCAGCAAAACTGAACCTCTCCTATACAGTGATCACAGCTACACAGGATGGATTAGTATCTAAAGTTAATGTTCAGCCGGGCCAGTTTGTCAATGCGGGTCAAGGTTTATTCAGCATTGTGCACAGTGACGAAGTATGGGTGATTGGCAACTTTAAGGAAACGCAGCTGAATAAAATGACGGTCGGCCAGAAAGTCATTGTCAAGGCAGATGCATTTTCGGGGCATAAATTCCAGGCAGTTGTTAGTTCCTTTTCACCAGCAACAGGTTCTACGTTTGCCTTACTGCCACCGGATAATGCCAGCGGTAACTTTGTAAAAGTGGTACAACGACTACCAGTAAAAATTGAGTTTACGGAGAAGAGTGACTCGCTGATTAAAAAATTAAGACCGGGTATGAGTGTTTTTGTGGATGTTCATTTAGACTAACCCCAGTCCCCTGTATGGAGACTTAGAACTGTGAGTCGTTATGGCATACTACAACCCTATAAAGAATTTATGGTAATGGATATGGGAGTAGAAGTTTGATTTTTTAATCGCTTGTTGAGCGATATTATATACGGAAATCTGTTTTGTAATTAATCTTGGAACTTCAAAAGTTTCGGGATATAAAGCTCCGCCAGCAGGTGGATTAGGTTTTATGCTGCAACAGGAATCATTAATTGAATACGGTTCAAGACGGGTAATCATTACGGTTACGGCCATCCTTTGTGCCTTGCTGGAAATAGTGGATACCACTATTGTGAATGTAGCGCTGAATGATATGAAGGGAAACCTCGGCGCCACCACCACCGAAGTCGGGTGGGTGATTACCGCTTATGCTATTGGTAACGTTATTATCGTTCCTATGACAAGCTGGCTGGCACAGCAGTTTGGCCGGCGAAATTATTTCGCAGCTTCTATTTTGCTTTTTACTGTTTGCTCTTTCCTCTGTGGTAATTCCACCGGTATATGGGAACTTGTATTCTTCAGGTTCCTTCAAGGTCTGGGTGGTGGGGCATTGCTGGTTACTTCACAAACGATTATTACAGAAAGCTATCCGCCTGAAAAAAGAGGCATGGCGCAGGCCATTTATGGCATGGGTGTAATCGTGGGGCCTACACTTGGTCCCCCGTTAGGTGGCTATATTACCGATCATTCAGGCTGGCCATTTATATTCTACATTAATATACCGCTCGGTATTATTGCTGCCCTGCTCACACTTCAGTATGTGAGAAGCCCAAAATATGCAGAAAAGAGTGCTGTAAAAGACATTGATTGGGCCGGCATTGGTTTACTGGCAGTATTCGTTGGCTCATTACAATATGTATTGGAGAAAGGACATGATGATGACTGGTTTGAAAGTAGTACGATAATATTTTTTACTGCAACAGCCATACTTGGTGGTTTCTTCTTTGTGTGGCGGGAGCTCACATTCCACAACCCGGTGGTCCGGTTGCGTGTATTAAAAAATGGTAACCTGCGTATTGGCACTATCTTATCCTTTATCATGGGCTTTGGTTTGTATGGATCGACATTTATTATACCATTATACACCCAGCAAATATTAGGGTGGAATGCCACACAGGCCGGTATGCTGATGGTGCCGGCAGCGCTGACAACGGCATTTATGATGCCCATGATGGGTAAACTCCTGCAGGGCAGCGTACCGCATAAGTATATGATCGCACTGGGTATGCTTATCTTCTTTGTCTTTTGTTTCTGGGGTTATAAGATACTGACACCTGATACGGGCAAGGATTCTTTCTTCTGGATGCTCATCATGCGTGGTGTGGCCATGGGGCTTTTATTCTTGCCGATAACGATGATGTCGCTGAGTACATTGAAGGGGAGGGAGATTGGTGATGGTGCTGCATTCACAGGAATGATGCGGCAATTGGGCGGTTCATTTGGTATAGCACTAATTACTACATTCATGGCACAGCAAATGGTGGTGCATGGCGCTAATTTGTCGAATAAAATTGAAGCTACGAGTGCTGCTGTGCAGCAGCGGGTGCATACCATAGAACAGGGCATGATGGCGAAAGGGATGACGCCGGAACATGCAGAGCAGGCAGCTTATAAAATGTTGAGCCTTTCGGTATCCAAGCAGGCTGCCGTTTTATCCTATATGGATGTGTTTTTATACATCGGCCTCTTATTCCTGATCTGCATACCGTTTGTGATGTTTATAAAGAATAACAAAAAGAAGAAGGGGGAGAAGGTGGATATGAGTGCGGCGCATTAGCCTTAGCCGTCACTATTTCTTTCGTAAAGTATGGTATGATTCGTTGCGAAGGGCGGGGAAGCTACTTTTCTACACCATTCTTTATCAATAACAGGGAATACAACCTGCATTTTCTCAATAAACTCATCCCATCCGGCAACTGATTCTGAAAAACGTATTATGCTATCTCCCGCTTCGAGTTCCATGCAAATTTCATCAACCGCGAAAAGATCAAGTTTGTAAGCAGTTATCGCTCTAATAGCCTGCCATTGCACTTCGAGAGGCGAGTTATCAATCTCAACAGTAAATCCAGTATCAATTAGCTTAATACTCATTGACGATTTTTCTATCTTTTATAATCACCGATATTGATCCGTTCTTTACAAAATCCATACTCCACTTCATCATTGCTGCTTACAATAACAAGGCGATCACTGCAGTATTTCTTAATTAAATTATGGTAAAGGGCGATACCTGCTGCATCAAGGTTGGTGCAGGGTTCGTCTAGTAATACAATCGCCGTATCAGAAAATATACATTGCGCCAGCTTTACCCGCTGTTTCATGCCAGAAGAATAATAGCGGATTTGTTTATTGACTGCGTTTGCCAAGCCAACTTCGGCAATAATAGACTCAATAGTGCTGCCGGGCAGTGGTGTTTTAAATCCGAAATGAAACGTAAGAAACTCCTGTGTGGTCATCTCCTCAATCACCTCCAGGTAAGGCGCACAGAAAGAAACATGGCGATACGCTTCGTCAATTGAACATTGATTATTGCCGATTGTATATTGAATATCTCCCTGGCTAAGCATTAAAGCGCTACCTGCCGCCTGCAGCAACGTACTCTTCCCCGATCCATTCGGCCCGGTAATCGCATAGGATTGTCCTGATTGAAAGGTGTAATTGACATGACGGAAGATCCAGTCATGGTTATACCGTTTGCCGGCATCAGACAGGGAGATCGTCATCGGAACTGCCTTTAGTGAAGCGTTTGATGATGCCACGGCCACTCTCTCTCACAAAAGTTACAATCTCGTCCCGCTCATCGGTAGCGGGCATTTCTTCTTCAATATATTCAATTGCCTGGCTGGTGTTCATGCCCTTGTTATAAAGCACACGATAGATATCCAGGATATGGTTGATCTGCTCGATAGTAAACCCGCGGCGTTTTAAACCGATAGAGTTTACACCCGCATAGCTCAACGGATTGCGGCCAGCTTTAATATAGGGAGGAACATCTTTGCTTACCAGTGAACCACCCGCAACAAAGGAGTGTGCACCGATTTTTACAAACTGGTGTACCGCACACATACCGGCTAATATCGACCAGTCGCCGATGGTAACATGACCCGCTACCTGGGTGTTATTACTTACGATTACATTGTCGCCAACCAGGCAATCATGTGCAAAGTGCGAATAAGCCATTATCAGGCAATTCTTGCCCAGCACCGTTTTTTGCCGGTCTTCTGTTCCCCGGTTGATGGTTACAAATTCACGGATAGTGGTATTGTCTCCAATAACTACAGTAGAGTATTCGCCATGAAATTTTAAATCCTGCGGAATAGCGGCTATAACAGCACCCGGAAAAATGCGGCAGTTCTTTCCAATCCTGGCCCCCTCCATAATCGTCACGTTAGATCCAACCCAGGTGCCGTCACCTATTTCCACATCCTGGTGGATAACAGTAAAAGGATCAATTTTTACATTGGTGGCAAGCTTTGCATTCGGATGAATGTATGTATGCGGGTGAATCATTGTGCTGGTTTTCAGGAGACCTGCTTTTGCTTCGCCAGGGCGAACGGCAGGACGGGCAAAGTTAGCTTTTCGACCGGGAAAACATATTTTTTGCTGCTATATATTGTTAAAAATGAAGCCTCAAGCGGTGATTTCAATGTTGTGACATTAAATTTCCAATATAAACCTTAAATTTGCTTATTCATGCATAATCCCCCGGACATACTAAACCTGGCGTACAAGCAAACCATGATGCTGGAACAAATGGTGCAACTGCAGGAACGTGTACAACATATACCCGGCTCTGTGCAGTATGCCATCAACCGGTATAAAAGGGATGCTCAGTGGAGTATTGAGGATACAGGTATGCTGGTGTACCATTACGAGAAAGACAGTCCGAAAGAAAACTACCTGGAACTGCGCTATTGTGTAAGCGGGAATGTCTACTGCCGTAAAAAAGATACGGAGTGCGATATGTGCCAGTTTAGTGCATCTAAAAGTTGTATGGAAAGGGTGGATAGTGTGGATGTGGTAAGCTTTCGTTTTTCGCCATTGCAGCTCAGCCAGTATGTAAAGCCAAGAAAAGGGAATGCGGTACTGACCGACAATATCCTTTCATTCAAACATACATCCTCCTTTACCAAAATACACCCTGTATGTGGCAAAACAAGGATGACACTTGAAGCGCTGCTGAACCATAATTATACAGACTCACTCGAGAATATTTTCATCAATGCACAAACCCAGATGCTGTTGCTGTACAGCCTTGATTGTATGTTGGGTGAAAAAGAAGTGGATGTGGTAAGTTGTAAGTTCCTGGCCAATGAAGCTGACCGGGAAAAAATTGTCAAAGCAAGGGAAATACTAATCCAGCATATCGGTGAGCCTATCACCATTAAAGAACTGAGCCGTAAAGTAGCTATCAACGAATGCTACCTGAAAAAAGGATTTAAAGAATTATTCGGTACCACCGTATTTGACTTTTACCAAAGCCAGCGGATGGAACATGCGAAATACCTTTTATACGAAAAAGGCCTCAGTGTAACTGAAGTGTCTATGCTGCTGGGTTATTCCTCTATATCACACTTTTCCACAGCCTTTAAAAAGCACACCGGCCTGAAGCCTTGTGAACTGTTGTTGCGATAATATTTATTGCAAAATCCTTCCTTTTTATTTTCGGGGTGAATAGTTTTGCCGGAGTGAAAATCTTCGGTTATATATTGGCGTTTTACCTCATCCTGCTGGCAGCCGTGCCATGCTGTTTATTTGACAACTGCCCGGATGATAACACAGAACAGGCTGGTCAACATAAGCAGGGCGACGAGGATTGTGGCAACTGCTCCCCTTTTTTTAGTTGTGAAGGCTGTTCCGTTGCAACCATAGCCTACGAACCAGCTTTGTTTGAATTAAAGCCCATTACGCAGCAAGCTGTTTTTACTGAATATCTCCAGCAATCCCTTCCCGATGCTGATTACGATTTTTGGCAACCGCCCAAGTTAGGTTAACAAGATATATCCGCTCATGGCGGGTAGGATAAATTAGTTAACCAAAAAAAATTACATGAACAAGATATGTTTATTGTTAGCTGTGCTGCTATGTGCGGCTAACAGCCATGGACAGTACCTGGTGAAAGTAAAAGTAACCGATGCAGCCACCAAAGAGCCTTTGCCGGCAGTATCCATCGTATCCAGGGGATTTGAAAATGCTTCACCCACAAATGATGCAGGTGTGTCATACTTTAAACTGCCAGAAGGAAAAACAACGGTTAATTTTTCACACGTTGGGTATAAACCACTTGCCGTAATTGTAGAAGTACCGCTTGCCGATTCAGTATTATTGATAGCACTGGAACCTGATGAAGAAGAAGAGGAGGAGGAAGTTGTGATTCAATCTACACGAAGTACCCGTACCATCCAGGATATACCTACCCGTGTGGAATTTGTAGCGGGTGAGGAACTTGATGAAAAAGCAAACATGAAACCGGGTGATATACGTATGGTGCTGAGTGAAAGCACAGGCATCACCACGCAGCAAACATCGGCTACATCGGCCAACGCCTCCATACGCATACAGGGATTAGACGGACGGTACACACAAATACTAAAAGATGGATTTCCGCTCTATGCAGGGTTTAGCGGTGGTTTGGGTTTATTACAGACTCCACCGCTTGATTTAAAACAGTTTGAAGTAATCAAAGGGTCAGCATCTACATTGTACGGCGGTGGTGCTATCGCCGGTTTGGTAAACCTGATTTCGAAAACACCTAAGACAGAGCGGGAACTGAAATTTCATCTTGATGCCACATCTGGGGGCGGACTGAATACCAGCGGTTTTTATGGCCAGCGTTATGGTAAAATCGGTGTAACCGTATTTGGTTCACGAAACAGTAATGCGCCCTTCGATCCATCAACTACGGGGTTTACGGCTATTCCGAAATTTGAACGGTACACCGTCAACCCGCGGCTGTTTGTGTACCTGTCTGATAAAACAGAATTGACAGCCGGAGTTAATTTCACCACCGAGGAAAGAACAGGCGGCGATTTGAATTATATCAAAGGAAATAATCCGTCCGGTTTTTATGAAACTAACGGATCCGACCGCGTTAGCACACAATTGATGTTTCAGCACCATTTTGGCAAGTGCAGTCATATAACATTCAAGAACAGTTATAGTCATTTTCGCCGGGAAATATCATCGCCGGGTCAATGGTTTTTCGGCCGTCAAAACAGTACGTTTACCGAAGCCACTTATTCGTCACATGGCGATGTATCGGAATGGATAACCGGTGTAAACCTGCTTACGGATAATTTTATTGAAACAAGACTAACCGTCGACCCACTGCGCAATTATGAACAGCTTACGGCTGGTGTATTTGTACAGAATAACCTGAAAGTGAGCGATAAATTCCGGTTGGAAACAGGTCTGCGTGGCGATGCAGTGAAGGACTATGGTTTTGCTTTGCTGCCACGTATATCTGCCTTGTTTAAGTTTTCGCCAAAACTCTCTTCACGTATTGGTGGCGGACTGGGGTATAAAGCACCAAGTATCTTCACTGAAGAAAGTGAGCGGTTGCAGTACAAAACTGTGCTGCCCATCGATGAAAATGTAAACCAGCTGGAAAGAAGCTATGGCGTAAATGCAGACATTAATTATAAGACAAGATTTGCTGACGGCGCTGTAAGTTTTAGCCTGAACCATTTGTTTTTTTATACACGGGTAAGTAATCCATTATTGTTGCAGCCGGATGGAAGTAATTACCGGTTTAATAATGTAAGCGGCCATCTCGACAGCCGTGGTGTGGAAACTAATGTAAAACTGGGCTACGGGGATTTCAAACTCTTCCTGGGTTATACCTATACAAAGGCCGAACTGCACCAGGGAACAGTGAGAAAGGAAAATTTTCTTACACCCAATCACCGGCTGAACTCAGTACTGTTGTATGAAGTGGAAGAAAAATGGAAAGTGGGCCTTGAAGCGTATTATTTCAGCAGACAACAGCTGAGTGATGGGCAAACAGGTAAGCCTTACTGGATAACTGGTTTTATGGCCGAAAAACTCTGGGAGAAACTTTCTTTGTATATCAACTTTGAAAATTTCCTGGACGCCAGGCAAACAAGGTTTGATACCATCTATACGGGCAGTGTGAGCAACCCGCAGTTCCGGGATATTTATGCACCGCTGGATGGATTTGTTATAAATGGTGGAATTAAATTACGCTTATAAAAAAGGGGCATCGCCCCTTTTTTAATATTGCTGAAAGCAATAATTTATGCCATTCTATTAAAGCCTTTAAATAGACAATATAATTGTCTATTTATTTGTGTCATTCGTGGCTAATAAGTTGATGGCATTGTTAAGCTTTGCTCCGGTAATTCATAATATCCCTGTCAA
Source organism: uncultured Chitinophaga sp. (assembly GCA_964386395.1). GTDB lineage: Bacteria > Bacteroidota > Bacteroidia > Chitinophagales > Chitinophagaceae > JJ008. Next base: position 52,418 of record CAYLRV010000012.1, read on the forward strand.
ACAAATAAAGTCCGCTGCGGTCGTCACCAATCAGTTCCAGCTTGTCATTGAGTGTACGGGCCACCCTTTCTTCTTCTATCTGCTCGTTTACATACCATTGTAAAAAATTATGGGTGGCATAGTCTTTTTCGGTAAGTGAAAGATCCACCATTTCATTAATGCTGTCGCTTACCTTCAGCTCATGCTTCAGGTATTCTTCAAACAGTTTTTTTACGGAAGGAAACGTAACCATGGGTTGTTCCAGCGCAGGTACCATGGCATAACCGCCACGTTCGTTGATAAAGCGGACTAATTTCAGCATATGAACCCTTTCTTCATCTGACTGCTGGTAGAAAAAATTACTGACACCTTCCAGGCCGGGCTGTATTTCTGTCCAGGAAGCCATGGCCAAATAAGCCTGCGATGATTCAGCTTCCATTTGCACCTGCTTATTCAATGCGTCTTGTATTGATTTACTTAACATAGTATTTAAATTTTACTAAAGTTAGCCACCTTTTACTGAACCGGCTTTGGCGTGCAGCGACTATTTTTGCTTAAATAACAACTATGGACCCGCAATTGTTTAATAATCTTTGCCGTAACCGGCGTTCTGTATTTCCCGACCAGTTTGAAGCAGGTAAAAAAGTAGACGACGCAATTATAAAAGAAATACTGACCAATGCCACCTGGGCGCCCAACCACGGCCGTGAAGAACCCTGGCATTTTACCGTATTCAGCGGCGATGGCTTGCAACAGTTTGCCGATTATCAAAGTGAATTATATAAAGAAACCACGCCAAACAATTTTAAGGAGATGACCTACAATAAACTGCAGCAACAGCCATTGAAGGCATCGCATATCATAGCGATTGGTATGAAAAAATCAGTCAATAAAAATATTCCGGAAGTAGAAGATGTGGCTGCTGTATCCTGTGCGGTACAGAATATTTATTTATCTGTTGCCGCCTATGGCCTGGGTGGCTATTGGACAACGGGCGGCATTACATATCGCCCACAGGCTAAAGCTTTTTTTGGTTTGGGCGAAGAAGATAAACTGCTTGGTTTTTTTTACATCGGCCATATAGCGATCCCGTCAACCGGTGCTACAAGAAAACCCATTGAAGAAAAAGTAAACTGGATAAACTGATACCATGGCCAGACAACCCGTAACACCACCTTATCATATTTATTACCCGGTAAAAGTGGCGAAAAGTAAAATTGCCGGTAAGGGAGCCTATGCAAAACAGCCAATTCCCAAAAGAAAGAAGATTGGCGATTTGGGTGGTGTTATCATTACCATGAAAGAGGCTATGCGACTGATTAAGGATTTGAAAGTGATCAATATGGTGGAACTGGATGATGATCTTGCATTAAATGCATCAGCCAATCCTAATGATATGCGCTTTATTAACCACAGCTGCGATCCGAATACATACATGCGGGTGATGAAAGACAGGGTGGAGTTTTATGCATTAAAAAACATAAAAAAAGGGCAGGAGCTGAGTTGCGATTATGGTGAAACACACCATGAGGGCACATTGCCCTGCAGATGCGGTGCCAAAAACTGCCGCGGATTTATTTGATGAACCGTAAAAATTATAAGCTGCAGTTATCTTTAATTTTGTTGAATGAAAAAGCTTGTCGTCATAATAATCATGGTCTGTACGGCTTTTTTTTTCTTTTCGTTTTCTAAAGAGAACCTGCGCAGCATTTACTCCCGCCCGCCTGCAGAATGGCCAAGGCCTTTCATCAGCGGAGTGAAATGGACGGAGCTCGGTATACTCCCTGAAAGCCCCATAGAAAAACAAAAAGACTCTCTCAAGCATATTATTGAACTGGGTAAGGCACTGTTCTTCGATCCACGTATCAGTGGCTCGGGTGAAATAAGCTGCGCCAGCTGCCATAAGCCCGAATTGAACTGGACCGATGGAAAAGAAAAATCAATCGGGCATAAAGGGGCGATGAATAAGCGGAACTCACCAACCATTGCCAATAGCTGGTTTTATGACAGGCTCTTTTGGGATGGCCGTTCTAAGGATTTACCGGACCAGGCATTTGCCCCTATTGTCAGCGAATCTGAAATGGGCAGCGATATGCCTGAAGTGATGGTAAAGTTGAGGCGTATAAAAGGGTATAAAGAACTTTTCAAAAAAGCATATGGTGATGAGGGCATCGATCCGGACCGCATGACGGGGGCCATTGCCGTGTTTGAAAAGACAATCGTAAGTGGTAAGAGCCGCTTCGATAAATTTTTGGAAGGTGACAAAAAAGCCTTATCCAATAGTGAAATAAGGGGTTTGCATCTTTTTCGTACAAAAGCCCATTGTATGAATTGTCATAATGGCCCCATGTTTACCGATAACCAGTTTCATAATAATGGTTTCTTTTACCCGGGCAGCCCGTTTTTTGATAAAGGCTATTATAAAGTCAGTCATAAAGATGAAGATGCGGGTAAGTTTAAAACCCCCTCATTGCGTGATGTCCAGTTTACCGGGCCTTATATGCATGACGGAAGCGTTAAAAAGCTGGAAAGCGCCCTGGTTGTATATAAGGAAGGAGGTGTAATACAAGGTGATCCCCTGATTCAACGTACCGGCCTGAATAAAAGGGAGATAAAAGACCTGGTAGCCTTCTTAAAAGCTATTTCGGCACCACCAGTTCCATTTGAGAAACCGGTTTTACCCGAATAGGCAACCATTTCGGCAGAAAAGCTATCTTTGCAATCCGAATATTTTAAAAAAATAAACAAACTGATATGAAAAAATTATTATTTACGTTGACTGTAGTGGCTTTTGGACTGGTAGCCAATGCGCAACCGCCCGCCGGCGATGCAAAGCCCGGTGAATGGTATGGCGAGAAAGTAAATCCTGATGGCGCTGTAAGTATCGTGGACGTGGCTGCCAAACTGAAAGGCGGTTCTCCTGACTTTGAAGATGTAAAAATTAAAGCCAAAATAGCGGATGTTTGTCCCAAAAAAGGGTGCTGGCTGAAGCTGGAACTGGAAAATGGTGAAACAGCCATGGTGAAAATGAAAGATTATGGTTTTTTCCTGCCGGTAGCTGCTAAAGGGAAAACCGTAGTGATAGATGGTGAAGTAAAAATGAAAACAACATCAGTAGCTGAGTTGAAACACTATGCAGAAGATGCTAAAAAATCGCAGGCAGAAATTGATGCTATTAAAGAACCTTCTAAAGAAGTAAGGGTACTCGCAAAAGGTATCGTAGTTGTAGAGTAAGCAATAATCTAATTTGATTGAAAGCCATCCGCAAAAATGCGGGTGGCTTTTTTTATTGTCACCACACAGTCAGTTTCCAATATTCGTAAACCAGTTTTCCCGATAGCGGCTATTTGTGAAAAACAGCACAGATAGTTTTGCGCCTCCTGACGATTACCGTACTAACAAGTGCCTGCTTGCCAGCTTAAAATTACCGGGCCGCTGCAGTTATGTTATTCTCTTTCTGGAGGCATTTCGGCAGCTGGCCCACCAAACCAAAAACAAGTAACAATGAAATTAACGTGGACGCTTCTGATGATGCTTTGTATAGCAGCAATTACGCAGGCACAGCAACCATCCGGCACAGTAAAAGGAAAAATTACGACAGCTGATGGCCAGCCTGCCGAGTACGTGAGTATTGTATTGAAAGGCACTGCCAAAGGTGCCGTATCGGACAAGGAAGGGAATTATGAAATAACCGCAGTAAAAGGCGGAAGCTATACACTCGAAGCAAGCATCACCGGGCTAAAAACCCAATCGAAGAAAATTGATCTAAAAGATAACGAAACAGTATCCGCTGATTTTACCCTCGAAGAAAATGCCAGCCAGCTGCAAACCGTATTGGTTACGGCGAACCCAAGCAAGTACGTTACCGATTATCCTTCAATATCACTCCGGCTGAAAACGCCTTTGCTGGAAATACCACAGAATATACAGGTTATAACCAGGCAGACATTGCAGGATCAGCAGATATTCGATATGCGTGAAGGGGTGATACGTAATGTAAGTGGTGCCACAGCTTCTGAACATTGGGAAACCTATGCCCGTATCGTGATGCGGGGTTCACGTGTCGCTTCGTTCCGCAATGGCATGAACGTAACCGAAACATGGGGGCCGCTTACAGAAGATATGAGCATGGTGGAAAGAATAGAATTTGTAAAAGGCCCTGCCGGTTTCATGCTGGCAAGCGGCGAGCCCAGCGGTTTTTATAATGTTGTAACAAAAAAGCCAACCGGTATCAGGAAATCAGAAGTGGGTATGACAGTAGGAAGCTTTGGCACATACCGGAGTACGCTTGATTTTGATGGCCTGCTGAGCAAGGACAAAAAAATACAATACCGCCTCAACCTGATGGGGCAAATGAAGGGCACACAACGAAATTTTGAATACAATAACCGGGTGTCTGTAGCACCGGTAATTAAATTTCAGATAAACCCCAAAACATCATTAACAGCCGAATATACCTACCAGCATGTAAACATGTCGCCTATCGGTTCTAACTATAGTTACTCGGCTAAAAAGATAGGAGACGATTTACCTGCATCGTTTTCTACGCTTGAGAGTAATATGGCCCCAACCAAGATTAACGATCAGTCACTTTTTGTAACGCTTTCGCATAGCATAAACGACAACTGGAAATTCACCGGTCAGTTAGCGTATCTGCACTATAGCCAGGAAGGTGCAAGCTTATGGCCTTCTGGTTTTAATGGTGACACCTTATTGCGTGGTATTTCCAACTGGGATATACTTGGTCAAACAAGGGTAGGCCAGTTCTTTGTAAATGGTGATGTGGTGACTGGTAAAGTGAAACACCGCATACTCGCTGGTGTGGATATGGGCGATAAAGATTTTTACCACGACTGGAACCAGGGCGGTGCCATTACCGGCTCAGAAGGTTTTAACGTATACAATCCATCTTATGGTAAGGTAGCAGCAAGCAGCTATCCTGTATTTGATCGTACACTGGGTGTAAAAGAAAGGGGCGTGCATTACAATAATCTCTATTCAGCTTTTTACTTGCAGGATGAAATACGTTTTCTGAATGATAAACTTCGCCTCACATTGGCCGGGCGTTATACCACTACTGGCGATGAGGATCCTTATTCAGGAAAAGTGGATGCAGATAAGTTTACACCGAGAATCGGTTTGAGCTATTCGATAAACAAAAGTACCAGCGTATATGCGGTATTTGATGAATCATTTATACCACAGGCAGGGGCAGCCTATGATGGTGTAAAATTTGAACCCATTACTGGTAACAATAAAGAAATTGGAGTAAAGAAAGAATGGCTGAATGGCCGCTGGACAGCATCTGCAGCTGTATACCAGATTACTAAAAACAATGTACTGGCACCTGATCCGCAGCACCAGTATTTCTCTGTACAATTAGGACAAACAAAAACACAGGGTTTGGAACTGGATGTAAGGGGGCAATTGTTTAGCGGGCTTGAAGTGACGATGAACTATGCTTATACCGATGCAAAAGTGACAAAAGACACTGAAGAAAAAGAAGTGGATAAGCAAATACCGGGAACCGATAAACAAATTGCCAACGCCTGGTTAAGTTACCGGGTACAACGGGGTAATTTGAAAGGCCTTGGTATCTCCTTTGGCGTATCGCATGCCGCAGGGCGTACGGCCTGGTATGGTGCGTATGACCGAACGCTGGATCCTTCTATGCCAACCTATACACGCTGTGATGCCGCTGCTTCCTGCCAGTTTGGAAAATTTGGTGTGGCGCTGAATGTAAATAATGTATTTAGCGCAAAATTACTTTCAGGTGCTTATTATGCGTGGAGCAGTTTTTATTACTGGCAGGCAGAAGCATTGCGCAATTCAAGGCTAAGTATCACCTATAAATTTTAAAGGGCTTGGCGATCAAAAGAATTATTGGGAAAATTCACCTTTGGCTCGGACTAAGTTCCGGGCTATTGGTTTTATTCCTGGGTATCACCGGGTGTATACTGGCATTTGAAATTGAGATTCGCAGTATGACGGAATCTTTCCGGAAAGTTGAGGTGGAAGACAGGCCTTATTTACCGCCATCACAATTACGGGCTATTGCCGAGCAGCATCTTGTTGCTAAAAAAGCATGGGGTGTGGAGTATCCCGGAAAAGGGAAAGCAGCCATCGCTTCTTATTATGACGAGACGCACTACGAGATTGTATTCATGAATCCCTATACAGGTGCTGTACTGAAGCACAAAAACATGAATAAGGATTTTTTCCGGGTCGTTCTTGATGGCCACTTTTATTTATGGTTGCCACATCATATCGGCCAGCCTGTACTCGCATCGGCCACATTGGTATTTTTAATTATGGTGATAACTGGCCTGATACTATGGTGGCCGCGGAATAAGGCAGCAAGAAAACAACGGTTCTCTGTAAAATGGTCGGCCACATGGAAACGGAAAAACTATGACCTCCATAATGTGCTGGGCTTTTATATGACATGGGTAGCCATCTTTATTGCCATCACCGGATTAGTATTCGGATTTCAGTGGTTTGCCAAATCAGTTTATTGGATCAGCAGCGGCGGACAGGCTAAAGTTGAAGACAAGCATCCTGTTTCTGACACAACACAGAAAGCGAATGTGGTGAACATGGCTGATTACCTCTGGGAAAAAGACAGCAAGCAGGTAAAACCTAAGGAAAGTATCGGTGTCTATTTTGCCAACCTCCCTACTGACCCGGTGGAAATAGTAATCAATCACCGGCCCGGCACCTATTACAACTCCGATTTTTTTCATTACGATCAATACAGTGGAAGGCTGGTACCGGCACAAGGCAGTTATGAGGGAAAATTCAAAGAAGCAAAGCTGGCCGACAAAATTGTGCGGATGAACTATGACATACACGTAGGCGCTGTACTTGGATTGCCGGGAAAGATATTAGCCTTCTTTGCAAGCCTTGTTGCTGCCAGTTTGCCCATAACAGGGTTTCTTATCTGGCGTGGACGAAGAAGACGAAAAAAAGCAGACCATCACCATCACTAACAGTTATTTGTCAAAACTCTGTCAGTTTCCTTTTTGCGTAACTACTAATTCCCGATCCAGTACGATATACATAGTTACCACCTTCACATTTGCAAATCAAATCTGCTATGACATTCGTCAGTTGTGCAGAAGATTATTGACGACCAGCTGTCATTTGTTTGTCAAAGAATTTTAAAGTCATTCTTCCTGACAATTATATGATGAATAACGATTGCTACTGAAAGACATTTGCACCCGCAACGAAGATTAGTTGACGGTTAATTCAAGATTATGAGAAAAATAAATATTCTGCTTAGTTTAATTGCGACAGCAAGCACTCTTTCGGCACAAGTGCCGGGAACAGAAGACACGATTAAATCAAAGGAACTGGACAATGTGGTGGTAACCGGACAATATAAACCACAATCTGCCAAAAACTCAGTGTACCAGGTGCGCACCATTACCGCAGAAAGGATACAAAAGCAAGGTGCTGTAAACCTGCAAACAGTTTTAAACAATGAGCTGAACATACGCTTCTCGCAGGATGTGGCCACAGGTGGTTCCGATATTACCATGATGGGTATGCGGGGCCAGAATGTAAAGATCCTGGTGGATGGTTTGCCGATGGTGGGCCGCCAGGGCACTTCTAATGAGATCAACATTAACCAGATCGATATCAACTCCATCGAGCGCATTGAAATTGTGGAAGGCCCGATGAGTGTGGTATACGGTGCTGATGCATTGGCTGGTGTTATCAATATTATTACCAGGAAAAGTAAAGCTGCTAAAATTTCAGTTACAGCAAGACTACATGAAGAAACGGTGGGCAGCGAATATGGCTGGTTTGATGAAGGCATCCATAACCAGAATATTGGGTTTACAGCCCGCCATAAAAGCTGGGATTTCGGAGGCTCGTTTAGCCACAATTATTTTGGGGGTTGGAAAGATACAGCGGTTGGCCGTGAGCTTGTTTGGCATAAAAAAGATCAATTGATGCTGAGTGGCTTCCTGGGCTATCATAAAAACAAATTCAGTATCCGCTACCGGGTTGATGGACTAGATGAAATCATCACTAACCCCGGCAACTACCAGGCATTTGCAGATCCAATATCAGGTGAATATTATGCCTATGACCAGGAATACCTGACTAACCGCCTGATGCACCAGTTGCAATCTTCCTACCAGGCAAATAGTAAACTGAATTTTCATGTGCAAACTTCCTATACGGATTACAGCAGGCAGGTGTTTTCCACCACGGTAAGTCAGCAAACTGGCAAGGTAAGTTTGGATATGGCCACAGGGCGTCAGACGGTGGTTGATTTTACGGGGTTTGCATTCCGTGGGTTAGCAAACTATAAATTATCCAAAATATTTTCTTTCCAGCCGGGTGTTGATATCAACCTCGACAGGGGTGAGGGTGAAAGGCTGAAATCCGGCAGCAATGCGGTAGATGATTATGCATTCTTCCTTACATCAGAAATAACACCATCGGAAAAAATAAATATCAGACCGGGAATACGGGTTATCAGGAACTCGGTATACGATGCCCCGCCGGTAATCCCGTCCTTAAACACCAAGTTTTCACTCAGTAAAAACCTCGATCTGCGCCTGGCTTATGCAAGGGGTTTCCGTTCTCCATCATTAAGGGAATTATACTTCAATTTCTTCGATGCCAACCACCAGATTATTGGTAACCCGGATTTGAAAGCGGAAACATCGCACAGCCTTACCGGTTCATTAAGCTGGAAAAAGGTTTCACCGAAAGAAGTGGTGTATACCACTGTACTGAGCGGATTTTATAATTCGGTCAAAAACCTGATTGACTATGCTGTGTCATCTTCAAACCAGAATGTTTTTATACTGACCAATGTATCCGATAGTAAAACTGCCGGCGTAAACCTGAGCACTGTTGCAAAATATAAACATTGGAATATCAGTGCGGGCGGTTCGTACACCGGATTTTATAATGACTATTCAGAAAATGATCAAAACCTGCCGCAATTGCAATGGTCGGCTGAAGTAAATGGTACGATTGGGTACAGCTTTGCAAAAATCGGGCTGGATGCAAACCTGTTTTACAAATTCACCGGTAAGCGTCCGTATTATACCACGAGTAACAACCAGGAACTGGTACTGGCTGAGCAAAAGGGATTTCATATGGCCGATCTGACATTGAATAAAAAAGCATTTAAGTATTTATCGTTCAGTGCCGGTATACGCAACCTGTTTGATGTGGATCGGATAAACAGTAATGTGATTAGTGGCAGTGTGCACACATCGAATGGTACAAGAAGTATAGCAAACGGGAGGTCTTTTTTTGCAGGCCTGGTATTTAACTGGAGTAAATAATAACACATACTATAAAACTAACAAGCATGTTAAAGAATGTATTCAGCGTGGCGATCGTAACCGCGATAACCGGCCTTACCATGGTATCCTGCCGCAAACGGGATGCCGGGCTGGCAGATAACTATGTAGTATTCGAATCATCATCACAGGGTGTTACTGCTGCTGAAACAGCCATAACAATAAAGGTAAAAGTATCAAGGGGGGTAAGTGCTGACGTGCCAGTAATGCTGAACCTCACGGAACAAGGTGTGGTATATGGAACAGATTATACCACCACCCCGGCTGCCGTTGCAGGAAAAATCGCTTTGACTGTTCCTTCCGGGAATAATGAAGCATCATTTACTATCAAGAAAGTACCCGGCGCACTCTTTGACGGTGATGAGAAAATCGTATTCGGTATTTACAGTTCTGGTAATCCTGTGCTGATTGGTGTTACCAAACAGTTTACGCTCAGCTTTAGCGAACTGGTTGCTGCATCTGCCTCCATGACTGTTAATGGTGGTGGTGCCACTTATGGCAATAAAGTTTTTATTGATTTAAGTGCAAACCGCCAGGTTCCTGTATTGCGCACAACGTGGGATTTAGGTTTCTATACCGGGGCGGATGATCACCGGGTTATCCTGAATTCATCTTCGGCAATGATGGCCAGGCAAATCAATAAAAATGATTTGAACGCAGTAACAGCCGCCGATACGGTCGGATTCTCGACTGAGGTATTTTTTAATGGTACAGCGCCCACCACAGCTTCGTTGGCCTATATTGACTATCCTTCAGGCGAATTAAACAAGACAGCTATTGCAGCTGTTTCGGCTACTGCTGCAGATAATAAAGTGTATATCGTGAATCGTGGTACAGGCGTGGGCTCTCCTGCACCGGCCAGGGGTTGGAAGAAAATCCGCATCATCCGCAATGCGTCAGGGGGCTACACATTGCAGCATGCGGATATCGCTGCCACTACATTTACATCTGTAGATATTGCCAAAGATGATGCATACTTCTTTAAATATGTCTCTTTCGAAAGCGGGGCAGTACCTGTTGAACCACAAAAGAAAAAATGGGATATAGCCTGGACCTATTTCTCCAATATAACCAATTTTGGCGGCGGTGAAGTACCATACCTGTTCCAGGATATCCTCCTGATCAACCGGAACGTATCTATAGCAAGGGTGATGACAAGTACGAAGACCTTTGACGCTTTTGGAGAAGCAGATATTGCTGCACAAACTTTTCTCACAACCCAGAACGCCTATGCGGCAGACTGGCGAAGCGGCGGCGGCCCATCATCATCTCCTGCTGTAAGAACTGATCGGTATTATATAATTAAGGATGGGGATAACAACTATTATAAAATACGCTTTACAGCACTGACCCAGGCCGGAGAAAGAGGTTATCCCGCTTTTGAATCCGTACTTATAAAGAAAGGATAAGTTGTACACCTTGAAATAGTGAAAACCATCCCGCCAACATGGGGTGGTTTTTCCTTTTGCGTAAACCGCATTCCGGATGCCGTAAGTCATACAAATGTCACTGATGTTTCTTTGTCAAAAAATATCAGGATGATGAAAAAGATATACGGCATATTTGTTTTAATGGCACTAATGGGTAGCCTGATTGGGCAGTCACCGGCGGACAGAAATATTATTGATAAATTATGTGGTTGTTTCCAGGTGGACTTCAGGTACGCAGAAACATTTTCGCCCAGCGCAGACTATAAATACCACGACCGGGAAGAAACCGGTGGTACAGCGGAGCTTGCCTTACCTATTGAAGTAAGCGATAAAAAAGTAGTGATACAGCATTTACTGATAGTAGGGCAGAGCACGGTGGTAAAACATTGGCGGGAAGAGTGGACCTATGAAAATCCTGTAATTTGGAAATATAAAGGCGACAGGACATGGGTAAAAGAAACGGTTCCCGCCGCACAGGTAAAAGGCAAATGGACACAAACCGTATGGGAAGTGGCTGATGAACCCCGTTACCAGGGCTTTAGCCAGTTTGTAAACTTAGACGGCAAAATTATCTGGCAGAATACAACAGACGCCCCATTGCCCAGGAGAGAATACTCGGTGCGCAGTGATTATAATATTTTAAAAAGAACAAACCGCCTCAATATAACAGATAGTGGTTACCTGCATGAGCAGGATAATCAAAAAATTATCCGTAGCAATGGAACGGATCATTTGCTGGTAGAAGAAAAAGGCCACAATATATATAAGCGCCTGGCTGAAAAGGAATGTGCTGCAGCTAAAGCTTATTGGGAAAAAAACCAGGATTATTGGGGACGGGTGCGAAAAATTTGGGCTGACTACATTGCCACGCATGATACCATCTCGCTGAAAAATAAAATCGGTGATAAAATGCTGCATGAGTACCTGATAGCCCTTGGAAAAGAATATGAGACAAAAAAGGTTAGTGATAGTGAAATAGACGGAAAGATAACTGCTGAAATCACCCGCTTTATCGGGCACGATGAAAAGGCCACGGCAGGCACGCATTAATTTTTTCTGCCACGAATGGCACGGATAACATGAAACAAATAATTAAAATGCAGGAGAGTCTGTCTCCTGCATTCTCTATTTTGGGTAATTGGTGACAAAAGTCATTCGCCGAAGGCGAACCATTCTCTCTACATTTCAATTCGTGTTATTCGTGCCATTCGTGGCTAATATTACCGTTTTATTTAGCCCCCTTTCACCACTCCAACCCTCCCTTTATTTTCGTAACTTCGCCATCTTTTTAGCATAGGCTACCTGTGCTATCTGGCTGAAAGCGAATTAGTATGAATGCGAAGTACAGAGAATTTACAGGCTTAAACCTGCCGGCATTTGAAGCCGATATACTTGCTCAATGGTCTGAAAAACAGGCTTTTGAAAAATCTGTTTCCCTGCGGGAAGGGGCGACTCCGTTTGTGTTTTACGAAGGCCCGCCCAGTGCCAACGGTATGCCCGGCATTCACCACGTTATTTCGAGAACATTGAAAGATCTGGTTTGCCGCTACAAAACCATGAAAGGCTTCCAGGTAAAACGTAAAGGCGGCTGGGATACCCATGGCCTGCCGATTGAGTTGGGTGTAGAAAAAGAACTGGGTATCACCAAAGAAGATATCGGCAAAAAAATATCGGTAGAAGAATATAATCAGAAATGCCGTGAAGCCGTATTGCGCTATAAGGACAAATGGGATGATATCACCCGCAAGATGGGCTATTGGGTTGATCTGAACGATCCGTATATCACGTTTAAGAACGAATACATAGAAACGCTCTGGTGGTTACTGAATGAGTTGTATAAAAAAGGATTGTTGTACGAGAGTGTAAGTATACAGCCGTATTCACCTGCTGCTGGTACAGGGCTTAGTTCGCATGAACTGAACCAGCCGGGAACATATAAGGATGTAAAGGATACGAGTGCGGTGGCGATGTTTAAAGCAGTGAACAATGAGAAAAGCAAATTCTTATTCGACGCTGCCAATGATGAAGAGGTATTCTTTATGGCCTGGACGACCACACCCTGGACTTTACCAAGCAATCTTGGTTTGACTGTTGGCGGAAATATTGATTATGTGCTGGTAAAAACTGTCAACCCATACCTGCACAATGCGATAAATGTCGTTTTGGCGAAACCCTTACTCGGGAAGTATTTTAAAACTGAAAACGAAAATGCTGACTTCACAGCTTACCAGCAGGATGGAAAAAACCTGCCGTATAAAGTCATTGCCGAGTTTAAAGGCACTCAACTAGAAGGCTGCGAATACGAACAATTGCTTCCCTACGAAGCCAACTCACCCGCAGTGATTGAAGAAATAACACCGGGTGCAAAACCATTCCGTGTACTCGTTGATTCATTTGTTACTACGGAAGACGGTACCGGTATCGTGCATACCGCTCCGGCATTTGGTGCAGATGACTTTAAAGTAGGTAAGAAGTACAATATCGGTATCCTCACCATGGTTGACCGTGAAGGTAAATTTGTGGATGGCCTGGGTGAATTTAGCAACCGCTATGTGAAGAATTATAAAGATGATGGCGCTTATGTGGATGTAAATGTTGACATCAGCGTAAAACTAAAAAAGGAAAACCGGGCTTTTAAAGTAGAGAAATACGAACATAGCTATCCACATTGCTGGAGAACAGATAAACCCGTACTCTATTATCCATTGGATGCATGGTTTATAAAAACCACTGCTATCAAAGACCGTATGGTGGAGCTGAACAAAACCATCAACTGGAAACCAAAAAGTACCGGCGAAGGCCGCTTTGGCAACTGGCTGGAAAATATGGTGGACTGGAACCTGAGCCGCTCACGTTTTTGGGGTACACCACTGCCTATCTGGAAAACAGAAGATGGCAGCGAGGAAAAATGTGTCGGCAGTATTGAAGAACTGAATAGCGAAATAAGAAAGGCCGCCGAAGTGTTGGGTGGTGAAACAAACAAACATTACCTGCATGACGGTATATTGGACTTACACAAACCATATGTAGATGATATCACCCTGGTAAGTGATACAGGCAATCCGATGAAACGTGTGCCTGATCTGATTGACGTATGGTTCGACAGTGGGGCCATGCCTTATGCGCAATGGCATTTCCCATTTGAGAATAAAGAAACATTCAAACAGAGTTTCCCGGCTGATTTTATTGCCGAAGGCGTGGATCAGACAAGGGGATGGTTTTATACCCTGCATGCTATAGCTGCACTGGTATTCGATTCCGTGGCCTATAAAACAGTAGTGAGTAACGGACTGGTGCTGGATAAAAACGGCAATAAGATGAGTAAGCGCCTGGGCAATGTGGTGGATCCCTTCGAAACTATTGAGAAATACGGCGCTGATGCCACAAGATGGTACCTCATTACCAATGCATCGCCCTGGGATAACCTGAAATTTGATATAGAGGGTATCAAAGAAGTGCAACGTAAATTTTTTGGCACGCTGTATAATACCTACCAGTTCTTCGCACTATATGCGAATGTGGATGGCTTTGCATTTAAAGAAGCCTATATCCCGCTAAGCGAAAGACCAGAGATAGATCGCTGGATACTTTCTTCACTGAATACAGTAGTGAAAAAAGCTACTGAATACATGGACGACTATGAGCCTACGCAGGCCGGCCGGGTGATTGAAGATTTTGTAGACGGGCATCTGAGTAACTGGTATGTGCGCCTCTGCCGCCGCCGTTTCTGGAAAGGCGAATATGAGCAGGATAAGATCTGTGCCTACCAAACCCTGTATGAATGTTTGGAAACACTTACCCGCTTAATAGCCCCTATATCGCCATTCTTTAGCGATAACCTTTTCCAGAACCTAAATGCAGTAACGGGCAGGTTTAAGGCCGAATCGGTACACCATGCCGACTACCCGGTTGCCAATATGGAAGCGATAGATGAATCACTGGAAGAAAGAATGCAGCTCGCACAGGATGCATCATCACTGGTTTTATCGCTGCGCAAAAAAGTAAATATCAAAGTACGCCAGCCACTGCAAAAAGTGCTGATACCTGCATTGAGTGCTTCTATGAAGGAGCAGTTGCAAAAAATAGAGGATTTGATAAAGGCAGAAGTGAATGTGAAAGAGATAGAGTACCTCAATCCTGACAATACATTCATCAGCAAAAAGATCAAACCCAACTTTGTGGCATTAGGTAAAAAGCTGGGACCAAAGATGAAAGCCGTATCGGCTGCATTGGCGCAATTCACACAGGATGATATTGCGTTGTTAGAAAAAGAAGGCCAATATAATTTGCCAGTTGATGGCGAACCTGTAATATTACAGATTGCCGAAGTAGAAATAACCAGCGAAGACATTCCGGGGTGGACAGTGGCCAACAAAGGCAACCTGACCGTAGCGCTGGATATTACGGTAACCCCCGAACTGGAAGCGGAAGGAAATGCGAGGGAGTTTGTAAACAGGGTACAGAAAATCCGTAAGGATAGTGGATTTGAATTGACAGACAGAGTAGACGTGAAGGTGTCGGCAGCCGGAGGATTAAAAGATTCATTGGCTCGCTTTAAAGACTATATTTGCGCCGAAATTCTGGCAGATACGCTGGAATTTTTGCCTGAAATCCAGGCAGGAACGGAGATAGAAATTAACGATGTTTTGCTAAATGTGAATGTTTTAAAAAAAGGGTAATTAACTATGGCTATCAAAAAGAAACCAGCCTCTAAACCTGCCGCCAAGGCAAGTGGGAAGGCCGCCAAACCCGCGCCTAAGAAGGCTGTAAAGCCTGCGCCAAAAAAGGCAGTGAAACCTGCCCCTAAACCGGCGCCCAAAAAAGCAGTTAAACCTGCTCCTAAAAAATCTGCCCGTCCAACTGGCGGGTCGGTTAAACCGGCAGCTAAACCAGTTGCAAAGGTTTCGCCCAAGCCTGCCCCTAAACCGGCAGCAAAGCCAGTGGCCAAACCGGCACCGGCTCCTAAACCAGCGGCTAAGCCAGTTCCTGCACCAGCCCCGACCCCGGTAGCCAAAGCGCCAGAGCCTGTAGCGCCGGTAAAAAAAGGTGGTGTTGATCCGAAATCACTCGTCTCTATAAAACCTAAAGTACAACCTGTGACAAAAAAAGAACCGCCAAAACCGGCGAAAGTGGTAATCCCGAAAACTACTACCAAGAGCTCTGTAAAATATGAGCCTGAGTTTACCAAATCTGTGCTGGACTCGCAAGCTGCCATGCAGTCGACCGGCCCGGTAATGCGCTACTCAGATTCAGATCTTACTGAATTCAGGGAAATTATTCAGCGCAAGCTGGATGCAGCTAAAAAAGAGCTGGCTTACCTGCAAGGACTTATCACCCGCAAAGATGAAGGCGGTGACATGGACGAAGCCCGCTACATGACCATGGAAGATGGTAGTGTAAGTATGGAAAGAGAACAACTGAGCCAGATGGCCAGCCGCCAGATAACATTTATCGATCACCTGGAAAAGGCCATGATGCGGATTGAAAATAAGACCTATGGTATTTGCCGTGTTACCGGAAAGCTTATTGACAAAGCCAGGTTGCGGGCTGTGCCGCACGCCACCCTGAGCATTGAGGCAAAGCAAATGATGAATAAGTAATAAAAGGAACTGTTTTAAATAAGAAACTCCGCTTTTATAGCGGAGTTTTTTTTACAGCCTATGTAAATGCAGTCTGGCCTGGCAAAATGTGAGGAGCTTATTTCTTATCTCCCCGTAAAAAGATCTGGAAACCGACGCCCAGCAAAAATCCGTGATTTGTGAATTTTGTTGTTGTAACATTTTTACCAGTTTCATCAATGCTGCCATTGTTCCCGTTATCTCTTGTTGAATTGCGGGTAAATGTATTCTTGCTGTAGCTGTAGAGGTAGCCCAGGAAAAAATCCAGCCCTGCATTTTCACCGAGCATTTTGGTAAAGCCACCCTGCAGGCTTGAGTTAGCAAAAAAACCACCGCTCGAACTACCATCATAGGTCGTTTTATAGGCGTTCACCCCGCTGCCACCATAAAAGAAACCCTCTGTTTTCAGGTTGCTGATACCGGCATTGAAGCCAAACTGGCCAAAAGGAAGCAACTTACTGTTACCTGTATTCAGATAATGGCGCACAAAGCCACCCAGGCCGATATTGAAAGCATTGGATTTATCGCTTTGATACGTTGTTCCGTTTTGCTCATAGGTTACTTTGGTGCCGGTAGGATTAATATTCAGCGAGGCGCCCACTATTGTTTTATCGGATAAAAACCAGCCCATGGTTGGGGAAATGCTGAGGTTGTAGTTCGTAGTTTTAGAGGTTGTGCTGCCAACCTGGTCAACTGAAATATCTGAGCTGCCGGAATTGAAAATTACACTTCCTACGGAAGCACCCACCATCCTGTCGCCCTTTTTAAACTGTGCCTTTGCAGACAAGGCGATAGCAATTGTCAATACTGCCAATACATACCTTTTAAACATGCTGAAAAATTTGATTTTGGCAAATATACCGTTCGATAAAACCTGCCCGGAAAGTTTTTTCAGGAGAGGAGGACTGGTTTTTCCCTTATCTTTAAATTTCTTTGGTAAAAAGGTGAAATCCTTTTACTTTTAAAACCAGAACTAAATTCTAAGCCAAATCAAACTTTTATGAGAAAGTTCCAATCTCTTTCCTTTATAGCCCTCGCTATAACTTTTTTAGCTGTTAGTTGTACAAAAGAAGGCCCCGAAGGCCCGGCTGGAGCACAAGGTCCGCAAGGCCCAACAGGTGCTACAGGCGCAACAGGTGGTACAGGTGCTACTGGTCCGCAAGGCCCTGCCGGCCCCACTGGTCCACAAGGCCCTGCTGGTTCTGCCAATGTTATTTATGGCGCATGGGCAACTGAACCTGCTAACTGGGGTGCTGACACTGTAGTCAGTTCATTGGGTGGTGTAAACGCAAAAAGGTTTATCGTTTCAACAGCGAGCCTGACACAAGCTATCCTGGATCAGGGCGTTATTTTATGTTATATCAAAAGTGGTGTA
This sequence comes from uncultured Chitinophaga sp., assembly GCA_964386395.1. GTDB lineage: Bacteria > Bacteroidota > Bacteroidia > Chitinophagales > Chitinophagaceae > JJ008. Next base: position 70,155 of record CAYLRV010000012.1, read on the forward strand.
ACAAGCCAGAATCCTGTAGCCCTGCCTTACACGCTGTATAGTTCTACTGCCGCTAATACGCAGCGTTTGGATTATCGTGCAGCTGTAGGTAAAGTAATTTACTTTTTGTTCTTCCCGAATAATGCCTATGTGCCCATTGGCGTAACAAACTTCAACTCAGGTGCACAGTTCCGTTACATCCTTATACCGGGTGGTGTTTCTGGCCGTACAGCAGGTGCTGGCATCGGTGGTACAAAATATACTGAGCAGGAACTAAGGGCAATGCCTTACACACAGGTTTGCAAATTGTTCAACATTCAGCCATAATTTAATTAACTGATAATAATGAAAGCCGTTCCAGCTGGAACGGCTTTTTTATTTGCACCCTAATCTTAATTACCTTGTGGCGCAAAATTGTAACCGATGAAAAAGATAAGCTTGCTGGCTGCTGCGTTGTTGTTTCATTTTTTTGCTATTGCACAGGCAAGGGTGGTTTCCGGACCGATGCTCGGACCTGTGGAACTGCGTGATGCCAAAGTATGGGTGGAGGTGTCGCCGGAAGTAAAAACAGTTTCCTTGCAATACTATAAAAAAGGCACCGCCCAATCGAAAACAGTTAACTACAAAGGGGAATTGGGCAATGAATTCAACCCGGTTCAGTTTACGGTTGGCGGACTGGATTTTAATACAACGTATCAATATAAAATCCTGGTGAATGGTAAAGCCACAACAGCTACCGGAGAGTTTACTACCAAAGATCTATGGCAATGGCGTAAACCGGCGCCTGATTTCAGTTTTCTTACAGGGTCCTGTTCCTATTTTAATGAGCCTGTTTACGATCGTCCCGGCAAGCCGTACGGTGGCGATTCTTCCATATTTGAAACTATGGCCAAAGAGAAAGCAGCTTTTATGCTCTGGCTCGGGGATGCCTGGTATACCCGTGAAGTGGATTTTTACAGCGAGTGGGGGCTTTGGTACCGTGCCAGTCACGACCGGGCAATGCCTATTATGCGCAATTTTTTAAAAGCTATGCCCCAATTTGCCATGTGGGATGATCATGATTATGGGCCGAATGATATTGGTACAAGCTATATATTGAAAGAAGCAAGCCGCGAAATATGGAAAAAATACTGGTGTAATCCATCCTATGGTGAAAACGGGCAGGGAACATACACTATGCTCACCTGGGGCGACGCTGATATATTTCTGACGGATGATCGCTGGTGGCGGAGTGCCGACAGGATGATGGATTCGGTAAATGGCAAGCCCAATCCCGACAAACAAATGCTGGGCAAACAGCAAATGGAGTGGCTGAAAAACTCCCTGCTGCACAGTAATGCTACGTTTAAAATTATTTCAGTGGGCAGCCAGGTGCTTAATCCTGTTTCTCCAAACGACAGGCTGGCCGATTGCCCTGCCGAATACAATGAGCTGATGAATTTTTTAAAAGAGTATAAAATAAATGGCGTGCTATTTCTTACTGGCGACAGGCACCATACGGAAATAATAAAAGTGAACCGGGAAGGTACTTACCCGTTGTATGACATTACAGTTTCTCCGCTGACATCTGGTACGCATACATTTGGCGGTGCCGAGAAAAATAACCCTTACCGCATATTGGGTGTGGATGAAAAACAAAACTATGGCCGCTTTACGTTCAGCGGTCCCCGCAATGATCGAAAATTGCTCGTTGAAATATTGGGGGTAAAAGGAGAAAAACTGGGCGAGTGGCGTATTTCTGAAAAAGAATTGAAAACACCCCGCTAATTTTACAGCATGCGCATATCATTTGGCTACGACAGACGACAGGTTATACAGGCGTTGCGGTATCATTTTATCAGCAGGCCCGAAATACGGCTGATGCTGATATTGGTAAATGTATTTGCCATTGCATCGCTGGCCTTGTACATTTTTAAAAAAATAGGCCCGGGTGCATTTTTGATGAGCTCATTTCTCTGGTTATTGCTGATGGTAAGTTTTTGGTATATACTGCCGCTGATGGTGTACCGTAAATCGGTTACGTTTAAACATGAATTCAGCATGTCTTTTTCCGACAACGCCTTTTCACTGGAACATGGTCATGGATCGAAAAATTGGGAATGGTCGTCGCTGGTAAGCTACCTGGAAAGCCCCAATTTTTTTCATTTGTATTTTGATCCCCGTTCATTTTTGCTCGTACCAAAGGATGGCTGTAAAGACAGTGATGAAGTGCATGAACTTCGCCAACTGATAAAAAAGCATGTAAAGAAAGGAACAGTGCGGGGGTAAATTCAGAGTTCTTTTTTCATTACATAATGCGGAATGGTCACTTCCATGAATTCTGCACCGGATACATTGTATCCCATTTTTTCATAGAACCCGATTGCGTGTTTGCGTGCATGCATGGTTAAACTTTTATAACCCCTGTCACGGGCCAGGTTTTCTGCAAACGTCATCAGTGCACGGCCAATGCCTTTACCCTGGAGATCATTTAACACGGCCATTTGACGAAGCCGCACCGTGCCAGGGGCTTCTTCCACCAGCATACAGCAGCCAAGAATCCGCTCATCTTCAAAAGCGGCAATAAGCATATTGTCCTTTTCCTGCTGCAACTCTTCTTCTGTAAAGCCAAGCCCAAGGGGTTTACGCAGGATGTCATCCCGCAGTTTCACCATCTGCTGGTATTCAGGACTACCATGATCAAGAATTTTCAAAGCCATTAACTAAGATATTTAAGAAGGAATTTTACCCAACCTGCCGTACCGACAAATTACAAATAAGTTTGTATACTGCCAACGGTAAAACATTGGTTTTTGCAGCAATAATTGTTCCTGAATGGGTGTTTATCCTTAACTTTCAACCACTTGCAGGAAACATGGAAAAATAGGTATTTCCCACGCATATTTATTCAAAAAGTATATTTTTGCACCCAATAAACAAAACTTACGAACATGTCAGACATTGCATCAAGAGTAAAAAAGATCATCGTTGACAAATTGGGCGTTGACGAAGCTGAAGTGACCAATGAAGCTTCTTTTACCAACGACCTCGGTGCTGATTCATTAGACACCGTAGAACTGATCATGGAATTTGAAAAAGAATTCAACATTTCTATCCCGGATGAACAAGCTGAAACCATCACTACTGTTGGCCAGGCTGTATCATACCTGGAAGAACATGCTAAATAATGCACCCTCTCTTTGTGGCTGAGCCACAGGAAAGAAAACTGTTCCGCCTTCTTATTATAAGGAGGCGGTTTTTTTGTTTTTACTATCTTAGCCGCTGCCGGCATTAATTGTATATTTATATACTTATTCAAAGCATATGGAACTGAAACGGGTTGTTGTTACAGGTATGGGAGCCCTTACTCCACTGGGCAATACGATTGACGAATACTGGAACGGTTTGATTAATGGTGTATCGGGTGCCGATACAATTACCCTTTTTGATGCCTCAAAATTCAGGACCAAATTTGCCTGCGAAATAAAGGGGTTCGAGCCCACACAATACTTAGATAAAAAGGAAGCCCGTAAAATTGACCGGTTTACGCAATTGGCCCTGGTGGTAAGTGACCAGGCAATGAGCGATGCTGGGCTGAATAAAGAAAATATTAATCCGGACAGGGTAGGTGTGGTATTCGCCAGCGGTATCGGGGGGCTTATTACTTTTCAGCATGAGGTAACCGATTTTGCCCGTGGAGACGGAACCCCGCGTTTTAATCCGTTCTTCATACCAAAGATGATCCTGGATATAGCTGCAGGCCAAATCAGCATGCGGCATAACCTGCGGGGGCCAAACTTTGCTGTAGTAAGTGCCTGCGCCAGCAGTACCAATGCTATCATGGATGCTTTCAACCTGATCAGGTTGGGTAAATCCGATATTATCCTCACAGGCGGGAGTGAGGCAGTGATAAGTGAAGCCGGAGTTGGCGGATTTAATGCGATGAAGGCCATGAGTGAAAGGAATGATGATCCTAAAACAGCAAGCCGTCCGTATGATAAAGACCGTGATGGTTTTGTAATGGGTGAAGCTGCAGGTATATTGGTACTCGAAGAACTGGAACATGCCAAAGCCAGGGGGGCTAAAATTTACTGTGAAATTGCAGGTGCCGGAGCTACGGCTGATGCTTACCATATCACTGCACCGCACCCGGAAGGTTTAGGTGCTATGAATGTAATGCTGGCTGCCCTGGATGATGCCAATATGAAACCGGAAGAAATTGACTACATCAATACGCACGGTACATCCACACCGATTGGTGATGGCGCGGAAGTAAAAGCCATTGTAAAAGTCTTTGGCGATCATGCTTATAAAATGAATATCAGCGCTACCAAATCCATGACGGGTCACTGTCTTGGTGCCGCTGGTGTTATTGAAGCTATTGCCAGCATTAAGGCAGTGATGCACGATATGGTACCGCCTACCATCAATCATTTTACCGATGATCCGGAATTGGATCCTAAACTAAACTTTACATTCAACAAGGCACAGCAACGCCCTGTGCAGGCAGCACTGAGCAACACGTTTGGGTTTGGTGGTCACAATGCCTGTGTGATTGTGAAGAAGTTTAATGGTTAAATAGTTTACACGTTAATTAGGAATCAGGGTTCCTTCGTTTGCCAGGTAACTATTTTCAGAACGTGGATTGTAGTTTTACTATTTCCGTTAATTAACCAATGAACTAATCAACAATTCTTCGTAGCTTAAAGCCGTGGATTTCTTTAAATTTTTTTCCGGGAATCATGCCGGTTCTTCTTTTAAAAAGGAGTTGAAAAACATTCTTGGCTTCAAGCCAAATAGTATTTCGCTTTATAAAACGGCCCTTACACACCGCTCGGTGCGGGATTCCATTGATGAAAATAATGAACGGCTTGAATACCTCGGCGATGCCATTTTGAGTGCACTGGTGGCCGACTATCTCTTTAAGCGTTATCCGTATAAAGAGGAGGGCTTTTTGACAGAGATGAGGAGCAAGATGGTGAACCGCCAGCAACTGAATGACATTGCCGTCAAAATGGGGCTGAAGAAAATTACCCTCTTTAATAAAACTGACGGATCGCTTAAAGTAAGCCAGATTTTTGGCAATACGCTGGAGGCATTGGTTGGTGCTATTTACCTTGATTTAGGCTATAAGAAAACGACCAAATGGGTATTGGAGTACATTATACTCCCCCACATGTTTGTCGATGATCTGGAAACCCTGGAGATAAATCATAAGAATAAACTCTACGGCTGGGCCAATAAAAATGGCCGGGTGCTGGAGTTTGAAACGCTCAATGAAAAGCTGGAGAATGGCCGCCGCTTATTTACCGTGGCTGCTGTAATTGATGGCGAACAGGTGGCACAGGGCAAAGCTTTCAATAAAAAAGATGCATCGCAAATAGCTGCACAGATAGCCGTAGAAAAAATGGGTATTGTGAACGCAGATTCTATCGCCGACGAGAAATAGACACTTACATTTCTTTTTCACTCATCTCCTGGCAAAGTTCCATCAGAGGGCCATGCGTACTTTTTGGGTGCAGGAAACATACCCATTTATTATCTGCCCCTTTTTTGGGGGCTTCATTCAGTAATACAAAGCCCTCGTTTCTTAGCCGTTGCATTTCAGCATGTATATCGTCAACAGCAAAAGCGATATGATGTATACCTTCCCCTTTTTTTTCAATAAAGCGGGCTATTACTCCGTCTGCCGTCATGCTTTCCAGCAGTTCTATTTTATTCGGACCGGATTGAAAAAAGGCGGTAACTACATTTTCAGATTCAACCGTTTCTTGTTTATAGCAAGGCGTGTTTAATAGTTTCTCATACAAGGGAATGGCCGTTGCCAGGCTTTTCACGGCAATGCCGATATGTTCAATTTTATCCATGCAAGCGTATGTTTTATCTGCCAGAATTATGTATTCCTGAAACCATCAGCGGATGAGCACAAACGTACCTTTTTTCATCTTATGCTGCCCAAAATAATCTGTGTAGCGCACCATGTAAACAAATATTCCCGGAGGTTGCGGCATGCTGTTGAAAGTACCATCCCATCCGGTAGCGAAACCCGATGAACCGTATACCTGCTGTCCATACCTGTTATATACCTGGAACTGCAGGTTTTTAATAAATGAAGAGGCCAGCGGTCTGAAGTAATCGTTGCGGCCATTATTGTCTGGTGTAAAGGCTGAGGGCATATACACTTCGTTGCATTGTGGCTCATACGCCGTTTTCAGATCAGCCTTCAGCGAATCAACCAGACAGCCGTCTTTGTTTTTTATATAAACCGTATAACTGCCTTCCGTGAGTGCCATAGCCGTTTGCCCATTTATATATTCCCTGCCGTTAATTATAAAGCGGTAAGGGTTTTCTGTGCCGGTGATGGTAACCTGTATACCGCCATCATTCATAATACGGCAGGTGGGGTGGGTGAGGCGTGTAACAGCAGCAGGAATAAATTTAGGGTAAGGCATCACCGTGGCAAACGTATCCCAGGTGCAATCATTGGCATTGCGTATACGCAGGTTGTAAGCAGCGGCCGGCAACAAACTAAAGGATCCCTGTGTGGTAAATGGGCTTGTGTTCAGCTGGTATGCATACGGCATATCTGGCCCTGTTGCAGTAATGTTTATCTGTCCGTTATCGGTATAACAAAGCTGGTTGGTTACTGCGATATTAATAGCTGGTTTAATATCCGGAATATCATTGATAACAATGGTTGTATCAAAATAACAATTAGCTCCTTCCTTGATCTGCAGGTAATAGCTTCCGGCTGAAAGGTGATTGTAGGTAAAAAGAGAAATGAATGGACCATTGTTCAGGCTCGTTAACGCACTGAGTGTATCTCTTCTCAGCCGCACAGACAAACTGCCATTATCAAGGCTGCAGTGTTCCTGCTTTACGATAATGGTGTCTTTAAATTTTCCGGGAGTATAGGGTAGGGTTACAATTGAATCTTTCCGGCAGCCGGCGGTATCTGCAACTGAAAGTGTGTATACACCCGAAGAAAGATTGCTGAATACACTGGTTGTAACCGGTGTGCCCCCGTTTAATGTATAGCGGAGGGGGTTATGTGGTGAATTTGCTGTTATAGTCAGTTGTCCGTTGGTATTATCACAGTCATCGGCGGCAGTAATTTGTATAACTGGCTGGGGGTTTAATCCGGCAAGTATTTGGAAAGATGTATCAATGGTGCAGCCTGTGGTGGTGGTTACCCGCAATGTATGTGCGCCGGTTGCAATGCCGTTAAAACTACCGGTACTGTTCGTTATCGTATTGTCCAGTGTAAATGTGGCTGCACCCGGGGCCAGTGGTGTCAGGGCCTGGATGCTGCCGGTAGTTGCAGGCGGACATGGATGTGTAATATGCAGGGCGGTTAATGCAGCCGGCGAAGGAAGGCCGCCTTCTGTTATGCTGCCTGCATCGTAAACCGTTACAGGTACAGCGCAAACAGTGCCGAGTACGGTACGGTTGACTAAATCAAGCTCAACGAGGTCGGTGCCGCTGCCAGTAGGGCTCAGGCCAAAGAAGCGGGTATTGCCACAGGTAACAGGATAGGAAATCAATCCATAGAAAATAGTACCGTTGGTATTTAAATATAAAGTGCTTGCGGCCGGGTTGCTGATATTGATTTCATAAATGCCGGCAGGGGTACCTGCCATGAGCAGTTTATCATTATAAAAAATCAAATCCCCTGCACTGCTGAAAGGCATTGACCCGTGTACGGTACGTACACCGGTATAAGGATTAAAGCTTTCCAGCGTATTTGAAGCCGAGTATAAAATACCGTTGCGGTCAACCGTCAGCGAATTTGATCCGAGCACATTACCATAGGAGCGGCAACTGCCAGGGGTACCTAATTTAAAACTGAAAAGTCCGGTGCCGAATGTATTGAAGTAGACAGTGTCTTTAAACAAAGCCATGCTAAGCAGCGTGGAACCCGACTGGGCAAGGCATTCATTATTTATAACAGCATTGGCACAACTTCCGGCACTGCCGGTGAGCTCATAAAAACCATTGGGACTGTTTACAAAAACACCCTGTGCTGTTGTAAACAGTGAACAGGATAAGAAAGATATGAGACATAAAAGCCTCTTCATTCGAAATGGCAATTTATCGGTTGGTCGGCGTTCAGTACCATCAGAGTTTGGGTGCCGGTCGTTTAAACCCATTTTTAATGATGGAGCGGGTTTCTTTTCCGATACCAACAATACTGTGGAAGTTTAACGGGAACTCCAGCAGTACATGGCAGAAACTCAGGAAGAATAACCAGCGCAACCCAACTGAATAGCTGTATGCGTACAGGGCAAGGCTGGCAATCCACAAGATAATCACGGCAATAAACCTCACTTTTGGAACCTTATGCCAGCGGATGATTTCTGTTTTGCTGAACCAGTTCAGGTAATGGTACATATAAGCAAAGGCTATAAAGCGCATCAGCAATATGCCTGGCGTGGATTTATAAACGATGGCATCCCATAGCTCCCCGTTTGTATTTTTAGTAACATCCATTCCTGGTACGGTGGCCACAATATTGGCCGGGTTGCCAAAATGAGAAAATATGCTCATGTTTAAATCATAAAACCCGTCAGAGGAATTACTGTTACCATAAGCCTGCATACCATAAGGAGTCACATCAATAAAAGTCTGCCCTTTGAAAAGTACAATCAGCAGGATGGGGCAAATAATAAAAACGACAAAGGACCAAAGGCCGGTTTTGCTGCGTGATTTTAACGCCCCGAACAACATGAACAGCCCGGTAAATACATACACATGGATCAGTGTGGGTACAAAGGATGTAAAGATGTATTTCAGGTTCGACGTTTCTTCACCTTCTTCCGGAGGTGTCATAACACCCATGGCGACCAGGAAAACGAGGAAGATGCAAATGATTTTTATGTACAAGTTTTTTACAAAAGCCATAACCAGGGCGCCAAAGAAGGCGAGGAACAGCAGCCTGTCGCCCAGGTTCCAGCTGGCTGCCATATCCCTGTTTTCATCAGAGTTGAACGGCCATATATGGAATTTATAACTGAGGTATTCATACGATATTATAACACCAATCGTAACTAATACCCAAAAATCATACTTACCCTTTGTGTAATAGTTTCTGTCGTGCAGCCAGCTTATCTCAGTCAGATAGTGTAAAGGGCCCATAAAGGCATAGGCAAACAGAAATACTTCGAAAGGCATTAGAAAAGCCGCAGCGCAACTGAAAAGCATCAGGCCGATGTTCAGATAATTGATCTTGTCGTCTCTTGTGATAGTCGTCATTATTGTCCTCGTTTGTTATTTATGTCCTTCTAAAGCGTAAACAGAAAATGAAGATAGCCAGTGGTCGATATCGTAGTTACCTTTTCCGATACTTTCCTGGGCATATTCCCACATATCATTTTGTGCCTGTATCCAGGCATCTTTAATTTCTTTTGATAATGCATCGGCCGGCAGGCTTTGCATAACACCGTTCAGGCACCAGATACGGTTCAGGTGAAAGCCGTCGAAATGCGATTCAAATTCATCGTGTTTCTCCAGCTTGGTAATTTTTAGAGAGCGGCTGATGCCCGCGGTTGTAAACAGATCGGGATTAAATTCTTTCAGCCATGCGTGAAAATCGTCCGGTGTGCTAATCTTCCGGTAGAAATCAACAATCAGCAGGCCGGCGCTCATAAAATCGTAACCAAAGGGCTCTTTTTGCAGCGGGAATTTTTTGATGGGCTTATAAAATTCCAGTCCTTTTTCCTTCAGCATGGTAGCCAGCTCCGTTTTTTTGGCGGCTACAGCATAGTCATAGGCAAAAGAAAGGCCGAGTGCGGAGCTATAATGGTCGCCCGAAAAACGGGGCTCATCCATTTTGGGCCATATGGCGCTGTACTGCTCAGCAAGATAGTCGGTAAGCGGTGTGAGGTTTGTAAGCCATTTTTTCGCAACGGGATCATTCCATTTAATCAGCTCTTCTGCAACCTTCAACAGCCAGCTGGTACCGTAGGGGAATTCAAAACTTTCGTTCTCGTGTGACTTAAAATATTCTACTTCTGCTTTAATGTTATCAGCATTGAAGCTTTTTTCCAATTTTTCTTTTATCTGCTTTGCCTCCGGGATATTGGGGTATGCTTTCAGCAATTTAACCAGAGCCCAATGGTTATGCACGCCGGAATGCCAGTCATAACAACCATAAAAACTTGGCCACAATTTATCGGGCGGCTTTAAATCCTCCGGTTTTTGCAGGCGTTCGTGGTAGTAGTGGGGGTAGGCTTTATTTGCGCAGTCAAGCGATAATTTGGCAAAATAAGACGCACCTTTTGGGCTAAGGGTCAGCCTGCCATCCGGTAGTTGGGTGGTAAGGCTTGCGTTCGTTTGCTCGTAGGCGGTGGTAAATAAAACAAGGGAGCCAACAGCCAGCAGGAAAACTTTTTTCATGAGTGGGTTGTTTGTTTCTGGTATCGGGTCCGGCAAGATAGCCGAATGTGCTAAAGTAGTAAAATAAAGGCAATTGGAAGGTAAAGCCGCCTGTCGCCAGCTGTTAAAAAATCATCAGTTTTTTATTCAAATTTCCACTGTTTATACAAAGTTGCGACAGGCCTTTCGATTTCGGAAAAATCGCCCTTTTCAACCCTATTTAACCCCTGTTCTTCAAAGATTTTGGACTAATTTCGTAGTTGAAACAGAAACGAATACACACATAAATTATGCTACAATTTCCCATTTATCTTGACCATAATGCCACTACACCCTGCGACCCGCGGGTGGTGGAGGCAATGCTTCCGTACTTTACCAACAGTTTCGGAAATGCAGCCAGCAGGAACCACTCCTTTGGCTGGCAGGCTGAAGAAGCGGTGGACTATGCCCGTGAGCAGGTAGCCAAACTGATTGGCGCCGACGCTAAAGAAATCATATTTACTTCCGGGGCTACCGAAGCCGATAACCTCGCTATTAAAGGTGTGTTTGAAATGTATGCCAGCAAAGGCAACCATATCATCACCTGCAATATTGAGCACAAAGCTGTGCTGGATACCTGCAAGCATATAGAAAAAGAAGGTGGCGAAGTAACCTATCTGGATGTAAAAGACAATGGCCTTATTGACCTGGCCGAACTGGAAGCGGCTATTAAGCCTACGACCATACTTATCGCCCTCATGTATGCCAACAATGAAATTGGTACCATAATGCCGATGAAAGAAATCAGTGCTATTGCCAAAAAGCATGGCGTGCTGGTTTTCAGCGATGCTACGCAGGCGGTAGGTAAGATTCCTGTGGATGTAAATAAAGACGGCATTGACCTGATGGCCTTTACTGCACATAAAATGTATGGTCCGAAAGGTGTGGGTGCTTTGTATGTACGCCGCAAAAACCCAAGGGTAAAAGTAACAGCCCAGATGGATGGCGGTGGCCATGAACGTGGTATGAGAAGCGGCACGCTGAATGTACCCGGTATCGTTGGGTTTGGTAAAGCCTGCGAGATATGCATGAATGAAATGGAGGAAGAGGCTAAACGGGTAAGCAAGCTGCGGGATAAACTGCAGACGGAATTACTGAAAATAGAAGAAAGCTACCTGAATGGCGATAAAGAACATAAACTGCCCCATGTAACGAATATCTCTTTCAAATATGTGGAAGGGGAAGGGTTGATGATGGGTTTTAATAAAAATATTGCCCTTTCATCTGGCTCGGCCTGTACTTCCGCCTCGTTAGAGCCTTCTTATGTGCTAAAAGCGCTGGGCCTGGGCGACGACCTGGCACACAGTTCGCTCCGTTTTGGACTGGGGCGTTATACTACAGAGGAGCAGATTGATTACACCATTGAACAAGTGACAAATACAGTAAATAAACTGAGGGAGATGAGTCCGCTTTGGGAAATGTATAAAGAGGGGATTGATTTGAATACGATTGAATGGGCGCACCATTAATGTGTAAATGAGGAAATGGGGGAATGTGAAAATGGGCAGTTTGCATACAATTATAGTTCTTATTAAAAAACAGGAGGTGCGGGATTAATTTCCACATTTCCATATTATCTAATTATCACATTATTTCTTTTTTCAAATTTTCTTATCATGGCATATTCAGAAAAAGTAATCGACCACTACCAGAACCCCAAAAATGTGGGTACGCTGGATAAGGCGAAGAACAATGTAGGTACTGGTCTCGTTGGAGCACCTGAGTGCGGCGACGTTATGCGCCTGCAAATTGAAGTAGATGAAGCAACCGGTATTATCAAAGATGCTAAGTTTAAGACCTTTGGCTGTGGGTCAGCTATTGCTTCTTCATCACTGGCTACAGAATGGCTGAAAGGCAAATCAGTAGATGAGGCGGTAAAGATCGACAACATGACCATTGTGGAAGAACTGAACCTGCCACCGGTGAAAATTCACTGCTCGGTACTGGCAGAAGATGCGATCAAAGCAGCTATCAACGACTACCGTAAGAAAAACGGGCTGGAAGAGCTGAAGTTTGAAGAGAGTGTTGTTCATTAAAAATGGAAAATGGATAATAGAAAATGGTGATCAACATCCCATTCTCCATTTTCCACTCACTATTCACCAATTATGAGTGTAGCATTAGATAACGCAATTTATGTAAGCGATAAGGCGAAGGCGAAAGTAGTACAGCTACTGGCCGACGCTGGTGTTGCTGATGATCCGTCATACTTCCTGCGGGTAAGTGTGGTGGGCGGTGGCTGTTCAGGCCTGAGTTACAAACTGGATTTTGACAACGAACAAAAACCCATGGACCAGGTGTTTGAAGATAACGGTGTGAAAGTGGTAACCGACCTGAAGAGTTTTCTTTATCTCGTGAATACCACCCTTGATTTTTCAGACGGGCTGAATGGCAAAGGATTTTACTTTAGCAACCCCAATGCCAGCCGTACCTGTGGTTGTGGCGAAAGTTTTGCGGTATAGTATATAAGTTGAAAAGATTATAGTTTGAAGGTTGATAAGGATAACTTGTCAGCCTTTTTCTTTACATATACGTTCGTTAAATATTGATACAAGGACCAGAATCATAGCGGTAGCTTATCAACTTGTCAACTTTTCAACTATTTTGCAGTCAATGTGGCCCGTTTGTAAAAAAGAGCTCCGCCAGTTTTTTAGCAGCCTTACCGGCTATATCGCCATTATTGTATTCCTGCTGGTAAACGGACTGGTTCTTTTCGTTTTCGATGATAATATTTTCGACTTCGGTTATGCCACCCTCGATCGCTTCTTTCAATTAGCCCCCTGGATTTTATTGCTACTGATTCCCGCTATTACCATGCGCAGTTTTGCCGAAGAATTCAAAACGGGTACATACGAAATATTGCAAACCCGTCCGCTGAGCCGCTGGCAGGTGGTGATGGGTAAGTATTTTGGCAGCCTGGTGGTCGTATTTATAGCGCTTATCCCCACGGTACTTTATGTAATATCGGTGCAAAAAATGTCGTCGGGCGAAGGAATAGATATGGGCGCTACGATTGGTTCCTATATTGGTTTGTTTTTCCTGGCGGCTGTATTTACGGCAATTAGTATTTGCTGCAGCAGTTTTACCAATAATGCTGTGGTGGCGTTTATAGCCAGTCTGATAGTTTGTGCACTGTTATATTATGGTTTCAATGCCATCAGCCGGCTGCCGGCCCTGCGTAATAACCTTGATTATTACATGGAAATGGTGGGTATTGATTTTCATTACCGCAGTATCAGCCGCGGGTTGATTGATACAAGGGATGTGGTGTATTTCCTGACTGTAACAGGATTATTTTTAATCATAACCAGCAGGAATCTTTCAAGAAGATAGTATGAAAAAGGTAGCGCAGAAAATATTGAGTTCAAAGATCTGGTGGCTCTGGATGCTCCTGCTGCTGGCAGGTGTGAATTATCTCGCCTCCGATTTTCATGCCCGCCTGGACCTCACAAAGGAAAAGCGTTATACATTAAGCAAAGCCACGAAGAACCTGCTCAAAAAGCTGGATGACGATGTGCAGATTGATGTGTTTTTAAAGGGAGAATTTCCAGCCGGCTTCCGCAAACTGGCCAATACAACAAGAGAGTTTTTAGCATTACTAAAAGACCGCACCGGAAAGATAAAATACCGCTTTATTACGCCTACCGATGAAATGCCCAATGGTAAACCGTGGGGTGATACATTGATTAGTATGGGGGCAGTACCCATCAACCTCACTGTGCAGAAGAAGGCAGGTGAGAGCAGTAATATCATTTTCCCGGTTGCCATGGTTTCATACAAAGGGAGACAATCGCTGGTGAATCTTTATCCCGGTGCCAGTGGCCGCATTTCACAGGAAGAAATAAACAGCGCAGAAGCGCTGATGGAATACCAGTTTGTAAAAACACTGGATAAGCTTACGGCAGAAACAAAACCGGGTATTGCTTATGCGGTTGGCAACGGACAGCCGGTCGACAGCCGTACCTATGATATGTCGCAGACGCTGAAACAGGATTATGATTTCCGTGTGTTGAATTTGAAAGAACAAAATATTCCTGCAGCAGTAAATGTGCTGATGATTGTAAAACCGTCTGAAACGTTTACAGATGATCAAAAGCTGAAAATAGATCAGTTTGTAATGAATGGCGGACGGGTGCTGGCGTTCATTGATAATTTATATGCTGAGCAGGACAGCCTGGCTATGAAACCGGAAACAGTAGCTTTTGATCGCAACCTTGGCCTTACAGAATTATTCTTCAAATATGGCGTGCGGATAAACACCGACCTCGTCATGGATTTGCAGTGCGATGTAATACCGATTGTAGTAGGTGGTAATATGGAGAACCCGCAAATGGAATTTTTGCATTGGAATTATTATCCCATCCTTAGTTCGGCCGGTGCGCTGAATAAAAGCATGGGCTATGTTGCCGGCCGCTTTGTTAATTCTGTAGATACAATTGGTACAAAAGGTATAGTGAAAACACCGTTGCTGGTAACGTCTCCCAACTCCCGCACCATCAGTACGCCAGCTATGATTAGCCTGAATGAAAACAAGGATGCGCCGGAGGATGCCAAGTTTAAACGCAATGCGATACCTGTAGCCATGCTGCTGGAGGGAAAATTTACATCGCCGTTTATGAATTTAATTTCCCAGTCGCAACGGGATACACTTACAGAAAGAGGCACACCGTTCAGGGAAGTATCGCCCGAAAATAAAATGATAATTGTGGGCGACGGGGATATGGTGCTGAATGATCTGGTGCCGGAAACCGGGCCCATACCCATGGGCTGGAATAAGTTTACCTATCGTGAATACCAGGAACAAACGGAATTTGGTAAATTGTTTTTGCCCGTTGCCAACCGTGAGTTTTTACTGAACTGTGTAGAGCTGCTGGCCAATAACCCGGCCATCAGTGAAACCCGCAACAAAGACATCGTACTCCGCCTGCTCGACAGCAAGAAAATAAGGGAGCAAAAATCTGCCTGGCAGTTTGTAAACACTGGCCTGCCAGTGCTGCTGGTACTCCTGTTTGGCTGGGTTTACCAGCAAATAAGAAAAAGAAAGTATACGTCCTGAGGCATGATGCCTTCTGCTTTTCCGCCTGTATCTTTGCCCATCAATTAATGACATGACAAGGGACCAGATAACCTATCTCGTATTCGGAATTGTTTTAGTGGCCTCTTTAATCGCCGACCTCGGCCTGCTTAGCAAAAAGGATCAAAAAACCACCATCAAACAGGCACTGTACCAGACTTTTTTCTGGGTGGGCCTTGCCCTGGCCTTTTTTGTATTTATGTGGTGGGAAAACGGGCAGAAACCAGCCCTTGAATATATCAGCGCCTACCTGATGGAGTGGAGCCTGAGTATTGATAATATTTTTGTATTCATCCTCATCTTCTCAGCCTTCTCTGTAAAAGAAAAATATTATGGCCGTGTGTTGCTGATAGGCATACTGATGGCCATTGTTTTCCGCATCATATTTATTACCGTCGGTGTGGCGCTGGTAGAGCAATTTCACTGGATATTATACATATTCGGCGTCTTCCTTGTATTTACCGGGTACAAAATGTTTACGGCCAGTGATGATGAAGAATTTAACCCGCAGGAGAGTAAAATATACAAAGGATTGAAACGATTGATACCCCTGGTGCCGCATGATGGCGACGGAAAGTTTTCTGTGCGGGAAAACGGCAAGAAAAAATATACTACCCTCTTTGTGGTTATCATCATGCTGGCTGCTATTGATCTGGTCTTTGCGCTGGACTCCATACCGGCAGTAATGGGTATTGTGGATACCAAGACAGAAGGCTATCAAGAAACTGCCCGGCTGGTTATTTACACCTCCAACATATTTGCCGTACTGGGGCTTCGCTCTTTATTCTTCCTGCTGCGTGGTGCGGTGACTAAATTTGATTACCTGCAACAGGGCATAGCCATCGTGCTTGTATTTATCGGTTTGAAAATGCTGGGAGCCCATTGGTTTGATCAATGGGTGGATAAACAAACACAGGTGTTCATATCACTTGGTATTATCCTTACCTGCATATTCGGGTCTATTTTCTATTCTATATTCATGGAGAAGAAAGGCGTACCGACAGATGTATCTGATGAAAGCCAGTCATAGATTTTGCATTGAATTACAGCATCAGCCATATTGCACCTGTACTGAACGCCCATGCTATCCTGCGTTCAGCGACAACCATTGAGTATTTACTGGTAGACAGCAGAAAGCTAATTCACCCTTCGGCATCCCTGTTCTTTGCACTCGTGAGCCACCGGCGAAATGGACACCAGTTTATTCCTGAGTTATATGAAAAGGGGGTACGGAATTTTGTGATTAGTGAGCAGGGTGATTTTGACAGGTATCCCGAAGCGAATTTTTTACTGGTCAGCGATACACTGGCAGCATTACAGTTATTGGCGGCTTATCACCGCAAGCAATTCTCCATACCTGTCATTGGTATTACTGGCAGTAATGGTAAAACCATCGTAAAAGAATGGCTCTACCAGCTGCTGCATACAGATTATGCTATTGTGCGCAGCCCCAAGAGCTACAATTCACAAATAGGCGTGCCACTCAGTGTATGGCAAATGAACGAACAGCATACCCTGGGCATATTTGAAGCGGGTATATCACAACCGGGAGAAATGGCAAAGCTGGAACAAATAATACAGCCTACGATAGCGGTGGTAACGAATATTGGTGAGGCACATAGCGAAGGATTTGCTTCGATGGAAGAAAAGGCAGCCGAAAAAAATATCCTGCTAAAGAATGCAATACAGCCGGAAACACTGACGATTAAAAGTGTAGAAAAAAAAGATGGACGGGCCGTGATCACTGCATTAAAGCACCCGGCATTAAACGAAAAAATATCCATTATTATTCCTTTTACCGATGATGCTTCGGTGGAAAATGCCGTCACCTGCTGGCGCATCATGTTAATGCTCGGCTACGATGATGAGATCATCGCTGCACGAATGAAATTATTGCAGCCGATCAACATGCGGCTGGAGCTAAAGAAAGGGATCAATCATTGTCTGCTTATTAACGACAGCTATAGTGCAGATATCAGTTCTTTGGAAATAGCACTGAATTTTTTACAACAACAGGGCACAGGCGGCAGCCGCACTGCCATACTTTCTGATTTTTTACAAACAGCTATTCCGGATGATCAATTATACCGGCAGGTAGCGACCAGCCTGCTTACACATAAGGTGAAAAGGGTCATTGGTATCGGAGAGAAGATCAGTGGGGCGCTTGATAAAATAAATAAAGAAGCACCGTTGCCGTTTATATTGGAATTTTATCCTTCTACTGATGAGTTTATACAGCATTTCCGTTCTTCTCTTTTTAAAGAAGAAACCATATTGATCAAAGGGGCGAGGATATTTTCCTTTGAAAAAATTGTACAACTGCTGGAACAAAAGGTTCACCAGACCGTACTGGAAATAAACCTGAATGCGGTGGCGCATAACCTGAAGGAATACCAGCGCCATTTAAAACCCGGCACCAAAGTAATGGCCATGGTAAAAGCATTTGCATATGGCAGTGGTGGTGCCGAAATAGCGGGCATACTCCAATACCACAAAGCAGATTACTTAGGTGTAGCCTATGCTGATGAGGGGGTGGAGCTGCGCAAGGCCGGTATCAATCTGCCTGTAATGGTGATGAACCCGGAGGAAAATGCTTTTGAAGCGATAATGGAATATAACCTGGAGCCCGAGCTTTATTCTTTCGATATGCTTGCGGCATTTGATAAATATGTACAAGCTGAGGGTTTACAACAATACCCTGTGCATATCGAAATAGAAACGGGCATGAACCGGCTTGGTTTTGCGGTGCATGATGCAGCGAAGCTGGCAGCAAATCTGTTAGCATCATCACTAAAAGTGCAGACGGTGTTTTCACACCTGGCTGCGAGTGAAGAGGCTGCGCAGGATTCGTTTACACAAAGACAGTTTGAACTATTTACACAGGCGGTGGATACTATTAAGTCAGTTCTTCCGTATCCGTTCCTTACACATATTGCAAATTCTGCTGGTGCTATCCGTCATCCGCAGTTGCAACTGGATATGGTGCGGCTGGGTATTGGCCTGTATGGTGTGGATAGCGGGGCTACCAATAAACTAAACCTGCAAACAGTAGCCACGCTTCGGTCTACTATTGCGCAGATCAAAAACCTGCGGGCCGGGGAATCGGTAAGTTATAACCGCCGCGGTGTGGTGGAAAAAGACAGTACGATAGCCACCATACGGCTTGGGTATGCCGATGGTTATCCGAGAAGGCTGGGCAATGGCCTGGGTAAGGTATGGGTTGGCGGCAAACAGGTCCCCGTAGTTGGTACGGTATGTATGGATATGCTCATGGTGGATATAACTGGTATAGACGGTATAAGCGAAGGCGATGATGTGGTGATATTTGGCAAAGAACTGCCCGTAACAGCTGTTGCCACCTGGGCCGGAACCATTCCCTATGAAATAATGACGGGCATCTCACAGCGGGTAAAACGGGTATATTTTGAAGAATAACGGAGTCATTACTGCAGCCTGTTTTAGGTTTTTCTTGCCAATTTCCCTTACCCCTTTCTCATTATCTTTGTCCCGCTTATGAAGTCATTGAAATTAAAATATGTTGTTTTAATCATAGCCCTGATCATCCTGGCCGACCAGGGGCTGAAGATTTGGATCAAACTGAATTTTTTGCCCAACAAGGATACAGAGGTAACGGGGCTGAAATGGTTTAAACTGCATTTTATTGAAAACCCCGGCATGGCCTGGGGCTGGAAATTTGGCAATGAAACCGGTAAAGTGGTGCTGACGCTGTTTCGCCTAGTGGCAGTCATCTTTGGTACATGGTACCTTGGTAAGATTGTAAAGCAGAAATACAGCCGCGGCTTTATTATATGTGCAGCACTAATCTATGCGGGTGCGTTGGGCAATTTGATCGACAGTATGTTTTATGGTATGATATTCGACAAGGGGCTGGTATATGATGCCGTGTCCCGTTCGTATATATCTTATTCCGGCGAAATACCTGCCCAGTTTTCCAGTGTTGGGTATTCATCTTTTTTACATGGTGCAGTAGTGGATATGCTCTATTTTGATTTATTTCAAATAGGCAATTTTGAATTCTTCAATGCTATTTTCAATATTGCGGATGCCTCCATATCGGTTGGTGTTATTACGCTGTTGTTGTTCCAGAAGCGATTTTTCCGGCGGGCAAAAGATGAAGAGGAGCATCCGGTGGTGGAAACCAGTACGGATGTAACAGATAAAGTTCAGGTACTCTGAATAACAAAAGCCCTCCAAACTATTGGGGGGCTTTTTAAATGCTAAGGGTTTACGGTTAAAAAAATCATCCACGCAGGAAGCTGCTTTGCTGAATATAGCGGCTGGCTGCAGTTTTATCATCTATCATCCGGATTATTTGACCGGGGTTCAATGCCCTTGCGGCTCCGGATAGAATGGCTTTTAGATAAGGTGATTGAAATGGTTTTGCATTCAATTCTCTAACCCGGCTGTCGTTATCAACAGCATGTAATGGGTTGGGGCTGTTTGGCTTCATAGATCCTGGATTTGTGGTTTTACAAAGGGTTTGGCTAAACGCTGAATCCAAGATAATGCAGCAGGGGAGAAGTTTGCAAGCATAGCAGCGCATAAATAGGCAGAATATGGGATATTTTCTTTTGAGGATCGTAATTGTACTTGCTCCCCGTAGCCTTGGCGAAGGGGAGCCGCCCCTTATCCCCTCTCTTTGCTAAGGTTATGGTGGATGAATTTCAATCCCATCTTCGCTGCTGTGCACCTGGCCGCTGCATGGCAGGCGATGGGAGTAAGTGATCAGGGAAAATGGCAGGTGGAAAAGAGACCTGTTTATTTTATTATCGCTCAGGAACGAGTTTGTTCTTGTGCAATATGTCTGAAGTTATAGAAAACCACAATCTAGCTACCGTAGTTTTTCTTCAATTTTCTCATTAAAAGCCTTGTTCCTTCCACCGTGTCCTGGCTGAAGGAATTTGTAAGAATGATGAAAGCTAACCCTTTAGTTCTGTCAATATGAACAAGTGAATAGTATGTCCCGACTGTTCCTGCATGTGTGGAGAGTTCTTTGCCGTTTTCATAAATATTAAACCACCCCAATGAATAGTTATCAATGCCTTTATGTATAAAACGATATGTTTTTGCCCGCAAATAGTTGTTTTTCCCCTGCAGCCCCTGCAAATTATATTGGATGAATTTGATGTAGTCAGTCAATTTCATATTGATGTCTCCTGCCGGTTCGGTGTAATCCAGGTGAAGGCTGGTGTTAGAAGCAACAGGGATGAGTTTTCCGTCATCAAATCTATGCCCCCAGGTGTCTTTTGTCTGTTGATTTTCGGGGAACGAAAGTTGTACATTCAGCTTTAAGTCTTTATTAAATACTTTATCGATTAGCTGCTCCCAGTTTTTTCCGGTTGCTTTTTCTGCCATCAATGCCGCTAATGTATATCCGGCATTAGAATAAATAAAAGGATGTTGTTCGTCGGGTAGTACGGGGTCCAGTGTTAGTACGAATTGTCCAAACTGTTTTCTTTGTTCCTGGTTTGTACCACCAAAGTTTGGAATTTCCGGATCGTCTTCTCCCTGAAATGGTTGTATACCTGCTTTATGAGAAAGTAAATCAGCCAGGGTAATGGCTGCATAGCCCGGGTGGCTTTTGTTTTGCCATTCAGGAAATACTTCAAAAAATGTTGTTGTCCATTTTAATTTCCCTTTTTCTACTAATTTGGCAATGGCAAAAGCCGTCATTGCCTTTGTATTTGAACCGATATGAAACCGGTCATTTAGTGTGGCTGTATCTGGCAGGTTTATGGAGTGCTTTCCCAATGCGGCGATTTCTAAGGTGGATTTGGTATTAATCACTGCATAGCTAATCTCCGGAATATTGTAAGCATGAAGAACTGAGTCGGCAAAGGGTACTGTTTTTTGACTAAAGGAAAAATGAGGATAGGATAAAAAGCAAAGGACAAGAACGAGCCGCAATGGCAGCCCCCTTTTCATATAGAGAAACAGAGCTGCCAGCCATGTAATAAGTATAAGTACTATTTCTTTCGCCGAAGCGGGGATCAGTTTGCCTGACTGGATACATTGCGATAGAACAAGTATCAATCCTGCTATACAAAATATCTGAATTTTTTTCATGCGGCATTTAGGTTTCTATGTTGGAAAGTGAAAGGATGGATTTTCTTATCGCTTACCTCTCCCACTATATAAAGGCAAAAAATTGTAATAATAGCCGGGCGAAAGTAATATTGTATACACTCACCGTTTTAGCCCGACAAATATAATGCTGCCTTTTACCGGATGATTTGACCTAAGTCAAGACTTTATTTTTTTTCTGATACGGCTTAATCTTTCCTGGGTTACCCCGAGGTAGGCTGCAATATGGAAAAGGGGAATTTTTGTAATCACGGAAGGTTGCTGGACTAATAATTTTCTATAGCGTTGCTCTGCAGTTAAAGCAAGTGTTTCGATAACCCGGTTTTCGAGAATGGATATGTAATTGGTCAGTATATTATTTGTAATGCTCGTGTATTTTTTTGCAGAACAGACTCGTTGGAAATCTTTTAATTGGCAAACCAGGATTTTGCTGTCAGCAACAGCCTCAATGGCGAAATTATTGGCAATTCCTTTCAGCAGGGAGGCCGGGCAGCAATCAACATCTCCATCGAAAGTAAAACCAAGGATATAAGCTTTGTTATTTCTTTTAACAGACGTTTTAAAAGCCCCGTGTATAATATAAAAAAAGAAAGAGGGGTAGGAACCATACCGGATAATTGTTTCCCCTTTTTTAACGTTTCTCTCTTTCCCGATTTGCTGAATTATCGAGAAGAAATATTTTGACTGTTTTTCAGGTATATTACTGAATAGAAATTCCGGGGAGATCACAGGTTTGAAATGAGTGTCGAAAATATAGCATTATAAATTAGTGGCAAACATATAAAAGTACGCCGTACTATTTTTTTGGAATAAAATTTATTGCTGAGCGGTGCGGTAGCCGGACATTTCTGACAAGTATTCCTGGACCGATGTTCTGTTTGGTATAGCGGAATGGCTTAGCGAATCAGTGTGGAACCAAGGTTTAGCTGTTTGCAAATACGATCTGGAGTTACAGTTGTTTGGTTATTTGTGGAAGTATTTCCTGGTGTTACTGCTGTTGGTCTTTCTGCCACACGGCTATGCCAGCACACAAGACACAACAGCGGCGTATTGCTTTCTCCGAGTACCGACTAAGACTAAACTTACAATTTCGCAGCCGTAGTCTCACTGCCTGGCCTCGTGTGTGGAGTGGACTCGGCGTTGTTAGGAAGTATCATCCCGGCTTACCCGGCAGGGAACCGCCAGTTTTACAGGCCCTATTTTGACTTAATTTTTGAAATCGTTTTGCCAACACTTGTTGCCGGCTTGTCCATTTCCTTAATTGCCAAATCATAAGCTTCTTTTATCAGAGCTTTTACTTTCGGGTTTCTGTAATCGCTTTTGCTTTTAATAGCAATGTGCCGGATTAGGTTTCCTGTCCCCGTTAAAAGTTTATTTGGGTCTTTTAAGCGTGTTCCTTTGTTAAATCCTAAGTTCAGATGATTGGTGTAAATGGGCAACATACAAAAAGCATCTGCGAGTTTCTCTGAAACACAAAAGACAGATGTCAGGGCGTGGGTATGATACAATAATTCATTACAGTCAGGATGAAGTTCTATAATATAATTTCTCAAGTCAGTAAATAACTCAATTAGTTCATTGTCCTTGAAGTCGAGCAGGAACTGAAAGTCCGGGTGTATGGGTCTGGCATTTTTCATCTTGTGCTGTTGTTATATTGTGTAGTGAAAAATAAATTACCTTCTGCGTCTATGAATTTTGCAATCCAACCAGAGCAGGGAAGTTGAATTTAAGAACTAAAGTTGTAAATTGTTTGTCCTGCCCGAACGACAGCCTGAACCTGCCTACCGGCAGGCAGGTTTGCACTTGGCTGATGTTTGCTGGTCAAGCCCAACTTGTATAAAACCCAATGTTGGCAGCAGTACTTTATTTTTTGATTAGTTTGAAATTAGGAAATCCAGTTAGTTTCCTTGAAATGTCGTTAATATATATTGTGTCGTTATTTATTTCATACTTTCTAATTAGTGGTCTAAATTCTTGTCCAGCAAAGTCGTTAAGTTTAAAAACTAATTCTTCCGGCTTTCTTGAATTAGGGTAGTCCTTTAACATATCTACAGTGTATTCTTTGTTGTTGAATGTAATTGTAAACAAATCAATATTTTTTCCCTTCTCAAGAATTGCGTTTTTTTCAAGTTGCTTATAGTTTACAGAATACTCACCTTTAAGGCTTGAAACAAATGCTGTGTCACTTTTATTCAATTTGATTTTCGTTTGCACATTATCATTTTCGCTATTTAAAGTTCTGATTTTTAAAATGCTAGGTGTGTCATTAGCACAGAAATATTCAATATTCAAAACGCTGTCATTATTATTGAAGTTTTTAGTTTCTAAAATTAATTTGTCATTGATAATTTTATAATTTCCGCTTTCCGTAGAACTTCCGAAAAAAGTTGGGGTTTTATATTTGTATGTCCCGTCTTTGTACAAAGTTAGCTTACAGGTTTCACCATTATTTTCATAAACTGTCCTTTGTTGACAAGAAGTCAAAATAAAACAGAGTAGGTATAAATAATTTCTAATTTTCATTTTGGTTGAGAGTCTCAGTGTATTGCTGCATACAACGGCCACAGCTTGCGTTCGGCAGGGCATTTGGAAAACGTCCTGCTCTGAACAGCAGCCTACTAAAGTTACAAAAGTTGATAGCATATTCTGCAGCTCATTCGTGTTTGGTCAGACGGACCTGCCTGCCGGCAGGTATGTAACGGATAGTAGCACTAAGATGAGGAGATGTTCGTCGCCCCCTGCTGAAGCAAAACTGAATGTTAGCAGCATACCTTAGTCAAGCCAAAACTTAATTTCAGGTTGTGATTGTGGTGGACTTTCAAAGTCTGAAACATTGTAAATAACACCATTAAATATCTCGTTTGCTAAGAGCTTGCTTAAATTTTCAGCATAATAAATAATGTCGTCTCCATACATTGAAAGAACTGGATTACTCGGTATGTCAACAAGCATGAACCTGTGTCCGTAAATAGGAAAAATCCTTGAAGCTCCTAAATCTTTCAGGTCTTCCTTCTTTACAGGCATTGCTTCATAAATCCAGTCTACTTGGTCTTGAATTAGTTGAATGTCATCAGGATATGAATAAAAAACAGGGCGAAAGGAAAATGGCGTGCCGTTACTACCATAGATGTTTATGCCTGGTTTTGTCAGTCCGTTCATTGCTTTATAGAAATTCCGAAGCGGTGTCGGGAAAGAAAAGCTGAAAGAGTTTTCAAATTCTTGGATGTCTGTGTCGCTAAGTCCTTGTCGCCACTTGGTGTTTGACTGAATTTGGAAACCGTGAATATTTTTGGCTGGCGATGTGTCAATCCAGAGCTTTTCGCTTTCTCTTTTGATTGTATCAAAAAAAGATACGCTATCGTCAGGCTGAGGAAGTGTCACCCAATCACTATTGTCTTTCTTTTTAAATAAGTTGAATGTTGCCATTAAAGGTTGCTGCTAACGTTCAAGGCTTGCTGCAGGGCTGGAATTGTAGTTGGTCAGCCCGGCAACTGAAGCCGATTGAAAAACTGAAGTTGAAGTTAACAACAAAAAGCCAAATAGAATTGGGTCAAGCCCGATATTAGCTGATAGCAGTACAACTGCCGATTGTTATTCCGTCCGCCAGCTTTGCGGCAAACCTTTTGTTATGGGCATGTGCTGTGTATCATTGTCTCGATTTCCTAATGTAAACAGTGTCAAATGTGAAATTGTCAGACCATTTAAATTTATAATTTTCATGCGTTGAATCTGAAATGTACTCGCCGGTAAAAGTTTTATCTTTTGGTTGAAAATCAATATTCTGAATGCTTTTAAGCCCTTTTATTCTTACGAATTCTTTGCTTATGGTGTCAAACAGAAATACGTGAGTTAAGTTAAGTCCCCCCGCTGGTCTTGGATTGTAAGTAATGAGTAAATCTTTATAATTGTCTCCATTTGCTTCGTATAAAGTGTCATGGAAAAATTGACCAATAGGAATGCTGTCTTCTTCATAGATTACTGCTGTGTCTTTCAATAGTGTCCAGAATATATAATGGTAAAATTTGCCACCGAGTGTTCTTGTTATTCTGTTGTTAGGAAACTGCTTGCCGAAATCGTCGAACGACCATAAATAGAAACTGTCACTTGCAGGAAATGCTTGGTCCCAATATTCAGCATTTTTAATACCGTCTAAAGCATAGCGCTGATAGTCTTTGAGTTTTGTTGATTCACTTTGTATTTTTTTTACTTCTTTCCTGTCACCTGGTTTGCAGGCTTGGAAAACAAAAAGAGTCAATAATAGAAATGCTAAATTTTTCATGGAATATCAACTGGCATTGCCCATAACGGCCATAGCTTTGCGTTCGGCAGGGCATTTGGAAAACGTCCTGCCCCGAACTGCAGCCGATTAAAGATACTTAAGTTGAAAATATATTCTGTTGCTCATCCGTGTTCGGTCAGCCGGATATGTAGCTGATAGTAGCACTAAGGTGGGGATTTGTTCGTCGCCCCCGGCTGACGGAAAACTGAATGTTGTACGCCGCTTATTGTTTAAGAAAATTGATAATTACTGGTCTGTATTCTTCGTCCTTTTCTCGTAACTCAATCCAGTGTTCTGTCGGGCTGATGTTTAGATAAAGCTCAGCAAATTCATCTTCGCTACTCCCTTCGAAAAATAATTTATATTGATTCTGTGTTTTATAGTCGCCTCCGTCTTGTGCACCTAAACTTTTTACAAACTCGTCAAGATTTACATAAGTCACCGAAATTGAGTTTGTAAATTTCAAAGTCGAGTCGTCCTTTAGTTTGTACAGACTAGCAAGTGTCTGGAGAAGATTGTCCGATTCAGTTCCTATGCTTTTTAAAGAAATTCCGCTTCCAAAACCTTTGTCTCCCTCTTTTTTCTTAGGAATAGAAACAAGTAAGCCTAACCTTTTGCCTTGATATGTTGAAATTGCAGTATAAAATTTTGAGGTGTCAGTCTCTGCAACTGAAATAATTGACAGCCTAATGTCCGCACCCCAACCCTCTTCTTCACCATTGTCAACTATTAACTCTTTACTCGGATATGTCTCGGTGTTTTCTTTCAGAGAATCGGTGTTTGAGATTGGGGCTTTGTCGGAATTATTACAGCTAAATACAAATAAAGCAAGTCCGTAAAGAATTCTTTTAATCATAATAGAGTGGCTGTTTTAAGTTGCGTACAACGAGAAGGTGTTGCCGAAGTGCAGAGAATAGAGTTCCGTCCGCCTCGGCTAACCACTGCTGAGTAAAGATAAAAAAGATGAGGATATGCACATAGCTAAATAGATAAGGTCAAGCTGGATATACAGCCCAACAGAATTACAAAAGTTGAAACACGGCTTACGTCAGCCTGCATTTTGGCAATACCAATGTTAGCGGTAGTGCTTTATGCCAGAATTCTTAATGATATAGCCAACTGTTTTGACTTTTATTGTTTAGCAAAAAACCATTGTAATACAACTCATGTAATTTTAATTAATCCAATACTTAACTATTACAATTAAAAGGAGCAGAATTTGTTTATTGTTGCTTTTTTTTAACAATTTGGTGTAAACGATAATTTGTAGGTGTAACACCAAACATATCGTGAAAACTTTTAGTAAAGCCTGCCAGATCGTTAAAGCCGCATTCAAAAGCAATATCCGATATTCTTTGACCGGATACCAAAAGTAGTTCTGATGCCCTCTGCAATCTGCTTGTTTTTATATAACTGGCTGGTGAAGTATCATATATTCTTTTGAATTCACGCTTGAAGGAAGAAACGCTCAGATTGGTTTTAGCAGCTAATTCTTCAATATTGATCTGCGAAAAAATATTGGCTTCTATAATCTGTTTGAAGGTAAATTTTGCGGGCGAAAATAGTTGGGATAAAATAACCTGAACTGTTTTAGCTTCCCGTGTTTGAGATAATAGCAAAATAACTTCTTTTAATTTTAAAATTAAAATTTCATCACTTAACAAAGAAGGGTTTTCAAAATAAAAAAGCAATCCTTCAATGTATTTCTGAATCAAGAAATCGTTGTTGATGGTACTTGCAAATTGATTGGAAACAATACTACCTGCCTGCACAATTGCAGGAAGTTCAGTCCCATATATTTTCTTTAAAACGTCAGGATGAAAAGTTACAATCACTATTTCCCCGGTATCACTATTTCTTGTAGCTTCTACTTTTTTACCTGCTTCCAGGCAGTTGAGTAGTAAGGAATGCTGGGTTGGAATTTCCCTTTCCGTATCATGATATTTATATTGGACTCCGCCATTTAAAGTATACAAAAAACAGGCACGGTCTTCTACCGGAAATTCATATAACGTAGGTCCTTTAAATGCCATCCTCTGAAGAAACAGCTTTCCGAAAAGGTCGATTTTTTTATAACTGGTAAACATCTCTTTTGAGTATCTATATTTGTCGCAAGATAACATCCAATTAATCAATCTCACCCAACACATGCCGGATACAGGCAATGCTGGATGAGATTTTTATTAAGCGGTACCACCACCTTTCATCGCATAGATTTCATGCATGGTATGCTTTATTCCCCGGCTAAAAAGGATGTAGCGGCTTTTACAAACTCCGCACTATACTGAAAAAGGGCGCCATGACCTGAATCACTCCATAGAATGAGTTTTGAATTAATAAGGTTCTGTGATAATATGAATGAATTGACAGATGGCACAATCAAATCGTCGGTGCCATTTACAATCAAAACTGGTTGTTTAATATTGCGTAACTGCTGGTAGTCCGGATCTTTTTCATGACCATAGGTAATGATGGCTTTTGCTTGTGCATTTACAGTTGCTCCGGTTGCAGGGGTATCCCGGTTTTCTTTTCTTAATTGCAAACGTTCTAAGAATTGTTCGCCTGCTTGCACACCGTTATTTGTTTTTGTGAAAAAGATATTCCGCAAAACTTTTGCCGGCCCATCATTCATGCCGGCGGTTACTACGTTTACAATTTCGGTAACACCCTCACTACCTTGGGGACCAGTGCCAGCCAGGATTACTTTGGTAACCATTTCAGGATATCTTTCTGCAAGGTTTTGGGCAATGAATCCGCCCAACGAAAAACCAAGTAAGTATACTTTGTTTAGTCCTAAGGCACTGATAAAATCATAAGCATCGTTTGCCATTTCAGCAATCGTAGCGGGAGTTTCGCCTTCACTGCTGCCAACACCTTTGTTATCAAATAGTATTACAGGGTATGTTTTAGCCAATTCATTGGTTAAGGCAGGATCCCAATTATCTAAAGTGCCGGTAAAGTGTTGCAAAAATATAATCGGTATACCTTCTTGCTGTCCAAATGAACGATAAGCGAATCTTATACCTTTTACATTTATAAATGTAGTTGGCACTGTTTCGTGAGTAAACATATTGATAGTATTTTTTAAATTAGTTGACATTTTTTATGTTTTGCTCGGCCTTCTTCTAATAAGAAAGAGGCCGATATAAAGAATTTATTTTTTACTGCTACTTGGGTATTACTTGCTTTCGCTGATCAGTATTGCAGCCAATTTATCTGGCATAGAAATAAATGGTGTATGGCTGCTTTGCAGGGTATATACTTTATCAACTTTACTGTTTTTTACCATGTATTGTTGGGCAGGATAGCTGATAGCATTGTCGTTAGCCGTGTGGATATACACTTTTTTAACGCTTCCAAAATTCCTTTCAGTCAGATGTACCGGTGTAGCGAGAGGTACCAATGGTTCGGGTTTGATGTGGGCAGCAAGGTATTGTTGTACCTGCAGTGGTGCATCTGCTGCAAAGATATCAGCCACGGTCTCTTTCGCGATAATTGCTACGCCGTGTTCCTGATCAACGGTAAGAGATTTGCCAATATGGGATGCCGGATCCCCTTTTGCAAGCCCTAAAAGACTTTCGCCATCGTGTGGTAACGCTGCTGCGAGATAGATCAGTTTTTTTATTTGCGAAGGGATTTTTTCAGCAACCTGGCTAATCACCATTCCGGCAAAACTGTGCCCTACCAAAACAACATTGGTGCGACTGCCGATGGCTGCTGTTACCTGGTCAACATAAGTTTGAAAGCTGATACCAAGAATTGAGATGCTATCTTTTCCGTGCCCGGCGAGGTTAACATTAATTACTTCTTCACCTTCGGCTTTTAACAAAGGGGTAACCGCATCCCACGAAGATGCATCTGACCAGGCTCCGTGAACAAGCACGATAGTTTTAGGATTTTTGTTTTCTGTTTTTTGAGCTTGAGTTGTAATGCCTAATACACTCGTTGCCATCATAATTATTGCTTTTTTCATTTTTTAAGTGCCTAATTGTTTTGTTTAGGACACTGCAAAAATGAAATTTACTATAGCAGGTAATTTTGTGAATCCGTCCAACTTTTTGGCAATTTGGTTCAGAAAAAGACTTGTAGGGATTGGTTGTAGGGTTTAGAATGTTTATTTATGTGATTTTATTTACCCATCCAATAGAGATGAAAAATAGAGTAATGGATGCAATAATTATTTGTATGTTGACTTTGAAGAGTGTTCGATAGCATTACCGCTAACACATAAATATACGAACTTATTTTCTGAAGCCCAAAAACCAACTATTTGATTTTCAACTGTGTTTATGTCGCCTTTTGTAATTGTTATGTCGCCTTTTGGTATTGTGAATATTTCGGCAGTGTTATTATTTATTGGCCGTTTAGATTGGATGAGTGGCCTTTGCTGCGTGTTTCATGCTTGTATGGCGGCATTGTGACTACCGCAACACTAAGAGCCCAAGCCAACATGGAAAAAGCATTTGCAGCGTATATTTTTAAATCTTCCTTATGACCGCCAAACTAAGCCCAGTCATTTTTTTGATGAGAGCATCATCAACGCCTTCTTTTTTGGCTTTCTTAGCTACCTCCAATTTCTCCTTTTTCCTCCCTTCCTTTTCAATCATTTCCTTTTCTACTTTCGGCACTTCGGGAATCTCTCTCTCCACCACCCGCCAGGTGTCCAGTTTTTTTAAATCGTCTATTATACCCGCTTGTAAAAAACTGAAATAGTCATTTTCTGAAATAATGAGATGCTCGATTACTTCCACCCGCAGAAATTCGCCTGATTTTACCATGCGGTCAGTAAAGAGTGTATCGGCATTGGATGGTACCAGTTCGCCGCTGGGATGGTTGTGCACCAGTATCATCTTCACCGCCAGCTTGTATATAGCCATGCGGAATACATCGGGCGGATTAGCATTTACCCTGTTTTGCTGGCCAAGGGCAATGAGCTCAATAAAAAGTATTTTATGCGCATTGTTCAGCCCGCATACCCAAAAATGCTCCTGGCTGCGGCCAAGCTTGTTTTCCCGCTTCAGTATGCTTTGCATTATTTCGGCAATGCTGGAAGGGCTGTCTATTTTTTTCTTTTTCTGGGCGCCTGAAAGTTTCACATTCATAGTTTCAAATCTATTGAATTTGACGACAGGCCGGGCAATAATTTCGCCAGACCGGCGGGTTCCTCAGTTGAGATACCGTTCACTGGTGCTGCATCGTCCCGGTAGACCACCACGCATTGCGCAGGCAGGTGGGTGGCTTTTGAGCGGCTTTAGAGTGGGCTTTGCCTCCCTTTTTGTGGCAAAAACGGCCAGTTGTATTGAGGTGTCTTATACTGAAAAAACTTTACAGTCCGGGTTTTTAATACAGAAATAGGTTTA
>CAYLRV010000013.1:0-97432 GCA_964386395.1 uncultured Chitinophaga sp.
TTATAGTGCAGGTGCAAAACATGGTAGACTATATGAAGAAAAGGGCAACAGGCCGGATACAATTCAATGTACATACACATAATAACGAAAGCCTGATCGCTCCAATTTCTGCACCATTGTTTGACTGGGTAATTGAAAACCTGCTGAAAAATGCATTGGATGCGATGGAGGGGAAAGGAAGCATTACTGTCGATTTGCAGGGTGATGCAGATACAGTTACGATTGACGTAACAGATACTGGCAAGGGGATCAGCAATCAAAATATAGCCCGGGTATTTAAACCGGGATTTACAACCAAAAAAAGAGGTTGGGGATTAGGGCTAAGTCTTTCCCGCCGTATCATCAAACAATATCATAAGGGGCAATTATTTGTAAAACATTCGGAGCCGGGAAAAGGAACCACATTCAGAATTGTTCTGAATAAATAAAGGCCGTACATTTGCAATCCCGATGAAAATCGGGCGGTTGCCCGGGTGGCGAACCTGCCTGCCGGCAGGCAGGATTGGCAGACGCACTACTTTGAGATGTATGATAATAGTGTATGCAATAAGGAGTGTTGAAAGAAATTACATTTATGTTGGCATGACTGATAATTTGGAACGAAGATTTAGTCAACATAATAACGGCGAGAATAAATCTACAAAAGCGTATAAGCCATTTGTAGTGATTTATAAAGAAGAGTTTGAAAACAGAATAGAGGCGAGGAAACGAGAAAAGTATTTAAAGAGTGGTGTAGGAAGGGAATTTTTGAAGGGATTGTTGAAATAAATGCCCGGGTGGCGAAATTGGTAGACGCACTACTTTGAGGTGGTAGCGCTGGCAACGGCGTGCTGGTTCAAATCCAGTCTCGGGCACAGATATTGGCTCCTGTAAACAGGGGCCAATTTTCTTTTGTAAACGCACTGAAATAATTGCTAAGCGTCGGAACTGTATTGAGGATTGGTAGACGCACTACTTTGAGGTGGTAGCGCTGGCAACGGCGTGCTGGTCAAACCTGCCTGCCGGCAGGCAGGTCCAGTCTCGGGCACAGATATTGGCTCCTGTAAACAGGGGCCAATTTTCTTTTGTAAACGCACTGAAATAATTGCTAAGCGTCGGAACTGTATTGAGGATTGGTAGACGCACTACTTTGAGGTGGTAGCGCTGGCAACGGCGTGCTGGTCAAACCTGCCTGCCGGCAGGCAGGTCCAGTCTCGGGCACAGAAATTGGCTCCTGATTACAGGGGCCAATTTTCTTTTATATGGGTCTGCAGACAGTCCATTATGCCAGTTTACAGGATTTTTCTATTTTCCCTTTAATTATGACAGATTTGAAGCAGGTATTAAATGATTATTTTCTGAAAACCTACGGACATGCGCCATTGCTGGTAAAATCTCCCGGGCGGGTGAATATTATCGGTGAACATACTGATTACAATGATGGGTTTGTATTACCGGCTGCTATTGATTTGGCGGTATATATGGGTGTTTCACTCCGTGATGATGCTACCATACAACTGACTGCACTTGATTTAAATGAACAGTTTAGCATAGCTATTGCAGATTTAAAACCGGTAGAAGAACCCGGCTGGCCGAACTATATATTGGGTGCAGCGGCCCAGTTTCAAAAGAAAGGAGTAGCCCTGAAAGGGTTTAATGCGGTACTGACCAGCAATGTACCGGTAGGGGCCGGACTATCTTCCTCAGCAGCAGTTGAATGTGCTACAGTATTTGCCTTAAATGAATTGCTGTGTACCGGGCTTGCAAAAACGGATATGGTGAAGATGGCGCAACTGGCAGAACATGAATATGCCGGTGTGCGCTGTGGTATTATGGATCAGTTTGCTTCAGTTATGGGCAAGAAAGGGCAAGTGATACAATTAGACTGCCGCGACCTTTCATACAAATACATCCCTTTTAACATTTCCGGATATAAAATAGTATTGCTGAACACCAATGTAAAGCATTCGCTGGCCTCTTCTGAATACAATACCCGTCGCGGTGAATGTGAACGGGCTGTGGCATTAATTAAAGCAGATCACCCGCAGGTTCAATCGCTGCGGGATGTAACAGAAGAAATGCTTGATAAATATGTATTGCCAAATGATCCGCTGGCAGATAAGCGCAGTCGTTTTATAGTAGGGGAGATAAAAAGGTTGCAGGGGGCCTGTACGGATTTGGAAAAGGGCGATATAGCTGCCATGGGCCAGAAAATGTATGCCACGCATGATGGGTTAAGCCGTTTGTATAATGTAAGCTGTGCTGAACTTGACTTCCTGGTTGATTTTGTGAGGGGTAAAGACTATGTACTTGGCGCCCGCATGATGGGCGGAGGCTTTGGCGGTTGCACCATTAATATAGTAAAGGAAGAAAAAGTAGATGAACTGATAGCTGCTGTTAAACCCGTGTATGAAAAAAAGACAGGTTTGCCGCTGTCATATTATATCGCTTCTGTGGAAGATGGTACAAGTATCATGGCTAATTGATTTGCCTATTGTACCACCATTTTTTCAGCGAAGCTTTTTCCCGACACTTTATTTACAAGAGAAAAATTGTAGGTGCCAGCCGGTATAGACGGTATATCCAGTGAAAATACTTTCGCCGTTTTATCAATCCATAGTTGCTGCTCGTAAAGGTTTTGCCCGGACAATGCTGTAATAATACAAGTGTAGTAGCCCTCATCGTTATTCTCCGGTAATTTGATGGTGATGGATGAATTGGCCATAACAGGATTGGGGAATATGTGGAGGGTTGGTTGTTTGGGCTGTTGTGTAGTTTTTATTTCAGTACTGCTTGATTTTTCTTTTTGCTTTTCAATCTTTTTATTATCGGGCCTTCTAATGAGAATACCCATTATAACTTCTCTACCACATACCTCCCTTGGAGTTGCATACACAGAAAGAAAAGATTTATCGCCGATAGTAATTTCTGTCATATTGATTGCAACTCCAGTTATAGCCAGCACATTCCCGGTTTCGGCTAACAAGCGGAACTCTCCATTCGTATTTGCTACAACACCTGTCTTCGTACCCCTAATAACTATAGTGGCATGTGGAACCGGTTCTCCTTTTTCGTCGAGTATAATACCCGTAATTGTTCTTTTCGTAGTCTCTAGTTCAGGCCCGGTTAATCTGTTTTCTAAAGAATTTTTAGCAGGATTGTATGTGCTTACAACCGGCCCGGCAACCTTGCCTGCCAGCGCCTTTTGTATATCTGTTTTTTCCACCCCGCTGCTATCAAGTGTTCTGGCAACTATAACCGGCCGCATACCCTCCACAACTATCTCAGGTAAGACTACGGTATCTTTTTTGATTATTGGTCTTGTGACTAACGGTGATGAGCTACTTGCTTTTTTATGCAGTTGCTGTCCTGCTGCTTTAGATGCAAAAAAGGCGGGAATGGCAATCGTAAAAAAATACTTTAGCCAGGGAATCCTTTTCTTAGGTATATCTATTGCCCTGTCTAACTGATCGCCCATAAAACGTCCGCACACATTACCGGTGGAAGGCTTTTTGAAAAATTCCGCCAGCTGCCGATCGCTCATGTTGGTAAAATCAATGACATGCTTCTGACAGGAGCCGCAAAACTTTCCCTTCGCCGTGTTATCCATGGCATCCCAGTCTTCGTGACAAGGCATTGGTATGTTTAATTGTATTTGCTTACCCATACAATCTTTATTGAATGACGAGCCGCTCAGATTGGGCCACCTGTCCGTCTGCATAAAGCAGCTGGATAAAATATAAACCCGCAGCCCAGTCACCAGCCTGAAGGCTGATAGTAGCTTGTTTGCCTTTGCTTGCCATTTTTTGCGACAAAACAGAAACCCCGCTGGCTGTAATAATGCGTATGTCTGAAACCTGGTCGCTCATTTTTTTCAGCCGCACAGTGAAGGTTGTATTGCGCTGAACAGGATTAGGGTAAATCTTCAAAACTGCATCTGGCTGTTTCATTACTTCTTTATCGTCCACCTTACGTATATCCTCAGCCCTTACCGTTGATATAGCACCCATGATTACATCACATCGTGTCTTTGTGACATATCCAACAACTACAACTTCTTCCAGGATGATTGGCGTTAATTGGATGGCGATGCTGCTTTTTTCATTGACAATAACATCTTTAGCCTGGTACCCGATTGCAGACACTGAAAGAACATCACCTTTCTTTGCTGTAATTTTAAAAGCCCCGTTCATATCAGATGTGGCAGCTATTTTTGTACCGGCGACCGTAATTGAAACGCCTTCCACAACCTCTCCTTTTTCATTGGTAATCGTTCCGGAAATCATGTTTGCTGGTGCGGCAGTGACATTTCCTCTTATTGTAATTATTTCGGGCGCAACTTCTCCCAGCTTTCTTACTTCAGGTACTGTGACAATCCTTATTGTGTCCCTCGGTTGCCTGAATGCCGGTTTGCCCATTATTTTATGTGTTTGCTGACCGGCAGCCTTCGAAGCAAAAAATGCAGGAATGGCAATCGTAAAAAAATACTTCAGCCAGGGGATACGTTTCTTCGGTATGTCTAATTCCCTTTCCAGTTGATCGGTCATAAACCGGCCACATACACTTCCGGTAGATGGTTTCTTGAAAAACTCGGCGAGTTGCCGATCGCTCATGTTGGTGAAATCAACTACTTGCTTTTGACAAGAGCCACAGAATTTTCCCTTCTGCACATCGGCCATGGCATCCCAGTCCTCATGACAGGGTTTGGGTATTGTCAACTGGATTTTCTTGCTCATACTATTCGTTTTATTGGATGACTATCCTTTCAGATGCAGCTGTTTTCCCGTTTGCATACAGTAGTTGAATAAAATAGATACCGCCAGGCCAGTTGCCCGTTTGGAAACTGATAGTATTTTGTTTGCCAGCATCGGTTATTTTTTGCCATAGCAGGGTAGTGCCGCTTGCTGCGACTACACGTAAGGAAGCAATATTTGCCGGTTTGTTTTCTATCCGGATGCTGATGTTGGCATTTCGTGCGGCGGGGTTTGGATAAGCTGTGATTTTGGCCGGTTCCGGCAGGGGCTTGTTACCAGCTACGCTGTCGGAAGGGTATATGTTGATTCCGGCTATTTTACATAGCAGCATACAATCACTCCTGCTTCTTCCGCAGCCGCTGTAGTAGTTGTAACTGCGTACAATGACTTCTTCGCAAATTTTGATATTTCTTTCCATAAGTATCGTTGATGGAAGGGTGTTCAATCCGATTTTTACCGGGATATACTCGAATGTATAGCCAACAGCGCTTACAGAGAAAACAGAATCACGCACCAGTTTTTTATGGAGGAGTATAAAACCACTATCGTTGGTGGTCAGGTAATCGGCTCTGCGGGTTTGCTTGTTTTTGATTTGTACCGTTGCACCGGGAATTGGTTTATTGTCTGTCTTGTCTTTGATATAAACTTTCCAATAGCCTGTTTTCTTTGTAGTGAGAATGATAGCGCCGTTGACAGCATCAATGCCAAATATGACTGCTGCTACCGGGGGCTTAATAATTTCAACTGATTCAATATCGTTGGTGTTGATGGTGTTTAGTTCTGCAATCGGAGTTAATTTTCCATCTACAACCAGCGCTGGCTGATCGGTTGATGGTTTTGTCCTGGGGTTACAGCCATATCTTCTCCCTGCTGGTACAGTGCCGGTGTCTGCAACATGTAAGCCTGTGAGTTTTCCGGTTAACCCTTTGTCCAAAACTTTATTGACTGTTGAGTCAGTTTTGAGTTTTTGTTTGCCCCAGCAGTTGCCGGTAACTGTAATTGAATCAGCTATTGGTTCCGGGCTTGTGCGTACTAATCCACAAACAGGCATTTTGCTTTTAAGCGCCTCTTGTATGGAGGTGGAACTGTTTTGGCTAAAACTTTTAAGCGAAGCAAATAAGCAACAAAGGGTAAATACTTTTCTCATAAGCGCTTGTTTAGCAGGTACTCACTAACCCGGTTGGGTACAGTGCGAAAAAAGAAAGGGCTGGTAAAAACCAGCCCCGAATCACTAACCGGCTGTTAAAAATTGTTAGTTACATATAGCCTGATGCAGTGCCGGTATGAATTGCACAAGGCCCCTAAATTATTTTTTTGATAAAGGCATTGGGCTGGTTTCTTCGTCCTCATCATCTGCCGGAGCCACCGGCTCATTATTACCGGGTTTTGCCTTCGCCAGCATTTGCGCACTTTCCACCAGGCGGATAAACTCCGAACGGTAGCCCTCGTCATCGTTGCCTTTTGCTTTGCGGGCCAGCAACAACACATCTTTATAAGTAGCGGCCGATTTGTATTCAGAATCACGGAGCAGCAGACCAAACTGGGCAACTGCTGCTGCAAACCGGAAGTTGGATGAGGTTTGGGCAATAGGTATCTGCGTGTCTTTTACCGGGTGTTCTATCAGTTTGCTTACATCGCCATCAGGCGCTTTGTAGCGGAATTTTACTGTCATGATTTCATCACTGTGACTGGTTTTACTTAGCGGCTCTGCGTTCGACTGGTATTTCAGGGAATCAACTTTTTGCAGGAAGCTGCTTTTTATGCCAACAGGTATTACTTCATACAAAGCGGTAACCGTGTGACCACTGCCAAGTTCACCCGCATCTTTTTTATCATCATTGAAATCTTCTTTAGCCAGCATCCTGTTTTCATAGCCAATCAGGCGATAGCCCTGTACTTTGGCGGGATTAAATTCTACCTGCAGTTTTACATCTTTGGCAATGGTGAAAAGTGTACCGCCAAATTCATTCACCAGTACTTTCTTTGCTTCGCTGATGCCGTCGATATAAGCATGGTTACCATTTCCTTTGTCGGCGAGCTTTTGCATTTTCGCATCCTGGTAATTACCCATGCCATAACCCAGCACGGTCAGGAATACGCCGCTTTTTCGTTCATTTTCAATTAATCTTTCCATGGCATCATCACTGCTTTCGCCTACATTAAAATCACCATCGGTACAAAGGATAACACGGTTATTGCCACCCTTTACAAAGTTTTCATTGGCCGTTTTATACGCCAGTTTTATTCCGGCACCGCCTGCCGTTGAACCACCGGCTTCGAGTTTGTCTATTGCATCTTTGATTTTTGTTTTTTCGTAACCGCTGGTTGGTTCCAGCACGAGGCCTGCTGCACCGGCATATACCACTATCGATACGAAATCCTGTTCCCTCAATTGATCCACCAGCATTTTCATAGAAGCTTTTACCAGACCAAGCCTTTCAGGACCCTGCATAGAACCGGATACATCAATCAGGAAAGTAAGGTTTGATGCGGGAAGATTGGCGGTAGGGATTTGTTTTCCCTGCAGGCCAATCAGTACCAGTTTATGTTCTTTATTCCAGGGTGCATCAGCTATTTCTGTGTTAATGGAAAATGGTGCGTTTCCTGCTGGCTGCGGATATTGGTATTTGAAATAATTCACCATTTCTTCAATACGTACTGCGCCGGCGGGAGGTAACTGTCCCTGGTTCAGGAAGCGGCGTACGTTACTGTAAGAAGCTGCATCTACGTCAATAGAAAATGTTGACAACGGATTGTCGGCCACTTTCAAAAAACGGTTTTCCGTTATTTTATCATAGCCCTCGCGGTTGAACTCTTCCCGGCTTCCATCCCGATCCAGGCCATAGTAGCCACGCATATCGCTGTTTACCATGATGCCAGAAGCACGTCCGGTTAAAGGGCTGCCATAACCCATATCCTTTTTGACTTTTTGTAGTCCGATAGCGGTTACGACCACTTCCGTTTGCGTATTCGTT
Source organism: uncultured Chitinophaga sp. (assembly GCA_964386395.1). Classification (GTDB taxonomy): domain Bacteria; phylum Bacteroidota; class Bacteroidia; order Chitinophagales; family Chitinophagaceae; genus JJ008. The sequence goes on from CAYLRV010000013.1 coordinate 7,709, forward strand.
TGTATTTTGAGTGTTACATTAATAGTGCTCCTGCCTGCAATAGCAATTTCTGCAGTTTCATAACCTGCAGCAGAAATGACCAGCGTTTTTGCATTATCAGGTGCTACCAGTTTGAATACACCATTTGCATCAGCACCTGCTCCAACCTTGGTACCTTTCACCATTACACTGGCAAATGCCACCGGATATCCTTTATCATCATTTATCACGCCGGTAATCGTAATATTTTTTACCGGGCGGAATGCTACCAGTACAAACAGTACCGGTACAAGAAGTATGAATAACTTTTTCATAAAATGTATTTGCTTGCCTGATGCAGGATTGAAAAAGATTGCACAAAGAGTTTCTTCACCTTCATTCTTATGGAAATGTTAATAGCTTTTTATGCTTCTTGCACGTATAACTATATACAACCATTTTGCAGACATCAGAAATAATCTCTATTTATTAGCTGCGGACGAGTTTTATTGTTGCCGGGAGATCATGGCCGGATATGCCAAATGCTGATTATTCGCTAATTTTAACCGTTGGCTTTTATTAAGAACATATCTCACTCATCACTAACCGACAAAGAACTGGTAGCCCTGTACAAAGAACAGGGTGATATGACCGTGCTCGGTGAATTGTACCAGCGCTACATGGAGCTGGTGTATGGTGTTTGCCTCAAATATTTTAAAGACCCGGAAAGGGCTAAGGATAGTGTGATGCTGGTTTTTGAGGAACTGGTGACCAAGCTGAAAAAGCATGAGGTGGATAATTTTCGCGGGTGGCTGCACCAACTGGCAAAAAACCACTGCCTGATGCAGCTGCGCACCCCGAAAAATATGAAAACGGTGGAGTTTAAGACAGAGCTTATGCAATCCGAAGAAGAAGTGCATCTGAATGGTGTGCTCGAAAAAGAAGAGCATTTTAAGCTGATGGAATACTGCCTCGGCACACTGGCAGGGGACCAGCAGGAAACCATCCGGCTCTTTTACCTCGAAAGTAAGTGTTATAACGAAATCGTCGAACTGACGGGGCGTGAGTGGAACCAGGTAAGGAGCCTTATACAGAACGGAAGACGGAACCTGAAGATATGTATGGAAAAAGGCGGAGGACGGGATGAGTAGGTAGCCGGGAATTCGGCGTTGAGAGGCAAGGGTTCAGAGCCGGAATGAATTTTGTATTTAACTTTATATAGTTCCCTGCGGGGAAAAACATGGCAACAGATAAGCACATAAAGACCTTTACAGCAGCGGATATTGAAAAATATCACAAAGGCCTGCTTACTTCCATGCAAATGCATGAAATGGAGAAAGCGGCATTGGATGATCCCTTCCTGGCGGATGCATTGGAAGGATATGCTGTTTCGGGAGTGAATGCAGCTGCAGATATTGCAGAACTGCAAAAACGACTTGCGGCTAAAACGGAAAGTGGCAGGGTCGTAGCCATGTTTGAGCAAAAGAAAAAGCCGGTGATGTGGTGGCGTGTTGCTGCGGCTGTGGTGCTGATTGGCGGTGCAGCGATATGGGCCAGCCAGTTTTTAACAAAGAATAACAAGCCCGGTGAAATGGCTGTAGTGCCATCTCCCAGGCAGGATACGAATAATAATACAAGCAAAGGCGGCAATACCAATCCAGTACCTGGAGAATCGGAAAAGGTATCTCCGGCCACTAATAATTCCGGGCAGGATACAAAGAATGAAATAGCGGCGACAAAAGCTACGACTGGCAATCCTGGTCAGGATAATGATATGGATGGAGCAAAAGATATGGCCGATCAGAAGGCAGCCCAAAAGGTTACCAGCCCTGGTTACAACCAGGTTAAACCTGGTACAGAAGCCTCCGGTGCCGTAACTGCGGAAGCTAAAAGCAATGATTTTTATAAAGAGCAGGAAGAGCGCCGTAAAGAAATGGCTAAGGCGGAAGAAAAAAAGTTTAAGGAAAAGCAGGTGGCAGGCCGTGTTGATGCCGAGGCTGACTTTAAAAAAGACGTAGCCGCAGCCCCTGTAAAAAAATTGGAGGATGCATCTCACCGTAACCGTAGCAATATACCACAGACAAATATTTTCCGTGGAAGGATAACGGATGCAAATAATACAGGGGTCCCTTTTGCCCGGGTATCCAACCCGGCGGATAATAATGCTGGTACGTATACAGATGCAAACGGATATTTTACGCTTACCTATCCTGATTCGTCCTTGTTAGTTCAGGTAAAAGCAATTGGCTTTGAAAATAGTAATACAGAGATCCAGACAGCCAAGCCGTCCAACCGCATTGTTATGCAGGATGATCGCAGTTTATCAGAAGTGGTGGTGAGTCGCCAGATGCCGAATACGGCGTCCCGTTCGGCCAATAATAGACAAATGAACCGAAAACTGGAAGAGCCGGAGCCTGCGGATGGCTGGGAAAAATATGATGCGTACTTAGCCAATAACCTTGATGCACCCGATGAAATAAAAACAACAGAACGGAATATGGCTGGCTCTGTCCAGGTATCATTTGAAGTAGATAAAAATGGCGAGCCTGTAAATATTACCGTAGAAAAATCGCTTTGCCCAAAATGCGATAAAGAAGCTATACGCCTGATAAAGGAAGGCCCTAAATGGAAGCGCAGCGCTAATAAACGTGGCCGCACCACTGTGACGATTAATTTCTAAGTCTTACAAAAAATATAGGGAATACCATGAATAAAATAATGCGATCCATATCGCTGATCCTGATCGGCTTGTGTACATCAACAGGCGTTATGGCCAAGTGTGCGGGCAGCGGTATTTATGTATTGTCCGATGCAAAGACCCTGAACAAAAATGGCCTTATTATACTTGAGTTTTATGCCAACAGCCAGCAATATGTGAAGGGGATTGGAACAACCTTCCCCGCAGTACTTATCTCCGGGAAAGAAAAAGTGGTGCTCAATGTGATTGAAGTTTTACAGGGGGAAATGATGGTTACGCAAGTAGTGCTGAAGCCTGCAACAGAATTAATTGCAGGCAATGAGTATACATTGGCTCTGCAACATCTGCCAAATAAAGATCCCGGGCCCGCCCGCTACAGTTCGTTGACTAATAAGTGGGAGGCACTCAGGTTTACTGTGAATACAACCCTGGATAACGATATCCCTGTTATAAGCACAGTACCCACATTAAAGAAAAAAACGTATGCCGTTTATGGCTGCGGGCCAGCCAAATGGGTGTATTTTAATCTTACCGGAATCGATCAGTCTGAACTATTTGTGCGTACCACAGTAAAAAACAAGGCAACCGGGAAATCCACAACATATATACTGAAACTTAAAGAAGGGCAGGTACAGGTAGGACACGGTATGTGCTCCGGTGCATTTAATTTTGACAATGGAAACGAATTCGAAATAACATTCCAGTTATTTGATCAGTCGGGAAATAAAGGCAGTGTTTCCAACGCAATTTCGTTTGAGAAGCCAACTGTTTATACAAATGAAGAATAGGCCTGTATGAAGCTATTGATCACTGTATTATTACTTTTTACTTTTGGGCAACCACTGGCGGCCTGTGAATGTGTACAAAATGACTTCGTCACCCAGGCGCATCTAGCGGACCAGATTTTCATTGGCCGGGTGTTGCGAAAAACGGCAACAGACAGAGTGCGTTATACATTCCAGGTGGAAGAAATCTTTAAAGGAGAGAAGGCTGATTCTGTCATTGTCGAAACCGGATTTGGCTTTGGCGATTGCGGCGTAGTATTTGCAAAAGGAGATAGGTATGTTGTTTTTGCCAGTAATGGTAAAACCAGCCGTTGCAGGCCAAATAATTTAATAGCTGAAAGTCCGGATTTAGGAAAGCTGCGGTATTTGTTTGATTCGGCTTTTGCTGCAGGTATAGGAAAAGATGACAATCGCCTGCTTACAAATAATGAAGCTGTTTTCTTTACCAACCAGCTATCAATCTGGCGTACCGGTCGTTATAATTTTAAGGATAAGCGTGTCGCTTTTTTTCTAAAAGGCAAGTTGATTAGTAAAGCGGATTTTTTCAATAACTGGGCGCTTAGCGACACGTTTAAAGACTATATAGTGATCGAAATTGAGGAAGAAGCCGATGCGTTAAACTGTGATGTCGTCTTCCTGGTTGGCAAAAACAAAAAGATTGTCAAAGCCTTTAAGAAGAAGAGCCGGGTGAAAAAACTAAGCAAATACCTTCATAAAACTTAGCGGCTTAATTCAAAAGGGCCGGGTCTTCGTTTACGGTACCTGTGTATGTTTTTATTTCTTTGTACAGTGTATCCCGTTCCACCGGTGTGCGCCTTACCTGTTTAACCAGGTTTACCAGTTCTGCCGTACTCATCGCCGGTGTTTGCTCCTCGGAGCCTGCCATACTGTAGATTTTGGTGGTATCATCAATCGTTCCATCAATATCATCCACGCCATAGGAGAGGGAGAGTTGGGCATTCTGTCTTCCCAGCATTGGCCAGTAGGCTTTCAGGTGCGGGAAATTATCTAAGTATATACGGGCAATGGCATAGACACGCATATCCTCAACAATTGAACTTTCAGCCACATTGCTCATGTCATTGTCTTTGTTCCGGAATTTAAGCGGGATAAATGTATTGAAGCCATGTGTCCGATCCTGCAATTCACGCAGGCGGCGCATATGATCCACCCGGTGTTCATATTTTTCAATATGTCCATAGAGCATGGTGGCATTGGAGTGCAGTCCCAGTTTATGTGCGGTCTCATGTATGTTCAGCCAACCATCACCATCTACTTTATCCGCACATATTTTCTCCCGTATTTCCGGGTGAAATATTTCGGCGCCACCACCGGGTATAGAACCGAGCCCGGCTTCTATTAAGAATTTCAACCCTTCTTCCACTGTTACTTTTGCTTTGCGGAACATGTAATCATACTCTACAGCAGTAAAGGCTTTAATATGCAACTCGGGGCGGTGGCTGCGGATGGCCGAGAGGAGTTCAGCGAAGAATTTTAAATCCATTTTAGGATGTACCCCACCTACAATATGTACTTCGGTTATGGGCTTGCCATCATACTGCTTTACCATGTGGAGCATCTGGTCCACACTCAGTTCCCAGCCTTCATCCCGGTTGGCGTACAGGCGGCTGTAAGCGCAGAAATTGCAGCTGAACACACATACATTGGTAGGTTCGATATGGAAGTTGCGGTTAAAAAATACTTTATCGCCATGCAGGCGTTCCTTTATTTCATTGGCCAGGCTGCCCACAAAGCCGAGGCTGGCTTTTTCAAACAGGAGTAAACAATCTTCGTCGGTAATCCGTTGCCCGGCATGTACTTTTTCGGCGATGGCCTGTAACCCGGGATGCGCTTCATGTAGGGGTATCATGGTGCAAAGGTAAGCAGCTTAGCGGTAGCAGCGGAATGGCTAAAATCCTTATCTTCCCTTTTAATAAAAAAACGGTATGAACATTAAACTACGCCTGACCATATTGAGCTTTTTGCAGTTTTTTGTGTGGGGCGCCTGGCTGATAACCATTTCTAATTATTGGTTTGGTACCATGAAGTGGGATGGTTCACAGTTTGGCGATGTATTTGCCACCCTGGGGTATTCCTCCTTATTGATGCCCGCTCTTACAGGCATTATTGCCGATAAGTGGATGAACGCTGAAAAGCTCTATGGTATTTTGCATATCTGCAGCGGCCTTTTTATTGCCATGATACCGCAGGCGAACAGTCCCGACCAGTTTTTCTGGATCATTTTTGGGGCTATGCTTTGTTATATGCCGACCATTTCCCTTTCCAATTCGATTGCTTATACTATTCTGAAAAATAATAATGAAGATGTTGTAAAAGTATTTCCGCCAATACGGGTTTGGGGTACAGTTGGGTTTATTGTCGCCATGTGGATTACTAACCTTACCGGTAGCAAAGCTTCGGCGAATATGTTTTACATATCGGCGGCAGGTTCTGTCCTGCTGGGTATTTTTTCATTTACCCTGCCAAAATGCCCTCCGCCAAAACTTATTTCTGAGAGCGCCTCTTTAACGGAGAAACTCGGACTGAATGCATTTAAACTATTTGGCAATTCTAAAATGGCCCTGTTTTTTCTCTTTTCTATGTTCCTGGGAGCGGCCCTGCAATTGACAAATATGTATGGTGATGTATTTCTGTCAGAGTTTGAACGGGTGCCGGAATACAAGGATTCATTTGTGGTGAAATATTCCACCATTATTATGTCCATCTCCCAGATTTCTGAAACATTGTTTATCCTGGCCATTCCATTTTTCCTGAAACGGTTTGGTATAAAACAGGTGATGTTGTTCAGCATGATTGCGTGGGTTCTCCGGTTTGGCCTTTTTTCCTATGGAAACCCGGCCGAGGGATTATGGATGATTATCCTGTCCTGTATAGTATATGGAATGGCCTTTGACTTCTTTAATATTTCAGGTTCACTATTTGTAGAAACTACAACGGGGTACAAAATCAGATCCAGTGCGCAGGGATTGTTTATGATGATGACTAATGGCGTTGGCGCTGTGCTGGGAAGCAAGATTAGCGGCTGGATGATACAGAAATATTACACCACGGCTGATGGGGGCAGGGACTGGCATGGTATCTGGCTGGCCTTTGCTATTTATGCGGCTATTGTAGCTGTGCTCTTTACCATTTTCTTCCGGCACAAGCATAACCCCCATGATGTCGCAGAGGTGAAACATTAATTATGTAAAACCAGTCATACAAAAGGGGCAACAACTGTTGCCCCTTTTTTTAGTTATGCTCAATTCAAAAAATCTTTACCAAACTAGTGCACTGGCACCGAGGATGGCTGCGTCTGCTTCCTGGAGTTCGCTGAACATCAGTTTCACTTTATTCTTAAAAATCTGTATCAGGTGTTCTTCCATGGATTGCCTGGTCGGGTTCATTATCAAATCGCCTGCCTTGGTAAGGCCGCCAAATAATATGATTGCTTCCGGTGAAGAAAACATCACAAAGTTGGCAAGCGCTTCACCCAGTATCCGCCCGGTTGATTCAAATATTTCGTTGGCGATCGTATCACCCTTCATGGCACATTCGTAAACCGACTGGCTGGTGAGTTCATTCAACGTGTAATCACGCAACAGGCTGTCTTTTTCAGGATAGGCGGTCAGCAGTTCTAAGGCTGTTTCCCGTACTCCTGTGGCCGAGGCATAGGATTCGAGTGACCCCCTGATGCCCGTGCCTTTGTGCAGGCGTCCATCGTGCCGCACAATGGTATGGCCGAGTTCGCCGGCAAAGCCATCATGCCCCAATACAATTTTTCCATCTATTACAATACCACTGCCCACACCTGTCCCGAGGGTGATAACGATAAAGTGTTTCATGTCTTTGGCGCAGCCGTACATCATTTCGCCCATGGCTGCTGCATTGGCATCGTTAGTCAGTTTTACCGGCAAGCCTGTTTTTTCCGACATAATTTTAGCAAAAGGAATAATACCCCGCCATTTCAGGTTGGCAGCGTATTCAATATTACCGGAGTAATAGTTGCCATTGGGTGCGCCGATGCCGATACCCACACATTCTTTTGCACCGCCCGCTTTTTCGATCAGAGGTTTGAGTTTTCCGGCCAGTTCGTTGATGTATTCATCTACATCCTCGTATTGATTGGTCAGCATGCGGCTTTGCTCAATTATTTTGCCACTCCGATCCACCACACCAAACTTGGTGTTGGTGCCGCCGATATCTATACCTATTGCGTAACTGCTCATGATAATTATTACAGGTTTAAAAATTAATGTCCACCACTACTTACTTCGGCATCGTAATCGATGCCTTGTCTCTTCAGTACACCTTTAACAACAAATGCAAAGAAAGCAAGGTAAGCATAGCAGACCACAGCTATGATATATGATTGATGAATACCAATTATGTCGGCAAGTTTACCCTGGATCGGAGGGATAATACCACCGCCCAGGATCATCATAATCAGAAATGCAGAACCCTGAGACTGGTATTTACCCAGCCCGGCAACGGATAAGCTGAAGATACAAGGCCACATGATAGAACAGCAAAGTCCGCCGCTAAGGAAAGCATAAATAGCCACTGTTCCCGTCGATAATAAGCCGATCAGCATAGCTGCCACCCCAAGCAAACTGAAAATAAGCAGGGTTTGCACCGGTTTATCTTTACTGAAATAGAAGCCAATAATCAGTATCACCACACAAATGATATAATAATAAAGGGATTTTACGTTATAGTCTGACAGGTAAATGATGAGGATCAATAATGCAAAAGCAATCAGCGGTATGATGATTTGTAAAACTGTTTTTTTGCTTTGCGAGAAATTAAATGCCCCTACAGCACCGCACCAGCGACCGATCATCAGGCTTCCCCAGTACATCATGATATACGGAGTGGCTTGTGAAGCAGATAGTGAGCCAAATTCCTTTTGTTTTAATAATTCGCCGAGGTTGCTGCCTACAGCTACTTCTACGCCTACATAGGTAAAAATGCCAAGCATACCCAAGACTAATTGCGGATAACGCATGGCGCCCCAGCCATCCGCTTTTTTTCTGGCGCTGAGATTGGCAAATACAAGGCAGCCCACCACAATAACCAGGGCTCCAATAAGCCACCAGAGGCGATATGCTTCCAGCGCATGCCTTTCGCTATCGGTGGCGTTGGTCATATCTTTTTGATAGCTGCTGAAGATGGGCACAAAAGCAACAATCAATAAGCCAGTCATGATAAGCAGCATGTACAATGCCTTACTCGCTTTTTCCGTTTTTTCTTCAATGATGCCGGATGGTACTTTTTTGGAGAAGAAGAACATGGCGGAGGCTGCGATAAACAAAGCGCCGACACCCACGTATAATATAATTACTTTAGACAAGCTTAAGGAGGCAATTTGTTCATCAGTTATAGCCGCTGTAGTGCCGAAAAGTGCCAGGGCAACCACCAGTGGCCCGATGGACGTACCAAAAGAATTAATTGCACCGCCGAGAGTAACCCTTGCCGTACCTGTCGCCGGATCGCCCAGGGTAATAGCAAAGGGCTGTGCTGCTGTTTGCTGAAGAGAAAATCCAAGTGCAACGATAAAAAGTCCGATCAGCATTCCTGCAAAGCTATTACCGTTTACCGCCAGGATCATTGCTGCTGCACCCAGTGCTGAAAATAAAAGGCCGTAAACTATACTTTTCTTATATCCCCATTTTCCCACAAGGTCTTTTCCGCCAAATGCACCGTATGCAAACAAGATGAGTGCCCCTACATAGTATGCCGTGTAAAATGCAAAATCAATCAACTGGCTTTGAAACTGGTCGAGTTTGAAATAATGCTTGCAGAAGGGGATGAATACGCTGTTTCCTGCTGCAATAAAGCCCCAGAAGAAGAAAACGGTAACCAGGGTGCTCAGGGCACCATAGTTGGTAGGTTGTTTACTCATAGCAATCGACGTTATTTTTATAAGTGCTGAAAGTAACACAAATTTATTTTACCCTGAAAAACACTTACATGTCTTGTTAATACCTTGTATAAAAAAGGTGAGGGCTGCTTTAGGGGTATTTTATAAAAGGCATACCATCGTTCCTTTTTAAAATGCGGGAATATCAAAAAAGCTTAATTTCAATCCATTCCTTTATTTATATTACAGCATGGAAATATTGCATGTAGCAGCGGAGTGTTACCCGGTGGCAAAGGCCGGAGGCCTTGGGGATGTTGTGGGCGCCTTGCCCAAGTACCAGGCAGAACTGGGGCATGTGGCCAAAGTGGTGATGCCCATGTACCGGACTAAGTTTTTATATACCAATGATTGGGAACTGGTGCATGAAGGCAGCCAGCATATTGGGCCTCATCATTTCCGCTACAGTATTATCAAAGAGAAAACAAACAAACTGGGTTTTGACCTGTACCTGCTTGATATCAATGGGCTGCTGGACCGGGAAAAAATTTATGGGTACGACGATGATACGGAACGTTTTCTTTCTTTCCAGGTAGCTGTTTGTGACTGGTTGAATAAATGGAACCATCAGCCTGATGTGGTGCACTGCCATGATCACCATACTGGTTTAATTCCTTTTTTCTTCAAGCATGCACTTGAATTCAGGCAAAAACTTGCTGAGATACCTACCGTACTGACCGTACACAATGCACAATACCAGGGATGGATGGGTTGGGATAAATATTATTTGCTTCCCTCATTTGACAGCTGGAAATGGGGATTGCTTGACTGGAACAATACTATCAACCCGCTTGCATCAGCTGTACGGAGTGCCTGGAAGGTAACGACGGTCAGCAACAGTTATCTTGGCGAACTGCGCGGCGAAGCTAATGGCCTTGAAGACCTTTTTGAATATGAAAAGGGAAAGAGTTCTGGCATACTTAATGGTATTGATACCAAGGTATGGGATCCGGAGACCGACAGCCTGATTTCCAAAAATTATGACAAGGAATTAGTTGATAAAGGAAAAGAAAATAATAAGAAAGAACTGGTGGCACAATTTGGCCTTGATCCGGACAAGCCATTAATTTCTTTCATTGGGCGACTGGTGGGCGAGAAAGCGGCCGACTTATTGCCTGAGGCGATCAGCCAGAGCATTTATCAGTATAATGGCCAGGCAAATTTCCTGGTATTGGGTTCCGGAGATCCTGAATTGGAAGATCGCCTGGACCAGATGAAGCACCAGTTCAAAGGATATTATAATTCGTATATTGGCTACAGCGAACCCCTCAGTCACCTGATGTATGCAGGTTCAGATTTTTTACTGATGCCGAGCCGGGTGGAGCCTTGCGGGCTGAACCAGATGTATGCGTTGCGGTATGGTACTGTGCCCATGGTACGTAATACTGGTGGCTTGCGGGATACGGTGACGGATATGGGCGACTGGCAGGGCACGGGTATCCGTTTTGACCAGGCATCGGTATGGGATATTAATTACTCGGTGGGCAGGGCAATAGATCTTTACAATAATAAGCATGAACTTTATCACTGGATGCGCAGCCATATGATGACAATTGACCATTCATGGGATTCATCTGCACAACAGTATATAGATTTATATAAATCGCTTAAATAATAGTAAACAGATAACAGATAATACACCTTAAAGCCTAAAATTTTTTATGAAACACAAATCTTAAAAATGGCAAAAGAGAGTGTATTGAAAGGTAAAAGCTTTGCATTTGCGGTAAGGATAATCAATTTATATAAGTTTCTGAAGAAAAAGCACGGTGAATATATAATCTCACAACAAATACTGAGGGCTGGTACTGCAATAGGGGCATTGATACGGGAAGCGGAGTATGCAGAAAGTAAAAAGGATTTTGTACATAAGTTGCATATAGGGTTGAAAGAGGCAAATGAGAGTGTTTACTGGCTCGAACTTTTAGTGACCACAGAATTTATTGATAAGAGAATGTTTGAGTCAATGCATGCCGATGCAACTGAATTACTGAAAATGCTAATTTCAAGTGTTAAGACAACAAAAGCGAGATATGCATTGTCGTAAACCAACTATTATTTATTAACTTTTCACTATCATCTATTTTATATGGCAATAAGGACGATTACTCACTCGAAAGAAATCCTCAGTATTATTTTGGGAGGTGGTGCAGGCAGCAGGCTGTACCCGCTTACAGCAACCCGTTCAAAACCGGCAGTACCGATAGCCGGAAAATACAGGCTGGTGGACATCCCTATTTCCAATTGTTTGAACAATGGCATCGGCCGCATGTTTGTGCTGACGCAGTTTAACTCGGCCTCATTAAACAGGCATATAAAAAACACCTATCATTTCAGCGCATTCAGCCGGGCATTTGTGGATATACTGGCAGCAGAGCAAACGCCTGACAACCCCGCCTGGTACCAGGGTACGGCTGATGCAGTAAGACAGGGCCTTCGCCATGTGGAACCATTTGAAAGTGATTATGTACTGATACTTTCCGGCGACCAGCTTTACCAAATGGACTTTGCGGAAATGCTGGACAACCATAAGAAACTGGGGGCTGATATCAGTGTGGCTACGATACCGGTAGGCCAGCGGGATGCACCGGAGTTTGGCATATTGAAAAGTGAAGAGGGGCTCATCGCCTCCTTTATTGAAAAACCCAAAAAGGAACTCCTGCCTGATTGGATTAGCGATACCGGTGAAGAAATGAAAAAAGCAGGCCGTGTATATCTTGCTTCGATGGGTATTTACATATTTAACCGCAAGCTGTTGTTTGATATGCTGCTGGATGAATACAAAACAGCCACAGATTTTGGTAAAGAGATAATCCCGGATTCGATAGGAAAGTATAAGGTGGCCAGTTATCAGTATACCGGCTATTGGACAGATATCGGGAATATCTATTCCTTCTTCGAAGCCAATCTTGATTTGACAAAAGATATTCCGGCCTTTAACATGTTTGATAATGACCGCACCATCTATACCCGCTCCCGTATGCTGCCACCAGCTAAGATGAGTGGCACGACACTGGAGAAAACAATAGTAGCCGAAGGTTCTATCATCAATGCCTCCCGTATGGAGAGTTCGGTAATCGGTATTCGGTCCCGCATCGGGCATGGCAGCACTATCGTAAGCACTTATATTATGGGCAGCGATTATTATGAGACCCTGGAAGATATTGCTTCTGATGCCGAAAAGGGTATTCCCCTCCTGGGAGTGGGCGATCGTTGCTATATAAAAAATGCCATCCTGGATAAGAATGTGCGCATTGGTAACGATGTGCGGATCAACGGGGGCACGCACCTGGAGAATACCGACCACCCGCTGTACACCGTCAAAGATGGTATTGTGGTGGTGAAGAAAGGGGCAGTTCTTCCCAATGGATTTGTCATCTGATACAACAAAATATTCCCAGGAAATGGCCTCCTGTTTGTGTGGCTGACAAAATGTGTACTTTTTACATATTATTCCTATCTTTCCCTTTTCTAGCTAACGAATAACGGTTGCTTATGTCATTGTTTGATACGGTAGGAAAACCCAAGCTTAGTATTCAGCATATCATTAACATGAGTGTCGGCTTCTTTGGAATTCAGTTCGCCTTTGGGCTGCAGAATGCCAATGTCAGCAGGATATTTCAAACATTGGGTGAGTCTATTGATAATATCCCGATCCTCTGGATTGCTGCCCCGCTTACAGGCCTCATTGTTCAGCCTATTATCGGTCATTGGAGCGATAAGACCTGGCACAAGAAATGGGGAAGGAGAAGGCCCTTTTTTATGGTGGGGGCGTTACTGGCTTCGCTTGCATTGTTGGTTTTTCCGAATGTTTCAGCTATATGGATGGCAGCTATCATGCTGTGGTTACTGGATGCGTCAATTAATGTATCCATGGAGCCATTCAGGGCATTTGTGGGTGATATGTTGCCCGACTCACAACGTACGACAGGTTTTGCCATGCAAAGTTTTTTTATCGGCACCGGTGCTGTGATATCCTCACTGTTGCCTTATTTACTAACCGAGTTTGGTGTGGCAAATGAAGCTCCGCAGGGTGTTATTCCAGATTCTATTAAAATTTCATTTATCATCGGGGCTGTAGTATATGTTGCAGCGATATCCTATACTGTTTTTACCACAAAAGAATATTCGCCCGAGGAAATGAAATCGTTTGGCGAAACAACGGAGGAAACGAATGCAGTACATATCAAAACACCGGCATCATCCTTTATGTCGAGCGGTACCATTTGGACATTGGCAGGGTTGGTATTAACTGCCGGGCTTTTTTTATATAACAGCAATATGGCAAAACCACTGGAGAAAGAACTATATGTCCTTACCGGTGGTATTGCTGCCTTTGGAATATGCCAGTTAATTGCGGCTATAATGCAACGGGCTAAAAAAGCCAATGGCTTTTTAGAAGTGATGGATGACCTGAACTTTTTACCGGGTACCATGAAGAAACTGGCTGTTGTGCAGTTCTTTTCCTGGTTTGCATTATTTGCTATGTGGATATATACCACGCCGGCACTTGCCCAGCATATCGCAGGTACAACAGATACAACATCCAAGGGGTACAATGATATGGCAATTTGGGTAGGGGTGTTGTTTGCTTTTTATAATGGCTTTGCAGCTTTATTTGCTTTTTTACTGCCACTGCTGGCAAAAAAATACTCAAGGCCGGTAGCACATCTTGTATCATTGATAGCGGGTGGTCTTGGTCTTATTTCCCTGTATGTGTTTAAAGATAAAAACCTGTCAATTATCAGTATGGCTGGTATAGGCCTGGCCTGGTCCAGTATATTAGCTATGCCTTATGCCATGCTTACACAGGCTTTGCCGGCCCATAAGATGGGTGTATATATGGGTATATTCAATTTCTTCATTGTAATACCGCAGATACTGGCTGCAACCTTATTGGGCGTATTGACAAAGCATATTTTCAATGGCAATGCAATCATGACCATTGTGGTAGGTGGAGTTGCGATGATACTGGCCGGGTTGCTAACACTGCGTATAAAAGATAAATGAATGTAGTATGAAAAAGCTAGTACTTGTTTTATTATGTGGCTTTGTTTTTTTGTTTGCTGCCGCCTCTCCAAACCTTTACCCCACACATTGGTGGACAGGTATGAAAAATACATCCCTGCAACTGATTATACATGATGAAGGTGTGGCTGCTAAAATCCCTATGTATAAATTGTCTGCTGCCGGTATGAAACTGGCAGAGGGCATTACCCTGAAAATGGTACACCGGGTAGAAAACCCGAATTATATTTTTCTTGATTTGGTAATAGCACCGAATGCCAGGCCCGGCAAGCGGACCTTCACCTTTGGCGCAGGCGCAAATGCCTATTCGTTTACGTATGAGTTGAAAGCAAAAAGTACACAAAACGGAAAGTCGAGGGTGTTGGGTGTTACGTCGAAAGACCTTATTTACCTGCTCATGCCCGATCGGTTCAGCGACGGGGATATGAACAATGATTCATTTGACGATATGCGGGATAAAGGACATGACCGGAATAACCCATTTGACAGGCACGGCGGGGATTTACTGGGCGTGCAAAATCATTTGGATTATTTGAAAGACCTGGGCGTTACCAGCGTATGGATGACACCCGTGGTGGAAAACGATATGACCCGTACCATGGAAGGTGGTACTTCAAGAAGTACCTATCACGGGTACGCATTTACTGATCAATATGCAATTGACAAACGTTTTGGGGGCAATGAAGCGTATAAAAATTTGGTGAATGCAGCGCATGCCAAAGGGATGAAAATAATTCAGGATGCAGTATATAATCACCTGGGCAATGACCACTGGAGTGTAAGGGACCTGCCCATGAAAGACTGGCTGAACCAATGGCCAACTTATACAAATACATCGTATAAAGACCAGCCTTTGCCTGATCCATATAGTTCTGCTATTGATCGTAAAATTTCAAATGATGGCTGGTTTACGCCTTTCCTGGTGGACCTGAACCAGCGTAACCCCTATGTTGCCAATTTTCTGATTCAATATGCGATCTGGGCTACGGAAGAGTTTGGTGTGGATGGCTGGCGGGTCGACACCTATTTCTACAGCGATCCTGCTTTTTTAAATAAAGTAAATGATGCTTTGCTGAAGGAATTTCCAACATTAACCGTTTTTGGTGAAGCCTGGGTACAAAGCCCGGCCAACAGCGCCTATTTCTGTCAGAACAATATCAATACTCCGTTCAAGCATAACTGCCAGGGCGTAACCGATTTTCCGTTTTATTTTAGTTTACTCAACCTGCTGAACGAACCTTATGGATGGAATGAAGGGGCGAATAAATTTTACCAGGTGGTGGCACAGGATTATTTATACAAAGATCCAAACCGCAACTGTATCTTTTTATCTAATCATGATCTTGACCGTATCTATTCTATCGTGGGAGAGGATATTGCCAAATTCAAAATGGGGCATAATATCCTGCTTACACACCGCGGCATACCGCAACTGTATTATGGGGATGAAATACTGATGAAGAATTTTAAAAACCCAAGCGATGCGGAAGTACGCAAAGACTTTCCCGGTGGCTGGGCGGCTGATGGTATTGACAAGTTTGCTGCTGCGGGCCGTACCCAACAGGAAAACGAAGCATTTAATCACCTGAAAGCGCTGGCCAATTTCCGTAAATCTTCTTCTGCCATAACAACCGGCAAGCTGATGCAATACCTGCCGCAGGATGGTGTATACACGTATTTCCGGTATGATGCAAAGCAAACAGTTATGGTGATATCGAATACAGGCACCAAAGCGTTTAAGCCTGACTGGAATTACTTGTCAGAGCGTACACGTGGTTTCTCCAAACTGCGTGATGTAGTAAGCGGCAAAACCAGCACGATGGCTGGTTTTGAGATACAACCCAAAGAGAGCTTTGTATTCGAATTGCTTAAATAGCTTGGCATGGCCAGGCGCCAGCGCTGATTAACCTCATGCTATCGTTATCCCGGCCATCTATGATGATTTTGATGCCATCTTCTGCCGGGTAAACTGGCCTTAATGTCCCGTGAGGGTCTCGTGGGAGTCCCGTGGGTTTTGCTTAAATAATAAAATTGATCAGGGTCTTGCTGCCGTAAGTACCCCATTCTTCTGCCAGTTTCTTGAGTGTTTTTTCAAGGGCAGCCCTTGTGGTTTTCTTGCCTTTGGTGGCCGGGGTTACTTTGCTCATATTTACATCAAATACTTCCACCTTGGTGGCAAACCAGGTGCAGTGCAACCGGGGGATACCCATACCCAATATCATACCCGGTAGCCCATTGATGCCTTCGGGGCCACCACTAATCATCAGTTCGTCGGTATAAAAAGCAAATACAGCGATGCTGTCGCTCAATACGCCAACGGCTTTACGGCAGTCATAACCGGCAATATTGCGTACATCGCTGGTGATCTTCCATTTTATTTTCAGCAGGCTGTCTTCCAGCAGGAATGTTTCTTCGAATACTGGTTTCTGACTGATAGTGGTACCTTTTGAATAATCATTGTACACCACATTTTTATCACCAGAGGGCCGCCACCATAGTCGTGGATCAAGCGGGATATCTTTTCCGGGCTTATATAAAGACCTGGTACTGTCACCCACAAAATCATAATAGCTGAGTACGGATACCGGGTATCGGTCTTTATTTTGCTCGTACCAGCTGTTACCTTCCTGCAGGTCTTTCATCAGTTGACGTACCGCTGTTGTTTTTTCATACTCCACTTTTATAGCAGAGAAAAAGCGGGCCTGTGATTGGGTTTGCTGCCAGCAGGCAATGGCCACTACGAGTATAATTAGTTGTTTTTTCATTTTTTGTCTGTTCCCGGGTTTTTGGTAAATGACCATTCAAATTTCAACATGAAATAGCGGCTGATGCGCTGAAAACGGTCATCGCTTACGAATGTACTGTTGATGGTACGGGTAAAACCTTTATTATCGTTCAGTATATCATTTGCATACAGGCTTATTTTGCCCGCATCTTTCTTAAATATTTTTTTCACCAGGGCAGCATTCCAGATCACCAGGTTGGTATTGCTGGCAAATGCGTTGATACGCTGGCGCAGGTCGGCATTTACGGAGGTGTTCAACTCCAGTTTCCAGGGAAGTGTTACTTCGCCTTCAAAGCGGCCGCCATAGGTAAAGTAATTGTTGTTGTTCGATTTGGCCAGTGATGATTGGGAATAGTTATATCCCACTCTCGGGGCAATATTGAAACTGAATTTATCTTCCTGTTCGAGGCCGAAATTTGTTTCAAGATTTACATTATAATAATTGGTAGTTGCCTGTTCACCATTTACAAAGTTGATAAAGCGGCCACCGTTGGCATTAATACCAAAACCATAGTTTGGTTTTTTCTCGCCCATGCTCTTATTCATATTGGTCCATAACCACCAGTTGTAATTGCCGTTTACGTTCACCGGGTAGTAAGTACGTTTACCGGTGGCAAGGTCTGTTGTATTGAATTGTGAGATGGCATTTTGCTGGAAGTTAATACCCAGGTTGCCACCCAGCCAGCGTTGTGATAATACTTTATACTGGTTGAAGAAAGCGTTGAAGTTATGATTGAAACCAACTTTAAGATCAGGGTTTCCTATATATTCATTCAGCGGGTCTGTATTATCCCGCAGTGGCTGCAACTGATTGATAGTTGGCTGGCGGGTGGTGCCACGATAGTTCAGGCCGATGTTCATTTGTGCCTTTGGGGTGTAATTAATTTGTGCCTGTGGTGTTACATTAAAGAAATTATAAGAAGTGGATATGTTGTTGTTCAGGTTATCCAAATCCAGTTTTACAGTAGAAATACCTGATCCAAATCCGCCCCTTACTTTTTTGCCTGTATAGCGGATAAGGGCGTTACTGCTGTGTGAAAAAGCATCCAGTGTAAAGTTGTTGCTGAATTCAGGCACATACACTTCGTATTTGCCATTATTGTCTTTCTCGTAGGTATTGCGCAGCGACTTTGAGTGGTTGTTATTATAGGCATAGTCAACCACCACCATCCATTTTTCAGAAATTGGTTCGGTAAATGTTGTTTTAATACCAAAAGTAGTAGAGCGGCCATCAAATAGTTTTTGCTGATCCACGGTGTCGGCATAGTTAAAATTACCATTCTGATCGAAATATCTTATCCGTGTAAAATTGTTCCCGCTGTTTTCATCATCGGTTATGCCGTAGCGCAGCGTTGTCTGCCATTGCCTGTTCTTCTTTTTGAACATCTGCTTATAGGTAAGCTGGTTGTCAAGCTGGTTGCGCCTTGTTGTATTGTCGTAATTGTTGAAGCTTTGGTTAACGGTGTCGAGGGTGGAGCCTAAGAACTCGCCATTATTTGTGCCTTTGGTATGGCTGTCGCGGTTGGTATTGGATACCACTAATTTTAATGAAGCCAGCGAGTCAATCTTCCATTCGTATTTTCCGTTGAGTACATGCTGCCGGTTGAGGGCATCTTTCGTGGTATAACGGTTGCTGTAGGTATTTCCTGTGCTGAAAATATTCTGTGTCAGGGTGGTACCGGTATTAGTGGTGCCCAGGCTGTTGAAACGGTAAGACAGGTTTACGTTTTGTTTATCGGCATTCCACTTATTGCTAAACAAAGCACCGCCTGTCCAGGCATCGGGCAGGCCGCGGGTATTCCAGTCATTAAAATCATCACCTCCACCGAAGCTGAAATAATAGCCGCTCAGTTCATCGTATTCATAATCGTTTTCTATACCCAGTTTTTGCCTGTCTTCCCAATTCAGGCTGCCGGTACTCACATTGGTGCGGGTGATATAGGTTGAGATTTTCTTTTTGCCCTGGAAATAGTTATAGAGTCCTTTCGAATCGATGTATTTATTAAAGTCAGACCCGGCATAAATTTTCCCAAATGACCCCCGCTTGGCATCTTCCTTTAGTTTAATATTGACGGTCTTTCCTTCACTGCCTGTGGTCATACCGGTTAGTTGCTGCTGCTCCGTTTTGGTTTCAAATACCTGCACTTTATCAACTGCTTTGGCTGACAGGTTTTGTGTGGCCATGGTAGGGTCATCGCCGAAAAACTCTTCACCATCTACCAATACCTTGTCCACACGCTTGCCCTGGGCTACTATTTCGCCTTTTGCATTAACGGTAAACCCTGGTAGTTTCTTTAGCAGGTCTTCAACGGTTGCGCCTTCTTTGACTTTAAAACTATCCGCAACAAATTCTGTGGTATCGCCTTTTATGCGAATGGCTGAACCCGTACGGATAACCACTTCATCAAGTAGCTTACTCTTGGGGGTCATAAATACATTGCCAAGATCGGTTGAGCCTGTTACCACCAGTTTGTCCATATAATCCGCATAGTGCGGATATGATACCAGGAGTACATACTGGCCTGTATCAATTTTGGAGAACAGGAAACGGCCTTCCTTGTTTACACGGGTGAAGCTGACCAGCGTACTGTCCGAAGAACGGAGGAGTGAAACCACGGCTGACTGCAGATCCTTTTTATCGGCTGTGTCTTTAATAGTTCCTTTAAGGGGATGCTGGGCGATGCTTACAATAGCGAATACGCAGAACAGGCAGAAAAGAGCAGCCTTTTTTCTCATGGCTTATACTTTGGTAATGGTGATGACTATACTTAAAAACGAACTTCGGATAAAAAGTCTTGTGTTCTGTTACCATTCGTGTAATTTTAAGTTAAATCACTCCGAACGATTGTTCAATGAGCCAGCCCGCAAAAAAATCGCTTAAAACAAAGCATGGAGCAGCAACAATAAATGCTGTAAAAGCAATGGGAAAAAAATATGAGGATTTGAATTTTGTGGACACGACCGGGCCTGTGTGGAACTACTCCTTGCTTACAGATGAAGATGTCAGCAACTATCAAAATGGTACGAACTATCGCCTGTATGAAAAATTCGGTTCACACGCTGTTGAGGTGAATGGTACCTGGGGAATGTACTTCTGTGTATGGGCGCCAAATGCCACATCTGTATCTGTAAAAGGAAATTTCAACGACTGGAAAAATCATGAATATGAACTAACACCACGATGGGATAAAAGCGGTATTTGGGAGGGCTTTATTCCGGGCTTTAAACTTGGGGAGGTGTATAAATATCATATTGTTGGCTTTGCCGGCCGCAAGGTAGACAAAGGCGATCCCTTTGCTAATTTTTGGGAGAAGCGGCCTAATACAGCAAGTGTAACCTGGGATATGTATTATGAGTGGAAGGATGCTGCCTGGATGAAGAAAAGAAAAAAGTACAATGCGCTTGATGCGCCCTGGAGTGTATATGAAATGCACCTGGCCAGCTGGATGCGGCCGCATAAACAGGATGAGGAAACCTATAATTCTTACGACACCATTGCTGAAAAACTGGTGCCATACCTTACGGAAATGGGATTTACCCATGTGGAGTTTATGCCGGTTATGGAACATCCTTTTGATGGAAGCTGGGGTTATCAGTGTACGGGTTTCTTTGCCGCTACTTCCCGTTTTGGTGATCCGCAGGGATTGATGCGGCTGATAGATGCTTTGCACCAGGCAGATATTGGTGTGCTGCTTGACTGGGTACCCTCACATTTCCCGTACGATTCGCATGGACTGTTTATGTTTGACGGTACGCATACCTATGAGTATGCTGATATGCGCAAGGGATTCCATCCTGACTGGAACAGCTATATTTTTAACTATAAGCGGGGAGAAGTAAAATCATTCCTCATCAGCAGTGCACGATACTGGTTTGATTTATTTCATATAGACGGAATACGGGTGGATGCTGTATCATCCATGCTTAAACTAAATTATTCAAGAAAAGAAGGGGAGTGGGAGCCGAATGAACATGGCGGTGATGGCAACCTCGAGGCCATTGCCTTTATCAAAGATTTGAATGAAACTATTTTTCGTGATTTTCCGGATGTGCAAACTATTGCCGAAGAAGCTACCGACTGGCCCGGTGTTTCCAGGCCTACATTTGAAGGAGGCCTTGGTTTTGGCATGAAGTGGATGATGGGCTGGATGCACGATACCCTGGATTACTTTAAAATGGACCCGCTGATGCGGCAGTTTCACCAGGATAAATTTTCATTCAGCATGATGTATTACTACGATGAAAATTTTATGTTGCCACTCAGTCATGATGAAGTTGTACATGGAAAAAGCCCGATGCTCTATAAGATGCCGGGCGATGAGTGGCAGAAGTTTGCCAACCTGCGCCTTTTGTATACATACATGTGGACGCACCCCGGCGCCAAGCTATTATTTATGGGCGATGAGATCGGGCAAACAGGCGAATGGAATTATAAATCGGAATTACAGTGGGAATTGTTACAATATGATTGTCACCGTTTACTGAAAGATTGTATAGCCGGATTGAACAGTTTGTTGAAGGATGAGCCAGCCATGTACCAGCATCAGTTCAACAATGATGGGTTTGAGTGGGTGGATCTGAACCACCGGCAGGAATCTATTATGGTCTACAAGCGAAAAGGGAAGAAAAAAAAGGATGATTTGCTGATTATTTTGAATATGACACCAGTGGTACGAACAGACTGGGTTTTTGAGGTTTCGGGTAAAGAATGGAGTAAGGAAATCTTCAATAGCGATCGCAAAGAATATTGGGGTACGGGAGATGTGTATAACCCTGATATCCGTTGCGAAATGGTTGATAAAGGTCAAAAAAAGTACAGGCTCACCGTAAATATCCCCGCCCTGGCAGGGATCGTCCTGAAATAATACTATTTTGGAACGGTTTTGGTTAAGATATGCAGGTTAAGTTTTTGATTAGTAAATTCTCTATTCTACTTTTAATATGAGAAACGAATTAAAGTCCAATCCCCCCCTCAACCCTATGACTTTGAAACAAATTTTTGTGTGCCTCCTCCTGACAGGATCGGTGGCCCATGCGCAAACCTCTGTTGTCACCTTTAACACGGGTGTCGACAGCGCAGATTATTTTCTGCAAAAAGGCCTACTGGAGAAGCAGAACGGCCGCAGAATGGAATCCCTTAAAAATTTTGAGAAAGCCGCGAAGTATGATGCCAACAGCAAGGCGATTACAACCGAACTGGCTTCTGCCTACCTGGATTTACGGAAGTACACCCATGCACGGGATATGTACAAAAAACTCGTAACCCTGGGTGATGAAACACCAGCGAATTACAAACAGCTGATGAACCTTTCTTTCCAGCTCAAACAAAATGACGACGTGCTGGTGTATGCGGATAAGCTGAAAGCAGCTGATCCCAATGAGAAGGTACTGTTCTTCGTAGGCAAAGTGCATTACGATATGGATAACTACGGTGATGCCATCAAATACCTGAGCCGTGCGGAGGCTGAAGAGCCCGCCAATGGCGAAATACCGTATATGATTGCCCGCAGCTATGCTGATATGATGAACTATAAGCTGGCCATTCCGTATTTCAAAAAAGCAGTTGCTCTAGATACCACCAAGAACTATTGGGTGTATGAACTTGGCCTTATCTGCTACGCAATGCATGATGATAAGAACGCATTGAAGTATATCCTTGAAGCGGGCAACCGCGGCTATAAAAAAGATAACGACTATTTTGAAAACCTGGGTATCGCTTACCTGAACGTTGGCGAACTGGATAAGGGTGTGGAAATGCTGAACGAAATTCTGAAGAAGCGCCCAAGTGATATGAATATCCTGAACATGGTGGCTGAAGCCTACTATTACAAAGGCAAGTATGATGACGCTATCGCCTATTGGGATAAAGTACTGGAGTATGACAAAGAAAGCGCAGCCTCACTATATATGATTGGTATGGCTTACCAGAAGAAAGGTGGCAAAGAAAACAACCAGAAAGGTGTTGCCCTTTGCGATAAAGCTATTGAAATGGATCCTGCACTGGCCAACCTGAAGCAGAAGAAAATGATGGCCGGCCTCTAACCGTCTCTTGCCGCAACTGATATATAGAAACAGCCGCTGTAAAAGCGGCTGTTTTGGTTAAATGGCAAATTAAATAAGGATGTTTGTAATGAGGATATGTTTAGTTAGATGGTGAAAGCGCATATAGAATTCCGGAACTATTTCCTATATAGATAGTTTTATCTCCAATAGCAGGCGAGGCTCCTGTATAGCCCATTAAAAAAGTTCCAAGTATCTGTCCATTTGAAATGTCAAATGCTTGCAGTTGATTGCCCCCGGTTACATGGTATATCACATTTCGTGTAATCGCCGGCTGGTACATATTGAATAATCCAGGAGCCATGAATTCCGTTCTCCATACCAATTGGCCATTCATTGGATTCATTCTGCTTATACTATTATGCCGTGTTATAATTAGTGCATTATTTTCTGTGTATTGATTAATAGCAAGTCCTGTAATACCCCCATCTGGTTCTGAAAGATTATTTGACCATATTAAGCTCCCATTCTCGGGATTAACAGCGACAATTTTTACCTGGTGTGAAGACCTCGCCTGAAGGGGATAAATATATCTTGCTGTATTGCCTACACCCACATCGTAATTGATCAACCCATTTATGCCTGTGGTATAAAACCCTTCGAAAAAAGGAGATGACCATTCCAATGTGCCTGTTCTTAGATTGTAAGCATGCATAAATGAACTGGCTTGTTCCCCGTGGAGTATTTTATCTCCGGCTGGCAGCGGTGTGGCCATATGCACATCCGGGGTGCCAATATCCCAAACATGACTACCATCAGTGTCCAAAACCGCCTTTACAGTGAATGACATGTCGCCAGTCTCTCTTGTATAGAAGACTAGTCCTGCTGCATAGTTTGTTGAAGAGCCGGGAAGGCCGCGTATAGGATTGCCAGCTGACCATAACTGATGGCCGCTATTTCCATCTAAGCAGTGCAGAACACCATCTCTTGTAGCAAAATATAAAAAGCTCACTTTCCCACTGTCTTTTTCAATGATCGTTGCAGTACTCTCAATAGGTTCTGTGGCTTGATAGCTCCACACTATAGCACCATTATCCGGATTCAAACAGTACATTGTAATGCCTGCTCCGATGTATATATATTTGCTATTACCTACGACTGTAGCTGAAATCGCCCCAGCCAGCTCTTTTTGCCACCGGATCCGCAATGGAGGCCTTATTAAGCTATTTACATAGCCATGGTGATCGCAACCACCTTGTTCGGTGTACCACTGTGTATTTCTATAGCTGACACAGGATAAACAGCTGGTAAGAATCAAGAAGAAAATTGCTGATTTCATGTCATTATTTTTTTTAAGAATTATTTTTCCCATCCGTATTCATCTCAGTGATGCCTGCTGATAATCGTTTACAAGGATCTTCCTTCAAAGGCTGCTTTTAACACAACAAATGCCATTACCTATTTCTGTTCCAATGATTTTTCTGTCAAATACTGCATGAGGTAAGTGGCGCTGGTGAGAGCAGGACTGACCATTGCATCACTGAATAATACATCCGTGGATGCTTCGCCGAAATAAAGGCCATCAGATACCAGGAAACTGATCCGTGTATTACCTGTTTCAGGGTGCTGTTTTCTTGGCTTATCCCAGGGGCCAATCTGTTTTACAATGTCCATGCTTTTTCTGAATAGATCGGCTGTTAATTCATTAGCTGCTGTATCTGTGGTGTTTTCCCAGATGATTATTTTACCGCTGTGGTTGATATAGCGGGCGGTGCCATTGCTGAAAGAAGCGAGTGTGTCTAATCCTTCATCAAGCGCTACTTCCACTATTACGGCGAGCAATTCTCTCTTTGCTGGCTGCTGGCCGGCTGTCATTTGTTTGTTGTAAGCCAGCAATTTCATTCTTGGATCGGCTGTGGTATCATCGATTATCTTTTGCAAATCACTATTTGTACTCGCATCAGAAAATAATATATCAAGCGGGTAGCTGTAAGGGGGCTTCGTATTTTCTTTATACAAATCAAGGTTGTCGCAGAAGATAAGGTTGTAGACGATATTCGTTGCATCGTCAGGATAAGGGGTGTGGGATGGATGTTGCATATGTTTGGTTAAAGGTTTTTAAGCGATAACTGTTATACCGAATATACAAACTTAGTTTGAGCCTTTGCTTTGGGCTTGATGCTGCACCAGGTGTTCCTACGGAACACAGGGCTTCTTCAGTTTTTGGATTACCCATATTGCGTTCCTACGGAACGCTGTCTCATGTCAGCGTTTGAGGTTAACTATATGTTATCCTTAAGGACAAGAAGCAGAATACGATTGCATATAATAAAAAAAGCCGCCCTGTTTCCAGGACGGCCTTTAGTTATAACAAGCAAACGTTCTCTTAGAAGGAGAATGCAAAACGGGCGAAGAAACGACGGCCGTTTACACCCATCTGCACAGCATCCCAGGCTCCACCGGTCTCTGTATTATAAGCCCAGTCCTTTGCACCTTTTACCACACCAAAATCAGGATGGGTATTCAGCACATTGTCGACGCCGGTATAGAAAGTAATACACTTGCTAAGTGGGTAACTCAGGTATAAGTCTGTTACGAATTTGCCTGAATAGTCATACTGGTCTGGTACATCGCCACTACCATTATCCAGCGGCACTGTAGGGTTGATGCCAAGGCCGTCCTGTCCGTAACCCAGCAAGGTTACTTTACCAAAGTAGGTAACACGTACACCACCGGTGAATTTCTTTTTGTTGTACTCGTAGTTGAAAGCAAATTTCATTTTTGGGGCAGATGCTAAAATGAATTTCTGCTCCCTGTCGCTCAGAAATGTCTGGCGCAGAAACTCAGAACCACTCAGTTTGGCCGGCACATTGATCTCATCAATCTTCATGCTTTGCACATTACCTGTAAAGAGGATGTGGTGACGTACATCACCCACTTTTTTGTTATAGTCAACTACGATATCGACACCGGTATTCGTTGTGTTTACCCCATTGGCAAAGAACTGTGCCAAAGCCACATCCAGTGCCGCCATCTGGCTTGCCAGTCCCGGATCAAGGTTAGGATCGCTGCCATCAAACTGACCGGTCAATACAACACGGTCTTTGATTTTAGTCATATAGCCATCAAGAGTCACGTTCAGGTTGGGCGTAGCTTTCCAGGTAAAGCCGAGGCTGCCGCTCAGGCTTTTTTCCTGTGTCAGTTCAGGTATGCCTGCTGCTTTCGCCAATGAACTATAGTTAGGGGCAATTTTTACTTCTGCAATAGTACCTGCCTGTACAGTCGTGAAAGTAGAGCTGAAGTTTATTTGCTGTAAAGATGGCGCCCTGAATCCTGTGCTGAATGATCCGCGGATATTGAAACCGCTTCCGGCTTTATAGCGGGTAGCCACTTTATAGTTGTGGGTAAAACCAAAATCGCTGTAGTTCTCTGCACGTACAGCGAGATCCACCAGCCATTCAGGCGTAACATCTATCTCTGCATCAACATAACCGCCAATAACATTACGTTTGGCATTTACAACATCGGCCGGCTGATAACCAGGGAAGCCCTGTGCTCCAGTGGCTTTGCTGCCATTGGAGTAGTTGCTGTAAGAAGCGGCTTCACCTGCGTACAGTTTATAGTTCTCATGACGGTACTCTGCACCTACTGCGAGGCTGAGTTTATCATTCAACTGTTTGTTCACATTCAGGTTGGCTGTGTTCTGGAGGAAACTGAATCCGCCATCATCAAAATTGGTTTGTGAAGGGCCTTGTGATGCATTGAATGTTTTAAAACCGTAAAAGTGAAAATCATTTCGTCCGATAGTATTGCTCAGGTCCCAGTTCCAGTTGCTGCGGGTTACGCCTTTGAAACCGGCGGTATAGGAATAGTCTTTTACTTTGGTTTTGATATGCGGGCTGTACCATACTTCACCATCGCTGCCTATCCGCATAATTTCTTTTACAAAAATCACATTGTCGTTTACATCAGTTGGGAAACGTTCAGGCCTTGCTGAAAAGTTGCGGGTGAAAGCAAAGGCATCAGATGATTTACGGTTGAACCCGCCGAATGAGTAGAAGCTGGCTTTGCCCGCCGTAGGTAATTCCATATTGTACCAGCTGCCAAATGTGTTGAGCCCGGCATCGCCATGTCCACGGCGGTAAACATTGAGGTACATAGCCTCATCATCGTTAATATAATCGTCTGTTTTCAGTACTTGTCTGAAACTCTTGCTTGTACTTGTTCCTTCCATAGTAAAATTGACGAACCCGCCTTTTTTACCAAGCGGCACGCCAAAGTTTACATTGGCATTGGTGGTAATACCGTCAATTTTACCGGCATGCTCATAATCCTTCCAGAGGCTTTCTTCAAAAGCCGTGTTGAATTTTGGATCATAATAACCAGCCCAGCCAATGCTGCCGGTTACTTTATTGATATTCTTTTTAGTAATGAGGTTGATTACACCGGCAATGGCATCAGAGCCATATTGGGCTGATGCGCCATCACGTAATATCTCCACACGGTCAATAGCGCTGGCCGGAATAGCATTTAAATCTGTGCCTGCATTGCCACGGCCGCGGGTGCCAAATACAGCCACGAACGCAGTCTGGTGACGACGTTTACCGTTCACGAGTACGAGTGTCTGGTCAGGGCCAAGGCCACGTAAAGTAGCGAGATCAATGTGGTCGGCGCCGTCACTACCCGTTTGTTTATTGTAGTTAAATGAAGGTGCAGCATAGTTGAGTACTGAAGTCAGGTCCATACGGGCTGTAGGGGCGGTGGCCTGTGCCACATTAATCAGATCTACAGGGGCCGTGGTTTCCGTTTTTACCCTGCCCAGTCGCCGTGTACCCACCAATACAACCTGTCCCAGTTCTTCTGCATTTTGCTCCATGTTTATGCTAATCGTGGCACCGGTTACAGCTACGGTTTGTGTTTTGTACCCAACCGACGTAATCTCCAGTTGATCATTTGCAGCGGCAGCGATGGTAAATGAGCCGTCGGCACCGGTTACGGCTACCTTGCCGGTGGTTTTTGATTTGACAGTAACACCCGCAAGCGGCAGGCCATTGGCGTCGGTAATTTTTCCTGAAACAGTTTGCTGGGCATGGAGTGAAAGCCCGGCGAATAGCATGCCGAGAAACACAAGGAGCGCTTTTCTCATACGTAGTTGGTTTGGTTAGTAATAAAGTGCTCTAAAATTAATAATAAATTAAAAGGCTGCCGTTTTTTGCAGGGGTCGTTTTATTGATTGTGCGCAAGAAGTGGATAAGCTGAGTTGACAAATGGCGAGTGGGGAGTGGTGAGCTATAGTTTGCGTAAAAAGAAGTGATAACTAATTGAGCAGGTCAGTGATGGTAAAGCCGTTTACTTTACCTGTAATGCGGAAGTTTTCTAAAAGCTTGTCATAGGATTCTTTTTCATACCATAGGTGCATATTTTTTACAGCCTTAGCGATAGTAAGGTCTTCTCCATAGCAACCGCTTCTTGTTTCTATGATAGTTTTATCCCGCAACAATCTTCTCCTTGCTTTTTTTTCTTTTTCCGGGGAGCGATGCAGTATGCCGATATAGGCATAAATCCGTAGGTAGCGGCTTGAGTCTTTTGTCATGCTGAAGAGTTCCTGATCATTGGCCAGCGCTATCAGGTATATCGAACGTGCAAACGGTTTTGAGGGAGAGGCCCTTAAACCTGTATAGCCAGAGGAAAGCAATTTGTCATTCGCAATAAGTCCGGACAGTATAGAAATCGTGTCTTTTTTTGAAGCAACAGTGGCAGCGTCCTGGGAAATAGCCAGATTGCCTGACATAAGTATGCAGATGAATAGCTGAACTTGTGTTGCCATAGACGCAAACATACGCCTGTCATTTTTTAATAATGTCTCGGCCGCATGGACAGTGACTAATAATTTATCAATAAGCCGCTTCCGAGCTGGCTATTGTACCTGTCACTGTATTTAATTGGCTGCTCCTGCTAAATCCGTTGCGGGGAGGGCTACCTTACCCGGATACTGCAGCAGTGCTTCTTCCAGGCAATCCATAGCGGCACTGATAGCATCCGTATTCAATACATAGGCCAGCCGCACTTCATGCTTACCCAAACCCGGCGTGCCATAGAAACCTGTGGCCGGTGCAAGCATAACCGTCTGTCTGTTGTATGAAAATTCTTCCAGTAACCATTGGCAAAATTTATCGCTATCATCAATAGGTAATTTAGCAATAGCATAAAAAGCACCGCCCGGATTTGGACAGAACACACCCGGCATCGCATTCAGCCTGGTGACCAATAAGTCCCTTCTTTTGAGGTACTCCGCTTTTGGGGCATCGAAATAGGAGGCGGGCAAATCAACTGCGGCCTCACCCATAATTTGTGCTAAACCTGGTGGGCTTAACCTGGCTTGTGCAAATTTCATGGCAGCATCATACACGGCTTTATTTTTTGTAACCAGTGCACCCAACCTGGCACCACAGGCACTGTAACGTTTTGAAATAGTGTCCATCAGTACCACATGATCTTCCAGGCCGTCCAAATGCATGGCACTTACATAGTCACCATCATAGCAGAACTCCCGGTAGGCTTCATCACTGAAGAGATAGAGGTTATGCTTCAAACATATTTCTTTCAACGCTTCCATTTCCTCACGGCTATAGAGATAGCCAGTTGGATTATTGGGACTGCATATTATAATTGCTTTTGTTTTAGGAGTAATTACCTTTTCAAAATCTGCAATGGGAGGGAGGGCAAATTTGCTTTCAATATGGGCTGTTATAGGCACTACCTGCACACCGGCTGCACAAGCAAACCCATTGTAATTGGCATAGAATGGCTCCGGAATAATTACCTCATCGCCCGGATTAAGGCAGGTAAAAAAACCAAACATGATCGCTTCGCTGCCACCGGTGGTAATCAATATCTGATCGTGGCTTACGTTAATACCCACGCTTTTGTAATACTCCACCAGTTTGCGACGGTAACTTTCGTTGCCCGCACTATGGCTGTACTCCAGTACTTTAATATCAGCATTACGAACTGCATCCATAATAGCGGGCGGCGTTTCTATATCTGGCTGGCCAATATTGAGGTGATATACTTTAATGCCTTTCTTTTTAGCAGCTTCGGCATAAGGCACTAATTTTCGTATGGGGGAGGGTGGCATATGACTGCCACGTTCAGAGATTGTAAGCATATAACAAAGTTAAGGAGCTCGGGGAATATTATATGGGAACGCTGATGACGCAGATCGGGCGGATTAGCGCTGATTAATTTCCCTTTTAGGAGATTTTGTATGGGTGATGGTGGCATATGACTGCCAGGTTCAGAAACGTGTAAGCATATAATTAAGTTAAGGAGCCCGGGGAATATTATATGGGAACGCTGATGACGCAGATCGGGCGGATTAGCACTGATTCATTTCCCCTTTAGCAAATACAGTCTAAAATGCTATGATACCCTTTCCAACAGGACCTTTATACAGTTTTCCAATATCTAAATCCGTTTTATCCGTTAAATCAGCGTAATCAGCGTTCCCTTTTTATAGTTATTTTTGGTTTTTACCGCCGATGAAGAAAATTGTTTTTACTGAGGAATTTTGCCAGCCCGAAAACCTGCACCCGTTTACGCTTACCCGGCAGATGCAGGATATCCGTGTGGGGATACTCACTATCCGCGAGAAATGGGAAAAAATGCTCGGCCTGTCTTCCTTCGACCGCAAAGAAGATGATTACAAAGACCTGGAACGATCGATTAATATTGACGAAGCGGTGCAAGAAGGGCCATGTTATCTTATACATGGCAATGTACTGCCAACGGTAAAGCTGGTTAAAGCAATTAAGCAATTAAAGGACGGTGAGTTTTTGGCTGCTGCCAATGGTGGCAGTATTGCCTACCGGATTACTGCCAATGATATTATTGATCAGCACAAAATAAAAGCGGGTAAAGCCATTACTTACAATGATGAAGTGAAAGTGATCCGGTTTCCCTGGGATATATTTCAGCTTAATGATTGGGCCATACGGGAGGATTTTCGTTTGCTTACCGCTGGCCGGAAATCAGCAGCTGTTCCAAAAGGCACTAAAGTGATAAAAGCCTCGCAGGTTTTTATTGAAAAAGGGGCAAAGGTTTCATTGAGCATTATCAATGCATCAACTGGGCCGGTATATATTGGTAAAGATGCAGAGGTTATGGAAGGCTGTATCATCCGTGGGCCATTTGCCATGGCCAATAAAGCTTGTTTGAAAATGGGCGCTAAAGTGTATGGTGCCACTACACTTGGGCCGCATTGTGTGGCAGGCGGTGAAATAAAAAATGCGGTGATGTTTGGTTATAGCAACAAAGCGCATGATGGGTACCTCGGTGATTCTGTCATAGGAGAATGGTGCAACCTTGGGGCCGGTACTACCAACAGCAACCTGAAAAATAATGCCAGCGCCGTAACAGTCTGGATGCCGGAAGGAGCTTTGAACGCCGGTGCAAAATGTGGCGTAATGATGGGTGACTATTCCAAAACGGCTGTGAATACCGCCATTAACACCGGAACGGTAATTGGTGTATGCTGCAATGTGTTCGGTGCCGGACTTACACCTAAATATATCCCTGATTTTTCGTGGGGAAGTGACGGCCTGGAACGATATGCGTATGAGAAAGCCCTGCCGGATATTGAAGACTGGAAAAAATTAAAAGGCAAGGAACTGACCGATGCTGAGAAAAGTATCCTGAAGTATATATTTGAAAAACGATAACATCAAAAACGAATACCAACATGCGTAAACAAATTGCAGCAGCAAACTGGAAAATGAACCTGACCTACCAGCAAGGGGAAAAATTATTGGATGAAATATTAGGAGCCAATATAGCATTGGCTGATCACCAACTGGCCTTATTTGCAGTACCCTATCCGTACCTGCTGATGACCAGAAGTGAAACAGAGGAAGAGAAAAATTACTATGCTGCTGCACAGAATTGTTACAATAAAAAATCCGGTGCATATACCGGTGAAGTGTCAGCCGAAATGCTCCATTCGATGAATATCAAGTACTGCGTGCTGGGGCACAGTGAACGCCGTGAGTATTTCCAGGAAAGCAATGCGATGCTGGCTGAAAAAGTGAACATTTGTTTGGAAAGTTTTATCACACCGTTATTTTGCTGTGGTGAACCACTGGCTATCCGGGAAGCTGGTACACAAAATGAATTTGTGGCACAGCAATTACGGGAATCGTTATTCCATTTGCCGGCGGACAAGATAAATACCATTGTTATTGCCTATGAACCCATCTGGGCGATTGGTACAGGTAAAACGGCCAGTACCGCCCAGGCACAAGAAATGCACCAGTATTTACGTTCTGTACTGGCAGGCCAGTATGGTGATGCGGTGGCCAACGAAATTCCTATCCTCTATGGTGGCAGTGTAAAGGCAGCAAATGCGAAAGAGCTGTTCAGCAGCCCCGATGTGGATGGTGGATTAGTGGGCGGTGCTTCATTGATTCCTGCAGAATTTATCGAAATCATCAGGGCATTGAAATAGATCCTGCTAAAACCAGCTGAATTATACCCGTTCCGTTTCACATAGTACTAAAAAGAGAAAACCAGGTGCTCCTCAGTTTTCTGCGTATCAGGGCGGTAGTCAATGGGCGTGAAATCTATCCATTGGCCGACAGTAAACCCGTGGTGGTAACCGTAGCAGAGAATAATCCGCGGATAGTTATTACTGACGGCTATCATATCACCAAGCCGCTCAAACTGGTATTTAAAGAATTGAACACCTATTGTTTTAAGGTGGAATGTGCGGTTAATGATAAGCAGCTCTATATTTCTCTTGGACTTTTAGCCTTTTTATACCTCGGCGGTTTCTTGACGGGACTATTTATCATGAAGCTTTTTAGTTTTGTACCTATAGTATACCTGCTGTTGTTTTATTACCTGAACCGCCGGGATTTTTTCAGGCTGGTTCCCGTGCTAAACTAGCCTGTACCGGCCGGCACTGCATATCCCTTCAAATTTTGTTTACCCGTTTATCAGCGTTATTTTTAAACCTGTATGCCCCGCAGAAAAATACTTTGGTTGTGCAGCTGGTATCCTAACCGGGTAGAACCTTTTAACGGTGACTTTATTCAGCGTCATGCTAAAGCCGCCTCTTTATACGATGATATCTATGTAATACATGTAGCCGGGTATAATGATCCCTCTATTCAATATACAGAGCGAAGCACGGCAAATGCGGATGGCCTGGTGGAAGAAATAATACTTTTTCGCAGGGGAGGATCTTTTTTAGAAAAAGCCAGGGCGCAATACCGCTGGCTCCAATTGTGCAAAAGCGCCATACAGCAATATATTGCTGTAAATGGCAAGCCTGATGCAGTACATGTACATGTACCCCTTAAAGCAGGTTTAGCTGCTTCATGGATGAAAAAAAAATATGGGATTCCGTATGTGCTTACCGAACACTGGGGTATCTACAATGACAAAGTGGATGATAGCTATGCTAAGCGCAGCGCATTATTTAAGCGCCTGGTGAAGAAAGTAGTTGAGGGCGCAGCAACATTTGTATCGGTAAGTAATTACCTGGCGGCGGGCGTAAACAGGATGGTGACCAAAAAAGAATATACGCTTGTTGTCAATACAGTAGATACATCACTCTTTCATTATACAACAAAAACAACCGGCGTCTTTCGTTTTATTCATGTGTCTAATATGGTGCCCCTGAAGAATACAGAAGGGATATTGCGGGCCTTTAAACGGTTGCGAACCAATGGCACAGTGGCAGAACTGATTTTGGTGGGTGATACAGATACAGCAATACGAGATATGGCTAAAGATATCGGGCTTACGGAAGTTGATGTACAGTTCCGGGGTGAAGTAGCATATGCACAAGTGGCCGGGGCCATGCAGGCAGCCGATTGTTTTATCCTGTTTAGCAATATTGAAAATTCCCCCTGTGTGATTTGCGAAGCACTTTGCACGGGCCTTCCGGTTATTGCCAGCAGGGTGGGAGGTGTACCCGAACTGGTAGATGGCTCCAATAGTATTTTGGTGGAAGCAGGTGATGAAAATCAGTTGGCGGGTGCCATGCAGGATATGATCGAAAACTATGCGGATTTTAACCGCAAAAAAATAGCTGAAAATGCCAATGGCAAATTCAGCTATCCTGTTATTGGGAAAAAGATATCCGCTTTATACGACAGTAATTATTAGCTCTTCAGCTTTTTTACAAGCTCAATATAGTCAGACATGGCTTCCTCTTTTGTTTTACCCTTCAATGAAGCCCATGCTTCGTATTTGGCTTTTGCCACAAAGTCAAACGGATTGGAGGGCGGATCAGTATCCACATCACCATTGCTGCCTTGTTTGTATAGTGAGTAAAGTTGTAAAAGGGTTTCATTGCTTGGTTTCTGCGACAGTGTTTTACTATCAGCTGCGGCTTGTTCAAATTGCTCTTTCAGGTCCATTCAGGTTAATTTTTAATTAGAGTTGGCGTTGTTTCAAAAGGTTGCAGTAGCGGCGTTTAATTGCGCCTTGCATTATCCACAAATATAGTTTTTACAAGGCCAGGCTTTTCAATCTCTTCAAAAAATTCTTCCAAATAGGCCACCATGCCTTTTTTTACTTTATCACTGAGCATGTCGAAATTATTGATCACGGACAAGAGTTGCGCCTTCTTACTCCTGAATATGGCCAGTTTTGCCTGTATTTCGTCAATCGAACGGGGAAACCCACGATAGACCCGTTCGGTTACTTTTTCAGTACCAATAATTTCATTCGGCACTGCATAAGCGGCATTGACGAGCCCGCAATAGTCAAAATCGTAGGGAACAGGGTAGGGTACCTGGTTTTCATCGTTACGATCAAATATGAGTTTTATATTATGATTATTGGGCACAGACCAGTCTGTATTGCCAATCATATACTCAAATAATGCGACCATGGTCATCGTTTCCCGGTTAGTTGCTTCGGTTAGTACTTGGCCATGTTCCTTTTTCTTACAACCATTGCGGCGGGCCAGGTCTGCATCGTCTTCTATAAGAAAAGCGTGTTGTGTAAATGGCTTTACCCGACCCCTTGTATCCGTATAGCTTACCTTTAAGAGGCGAACACGAAAGCTTTTTGGCTCAAGTAAATTGTACAACTTATAAACGAGGTATTCTTTAAACAGCAATTCCTCGTCACCGGCACCAGCGCCACAGGCAATCACCAGTTTTAATTTACCCAAGGAGTTGAATTTTGACGGAGATGTGTTCCGGAAATTGATCATAATGGGTGGGATGCGGCAGTAGCCCCGTCTGAATTTACCTCTTGCCGCTACCTGTACATTTTCAGTAATAGCACCATTCGGCATTTGCATACTTACTGTACCTGCCTGGTATACCTCATTGCCTTTTTGGCCCTGCAGGCTTTTTATGTCAGTAGTCAGCGACATGTCAAGTACATTGTTATCCGTAAAAAACTTAATGCTATCTACAGCCTGTCCGTTTGCAGTGAGTACGCCCAGGCTAATGAGCATGGAGAAGAGAATATGTTTCATATCTGGTTAATAATGGTGGTTGAATGAAGATACAACATAATATCGCTATCGTTTTATTTCAATACTCCGGTGATAACCTGCCCGGTACAGCCGCTGGGCATTTGTATCCGCAGCAACGCTGCCAGGGTGGGGGCAATATCATTCATATAAACTTCTTCATGACTCTTTCCCTGTTTGATTCCCCAGCCATACCAAACTAAAGGTATATGTGCATCATAGGGGTTCCACAGTCCGTGGGTGGTACCGGTTTCGCTCCAGGCATCAATGTAGCCGGGTTTTAGAATATACTGCACGTCACCGTTACGATCAGGATGATAGCCGTTATTCAGCATTTTTCGAATCGTGGATGGCAGGGGCGTTTCATTTAAATCCTCCAACGCAAAGGCACGATCAATTCCCGGTTCAGTCCTTGTAAACTTAATTGTCTCGGCAATCAGATCTTCGATATCAAGCTTAGCAGAGTCAATAGCCGGGTGGTTGAAATGAAACTGGTAATTATCATCGCTAACTACCAGCTTGCTTACTTTATACTTATCAAACAGAAAAGCATTTAGCCTTTTGGTTACATCTGTCATCATTATCCTGCCACCGGGCAATTTGTTTTCTTCCATAAATTCAGGAATATGTGCCACACCATGATCGGCCGACAGGAAAACAGTGTATTGTCCTTTGCCTACCTGCTGATCAAGAAAGTCCAGCAGCTGGCCTATCTCTTTATCTATCCGCAAAAAGCCATCTTCTGCTTCAATAGAATTTGGGCCAAAGCTGTGGCCGATATAATCCGGAGAAGAAAAACTCACGGCAAGCATATCTGTAACATTATCCTTACCCAGTTGCTCGCCAATTACTGCCGCTTTGGCAAATTCAGCTGTCAGGCTGTTTCCCATCGGGGTTGATGCTATTTTGCCGTAATCCTTACTTATATATTTGCTTAGATCATAGGGAAAATTGTCGCCGAACAGCTTAAGCTCATAGGCTTTATTATCGGCTGTACTTTGCGTGTAGGTTGCCGCAGGATAAAGCAGTTTCCATCCCTGCTGATAATATTTGTTGACCAGTTTTTTATCATTGAAACCGCTTACCCATTCCGGGAGGTTTTCCATATAATAAGTGGATGTAATCCAGTCGCCGGTGGAATTATCATACCAGTATGCAGCATTGGCACTATGGCCGGCAGGTAGTATACCGCCCCTGTCTTTTATGGCAACACCCACTACTTTGCTTCTAAAGTTTGTCGCCAGGCGCAGTTCATCTCCAATCGTAGTCACCAACATATTTCGCGGGCTCTGCAAGCCTTGTGCAGAGGACGATCCTACTGATTTCACCGTTTTATCTGCTGTGCAATAAACGCTTTGCATTTTTTTGTTATCCCACCAGTAGTTGCCGGTTATTCCGGTGATAGCGGGAACAGCGCCGGTATAAATGCAGCTATGGCCGCAAGCAGTAACAGTTGGTGCATAGGGAATCAGCGTGTTTTCGCAGGTAAAGCCTTTGTTCAGCATTCTTTTGAAACCGCCATTGGCATCATACCGATCATAAAAGCGGTAGAGGTAGTCCCAGCGCATCTGATCAAGTACAATTCCTACCACGAGTTTAGGCCGCTGTATAGCAGGCTGGGCGGAGGGAGTATAGGTGATGACTGAAAAAAGTACTGCAAGTAATTTCTGCATGGAAGCGATTTTCAACAAAAATAGGGCATTGAAACGAGGCCAATATGTTAGCAAATAGTGACGGCCTCCGGGCTGTGCAGGTTGTGTTGACAACCGCAATTTTTATGTTCACTATAGCGGGGCCTTAGCGGTTGCGAAGCAGGTAAAATGAAAAGGCTGTAAGGCAAAGAACGCCCCCTGCCACCAGCCACAGGATTGTAAAACTGGTATGCTCGGCCAATTGCGACCCGCCCACTGGTCCGAGTACCTGGGCTGCCGACCAGGCCATGGTATAGAGTGCTGCATATTGCCCGCGGTTATAACTGGTGGTGCGGCTTATCCAATAGCTGTTCATAAATGGCATGGAAAGTATCTCACCAAATGTAATCGTTATAATCATGGCAATGGCGATAGCGGCACCACCAGCCGGGAAAGTGAGCAGGAAGAAAGCAACGCCTGTCAGTAACACCCCCCGGGTGATATAAAGGAGTGGTTCCCCTTTTCCTTCAAGCCGGTAGATGATCACCATTTCAAACAAGGCAATGATCACGCCGTTTGATGCCATCAAAATCCCGATAAATTGTTTGCTCAGCTTCATGTCATCATGAAAAAAAACGGGCAGGTTATTGAACAACTGGAAGAAGCAGCAGGCAAAGAAAAAAGTGATGAATATAAAGCGGATATACACTTTATTCTGGTGTGCAGGTTTAATAGTTACCTGCTCTGCGCTTTTCTGCTGTTGCGGTTTATAATCGATGGGCTTTAAGAATAACCACATGAGCAATGCGGCGACAATATTTGTAATGCCATCCACCCAAAACAATAGTTCATAATTATAGGCCGCGATAAAGCCACCGATGCTGCTGCCGGCTGCCCAGCCAAGGTTAATGGCAAGTCTGTTCAATGCATAGGAGCGGATCCGGTTTTCTTCTTTACTGTAAAAAGCGATAGCTGTTGAATTAGCCGGGCGGAAGGCTTCATTAACAAAACTCAGCAGAAAGGTAAACAGGCAGATCATTTCATAACTCCGCATCTGCCCCAGTGCAATAAACAATAAACCACCGACCGTTAGCGTAAACAGTTGTACAGGGTAAAAGCCAAGTTTATCTGTAAGTTTACCGCCAAGCCATGCACCGGAAAATGCACCGGTGCCAAAAAAACCGACGACAAAGCCAGCTTTACCAATACCAAAGCCCATATCAGTCAGGTAAAGGGTCATAAAAGGTACTACCATCGTACCAGCCCGGTTGATGAGCATAACCGATGATAATAACCATGTTTCCCTTGATAAGCCTGCAAATGCTTTTTTGTATGTACGGGCGGTAGAAGAAATCATACTGGATGCAAATGTAACATTCCTTTGCCGGTAAGCTAAGTGCATGCAGATGGCAACCCTTGCCTGTATTTTTCCCGATAAAGAATTATACACACCAATTATTTTCTATATTTAATCCGAATTAAATAACCAACTATGCGGAAATTTTTAGCTATCTCCTGTGCTGCGGCAGCGTCTGTGCTGCTGGTGTATTGCAATCCATCAAAGAAAACGGCTGGTACTACTGAACCAGCTGTGAAAGAAACGCCCAAATCGACCTATGAAACGGGCGTGGCCACGCTGGTGGTCGGCAACTGTTCGCCCTGCCATATAGCCGGCAAAGGGAAAATGAAGCCATACGATAATTATACAAACCTGAAGTCGGATATTGATGAAGTTATTCGCCGGATTGAATTGTCGCCTGGCGAGAGAGGATTTATGCCGTTTAAAAAGTCGGCTAAGCTTAGCGACAGTACCATCGCTGTTTTCAAACAATGGAAAACAGACGGTTTGCTCGAAAAATAAATGAACAATGTTTTTCCGGGTTGCAACCAACCCCGTTTTAAAGCAGTCATTTGGCAGGTAACATTTTAACCGAACCAACTGACTGCTTTTGCGTAGGGCAAACTCCATACTCTTATTGGTCACTTTCCTGCTGGTGCAGTATGCCCGGCATGTCAATTATTTACAATGCAAAGCCGTTAATTATTTTGCAACTTCTTCCAGTACCTGTGACTGCATGAACGTTTTTGCCGCTGAAAAACAGCCTGCTGAGAATAAAGAATCGCTGCCAGAACATTCCCATATCCATCTGGACGAAAATTTTTGTCCGTCTATAACAGACTATTTCGTTAACCAGGCTTCCTGTGCCAATATCATTCGCTCCACGGATCAATCATTCCATCTTTGCCCGGGTTATGCTGATGAGGCAGGTCGACCTCCGGCGCTGCGCTGAAAACATATGAATGTGTTTAATACGACTTGTATGTACAAGCCGGGAGCAACCTATTACCTATATTTTAAAAATTACTACAACATGAAGCAATGTATTATAATGCTGACAATAATTCTATGTCCTTATATGGCCTTTTGTCAGTCAACAACACCG
This sequence comes from uncultured Chitinophaga sp., assembly GCA_964386395.1. Classification (GTDB taxonomy): domain Bacteria; phylum Bacteroidota; class Bacteroidia; order Chitinophagales; family Chitinophagaceae; genus JJ008. Next base: position 47,451 of record CAYLRV010000013.1, read on the forward strand.
ATTCTTTATGGCAAAACAGATATTGCGATATTGAAAACTGATCCAAACAACAAATGGTTCGACAGTATTTATCATGCATATACACCAGTATACAATGAAACAGAAAGAATTAAGTCGGCCGGTGTAAAGGACATTCGCATAGAAGTGTTTTACGGAACATGGTGCGGCGACAGCCGCCGCGAAGTACCACGGATGATTAAAATTCTGGAGACCTCCGGCGTTAAACCTGCGCAAGTATCGCTTATTGCACTTGGCGGCAGCGATTCATTGTACAAACAAAGCCCGGGGAAGGAAGAATCCGGGAAGGGGATATTCCGGGTGCCTGTTTTTATTGTCTATAAAAATGGGAAAGAAGCAGGACGGATTAATGAATATCCTGTTCTTTCGTTGGAAAAGGACCTGTATGCAATACTCGGCGGACAGGAGTATGTACCTAACTATAAGAGTTTCGCATTGATAAAGGCGTGGCTGGCCGATAGCTCATTACTCAATAAAAATACCAGTACAAGGGGGATGGCGATGCAACTAAAATGGCTGGTTTCAGGGGAGCATGAGCTGAATAGTGTTGGTTATTTATTAATTAAGCAGGGGAAAAAGGCCGAGGCACTTCGTGTATTTCAGATAAACGCACAATTGTATCCTGAATCAGCAAATATTATTTCCAGCCTGGGGGAGGGTTATTTAGAAAATGGTGATAATGGAACGGCTGTAACGGTGTTAGAGCGTTCTTTGGCCTTAAATAAAGATCCGGCTCTGTTGCAGGATATATTAGCGCTGTTATATAAAGCGAAAGGATGGACAAAATAAACCGGCAGAAAGCGCTGCGGAATGATAATTCCGTGGCGCTTATTTTACCGGCACCAGCATATCATAAGTCTCTTTTATCCAGTTGGTGCGCAGGATAATATAAAAGCGGGACGTTTCTTCTATTACCGGTAACTCCATCATCATTTTTTGTTCAAAGGAGGATGCATACTGGTTGGCATTTATTTTCTTCCAGCCAAATTTCTTTTGGGCGAGGGCTTCGTTAAGGTACTTTTTATAGCAGGAATCACAGTAAGCAATTAGTTTTTCGGATTTGCATTTACCGTTTTCATCAAATGCGTAAATAAAATCTGCGGAAGAATTAATATCCCCCCTTACAGCGAGATGCAGTGTGCCGGCAGAATCGGTTACCTGCACTGAAGTATTGGGAATACCTGTTTTATATTTCTTTAATTTTTTATTTACTTCCTTATATGTTTTGCCAATGAAATGCTGGGCATGGGTTTGTTGTGCTGCCAGCAATACAACGACCAGGATGGCGAAAGAGAGAAAACGTGTCATAGGTTCGACTTTTAAGCGTCAAAGATACTAAGCCGGTTGTTAGTACGCACCTTCGCCATTATCTTTGCCCGCTTTATAATAGTGTTATGAGTCATTCGATCAAAAAAGTGAAAGTTAAGAAATCGGTCTTACCCGGCGCCGGCAAAGGTCTGTTTGCTGCGGAATTCATTGCAAAGGGCAGTCGCATCGTTGAATATACCGGGGAGATTACGACCTGGAAGGATGTGCAGCATGATGAGGGGAAGAACGGATATATCTACTATGTAAAGCATAACCATGTAATTGACGCTGGCAGAACAAAAGAAGCCCTTGCCCGCTATGCTAATGACGCCAGGGGCATCGGCCGGGTAAAAGGGGTTACTAACAATGCTGAATACATCGAAGATGGGCTACAGGTATTTATACAGGCTACAAAGGATATTCCGGCTGGCGCTGAAATCTTAGTTCAGTATGGCAAAGAATACTGGGATGTGATCCGGCATAATAGCAAGATTGACGAACAGGAGAGAAGAAAGACCGAAAGAAGTCGCAAAGCACCCGCGAAATAAGTTATTCCTCCTTTTTTAATGCTTCCAGCGTTTTCTCCATATTCCGAGCAGCATGCCTGGGAAAAGTATGGCTGTTTTGAAATATAAAAACATCATTATCGGCCGGATGTATTTCCTTTTCCAACTCCAGCCACTTTTCTGTCCATACAGCATAATGAAATAATAATTCCCCGGCATCCTGTTGTAGCTCCAGGGGCAATTTCGCTTTGTCAGCGGCGAGGCTCACCCGGATGGCACTGTTATACTTCATCAGTTCCTTTGCGTAGTAAAAGGTCTTACCATTGGCGAGATAATCCTGGTATGCCCTACCGGAAGCCATAAGGTTATCGCATATATCCTGGAGCACGGCAGTTATGTTTGCGTTCATTCGTTATTTACGCAGCAGGATTCGTAATTACTGCAAGCGGGAACAAAGATGTCCACATTTTCGCAAATAAATGAGACATAAAATCGCCATGGCATTTTATTTGCAATTTTTAAAAACCAATTGCCCCATTATTATTTTAGGCCTCACCAGCCGGTTAAGCAGCCTGATTAAACATGAAAAACGTGACGCAAATGCTGGTGTCTCCCAACCTGGTGCCTGCCAACACATCCATTAAAGTGCAGCCTTCTGATTTGTCTTTCTCTGCCAATCGCTATGAAATTAAGAATGAACGGGGCGAACTTGTACGTTGCGGTACAATTGCTGATCCAAGCCGTGAATTTTCATTAAGCGTGGGCGGTATGGCAGACGGTAATTACTGGATTGAGATGGGCGGGCAAAAAGAACGCTTTACGGTGATGTAATCCTCTCATCCGGTGGCTGATTATTTTCTGTCAGCTTTTTGCCAGATTTTTCAGGCAGCATCGGTTGTAACAACTGCCTCACGTAATCTTTGGGAAATTCCTCCCGTATGCCAAACTTATCGGGTTCATGTTTGGGGCATGTGTATGTACCGAAGATGATATCCATTAATGGGGATATATTGGCATAGTTGCCAGCATCCCGATCCAGGTAATGATGCCAGCGGTGTAACTCAGGTGCACCAATCAAGATGCGGAGAGGGCCGATAGGCAAACGTACATTAGAATGAATATAGATGGCCCATATACCTCTGAAGGCAATGAAGCCGGCCAGTGTTTCCAACGGAAAGCCCAGTATGAATGCGGGCAAATTGATAATGCCTACCGTGTAAATGGTGTCTAACGGGTGTTCACGGTGCGCTGCGAGCCAGTCCAGATGTTCTGCACTGTGATGTACTTTATGAAAACGCCAGAGAAAATTATTGTTGTGTTGCAGCCGGTGCCCCCAGTAAATTAAGAAGTCGCTCAATACCACTACCTCAATGGCTTGCAACCACCAGGGTTGGGCTGCTACTTTGGTCCGGAAGCCGGCAGGTACAATACCATGCAGCCAGTATCCGAAATTGTTCAGGAGACCAAAAACCAAACCGCCCCATAGCAAGTATTGGCCAATTAAATAAAAGAGGTCGGTATACCAGTAGGGCCGTAAAATCTTTTGTCCGTGCTTTGCCGGAAAAACCTTTTCTACCGGTACGAATACCAGCAGCAGGAAGAGTATACTGAACCCGGTAGCGGCAACGATATAATAAAGGCTCATATTGGCGGTTTAATCTTCCTTGTTTTTCTTTTTTTCTTTCTTTTGCTTCTTCTTATCCTCCTTCAATATTTTTTCTACATCTGTACTGCGAATGATAGGGGCTGATTTTGTACCATAAAATCGGGCTGGCCTGACCGTATCGACAGGCCGAGGGGCAGGCGATGGTATTGAATCCTGTGTGGCCGTTTTGGGCGCTATCAGTACCATTGACTTCGAACTGCTCATCAGCATTTTTCGGGGAATGATAGTGTCTTTTGGCTTTGTTTTGCTTGTATCTGACCCCGGCTTTTTGAGCGTGTCTCCGACTTTTTCTAAAGAGTAGACCACATAACCGGATTTGGAACTGGTCATCATCTCTTTCTCGTCTATATAGAAACTGTCGACACGGACAGTTTTCCGGCTGGTGTCGCCCCTTGGTATCGTATCAGTTACCGGGCCATACAATATGCGGTCCAGTGCCCCGGTACGGTAAGCAACAAAGCCGGAAAGCAGAACAATAGAAAAAAGCAATACACTTATCTTAATAAGCGGGTGAGGTTTTTTCATGCTTTCATTGTTTCTATAAAGGTAAATTATCGCTATGGTAAATGGGGTGGCCGGTTGTGAAAAGGAAAGGCCACTTGGTAAAACACAGAAACTGCCGGATGAACTGCTGGTTTTTAACCCATTCTAAGTAGTTTGCAGCCAATGCGTAAAGCTTTCTTACAGCTGCATATGGCGGTTTTCCTGGCCGGTTTTACAGGCGTATTGGGACGATTAATCACCCTTAACGAAGGAATGATTGTCTGGTACCGTCTTTTGCTGACAGCTGTTACCATGTGGATATTATTCGGCTGGTTGAAAAAGATTCAGCGTATACCAGGAAAGGATATTTTGAAGATTGGGGCAGTTGGTTTTATTGCAGCAATGCATTGGGTTACATTTTATGGTTCAATAAAATATTCCAATGTATCGGTAGCATTGGTCTGTTTTGCTACCATTGGTTTTTTTACGGCCATATTCGAACCGCTGATTTTACGCAAAAAAATTAATATAACTGAATTGGTACTTGGACTTATTACGCTGGCAGGCATTTATGTTATATTTCATTTTGACACACAATATAAAACGGGCATAATCATCGGGCTTATCTCTGCATTGCTGGCTTCTCTTTTTCCTGTTTATAACCGCGAATTCCTGAAAAGAATAAATGTAGAAACCATGCTGGCCTGGCAGCAAACGGGTGGCTTCCTGGCTATTTCCATTTTATTACCTTTTTACTTGTATTATTTTCCACAGCGTGGTTTTCTGCCTGGTTGGGAAAATCTGGCGTGGTTGCTGGTGCTTTCCTGGTTGTGCTCTGTGGTGGCCTTCCAGCTTTCGGCCTATGCATTGAAAAAATTATCGGCTTTCACGGTCAACCTGACTTATAATCTTGAACCGGTATATGGTATCCTGCTGGCCTTTGCATTGTACAATGAGAACAAATTATTAGGCAAATGGTTTTTCATAGGGTTTGCCATTATTGCACTGGCCCTGGTGGCCCACATATTTATATTATTAAAAGAAGAAAAGAAGTTAACCGCTCATGCAGACAACGGACTATCATAAACGCATTATTGATTATTACCGTGATACAGAAAATGCATATAAGGATTCCTGGGATTTAAATAACAGCCTGGCTATACATTACGGTTACTGGGATGAAAAAGTAAAATCCTTTCCGCAGTCGCTTATTCGTATGAATGAAGTGATGATGGAAACCGCTGGGATAAAAAGTACGGATACGGTGCTGGATGCTGGCTGTGGAGTGGGGGGCAGCAGTATATTTCTGGCTTCTGTGCTGGGATGCAGGGTAACAGGTATTACGCTAAGCCCCCGGCAAGTGGAGCTGGCTGCTGCGAATGCCAGGCAAAAAGGTATGGAACACCTTGTGTCGTTTAAAGCCATGAATTATTGCGATACGGATTTCCCTGATGCCAGCTTTGATGTGGTTTGGGGTTGTGAGAGTATTTGCTATGCCGATACGAAGGAGGCCTTTATAAAGGAAGCATTTCGCCTGTTGAAACCGGGAGGCCGGTTGGTGGTAGCCGACGGGTTCGTTTCGGCATTGGAGAATAATGATAATCCCACGGTTCGTAAATGGCTGAATGGCTGGCAGGTCAACTATCTTGAAACGCCGAAGCGGTTTGAAAAATTTATGCAGCAGGCAGGTTTTGCAGCAATTAAATACCGCGATATTTCTAAAGAAGCATACCATTCTTCAAGAAGACTCTACCGGTTTTATTTTCTGGCAAAAATGTATTTGTTGTGGAAGAAGATAAACTTTTCAAAGCCGGCCACGGATATGCAAAAGAAAAATATCGAGGCCTGTAAGCATCAGTACAAAGGGATGAAAAAAGGGCTGTGGCAATATGGGATCATTTGCGGGGTTAAGCAGTGACAATATCTGTGACATTATTTCTTATCTTCAAAAAAACTAACTGGATGAAACGTATTGGCATTTTTCTTTTTGCATTGTCAATTAGCTGTGTATTGTTTGCCCAAAAAAAGCCACTGGATCATTCGGTCTACGACAACTGGCAGCATATTGGGGAGCGGATGATCAGCAATGACGGCAAATGGGTGGTGTATACCATCGATCCGCAGGAAGGCGATAATGAACTGATAATTCAATCGTCTGATGCGAAGTATAAAAAATCGATACCCCGTGGCTACACCGCCCTCATTACCGAAGACAGCCGTTATGTTGTTTTCAAAATCAAACCCTTTTATAAAGACACCCGGGAGGCAAAAATCAAAAAGAAGAAGCCGGAGGATATGCCGAAAGATTCGATCGCTGTTATTGAACTTGGCAAAGAGGAAGTATGGAAAAGGGAGGCTGTGAAAACCTACAAAACGCCACAAAAGACAGCCGGTTGGGTGGCCTACCAGCTGGAAAAGAAAATTGAACCTGCCGGTAAACCGAAGGTAACAACGTCTGATACCAAAATGGCTGATAGCCTTAAACGGGTTATTGATTCGCTTAAGTCGGTGATTGAATCAATGCCTAAAAAGAAGGGGAAAAAAGACGAAGATGGCGCTGATTTTGCAGACGGCGATGAACCGGCAGGAGCAACGGATGCAGGCACAGACTTAGTTGTACGAAAACTGGAAACTGGTGAAGAGAAAGTATTTGTAAATGTGCTGGAATATTATTGCAGCAAGATGGGTGATAAGCTGTTAATAGAACAAGCTAAAAATCCGAAAGACAGTTTGAGTACGGCTAGAGTTATATTGTATAGTGTGAAAGATGGTAGGCAAACGGAGCTGAGCCGCAGCGGGAATGATTTTAAAAATTTTACGATGACTCATGACGGTGTACAAGTGGCTTATCTGGCTGAAAGAGATGCCCGTCCCAAAGACCTGCAAAAATTTTACCGGTTATGGTATTTTAAGGAAGGTATGGATAGCAGTATGTTGCTGGCTGACAAAAATTCGGTTGATATGAAGTTAGGCAACGGTATCAGTGAGTTTGGTGCACTGAACTTTAGTAAAAGCGGAAAGCGTTTGTTTTTTGGTACAGCACCTATACAACCACCGAGGGATACGACTATTATCGAAATGGACAAACCCAAACTGGATATCTGGCACTATAATGATGATTACCTGCAAACCATGCAAATATTACCAATGCGTTTGAAAGCTGCAAGAGAAGAGAATTTCCTTGCGGTATATGATTTAGAGAAGAAAACAATCATCCAATTAGGCAGTAAAGCGATTCCGCAAGTGATACAAACAAACGAAGGAGATGGGGATAAATTTGTAGGTGTGACAGATGTTGGCAAGCGCATCGAAAGCCAGTGGGTGGGCAATACAAAAAAGGATATCTACTCAATTGATGTCAATACAGGACAAGAAACTTTAGTGAAGGAAAACCTGTATGGGCAAATATATCCTTCGTCAACTGGTAAGTATATTATGTGGTATGACAGGAAGGCGAAGAATTATTTTGCCTGGGATGGGACTACTGCCCGTACTCTTTCAGCAAAAATCAAATATCCTTTATACCAGGAAGACTGGGATACGCCGGATGACCCCGCCAACTATGGGGTGATGGGCTGGCATGAAGGAGATAGCGTAGTGTATGTATATGACAGATATGACATTTGGAAATTAAACCCTGCTGATCCTGAAAAAGCAGAAAGTCTGACCCGGTTTGGGCGGGGCGGAATGGATCGGGTCCGGTATTTTCAAACAGATCCGGAAGTAAAATATTTTAGAAAGAACCAGACATTGTTCTACAGGGTATTCAATGAAAAGGGAAAAACGGATATGCTTGTTTTTTCCATTCTGCGGGATAATGGTTTTTCTTTTGAAGCGATTGAAACAAATGACTATGGCAGATTTGCATTTGGACTTGTTTCAAAGGCATTAAACAACGACGTCTTAGTTTATACAAAAGAAACATTCGAAGCTTCACCGGATATTTACAGCCACCCTATAGAACGTAATGCCGTTGATAAACCGGTAAAGCTCTCTTCCATCAATCCTCAACAAAAAGAATATAACTGGGGCACAGCTGAACTCTTCAACTGGAGAGCTTACAATGGGAAAGCCGCAACAGGACTTGTGTATAAGCCTGAAGACTTTGATCCTAAAAAGAAATACCCGATGGTGGTATATTTCTATGAAAAACTGAGTGATGGTTTATATGATTACAAAGAACCAGCACCCATACGAAGTGCGATCAACGTTCCGTTTTTTGTCAGCCGAGGCTATATCATTTTTATGCCGGATATCGAATACAAAACCGGTTATCCTGGCCAGAGTGCTTACGATTATATTGTGAGTGGTACAAGGGCTTTAGTAAAACAAGGTTATGTGGATAGTACCAACATGGCATTGCAGGGCCATAGCTGGGGTGGATACCAGGCGGCACAGTTGGCTACTATGACAAAACTGTACAAAGCCATTTGGGCTGGCGCACCCGTGGCCAATATGACCAGCGCCTATGGTGGCATACGCTGGGAGAGCGGTGTAAACAGGCAGTTTCAATATGAAAAAACACAGAGCCGTATTGGTGGTACGTTATGGGAGAAAAAGGAGTTATACCTGAAAAATTCTCCGCTATTCCAACTGGATAAAGTAACGGCACCCATGGTCATCATGCATAATGATGCAGATGGCGCTGTTCCCTGGTACCAGGGTATCGAGTTATTCACCGGCCTTCGGCGGCTTGGTAAAAAAGTCTGGATGTTTAATTACAACGGACAAGGGCACGGCCTTACACAACGCCAGGATATGCGGGATTATCAGGTACGGATGCAGCAATTCTTCGACTGGATTCTAAAAGGAGAAAAACCCGCGAAATGGATCACAGAAGGATTGCCTGCGGTGAAGAAGGGGAAGGAATGGGGGTTGGAAGTTGATTAGTTTCACGTTTAAAGTTTAGTGTTTAACGTTGGGCTCGGGTAAATCATGGCGCATCAAAGACACTTAAATTTAAAACAACATTAAACGTTCCTTACGCAGCCGTAGAAATAAATTTTACCAAACTCCGTTTGGCTATCGGTAGCAATGTCTCTTCGACGGGGAGATTTAAATCTGTTTCAATAGCATAGACTGCCGGGTTAGGTAAATCTTTCCGGTACCGTATCAATTCTGATTTGATATGCTCATAAGTGCTGCTGATACTGCGTGTCCGGTTATCAATAAAAGATGTTTTGATACTGCGGTAACGTTCGTCATGTTTTTCAAAAATAGAGAGCCGGTAATGATACATCAGGGTGCGGCTGCTGTCGCCTGTGCTGAGAAAGAAATAACCTTCCTGCGTATCAAGCGGGATTATCCCTACCGGGTTGATATCGATCTTGTTTTCTACGAACTCATAAATTTCGGTTCCGTTCGTAATCGTGCGTTTCATTTTGCCTGCCGAAAAATGGATGATATTTTCCAGTTCCTGCATCAGTTCATCGTCGTCTATCATTTGCTCATACAACAACTGAAGTTTTTCCATTTGTACACCGGTAAATTTTTTGGGAAACTGATCCTGCAAAAACCGTTTGTTCTCACGGAAGCTGACAATATTGTTGTAGTGAAAAATAATATCAGCCAGCTGTGGATACAGTTTTACTGCATTAAAGTACTTGTTTACTTCCTGCAGGTAGGCAAGGAGGGTGTATTTTTTTAGTTCAAAGTCAATACGCCCTTCGGCGAACCAGGTTTCGGATAGCGACTTCATCATTCAAAGGGTTTAGTTGTTCTAATTTACAAAAAAGACAGTAAAATCAAAGCGGAGGTTTATCTTTAAGTTGTTAAAAAACCTTTGTATGCGGATATTATCTTTTGTGCTTGCCCTCTTTTTGTTTTCCTGCGGGAACAAAATATATGTAGTACGCCACGCTGAAAAAGCTAATGCGGGTATTGATGCGACCACGATGCAAAAAACAACAGATGTGCCGCTGACAGAAGCCGGGGAGGAGCGGGCATTGCTGCTAAAGCAGATTTTGGGCAGTAAGAATCTAAAACAGATTTATTCTACCAATACGCTGCGTACTATTTCCACAGCAAGGCCGCTCAAGGAAATGTACCTGGGTATGCCGATCCAGATTTACAGCAGCAAGGCCGATTCGATGGACGCCTTTATTTCAAAAATCAAAACCATTAAAAAAGGCGATGTGCTGATAGTTGGGCATAGCAACACGATTGATGATATCGCCAATAAGCTTGCCGGCAAAACGGTAGTGCCGGGCGACCTGAAAGATAATGAGTTTGATAATCTCTTTGTATTGAAACGTAAAGGGAATAAGTACGTTTTCAAAAATGAAAAATACGGGGCACCGCCAAAATAAAAATCCTGAACAATTGTCCAGGATTTTCGTGTTATCGTTTTTAATAAGTTAAAACTCTCTTTCTCCGTTAAAGTTTTCCAGCTCTTTCGCCACGGCTGTGAGGAATGTGGCGCCGAGGCTTCCATCCACTATACGGTGATCGTAGCTCATGCTCAGGTACATCATATGGCGGATAGCGATGCTGTCGCCGGCCGGCGTTTCTATTACCACTGGTCTTTTCTTAATGGCGCCAACAGCCAGTATAGCCACCTGCGGCTGATTGATGATTGGTGTGCCCATCAGGCTGCCAAAAGTGCCCACATTGGTAAGGGTAAATGTGCCGCCCTGTGTATCATCTGCTTTCAGTTTGCCGTTGCGGGCAGCATCGGCCAGGTTGTTTACTTGTTTGGCCAGGCCAACGAGGTTGAGCTGATCAGCATTTTTTATCACCGGTACAATCAGGTTACCGCTGGGCAGGGCTGTAGCCATGCCAATATTGATGTCTTTTTTTACTATGATATTATTGCCGTCCAGCGAGCAATTGATCAACGGGAATTTTTTGATGCAACGAACAATGGCTTCGATAAACAGGGGTGTAAAAGTGATTTTGGCACCTTCTCTTTTTTCGAATTCTTTTTTCACTTTATCACGCCACAAAACCAGGTTGGTGACATCTGCTTCTGTAAAACTGGTAACATGCGGGCTGGTATGCTTACTGCGTACCATATGATCGGCAATCAGCTTCCGCATTCTGTCCATCTCAATAACTTCTACATTTCCTGTATACGTTGTAAGCGCTCCCGCTGATGTGTTTGTATCCTGCTTTGCTGCCTCTACTTTGGAAACAGGAATTATCATTTCTGTTGTGCCAGTCCTGGCTTCAGTCTTCTGGCTTCCTGCTTTACGGCTGCCTACATACTGTAATATATCTTTTTTCGTTACCCTGCCTTCATTTCCCGTTCCCGGAATAGCTTCCAGTTCGGTCATGCTTACGCCTTCACTGGCTGCAATATTTAAAACGAGTGGTGAGTAAAAGCGATTAGCAGCACCATTGGTCGTTTGTGGTTTATGATGTTGGGCTTGAGGTTGCTCCACAAGTACAGCTTCCTGTATCGGTTGCGAAACAGTATCCTGTAGTGGCGGTGCAGCAACTGGTTTGGCACCTACCGCTTCGGCTGCACCTGTGCGAATACGGGCTATAGCAGTGCCGATAGGTACGACATCATTCACCTGGAAAAGTATTTCTTCAATCACACCTTCAGCAGTACTGGGCACTTCACTATCCACTTTATCGGTGGCGATTTCAAGTACAGTTTCATCCATCTTAACAGAATCGCCAGGCTGTTTATGCCATTTCAGCACGGTGGCTTCCATGATGCTTTCGCCCAGTTTTGGCATAACTAAATCAACAAGTGCCATACATAATTAAGTTTTGTAACCAGTTTACCTGCCGGAATGTTTCAGGACAGGCTTGGGAATAAGACTTATCTCCCTTGCGGACTGGCTTCCATTATTGAAGACAGTCGGGCAGGGCTGACAAGCATTTTTTAACCGGCCAAAGGTAATGATTTGCGGTTAATCAGGCTATCAACCGTTAGCCAGTATAAATTTCCGCAGAAAGTTCAGCGCATTGGCAGCGGTCATTTCGATATTCCGGCGGCGATCAAAACGGAGATTTAGTTTGAGCGTCTCTGTTTTTTCTGTGTTGCCGACGGCCATCCAAACAGTTCCCACTGGTTTTTCTTCCGTCCCTCCGTCGGGTCCCATAATACCAGAAACAGCGATCACATAATCAGTTTGCAGGGCGGTCAATGCGCCTTTCACCATTTCTTTTACGGTTTCTTCGCTTACGGCACCTGTTGTTTCAAGTGTTGTGTGTTGTACAGCGAGCACATGTTCTTTTACCTGGTTTGAATAACTGACCACACTACCATTGAAATAGGCGGATGAACCCTTTATAGCAGTAATCAGATGTGCGATATAACCACCGGTACAACTTTCAGCGGTGCCCATGGTTTTGTTTTGGGCTTTCAAGATTTTACCGATTACAACTTCCAGGCCTTCATCCTCATTTGTCACCAGGTATTCTTTCACCAATTCCTGTAGTTTTTCAAAATAGGGTTTCAGTTCTTTTTCTACTTCGTCTTTATTATTGCCCCTGGATGTAAGTCTTAGTTTGACCATGCCGTAATTGGGCAAGTAGGCGAGTTTAATATGTGGAGGTAAGTTTGGTTCAAAATCTTTCAGCAGTTCGGCGATCATAGATTCTCCCTGCCCGGCTGTAAAGGCAGTTTTATGTACAACGGCTGGCAGTTTGAATTCGTTTATGATAACTGGTATCACTTCGTTCGTTACTAAGCCTTTCATTTCATGCGGCACACCCGGTAAAGAAAAGAAAACGGTCCCACCCGCCCTGAACATCATCCCCGGCGCCGTTCCCCTTGCATTATGCAGGACCGTGCATACATCGGGCACTTCTGCTTGTTTCAGGTTGCGCTCCAGCATTGGCCCGGGGCGGCGGAATACTTTTTCAAACAGGTTTTTTACATGGGCTAATACGTCTTCGTTGACCACCAGCTTCCCGCCAAAATAGTTACAGAGCAGGGGTTTGGTTATGTCGTCAGCAGTAGGGCCCAATCCGCCGGTAATGATAATTATTTCTGATTGTTGTCTTTCTTCATCCAGTGCATTCCATATATCATCATATACATCGCCAACGGCAACACGGCGCCGCACCCACACCCCAATTTTATTGAGTTCCTGCGCTATGAAAGCGGAATTGGTGTCAATCGTTTGTCCGATTAATAGTTCATCGCCAATGGTAATGATGGAGGCGTTAATTTGCTTCAAGGGAAAATAATTATAGGTTAGTGCCTTCGTAAAGTTGGGAAACAGGCAAGGATAAGTTGATAGTTTGTATAAATAACTCAGCAGTATCCGTTCTTATTTCTTCAAATTTCCAGGAATTGTCAGCTTGTTTTCGGCTGATAATGATATGCTTTGTTTTCGAATCAATCATGATATATTCCTGCAGCGAAACTATCTCTTTATAAAAGAAAAATTTTCTTCTTTTGTCGGCACCTTCCGTGGATGGGGATAATATTTCGAAGATGACCGAAGGGTTGATTAACGTATCAAACTTATCGTCCTCCAGCTCTGGTTTGCCACATACGATGCTGGCATCGGGGTACATATAGTTTTCCCTTCCGGGTGTGCTTACCCGCATATGTGAGGGAAGTATTTGGCATTGCTTTCCTTCCAGAAAATTACCAACCCTTCTTATGAGATTTCGATCTATTATATTGTGTTCTAAACTGGCGCCAGACATAGCCAGGACAAGACCGTCAAAGTATTCATTCCGCTCATCCGTTTTCCGTTCAAAAGCTAAATACTCATCGGGTGATTTGTAGCTGTATTTCGGCGCTGGCTCTTTAACTTCATTTTCCATATTTCAAATTTAATTCTTTTTAGATTTGACCTAAAGCATTTTCGATGAAGTACACTATTCTCTTCGTGGTATCAATATTTACTTATGTTGAGGTACCTGCCCAGACTGTGGCCGATCGCCTGCAAAAAGCATTTTCGGTATTTGAAAAAGATGAACAACTAAAGCATGCCATTAGTTCACTCTATGTGATTGACGCCAAAACAGGACAGGTTGTTTTTGATAAAAATGCACAGATTGGGTTAGCGCCTGCATCCACGCAAAAGATTATTACAAGTGTAACGGCGTTTGAGTTGTTGGGAAAGGATTACAGGTACAAAACAGTATTTTCTATGGCAACTTTTAATTCTTTGGCCAACAGACTTGTCGTATTGCCATCTGGGGATCCAACTTTTGGCAGCTGGCGGTTCCCTTCAACTATTGATACAGTAATATTTGGCAATCTTGTTAATGCACTTAGGAAAAGTAATTATGGAAGCTATACAAACATGAATGTAATGGTTGAAGATAATGGCCGTTATATTCCGTCTGGTTGGATATTTGAGGATATCGGAAATTACTATGGTGCAGCTTCGTATGAACTGAACTGGGGAGAAAATCAGTTTGATTTTACGTTGAAGCCGGGTATTAAAATTGGAGACCAGACAGGATTATTAAGAAGCAAAAAAGACAGCCTCATCTGGAAGTTTGTCGAGAATCATTGCAAGACAGGCTCGGCAGGCAGTGGTGATAATGCATACATTTACTTTGTTCCGGGGCAGCGTATGGCACTCATTCAGGGTACTATCCCCCTGGGTGTTGATAAATTCAAGATTTCCGGCGCAGACATCGATCCGTATAACAGTTTCTCTGTTTTATTTAGTGATTATGCCAATTCTAAAGGGATTGGATCGATTGAAAAAGAAGCATCGTTAATGTCTGCCACTTCTTCGTCAAAGGAGATATTTAATAAAGGTTTTTACACTCATTATTCCCCTTCTCTCGACTCAATAGTATACTGGTTTAATAAAAAAAGTATCAACCTTTATGGAGAAGCGCTTGTAAAAACATTTACTTACGAAAAGCTGGGTGTTGGTTCCACTGATAGTGGGGTGGCTATTGTAAAAAAATTCTGGAAAAGGAAGGGGATTGACGAAGATGAACTGAATATATATGATGGTTCCGGGCTCTCACCACTCAACCGGGTAACGACGCATGCGCAGGTAGAGATACTGAAGTACGCCAAAAGCAGGGACTGGTTTCCGTATTTTCTCAAATCGCTGCCCGATTATAACGGTATGACCATGAAGAGCGGTACCATCA
This sequence comes from uncultured Chitinophaga sp., assembly GCA_964386395.1. GTDB lineage: Bacteria > Bacteroidota > Bacteroidia > Chitinophagales > Chitinophagaceae > JJ008. Next base: position 62,466 of record CAYLRV010000013.1, read on the forward strand.
GCGATGTAAAAGGCTTCTGCGGCTATCATAAATCAAAGGATGGCAAAGAGTATATTTTTTCTTTCCTGGTGAATAATTACAGTGGCAAGACCTCGGGAGTGGTGCAGAAGATGTACAAGGTGCTCGATGAGCTCAAGTGAGTGGCAAGTAGCTAGTGGGGAGTGTAAGAAGCAGGAGGCAAGTGGGATAAATCCGCTATTTTTAATACTGCATTATAATTTTAATACAAACCCGGAACTAACTATGGCTGAGCAAAATTTTAAAAATCATACACGACTGGTAGCAGGTTATCATGGTATAACGGCCCTTCTTATTTTGGGTTTCCTTGTTGGTAGTATTATAACCTATGTTCACGCCGATGATAAAGTAGTGAAACATGCTGCGATGATTATGATTATTGGAGCTGTGGCTATGGTGGGTTTGTTCTGGTATGCAAGGGTATTTGCCCTAAAGGCGCAGGACAGGGCAATTCGTGCTGAGGAAAATTTCCGGCATTATATTTTGACGGGTAAGCCTCTCGATAAGCAATTAAGGCTGGGTCAAATCATCGCCCTTCGCTTTGCCAGTGATGAAGAACTGCCTGCATTGGCCAAAAAAGCAGTGGAAGATAAAATGCTGCCCAAAGCGATAAAACAATCCATTCAGAACTGGCGGGCTGATTATCACCGTGTTTAAACTTACTCGGCTGCTGCTCCTAAAAATATATCGCTGACTTTACCTTTAGTTAGGGTAAAAATGATGCCTCCGTACACAGAGCCAACCACCACCTGCTCTGTATTACTGTCAGCTTTGCTGATATCACGGCTGTATGCTGCCTGTATTTCATCATACGTACTGCCAATGCCCATGCCAGCCCTTGTTTTAAATGTGCAGGGGGCTGTGGCATTGATAGAGAATATGGTCTTAGAGGCCGGGTTATTTTTTTCTGATGACATATTTACATCGAGTCCTTTATTCTTCCATATCCATCGTTCATGCATGAGTCCGTCGGCGCCCCATTCTTCAGGTTTCGATTTTGTATCGGGCTCTCCAAGTGCATTGATCGTTTCGGTAACAGGCTGACCTATCTTAATGTCACCAAATGTTTCAATATCTATTTTGCCCGCTGCAGACAATGTTGCTGTTGGTGTATCAATTGGTTGTTGTACAGCGGGTGAGTCAGTTGTTGGCTTAGGTTCAGTATTTTCCTTTTTACCTTCTTTACAGGCTACGGTGAATGCAAGGAATACAAGCGGAAGGATTGGCTTCATGGTAAATCTTTATAGCAGGAAGATAAGATTAATAGCGCAGTTTCGGCCTATGTTAAAAACCTGAACTGGTTGAAAAAACTCAGATCCATATTTACCAGCCACGGTGAGGCAATGGCTGCTAACCAGATAAGAAGGATGAATAGTTTACCGGCAACAGATACGTCTTGTATTAGGTGCCGGTGCAGCAGCCCTTCGATGGTTTGCATAATACGTTCCTCTTTATTGCTGAAACGAAATGCTGGTGGCGCCGGCTCCACATCCCGGAAAGCCGGGTGCTCAGCTATAAGTATATTCCTGATTTTCCAGTAATCTTCGTCCGGGAGGTCGTCATAATCAACGTCAGTATTGATGCCAGCTTCTTCTATCTTTTTTTCAATCTGGTGAATTTTTGATTCACCAATCCGGCGCATCAGCAGGTTTACAGGGAACAGCAACAACACAAAAACCGTTGGGTTTCTGGTTTTGTTGTACCACGCCCATACCACCCAGCACATCAGCGCTGCTGATAAAAAAACAAAGGCCTTACTGATAATGCTTTCCTCGTCGAGAAAAACACGGTTCATTAGCTGGCCGCCATCCAATGGATAGACAGGAACCAGGTTGATAAGGTTCAGCAACATAAACAGCAAACCAATTTGCTGATAGGGGATGCCAGCCAGCTCAAGGTTCCAGTTTTCCTGCCCCAATAATATAAATAGGGCGCCGATGATAATACCTGGTAGCGGTCCTGCCAGTAATATAATGGCAGATTGTCGCTGTGATACATCCCGTTTTGTTCCTGACACATAAGCGCCAAGCAAGGGGATAAAAAATATACCGAGGTCGCTGTAGCCAAATGCTTTCATTGCAATAAAATGGCCCAACTCATGGATCATTATCACAACGGTAATAAGAAATAGGACTTTATAGTTGGGAAAGAAAAAATAACCGGCCACCAGGTATAAACCAAGGCTGAGCGCCGATTTCAGCCACACGTTATCCGGACGGTCTTCCCGTTGGTATTTGGGTGGCCATACTACAACTTCATCCTCCGTATTAGTGCTTTCTGTGTTCGGGCTGCCGGCAAACTCCATCTGGTAAAATTAGCTAAAATGCGGTTGTATTTTCTCCAGCAATTGTGCGGGCATGGTCGTACGCTTCATGCCTTTTGCTTCCATAAAATAGAGGTTTATTTTACCTGTAGCCAGCAAATCACCTTTTTCATTAAAAACTTCGTGGTGAAATTCAATTTTATGATGGAGGGGAAGTTCCCGTAGAGTCGTTTTTATGGTAAGCAGATCGTCATATAAAGCCGGGCGCAGGTAGCGGCACTGCACATCCACCACAGGCATGATAACGCCCATCTTTTCCATATCGGCATAGGTAAAGCCGAGATGGCGGATAGATTCGGCCCTTGCACTTTCAAAGTATAAAAAATAATTGCTGTGATAAACCACACCCATCTGGTCTGTTTCGGCATAGCGCACACGTACCTGTGTTTCGGTTGTAAACATAGTCAGCTGTTAGGGGTGTCTTCTTTATTGTCTCCCTCCAGAACAAGTTCATCCTTGCCGTCGTTTTTCAAAAACCATTTCACTATTTCCCTGGATAAAACAATGGTAATAACTGCCAGCGTTAAGCGTACGGCATCCGCCATGAACTCCTCTTTTTCAAAGTCCCGGAGGCTGGTATCATAATCATTCCCCGGGTTACTGGCAGCTTTTAAACGACCGTATAAATAGATGAGTACGCCCGGCAGGTTATTCAGTATCGTATTTGCGGACAGGCCAATAAGCACCAGTTGCATGGTCACCTGTTTGCCGATTTTTACGGGTACCGTTTCTTCCGCATTATTCCCATTCAGGTACAAAGCAATTTGTTTGCTTTTCCTGATAATTATAAAAAGCAGGAAAAAGTACAGGCCTGCTGAGAATAGTATAGGCATCAGGCCATCAGTGAATTTATAGCCGTCAACTGTTAATTCAGTGACTATCTGTAAAATAAGTGCAAAAACTTCTTCTATGAATTTGTACCCAATAAAAGCGCCCACCACAATCAGGGTATATTCAATAAGCTTGGTTCGCTTCATATAATCGTAAGAAAGGTGTTATTTACCTATCATTTTATCAACGCTGTATTTTCCCGGGCCTGTTAGTAAAAGGGCAATAAACCCAAATAGGTACATGGCAGCGCCCTGGCCGTCTGTCAGGATATGGCCTTTGTGGGCGATAAAAAGAGCTACGCCCATGGCTATGATCAGTGGGATACAGGCAAGCCGGGTAAGCAGGCCAAGCACCACAAGTAAAGCACAGAAAAACTCTGCAAAAACAAGCAATCCGAGGGAGAAGGTATTGTTAATACCCAGCGGGTCTTTGAACTGGGTGAGCACTGCATTAAAGTGTGTCAGTTTATCATAACCGACCTGTAGCATGAAACCACCAAATACAAGGCGTAAAATCAATAGTCCAAGGGAAAGGGAAGGTTCTGAGTATTTAGAATTAAAAAGCGACTTCATGTTGTTTGCGTTGGTTTTTGAGTTTTACAGATTTAGTTACGAAATTCAAATGACGGATATCTCCGGTTGGTCATGTGCATTTCTTATTGCAATTATAGCTAAAATAAAATCAGGGGATAAAAAATCACTTTTCGAGATAAGGAAATGTTAAACAATCGCAGTTATTGTACTTATCCACAAGTGTTTGGAATGATGTTTGGGTTACGCTGAAATAATTTGAATATTCGCATCGTTCAGTAAATCATACCCATAACCCGGCTTTAGCCGGAATGGACCACCGGTTAAAGGACACTACATGAAGAAATACAGTTTGCTCTCCCTGTTAATCCTGGCAGGTTATCTACTATCAGCGCAGGAAACCCGCTATTACAACGATCCCGAAATCACGTTTAAAGAAGCCAAAGAATATTACCAAAAGGAACAATATAGCCTGGCTTACCCGCTATTACGGGAACTCCGCAGTGCGGTGCGGGAAACAGACAAAGCAAACCGGACTATTACGGTACAGGAAATAGATTATTACGCTATTGCCTGCGGCCTGAAGCAAAATGAAACAAGGGCCGAAGATGAGGCCATTACCTACATCCTTTCCGAAAAAAATACAGCCAGGGTGCAAATGCTCAATTTCCACCTGGGTGAATACTATTTCCGGTCGCAGAACTTTCCGGAAGCCGTACTGCGCTACGAACAAACGAATACAGTCAACCTGAGCAATAAGGAAATTTCTGATATGAAATTTCACCAGGGCTATGCTTATTTCACCCTGCAGCGTTTTAATGAGGCCAAGCCGCTGTTCAATGCCATCCGGGTGATAAAAGACGACCCGAATTATATCGATGCGAATTATTATTACGGCTTCCTCGCCTTTCGTGACAAGCAGTACCCCGAAGCACTGGACGCTTTTCGTATCGTTGAAAACGAAAAGGATTATAATACGGTTGTGCCATACTACATTGCGCAGATATATTATATACAGGGCAAAAAAGATGAGTCCATCGCTTATGTGCAGAATAAGCTGCAGTCTGGTGCCAATACCCAATTTTATGATCTGGAACTGAAGCAGCTTATCGGTCATGCCTATTTTGAAAAGAGAGAATATGCAAAAGCACTGCCTTACCTGGAGGATTATGTTAGCCGTTCTAAAAAAGTAAGAAGAGAAGATTTATATGAATTGTCTTACTGCTACTACCAGGCGAAGCAGCTGACGAAGGCTATAGAAGGGTTTAAACAACTGAGCGGTAAGGATGATTCGCTGAGCCAGCATGCCATGTACCTGCTGGGTGATGCCTACCTGAAGACAGGCCAGAAAACCAATGCCAGAAATGCATTCCTTTTCTGTTCCTCCAATAGCAGTAACGCTGAACAAAAAGAAATTTCCAAATTCCAATATGCCAAACTTTCTTATGAGCTTGGCTACCAGGATGAAGCAATCAACAGCCTGAGCTCATTCCTGGCCGACTATCCCCGCTCTAAGTATAACAATGAAGCAAAGGAACTAATGGTCGATATCCTGGCGAATACGAATAACTATAAGGACGCTCAGGCCATGCTGGAAAGCCTTGATGCTCCCACTGAAAACACAAAACGGCTCTATCCACGTATACTATTTGGCCGTGCTACTGAAACTATCAATGATGGCCGGCTGGCAGAGGCTGATGATATGCTGACTAAAATATTAGAGGATCCGTACAATGCATCTGTAAAGCCCTATGTGCATTTCTGGAAAGGGGAGCTGGGGTACCGTACGAATAAATTAGATACAGCTATAAAATATTATCACCTGTATGCTGATGCAGGCTCACCCACGAGCGGTGAAGCAAATGCTGCGAATGTGCGGTATAATTTGGGATATGCCTACCTCCGCAAAGAAAACTATCCCGTGGCACTTACGTTCTTTGAACCATTAGGCCGCAACCCCGCACTAAACTCTCCTGCACTGGCGCAGGATGCCTATATCCGTACGGCTGACTGTCATTATATGTTGCGTGACTACACAAAGGCAAAGCCGATGTATGAAAATGTGATAAAACTATCATGGCCTGCGGAAGACTATGCCACATTTCAGCTGGCTATGCTGGCGGGTGTGAAAAGCCCCAAGGATAAGATTAGCCTGATGAGCAATATGATCCGCAAGTTCCCGACTTCATCATTAACGACAGATGCGAATATGGAAATTGCGAATACGTATATGGGGGATGAGCGGTTTGCAGATGCGGTGCCCTTCCTTAATAATATTATAAAAGACGGCAACCCGAATAAAATACCAGAAGCCTACCTGAAATTAGGTACCTCTTATTACAACCTTAATAATAATGCAGAAGCACTTAAGGCTTTCAATACGTTGGTGGACAAATATCCCAATTCGCCTGAAGCAGAAGATGCGCTTGATCTCGTAAAAACAATATATGTTGAAGATGGTAAGCCGGATGAATATGCTGAGTTTATGCGGAATGCCGGCCGTCCGCTGAGCGTAAGTACCGAAGACTCGCTGACCTACGATGCCGCGGAAAGAAGATATGATGCACAGGATTTGAATGGCGCATTGAATGCGTATAATACTTATTTGCAAAAATTCCCGAATGGTGCATTTGCCTTAGATGCACATTTCAACCGGGCCGAGATTTATTATGCCCGTAAGGACTGGCCGAATGCATTGTCCTCGTATGATATGGTGGCGAAGAATGCGCCTAATAAGTATGCAGAACGGGCTTTACTGAATGCAGCCAGAATTACCTTCTTCGAACAAAAGAAATACCCTGAATCAGAACAATATTTTACCCAGCTGAAGCAAGTGGCTACGCTGCAGGAAAACAAACTGGAAGCGATGCGTGGATTGCTGCGCAGCCAGTACCAGCAACAGAAATGGGCGGAGGCTGTAGAAAACGCCAAAGAGCTTACGGCTGCCAAAGGAAGCAGCGTGGATGATAAAGCGCTGGCAAATATGGCTATTGGTAAATCGCAACAGGTAGCCGGTCAATGCGACCAGGCCATGAACAGTTTCAAAGCCGTTGTACAAAACAACAAGGCGGCTTTAGCTGCCGAGGCACGATATGAAATTGCCAGCTGCTGGTATAAACTGGATAAACTGACCGAGGCGGAAAAAGCTGCATTTGAAACGGTAAACAAATCCGGTTCTTACGATTACTGGATTACCAAAGCCTACATCTTGCTCGGCGATATTTATTTCAAACAGAAAGATTATTTCAATGCGAAAGCCACCTTCCAGAGTGTGGTTGATAATACACTGGATGCGGAACTGAAAGCAGAAGCACAGGGTAAACTGAACCAGGTAATTGATGAGGAAGGAAAATCAAGCAAAGTAGGCGACCAAAATCCGTAAATGATATTGGCAACCGAATTTGCTATAACCACTAAAGAAAGGAACATGATGAATACTTATACAGGCAGGAAAAAAATAAGCCGGATATTGTTATTTACACTGTGCGTTTTTTCTGTATCAGTTGCTGATGCGCAAAAAGATACGACCAAGCCAGGAGGTATTGATATCGTATCCAGTTTCAAACCTGTGCTACGTGAATCGGCCAAGATAAATTTTGGTGCTTCGCCTGCACCCGTTGATACTACAAAGGTGAAACAGGTATATGATATACCCAATCAAAACCTGTTGTTTGCTTATCAACCAGGCTCATTAAAACCACTGGCATTGGACATTGACACAGCCGGTAAGTTTCACAACAGCAGTTATGTAAAAGCCGGTTTTGGAAGCCTGCGCACGCCATTTGTACAACTTGGAATTACGCTGGGTGATGGTAAAACAGCCGGGTTGAATATTTATGCAAAACATGTTGGCTCTGATGGGAAACGTGATTTTCAAAAATTCACAAATACGGATGTCAAACTGGCCGGTTATTTCAAAACGTCAAACAATCTGCAGTGGGATGCCAGCCTGGGTATGAACCAGCACCGTACATACCGGTATGGATATGAACCGGCCTCACTTTCTTTCCCGGATGATTCAATAAATGTGAAATACCAGACCATTGCTGGCCGTATTGCCATGCATAATATTAATAAGACAGCTTTTGGCCTTACTTATTATCCCGAGGTTCGGATCAATGTATTCAGCGATAACCTGAAAAATTCAGAGAGTAACACGGTAGTTCATTTGCCATTGGAAAAAACAATCGGTAAAAACTTTGCAGCCAGTCTCGCACTTACGTTTGACTTAACCAGGCTTTCGCCTGATAATAAAGCGGCATTCAATAATACCATGTACTACCTGTCGCCATCATTCATAGCAAGGTTCCCCAATTTCAACATACATGCGGGTATTCGTCCGTCATGGGATAATAAAGAATTCAAAATGTTCCCGAATGTATTGGCGGATGTCAGTACACCAGACAAGCGGTTTACCTTCCAGGCTGGCTGGACGGGGTATATCAGGAAAACAACTTTCCAGTATTTAGCTGGGCAGAACCCATGGATCCGTTTGCCAGAAACATTTAAGAATACCTGGATCGAAGAACGCTTTGCCGGTTTCAAAGGTTCGGCGGGTGATCATTTCAGTTATGCGGCAAAGGTGGGCTTTAACCGATTAAATAATCAACCACTCTTTATCAATGACTATACTACTCCCAATGATGGTGCTAAAACCTTTAAAGTAGTTAATGAAAGCCGTATCAATGTAGTGAACCTTGGCGGTGAACTGGGGTATAACGTGCAGGAGAAATTTTCTGTGATAGCAGGATTGCAATACAACCAGTTTACTGGTTTAATTGACAACACAAAAGCATGGGGCCTTACCCCGCTTGAATTAAAAGCAGCCTTGCGCTTACAGGTCATTAAAGATTTGTGGCTCAAAACAGACCTTTTTGCTTTCAGCGGTGCGCAATACCTGAAAAGTGATGCCAGTCATGGCAACCTGGCGGGTGCGGTGGATTTAAGTGCAGGCCTTGAGTTTAAAATCACCAAAAACATTAACCTGTGGACACAGTTTAATAACGTTTTTAATAAAGTGTACCAGCGCTGGAATCAATATCCGGTTTATGGATTCAACTTTGTGGGCGGAATCGTATTTTCGTTCGACCAAAAGACGCATTAATGTACGCAGCACTTTACCAGTACTTATTACAATATAAAAAATTACCAGTGCCGGGCATCGGCACTTTTTTGTTGAACCGCCAGCCGGCTGTTGCTGATTTTCCCAACCGAAAAATTCATGCGCCGGTGTATACTATCAGCTTGAGCGAAGAAGCTATGCCCGTATCCACCCAGTTTTACAACTGGTTGGGGGCCATCAGCGGTACATCCTCCCGTGAGGCCGTCGTACGCTTCAACGATTTCACCTTCGAGCTCAAAAAACAAATTAATGAGGGTGCCGAGATTAGCTGGAATGGCATGGGTATACTCAGTAAAAACCTGGCGGGCGATATAAAGTTTGCACCAGGTGAAAGCCACCCGGAAGAGCAGGCGGTTACAGCTGAAAAAGTAATCCGGGAAAAGGCCGAACACATGGTTAGGGTGGGTGAAGATCAAAAGACCTCGGAAGAGATGACTGCTTTACTTACTAAAGAAGAAGCAACGAAGAATTATTGGTGGGTATGGGCGGCTGCAGTCGCTTTGCTCTCATTATTATTTATCGGCTGGCATTTCTCCAAACATGGGTTGGATGCAGTGGGTAATCAAACAAAACTTCTGCCCTTAGAAACTTTGTCTTCCGGTTCTAAACCATAGCGTAAAAATAATCCTGTAAAATCCTGCATCCGCTGCTTGATTCTCTCTTACTTTGCGCACATTTATGAGTCACCACGTTCATTATACTGCATGTCCTGTTTGTGGATCTGCTAAGATTCAAAAAGTATTATCTGCTAAAGACTATACGGTGAGCGGTGAAGAGTTTTCGGTGTTCGAATGTGCTGGTTGCACCCTTCGCTTTACACAGGATGTACCAGATGCTGCAACGATTGGCCCCTATTATAAGGCGGAGGCCTATGTCTCTCATACCAACACATCCCGCGGACTGATTAATAACCTGTACCAGCGGGTGCGCAAAAGAACATTGCAGCAAAAGAGGAAACTCGTAGAGCAAACAACCGGTGTAAAAGCAGGTGCTATGCTTGATCTGGGTGCAGGCACCGGAGCCTTTGTTCATACTATGAAGGCAGCGGGCTGGCAGGTTACGGGACTTGAACCCGATGCAGATGCAAGGGCTGTTTCCAAAAAGGACTTTGATGTGGAACTGCAGCCAATGGATAGTTTCTATTCCCTGCCGGATGCATCGTTTGATGCCATTACCATGTGGCATGTGCTGGAGCATGTACACGATCTGCATGGATATATCACTAAATTGAAATCTTTATTGAAGGAAGAGGGGAAATTATTTATTGCTGTACCGAACTATACAGCTAAGGATGCGGATGTATATGCTGCAAACTGGGCGGCGTATGATGTGCCGAGGCATTTATACCATTTCTCACCGCAGTCCATGCAGGCACTAATGGAAAAGCACCAGCTAAAGATTTTGCAACATAAACCGATGTGGTTTGACAGCTTCTATGTAAGCATGCTCAGCAGTAAATACCAGACAGGAAAAACGAAACTGTTTTCTTCTTTCTTCAATGGCCTGCGTTCGAATATGAAAGCAATGGCTGATAAAACGAAGTGCAGTTCGGTGATCTATATAATCGGGAAATAATGATCGGCAACCAAAGTGGTTGACCTTGTTTTCAAACTGGCTTACTGCCCAAACTGTACCTCATATATCTCCGGCCAATTCTTACCCGTTACATATGTTTTTTTAGTGGCGGTATCATAAGCAATACCATTCATACCCTGCTCCACAATATTCGGATTTTGTTTCATGGCCTTATTGAGCAGTTCTGATAAGTCTGCTTTGGCCAATATCTGTCCCGTACCCGGATCGATTTTATAGATATACGATGTCTGCCAGTGGTTAGCATAAATATAACCGTTGATATATTCCAGTTCATTAAGGTTGTAGGCGGGTGAGGAACCATCGAGTACATCCAACGTCTTCTTCAGCGTAAATCCGGAAGGTTCATAAAAATACAAGCGATTGGTACCATCGCTGGCAATAATATGCGTGCCATCATACGTCATGCCCCAGCCTTCGTTGGAGGCAAACTTAAATTCGCCAATCTTTTTAAAATCCTTCAGGGAATATTTTAACCCTACCTTTTCCTGATAAGTTAACTGGTAGATAGTATCGTTTACGATAATGATTCCTTCACCAAAATAATTGTTCTCTACGGGCAGGCTTTTAAGGGTCTTACCCGTTTTTAAATCCACCTTCAGTATTTTGGACTGGCCGTTTTGTCCCGTACTCTCATATAATTCACCTTTATAAAACAAAAGGCCTTCTGTAAAAGAAGTTGTATCATGTGGATAGCTGGCCACAACCGAATAGCTCATGTTTTGCGGCACATTTTTCGGATCTTCGGGTTTTGGCTTGTCCTTTCCATTACAAGCTGCCAGCAGCAATAAAAGGGCGGGGAGGAGGCTGATTTTCTTCATCGGGCAAATAATATTAAACACAAATGTATAAACAGGTCTTTCCTGGCTTTGTTAAACTTGGTGAAGCGCCAGAAACGATCGGAAAAATACGATTTAAAATCTTCTTGCACAATTGCTTGCATTTTAATTTAACAGAAATTATATTTGGTGAACCGTGACCCTTACCCGGTAAAAATTCCATCAGCCTTCACCGGCGTAAAATCGTATCCCTGAGATTCCCCCTTATTTTCCTTTTATCCTTCCATAAAGAAAAGCACTGATCCCAATTCCTCGTGAATGACTGCGTATCGCAATCAATATTGTGCTATAACAGCTAATTCGTTTGGAACTTTATGAAGGCAGGAATTTTATTTACCGCACTCGCAACGTCAATCTTTTCGTTTACACAGGCACAGGACAGATGTGCTTCTGTCAATTATCTCCAGGCAGAACAAAAGGCAAACCCGTTATGGCAACAGTTTACTGAAGAACAGGAAAACTTTATCAGGCACACGATTGAACAGCAGAAACAGATTTCCCGCGGCGAATCAACCATTATCTATATACCCGTTGTGGTGCATATACTCTATCATAATCCTGAAGAGAAAATAAGTGACGCACAGGTGAATGATCAGATAGCCATGCTGAACACCTGCTTCCGCCGCAGGAACAGTGATACCACTACCACACCTGCCCATTTCCGGGCATTGGCCGCTGATTGTGAAATCGAATTTAAACTGGCCATTTCGGATCCCCGCCGTCGCTCTACTACCGGCATTACACGCACCTACACACCCATCACTAAATGGGGCGCTGATGATAAAATGAAGTTTGCTTCCGAAATGGGGGTGAACGCATGGGATACTAAGCAATATCTCAATATATGGGTTTGTAACCTCGACAAGTTTGCCGGCTATGCCAGCTTTCCAGGTGGAGACCTGGCAAAGGATGGGATTGTACTATCATACAAAGTGGTGGGCAACGCCAGCCTTGGTAAAACGGCTGTGCATGAAGCAGGACACTGGCTCGGATTGAAACATATCTGGGGCGATGCCTATTGCGGTACCGATGAGGTGGAGGATACCCCCAAACAGGCCAGTTACACTATTGGGTGCCCCAATACTGTACGGGTAACCTGCGGAAACAGCCCTTACGGTGATATGTACATGAACTATATGGACCTCACAAATGATGCCTGTACCAATATGTTTACCCAGGGACAAAAGCAACGGATGCTCGCACTTTTTGCATTCGGCGGCTACCATAATGGCATTTTAACCTCCGTCGGGCTTCAACCCCCAACAGTGATGGAAATTCCACTGCCGGGAGAGCCGGATCCTAAATGGCTTCAGCCAAAACTCTATCCAAACCCGGCCAACAGCAGCTTTACCCTCGATTTGAGCTATGATTCCCGCTGGATCGGACAAAATATTTTTGTGACTAATCTATCTGGGCAAAATGTTATGAATGTGATAGTTAGGTCTAAAATAGCCACTGTTGACATATCCCGGTTGGCACCTGGTTTATATTTCCTTGCAGCGAAAAAGCCAGACGGAGAGTCTATGAGGCTGAAGTTTGTGAAACACTAACCGTCGCAACCAAGATTTATACTAACGGCAAGCAAGGGGTCGCTGATAAGCGGCCCTTTTTTATGCAGGTATGGGTTTATACAAAAAGACTACTTCATCTCAAATTCCCAAACCGTTCGATATTGACCGTGCTTTTCCACATATGATAAAAACTGGCTGTAAAAAGCGTCTCCGCCGATCGTAGCACTGTCGCCTATAACCACCAATTGTTTAATGGCCCTGGTAATAGCCACATTCATGCGGCGGTAATCTTTCAGGAAGCCGATGTCTCCATCATCATTGCTGCGGACCAGGGATACAATAATGAGGTCTTGTTCCTGCCCCTGGAAACTATCAATGGTGCTTATGCGGATGGAAGAAGGCATTAGCTCTCTTGCTGCGGTTACCTGGCCGGCGTAAGGAGAAATAAAAGCAGTGCGTTCTGGCAGATGGCTTTCTTGTTGCAGCCATTGTTGTACTATTTGGAGTTCACCTTCGTTTTGCAGGCTGAAACCGTCAGGTCCGCGTTTTTCGTTATAACCGGAACCGGCCGTATCAATAAAAACCAGCGGTGATGGTAGCTCACTTTTCTGAGGTCCTGTTTTGAGCAGGCCTTCATAAAAATAATCACTGCTGAAACCGGCGATTCGCTCGTCCATACGGTATTGCGTATCGAGCAGGAATACGGACGGACAATGTTCTACAGCAGCTTCTAAAATAGATCGGTTGAAACCAAGTGCAGCGGCCTGCTGGCTTAATACCGTAGGGGGTAGTTGCCAATGATCACCGGCAAGCACCACTTTCGGTGCAAGGGGAAAAATGCACCAGGCCAGCGGTTCGATACATTGCCCTGCTTCATCAAAAATCAATGTTTCAAACGAAAACTTATTTACGCCGGCATCATATAAGCCAATTGGGGTGCCTGCAATAACCTGTGCTTCTTCAAACAATTTCTCTTCATGATAATGCTGGAGTTGTTTTATTTCCTGCCGTATGCTTTTTACTTCTTTGAAGAGCAGGTTTCTTTGTTCCCGCTCTGCTTTTCCAAAACTGCGTTTGTATTTCAAGGCCATTCGCCGAAACTCTTCTGCCCGTATTTTTAATTGCTTTATATCCTTCAGCGCTTTACTGTTTGCCAGTTTTCCCTCGGGTGTGTGCGGAAAAATAGCATCATTCACTTTATTCATATTTCCTACCCGGAGTAAACGAACACCCTGCTTCACCAACCCATTGGCAATATGATCTACAGCAGTATTACTGGGCGCAGATACCAAGACTTTGTTACCTGCAGCAGTAAGTTGCGCAATAGCTTCAACCAACGTGGTTGTTTTGCCAGTACCCGGGGGGCCATGTACAATCACTATCTCTTCGTTATGCAGTATGGCTGCAACTGCTTTTTGCTGGCTCTCATTTAACTGCTTATTGCGGAAATGAATAGATGATACTCTATTTGATGCAGGCAAATTTTCTGTAAAAACAGCAGTACCATGTATTTTTTCAAACAGCTTAAAAACCGGTTTGTTATTCTCTAAATCCCGCAGTACTGTTTTCATAATGGTAGTGGTGCGGGTATCGGGAGCCAGTTTAATGCCCACACCATCATCTTCAATCCAGTCGGGAAAATCAGGGGCAAACAAGCGAAACTCACCGTTCTTGCCATCAAGGTTAATCAATACACCTTTAACAGGGGGCTCGCCTGTTATAAAACATTCGATAGCTGCCCCATCCCGAAAAAGATTGGCTTCTGGCGGAAAAGCAAGTTTGAAACTGATCTCCGGGTAATCGGCGTAGCCAAAATTTTTACGGGTAACAATAATCGGGTGTAAAGCGAGGCCTTCAGCTTTTAATTGTTTCAGGCTATGCGCCTGGTCCAGTTTATACCGTTCGGCCTGCTCTTTTTCTTCAAGGTCAGTACAGTTCAGCAGGGTTTGAATATGCGGGTGCATGGCGGCAAGATAGTACGGATATGGCAAACCTGAATTTAATCTATCTTCACCTGCAAAAATCGAAGGGGTATGAGTATGTATGAAATTCCGGTGCAGATTCGCTGGTCAGATTTGGATCCCAATTTTCATCTGCGCCATTCGGTATATTACGACTGGGCTGCTATGTGCCGTACAGAGTTCTTAGTACTGAACGGGCTTACCCCGGCACTCATGCAACGCTTGCAATTTGGCCCGATTATATTCCGGGAAGAAGCCGTATTCAGAAAAGAAGTAAAATTTGGTGACAGCATTTTTATCAGTATGAAACTTGTAAAAAGCAGGAGGGATTATTCCCGCTGGACGATAGCACACGAAATCCACAAGAGCGATGGAACAGTTTGCTGCACCGTTACAGTGGATGGTGCCTGGATGAATGTTGCAGAACGTAAATTATTTGCTCCTCCCGCTGAAGTGGCGGCAGTCTTTAATCAAATGCCTGCTGAAGACGTAATCTGGGAAGATATGCCTGCTGCTCAGAAATAAACCAGTTTTGCCGGAAACCTGGCGGCATAGCCAAATATGATATTGCGGATAAAACTATTTTCCCGGTACATGGTTAGGTGTGTTTTCAGGGTTTCAAGATTGTCGATCGATGCGCTGGCAGGCAAATACCCCATGCCGTAAAATTTTCCCTCGCATACCAGGATACAGGACTGATCTTCCCCGTTTATACCTTTATCAACAATGGCAAAAGATGGCTGTTCTGTGAGCGATGCACAGGCTTCTTGTACCCGCTTATTGTATTTAGCAGCCGTTTCTTTTTGCTCGCAGGCACCCCTGCACGTTTCTTCTTTCAGGCCCTCGCAGGGGATATTGTCTTTCTGTATAAAGCACAGCTTGGGACACAAATTGTATTCTTTTACCAGTTTGCGCATCATGGCATGACCATCGGCCAGGTAATGAAATGAATAAACAGGATTTAGCCGTTTCCTGTTTTTATCAATAGCCAGCCGCATATATCCACGTTGGTCTTCATAAACAAAAATCCCATAAATGTCCTCCCATCTTTTTTGAGATGAGTTAAAAACAGGCCATCTCTTTTTTATTTCTGCAGACTCCAGGATATGCGCTATCAGTTCAGTGCCGCAGGGCTGATGGCTGATAGCATATACATGGCGCATGAAGTTTTGCTTTTGCCGGCTTTCCGAGTTATTGCTGAAATGGCTGTTGACCCGGTAGCGTATATTATTGGCCTTACCCACATATACCACTTTGCCTTTTTCGTTATGGAAATAATATACGCCGGGTGTGTAGGGCAGTGCTTCAAAATGTTCTTTGGGTACATTGGGCGGCAGTATCCATTCCTTTGAATTGCGTTGCAGGCTTTTTTGAATAAAATTCTCTTTGTCCTTTGCCAGCAATAAATGAAAAATTTTGGCGGTGGCTTCGGCATCGCCATTTGCCCGGTGCCTGTCCGTAATGACAATGTCCAGTGAACGGCTCAGTTTACCGAGGCTATAAGAGGGGAGGCCTGGTATTATTTTTCGGCTGAGTCTCACGGTACAAAGTTTTTTTGTATTCAGATCAAAGCCCGACTCCCGCAAATGATTTTTTATAAAAGAATAATCAAAGCTGACATTATGCGCAATAAAAATCCGATCGTGCAGCAGGTTGTATATATTCTCTGCCACTTCTTCAAATCGGGGGGCTGTGGCTACCATTTTATCTGTAATGCCTGTCATGGCACTGATATATGGCGGAATAGGCTGACCCGGATTGATAAGTGTGGTGTATTTGCCGGTTACCGATTGCCCGTCCGAAAGGAGTATGGAAATCTCTGTAATACCATTGGCTGCAGCGTAGCCACCAGTTGTCTCAATATCAACAATTGCATACATAAATGGAACAGCTAATTTCGTGAAAAATAAAGGCATTGACTGAAGAAAAATTCCTGATGTTTCGCAACCGGCTGACGAAAGTTTTCCGGCATCTCGGCAAGCAGGCCCGGCGCCTTAATGTGCAGTGTTACCGCCTCTATGATCATGACTTGCCGGAATTTCCATTGTGCCTTGAAATATATGGTGATAAACTATATGTGGCAGAGTACAAACGCCGTCATGGAATGACGGAGGAAGCGCATGATACCTGGATGGAGCAGACATTGACCATCGCAGCAGACGTGTTATCGATAACCAAAGAAAATATTTTCCTGAAATTGCGGCAGCGTAAGGCTGGCAGGCTGGGGCAATACCAGAAATATGATACAGCGCAGCATGAACTCATTGCAGAGGAGAACGGATTGAAATTTATCATTAACCTCAGCGACTACCTGGACACCGGATTATTCCTGGACCACCGGGTTACCAGGCAAATGGTGCGGGAGCAATCCCAGGATAAAAATGTGCTGAACCTGTTTGCTTATACTGGCTCTTTTTCGGTGTATGCTGCCGCAGGCGGGGCAGCGGAAGTTGTTACAGTGGATTTATCAAAAACCTACCTGTCCTGGGCGGAAAAGAATTTACACTTGAATGGTTTTAGCGAAGCGGATAGATACAAGTATGTTCACGCGGATGTAAAGCAATACCTGAAAACAATACCGGGGAGCCATTATGATATTATTGTCATGGATCCGCCTACTTTCAGTAACAGCAAACGGATGGACGACATACTGGATATTCAGCGTGACCATCCGGCGTTGGTTAACGATTGCCTGCATGGTTTGAAACCTGGCGGCTTGTTATATTTCAGCACCAATTCACGAAAGTTTGTACTGGAGCAGGATAAGCTAAAAGCCAGCAGTATAAAAGATATTACGAAGGCCACCACGCCTTTTGATTTTGAAGGCCGGTTATGGCGCTGGTGTTATCTTTTGCAGAAATAATTATTGACAGCTATAAAATAACTATCCTTTACTTTTGAAACATGATTGATATTGAAAAAATATTTTCTTCTTTCTCCCAGGCCAAAATGATGGTATTGGGTGATGTGATGCTGGACAATTATATGTGGGGGAAAGTAGAGCGAATATCTCCGGAAGCACCGGTGCCTGTTGTATCGGTAGAAAAAAAAGAAAGCCGTATCGGCGGGGCAGGCAATGTTGCCCTGAATGCTGCCTCACTGGGTGCAAAAGTTTTTATTTTATCTGTAACCGGTGCCGATACAGAAGCTGATCAATTGAAAGAAATGTTCCGGCAAAGCGGCATTGATGGCAAATATCTTATTGCCAGTACCGATAGGGTGACCACTACCAAAACCCGCATCATCAGCCGTAACCAGCATATGATGCGGCTGGATGCAGAAATGGTGCTTGACTTACATAAGGATGCAGAAAATAAATTGCTGGATCAGGTGCGTGCCTGTATTGAAGAAGAGCAACCTGCTGTACTGGTTTTCGAGGATTATAATAAAGGGGTGCTTACAGAAAGGGTTATCAAAGAAACAATTGCCATTTGCCGGTCGAATAAGGTGATAACAGCAGTGGATCCCAAACGGAAAAATTTCTTTGCGTATAATGATGTTGATATTTTCAAACCTAACCTGAAGGAAGTAAAAGAGGGCCTTAATTTGTTGCTGGAGGATGTGAACCAGAACATGCTGGATGATATACATGAAGCCCTTCACCACCAGTTAAATCATGGAACTTCATTTATCACCCTGTCGGAAAAAGGGGTTTACTATCATGATAAAACAGGGTCCGCACTGTTCCCTTCGCATGTCCGTAATATAGCTGATGTATCTGGTGCTGGTGATACCGTTATCGCTGTGGCCTCATTAGTATACGCAGCTACAGGTGATTTTTCTGTTGCGGCCCGGCTGGCCAATATTGCCGGGGGGCTTGTATGTGAGGAAGTAGGAACCGTCGCTATCAGCAAGGAAAAATTATTAGCAGAATGTAAATTGTTGCTCAATTAAAATATACAATGGCGGATTTTGTAATTACAATACATGGGGGTGCCGGTACAATTTTGCGATCGGATATGACAGCAGACATGGAGCTAACCTATAAGCAGGGATTAGCAGAAGCGCTGGATGCCGGATACACGATTTTGAAAAATGGAGGCGCTGCCGTAGAAGCAGTACGGGCAGCAGTTATTTCATTAGAAGATTGCATACTCTTTAATGCAGGGCGTGGCTCTGTGTTTGGTAAAGACGGCTTACAGGAAATGGATGCATCCATCATGGATGGAAGTAACCGGATGGCCGGTGCTGTCTCCGCTGTACGGAATGTAAGAAATCCGGTAGAGCTGGCTTATACTATTATGAACAGGAGCCCGCATGTAATGCTGAACGGACAGGGTGCCCAGGATTTTGCAAGACTGCACAATCTTGCTATCGAAACAGATGAATATTTCTTTTCCCCTTTTCGTTTTGAACAATGGAAACTGGTGCAGGGCTCGGATGAAGCATCGCTTGATCATAATGTAAAACCCGGCGACTCGTCTGCCCGGCAGGCAGATAAAAAATTTGGCACAGTAGGCGCTGCTGCCTGCGATATGCAGGGCAATATAGCTGCGGCCACCAGCACAGGGGGCATGACTAATAAACAATATGGCCGGGTGGGGGACAGCCCCATCATTGGTGCCGGCACCTACGCCAATAATAATACCTGCGCCATTAGTTGTACAGGCCATGGTGAGCCATTTATGCGTGCAGTGACCGCCTATGATGTAAGCTGCCTGATGGAATACAAAGGCCTATCACTGGAGCAAGCCATGCACGTAGTAGTGCATGATAAACTGATGAAAATAGATGGTGAGGGGGGGATGATTGGTGTGGATGCAAAAGGGAACGCAGCCATGGTATTCAATAGTGAGGGCATGTACCGCGGCCTTACAGGTTCCAACGGACGACGAGAAATTCTTATCTATAAAGACTAATAACTGCGTACGAATTTGTGTTGGGATTCCGTTAACCGGGGAATGCGGCGCATTTTCTTTTTTATTTGTTGTTGCTGCTATTTTGCCGCTCCGGCCCAGTTGTTTACCGGCGGTTGTAACAGCTATATAGATCAGCCTGTTTCTTTACGTATAACCTCACCTTCCACCTCCATAACCTATAGCGATAGCTCAAGGCCTCCACCGTCAGTTTTAGTAACCAGAGCTGGCTCTGCGACGCACTATTTGGTAACAAGGGATTCCTCCTTCCGCATTATTTCCTTTACAGTAAGCAGCGAAATAGGCGATGGGGATATACTGGAAGCCAATTGTACGGGAAGCAGCTTCTCCCATCATGCGTTTACGGCATATTATGAGTCGATTGCAGGAACCGAAATTTATTTTTATTGTATCCGGGCCGTTCATACCAACGGAAAAGAGTACACCCTAAAGCCGTTTTCCGTAAAAAGATAGCTTTTTCAGTGGTTCTTTTGACACCCACAACGATTTCCGTTATACTTTCGGTTGACATTGACCATCACATCTTTATGCACTTTTCTCTGCCATTCTTCCTTATTTTTGCGGTTATAGCCAATTAAAACCCCAAAAAAGGAATTATGAATTTTAATCTTTCGCAAATACCGGAGCGGACAGCGCAACCCCGTAAGTCAGGAGTAACCATGGTTATGGACAAGGGGCTGAGTGTACAGGAAGCGAAGAATTTTCTGAGTGCAGCACTCCCGCATGTGGATATCATCAAGCTGGGCTTTGGTACTTCTTTTGTAACGCCCAACCTGGAAGAAAAAATTGAACTATACAAATCACAGGGGCTGCCAGTATATTTTGGTGGTACGCTGTTCGAAGCTTTTTTAATCCGTAACCAGTTTGATGATTATATCGGTGTTTGCAAAAATTTTGGCATTGACTATATGGAAGTAAGTGATGGCTCCATCACTATTCCGCATGCTGAAAAATGCGGGTATATTGAAAAACTGACCAAGCACGGTACCGTATTAAGCGAAGTAGGAAGTAAAGATGCAGCACATATCATCCCGCCATACAAATGGATAGAATTGATGCGTGCCGAACTGGATGCTGGTTCTACCTATGTAATTGCAGAAGCCAGGGAAGCAGGGAATGTGGGGATTTATCGCGGTAGCGGTGAAGTAAGGGAGGGACTGGTTCAGGAAATACTGACACAAATTCCGGCTGAAAGAATCATTTGGGAGGCACCACAAAAAGCGCAACAACTTTATTTTATTGAACTGATTGGTTGTAATGTAAACCTCGGCAATATTGCACCTACAGAAGTTATTCCGCTTGAAGCCATGCGTATCGGCCTTCGCGGCGATACATTCAGCCTTTTCTTAGACAAAAAAGAAGCCTGATGCCGTTATACGGGCTGATAGGTTATCCTTTGTCACATTCTTTTTCTAAAAAATATTTTGAAGAAAAGTTTGAAAGGGAAAACCTTGCCGGCTGCCGGTTTGAAAATTTCCCGATTGCTTCTATTGATGAATTGCAAGATTTAATAGCGGCTAATCCCGGCCTCAGAGGACTTGCCGTTACTATACCGTATAAGCAGGCTGTTCTTCCTTATTTGTCTTCTTCCGAATATATACCTGCAGGTATAAAAGCCTGTAATTGTATTTGTGTTAATGGAAGTCATCTAACCGGGTATAACACAGACATCATTGGGTTTGAAAAAAGTTTTAGTCCGCTGCTGAAAGCGCATCATCAATCTGCATTGGTATTCGGCAGCGGGGGCGCTGCAGCCGCAGTTACATATGTCTTAGAAAAGCTTGGCATTGACTATACGATTGTTAGCCGGGCCCCCGGGGCAGGGCAGCAGCTAAGCTATAATGATATTACAGCTGACACGATCCTTCATACACCACTATTAATTAATACAACCCCATTGGGTATGTATCCGCTGGTAGATAATTGTCCGCCGATTCCGTACCATGCTATCACCCACCATCATTATTTGTATGATCTTGTATACAATCCCGAAGTGACTTTGTTTCTGCAAAAAGGTAAAGAACAGGGAGCAGCCGTGAAGAATGGATATGACATGCTGGAAATACAGGCAGAAGAAAACTGGAAGATATGGAGCCAGTCCATGATTTGATTTAGCCACTCCAAAGTAGTCCTTCGGACGTATGGCACGAATTACACTAATGAAATTTCCGCAAGATAATTCGTGGCTCTTGTTCTATGTCAATTGCGTAAGCAATTATTTCGTGCAATTTTCCGGGAATAAAAAATGATAGTTGAATTATAGGAAACTATTCGTGTTATTGGTGTCATTCGTGGTAAAAAATTAGCTGTTTAAAGCCAACTTAGCCTCCTCACTCAGCGGCACCACTTTTTTCTTTTCATAATCATACCCAATCATTCCCGTCTTGGCAATACCCGCAACTACTGATTTAGCTTCCACCTCCAGTTTGTAAACAAGATCAAAGCCAATAGCAGAAATATCTGCCACGCCTACATGCACCGTAACGATATCGCCGTAGAAGAGTTCGTTTTTAAATTCAATAGCCGCATCCGACATAATCAGGCCTGCACCTGCGAACTGCAATTCAGCATAGCCAAGATGTTTAAAAAATTGTACCCTTGCTTCATGCACCAGTGAAAGAAAAGTATCATTGCCTACATGGCCACCATAGTTCAAATCAGTAATACGTACAGTTATCTTACAGGAAAAGGCAAAGCGATCAGGTAAAGCGATTTTAATCCGTGCCATCAGCATTCATTTCGATAAAAGTAGGAGAGGCGTGCGAAGAAGAAAAATCATTTCTCATCCAGCGAACTCACCAGGCTAACAAGGGCCATAAAATTGCCTGGTGAATGAGGAATAGGACGGTTCACCATTTTTTCACGCAGACGGCTCATTTCTTCTATACAATCCGGATCCTGCTCTTCACCGGAGATACAGCATACAAACTCACCCAGCTTTTTGGACATACGAACAAAATTTCCGTCCGGTGTCATCAATACTACATAATTCTCCGCATCAATGGGAGGCTCATAATAGGTGTCTTCATCGAAGCCAAGTCCACGCACACCTCCAGCAGCAGTAAACTCATTGGGGTCGGTGTAGTTATAGGTATTATTCTTTGCTTTTTTATGCAGGGTATTGATGTCTACGCTGGCATATACTTTCTTGCTTTCCTCCAGGGCTTCATTATCCCTGGCTTCCTGCAGGGCAGCAGCTACGTCAGATAATACCTGGTCAGAGCCGGGAAGATTTTGCGTTTTGGCCGGTGAAGCTTTCTCCGCAGGCACAGGCTGTTTGGCTACAGGCTCTTCTGAGCTTTTTTTACCGGATAAAAGCGAAGTGCCAGCCCAAATCATTAAACCGGCAACAGCTGCGGCGGCGGCATAACGAATAAACGGAGAAAAGCGCCGGTGTTCAGGAATGGCTGCCTCTTTTTCTGCGTCAAGTGACCGGGCGATAGCGGCCCAGGCAGCTACCGGAGGTGTGGCCTCCATGGCATACAATTTGGCAGCAGTATCAGCCGAAAAAAAATTATTGTCGAGCGCAGCGGTTATATGTGTCCAGGCTCCTGCAGGAGGTACAACAGCTGCGTTACGAAGCGTTGCAGGGAATTTGTTGCCAATCGCACTTTCGTCTAATGCTGCAGCAATATTATCCCACGCCGCTGGTGGCGGTGTTACTTCGTAACTGGATAACTTGTTTTTTAAATCGCTGCTCATTGATTCGTTTTAACGCCTCTTTCCTTATCTATAAAATTGCGCACCATATCCTGTAGTATCACTTTGGCCCTGGATAATTGTGATTTGCTGGTTCCTTCGCTGATGCCCAGCATATCGGCAATTTCTTTGTGCGTGTATCCCTCAACGACGTACATATTAAAAACCGTACGATAGCCCGGGGATAGTTCCTGCACCAGTGCCATTATATCTTTTACACCCAGATCGTCCAGCGCAGAACTGTACTTTCCTTCAATGGTGTTTTCTTCTTTTTCTGTAACCGGCATCAGGTATCGCCTGCGGCGGAAATGCTCAATGGCGGTATTCACAAAAATGCGGCGCATCCATCCCTCAAAAGAGCCATCACCCCGGAAGCTGTCCATTTTTTTGAAGACCTTGATAAATCCTTCCTGTAAAATGTCCTGGGCTTCTTCACCATTGCTGGCGTACCGGAGGCAGACGGCATACATGCGGGGGGAGAATCGGCGGTACAGTTCTTCCTGCATTCGCCGGTTGCCTTCCATGCAGCCATTGATTAAGTCGTTTTCAGTGATATTTTGGTTGCGTTCGCTGGTCAAAATCAGTTGTTTATTTTAATTCAGTCTCCGAAGGAGTACCGTTGTACAAAAATGCTACCAATTTGGCTGTTGCCTTCTTTCGGTGGCTGAATTTGTTTTTTTCGTTCATGTCCATTTCCGCGAAGGTTTTGTCGGAGCCCGCCGGTATAAAAACCGGGTCATATCCAAACCCTTTTGTGCCCCGGCGTTCATTAATTATTGTTCCCTCGCATATTCCTTCGAAAAGCTCCTCTTTGCCATTCAATATTAAGGAAATAACAGTACGGAAACGGGCTGAACGGTCTAGTTTCCCCGACAAATTAACCAAAAGCTTTTCAATATTTGCATCAAAAGAGCGGCCTTCGCCTGCATAGCGGGCACTTTTTACGCCCGGTTCCCCATTTAATACGGGTACTTCAAGGCCTGTATCCTCGCTAAAACAGTGCTGACCGGTCATTTCATGAATGGTGTGGCTCTTCCCGGAGGCGTTCTCCTCCAGGGTATCATAGGGTTCAGGAATATCAATGAGAATACCAGCCTCTTTCAGGGTGATGATGTCCAGTTTATTGGCCATGGCAGCCCTGATTTCGTCTACTTTATGTTGATTGTTCGTTGCAAAAATCAGCTTCATAGTATTAGTTAGCAGTATTGTTCAGCATATAAATACAATCAGGAATTATCTTATACATTATACAACCTTTTCAGGCAGACCCAAAGTTTACTTTTTTCAACTTTATCGTTTTCCAGGGCCAGCAGGGTGGGGGCAGCAAGGTAGGTAACCCCGCTAAAGGGCTGTAACTGGTAGTGCGGGAAACTGAGAGGTAAACCAAAGTCGGCAGGCTCTATGCCAAACAAGATCACACTCCTGCTTTGCAGGGCATCAATAGCTTCTTTGTAGGTAACACCGGTATGTTGTTCTGTATTTAAAATGGCCACATCGGCTATAGAGAGGCGGCAAGCTGTTAATATGCCTGTTAAGAAGGTAAGCTGTTTATCAGGCAGGTAGGCGGCATCCGCATGGTTTACCACAATTAAAACCTGTTTTTCATTATTACCCAGCCATTTCAATGCCGATATGCTTTCTGCTGGTGTTTGGGCAGCATTCTTCAAGGGCGCAGCAGGCACAAAGCCTGTTGCCTTACCCGCTTCACCAATCAATGCATGCTGGTATAAATCAGCTATTAATGCCGCCGGCAATTCAATATCATTTATCCCCATAGACCGTTTATAATTTATACTAACAGGTGTTCAAGTTTTTCGTTTCTTTGCTGGGTAAAAATAAAGTTTTTATGACGGCAGCTATGGATATTTCAGTTACAAAGGTCGAAAGAAGCAAACTTCAGGATTTAAACCTCGAAAACCTCCCTTTTGGTAAGTTTTTCAGCGATCATATGCTGGAAGCAGATTACGAAAACGGGGAATGGAAAAACGTAGAGATTAAACCGTATCAACCATTATTGTTAAACCCCTCAGTGGCGGCCCTTCATTATGGACAGGCCATTTTTGAAGGTATCAAAGCATATAAAGACAGCAACGGTGAAGCCTACATTTTCAGGCCACAGGATAATTTCCGCCGTTTTAATATATCTGCTGAAAGAATGCAGATGCCGGCTGTACCAGAAGAAATATTCATGGATGGCATGCGCCAGCTTATTGCACTGGATAAAAACTGGATTCCTTCTAAAGAAGATCACTCTTTGTACATCCGACCTTTTATGTTCTCTTCGGATGAAGTAATTGGCGTACGACCTTCAGACAGTTACAAATTTCTCATTATCCTGAGCCCCACAGGCCCCTACTACAGCGCACCCATGAAGATTTATGTAGAAGAAGAATATGTGCGGGCTTCACCTGGCGGAGTGGGATATGCCAAAGCTGCCGGTAACTACGGTGCAGCCATGTATGCAACGGCAGAAGCTAAAAAGAAAGGATACGACCAGGTATTGTGGATGGATGCGATCGAGCATAAATATGTGCAGGAATGCGGTACCATGAATGTGTTCTTTATCATTGGTAATACAGCTATAACACCGGGACTTGAACAAGGAACCATCCTGGATGGTGTTACCCGGCAAAGTGCTATTACCTTGCTGCAGGAAATGGGCTTGAAGGTAGAAGAACGGGAACTCGGTATTGATGAAATTACAGCGGCATATAAGGCGGGCGAACTGCATGAGGTTTTTGGCACAGGTACAGCAGCAACCATCTCTATGATAAAGGAGCTTCACTATAAAGATTTTGATATGAAGTTCGATGTCGAAAACTGGAAGACTGCCCCAACGCTCAAGAAGTGGCTAACAGCTATTCGTGAAGGTAATCGTGAGGATAAATATGGCTGGATGGTTAAAGTATAAATCAAAAACATTATTTTAGTGGGCCGCTTAGCGGCCCTTTTTTATTTCCTTTCCCTTCGAAACCGAACCATAACCTTGCCTGCCATAGTATTTTAAACTAACTGCATGCGGTTTAACCGGTTTGTTTTATTGTTCTTGCTGTTGTCGCCGCTCATTACAACAGCCCAGCTAACTCCTGTCGTACTCACTGGTTTTAATCATGATGTGATAGCCGAGACCGGCACAAGTTCACTGGCGGTTACCACAGTAGAACTGGATTCTCCCACACCTTCCAATATGGTGATGTACTCACAGGCATTCGGCACCACCAATGCGATGACGGCGGGGCTGCCTGATAATGGCATTATAACCAGCGGAACTGATACCTACCAGTTAGGTGCTTATAATGCCAACAATGTTTTATTGTTAAACAGGGGGTTGAGTGGTGATTTGTTTTTAGCAACGCCTGCATCGCTTGCACGGGTTCGGGTACTTTGTTTTTCTGCAGAAGGCAGTAGTGTGGTGAATATCAGCTTATCTTTTACAGATGGATCCACCACACCCTATGTAACCAATTACACCATCTCAGATTGGTTCAACGGAGCAAGCAATATTGTACTACAAGGATTTGGTCGTTGCAAACGCCAGGCAGCCGGCCCTTACATTGCTGACGGCTTACCTGCCAATCCAAGGTTTTATTATATAGATATTGCATTGAATTGTACAGACCGTCAAAAAAACTTACAGCATATATCCTGCTCGAATGTGACAGCAACAGGTCCGGGTGTATTTCCAAATGCTGTTTTCCTGGGTGTTTCAGGTATTGCTTATACACAAACAATTACACCCACAATAACCCCTTCTGATTGTAATGGCCCCAACGGAAGTATCGCATTAAATATAACGGGCAGTTCATCTCCCTATACTTATTCGTGGAATACATCACCCGTACAAACTGGTGCTACTGCAACCGGCCTTGCCCCGGGAAGTTATACCTGTACTGTAACAGACGCAGGCGGTTGCCCGACAACTTATACAGGCACAGTACCATTAAATAATAATGCAGCGATGAATGCCTCTGCATCGCCGGCAGCTGTATGCCCGGGCGATGCGGTTACGCTCAGTGCCAATGTAACAACGGGTAATCTTACTTCATTTACCTGGCAACCTGGTAATTTGTCAGGACAAACCGTTACCGTTACGCCTGCATCAAGCGGCACATATACGGTGACCGGTACAAATGTTATTGGCTGCAATGCTACTGCATCAGTGAATGTAGTTGTAAACCCTGTGCCGGCAGCACCTGTTGTAAATGGGACTACTATATGTCCCGGTAATACAGCTACCTTACAGGTACAAAGTCCCCAGCCTGGCTATACCTATAATTGGTATGATGCTTCGGCAGCGGGTACACTTCTTACAACCGGTGTCAGTTATACTACACCATCACTGACAAACACAACCACCTATTATGTGGATGCTGTGAATGCCACTACCT
This sequence comes from uncultured Chitinophaga sp., assembly GCA_964386395.1. GTDB lineage: Bacteria > Bacteroidota > Bacteroidia > Chitinophagales > Chitinophagaceae > JJ008. Next base: position 90,158 of record CAYLRV010000013.1, read on the forward strand.
GCACCAGTGCCATCAGGACACCTGTAACGGTGACAGTTGCTTCCCTGCCTGCTGCACCTGCGGCAACCGCTGCGCCGGTATGCAGTGGTGATAATGCCGTATTACAGGTAACAAATCCGCAACCCGGTGTGAGTTACAATTGGTACAGCACGGCTACAGGAGGAACAATAGCGGGCAGTGGCGCAACGTATATGGTTAACAATGTTACCGCACCAGCCACCTGGTACGTGGAAGCAGTGAATGCCAGCAATTGTAACAGCACCACACGTACGGCTGTGCCTGTGTCATTAATAGCCCAATTGCCTGCACCAATAGTTACATTAACCAATGCTACGTTTACGTCATTGAGCTTTTCCTGGAATTCAGTAACGGGGGCCACAAGTTATATGGTTACCACCAATGGCGGAAGCAGTTTCAGCACGCCATCATCAGGTCCGCAGGGAACTACCCATACTATCACCGGTTTGACCGGTAATACTACTATAACATTGCAGGTGATTGCCCTGGGTACGCAAACCTGCGAAACCAGTAACCTTTCAGCACCGGTGAAAGGAACAACATTGAGCAGTAAGGAAATATTTGTGCCGAATGTTTTTACGCCGAACGGCGATGGAAGGAATGATGTACTGAAAGTGTATGGGAACTATGTCGCATCCATCCGCTTCAGTGTATTTAATCAATGGGGACAGCTTATATACAACTCGGATAATATTACCAATGGATGGGATGGTATCTACAGAGGCCAGCCGCAGCCTGCCGGTGTATATGCGTATACATTAAAAGTGGTGCTGCAGGATGGCACTATTATTAATAAAAATGGCTCCGTAAACCTGGTACGATAAAAATGAGATCAGCTTTTTATTCTATACTGCTCGTCTTCTGCTGTATGGACACGCATGCGCAGGTTGATCCGCACTTTTCACAGTATTATGCCTATCAAATGTGGATGAACCCGGGCATGACAGGTGTAATGGACGGAGGTGTGCGGGTAACAGGTGTTTACCGTAACCAATGGGGTAGTGTGATGGTGCCTTATAAAACTGCCGGGCTATCTGCCGAAGTGTCAACAGAAAAGAACCTGAACATCGGGGCAAATTTGATGGACCAGTCAGCAGGCGATGGGGGCTACAGGTATGTAACAGCCTCTTTAAGCATTGCTTATAGTGGTATTCGTTTTGGTACAGATAAAAACCAGCAGATAACAGCCGGCATTCAGATTGGTATGCTCAGCCGGCGCTTCGATCCGTCTAAATTTCAATACGGCGATCAGTGGAATCCTGTGACGGGGTATGATCCGGCTGCTCAAACGGCAGATGTCATTACTAAAACATCCGCTTCTGCTTTTGATATTGGTGCCGGCCTTTCCTACAGCGATAATTCAACTGAAAAGAATGTCAACCTGTTTGGTGGTGTATCAGCCTTTCATTTAAATAAACCGGCCAGCCCATTTTTGAGTGCCACCAATAATACTTCTGTGCTGCCCGTCCGCCTCCTGGTGCATGGTGGCGGACGTATAACAGTGAACGACAGGCTGGCCGTTACCCCCAACATTGTATATATGCAGCAGGGAAGTGGCCGGGAAATAATGGGAGGACTTTTCGGTCAATATAATGTAAGTGAAGGTACTGACCTCTATGCAGGGGTCAATTACCGGGTAAATGACGCGGTGTCGCCGATGGTAGGTGTAGGTTTTAATAGTTTTGTGCTGGGTGCCAGCTACGATATTACCATGTCTGACCTGACTAAAGCGGTACCGGGAACCAACGCTTTTGAGTTATCTTTGAGCTGGATGAAGCCAAAGTCCGGAAAACCATTGCGTTATCTCTCTTGCCCTAAATTTTAAGCAGCTCCGGGCATTTATTAACACAGGCCAATTTTCTGGGGAAAACCCTCCATAAATTTGGTTATTAGTAAGCACACCTGTACCTTTGCCGTCCCAAAAACAAGGGTTAAAGAATGCCTACAATTCAACAATTAGTAAGAAAAGGAAGAGAAATTATCAGGGCGAAGAGCAAATCAAGGGCTCTTGATGAGTGTCCGCAGCGCCGCGGTGTATGTACAAGGGTATATACTACCACGCCTAAAAAACCTAACTCAGCACTCCGTAAGGTGGCTAAAGTACGTCTTACCAACAAGGTAGAGGTAATTGCCTACATTCCGGGAGAAGGTCATAACCTGCAGGAGCACTCAATTGTTTTGATCCGTGGCGGAAGGGTGAAAGACTTACCAGGTGTTCGTTATCATATTGTTCGTGGTTCACTGGATACTGCGGGTGTAAAAGACCGTAAGAAAAGCCGTTCTAAATACGGTACGAAGAAAGAGAAAGCGAAAAAATAATTCAATCATACAACTTGTACTGAGTAAAGTTTTAATACTTGAAGAAATTCAGCTACAGCAGTTATTTTAAAAATTAAGATTCATGCGGAAAGCACAAGCAAAGAAACTCCCTTTAGCACCAGATCCAAAGTTTAACGATAAACTGGTTACCCGGTTTGTAAACAACCTGATGTGGGAAGGCAAAAAAAGCGGAGCCTACACTATTTTTTATGATGCACTGGATAAAGTAGCCAAATACACAAACGAAGACGGTTACGAAGTGTGGAAGAAAGCCCTGTTCAATGTAACGCCTGCTGTAGAAGTACGCAGCCGTCGTATTGGCGGAGCCACTTTCCAGATTCCTTCTGAAGTAAGGGCTGACAGGAAGATTTCCCTGAGCATGAAATGGCTTATCCGTTACAGCCGTGAAAGAAACGGACGCAGCATGGCCGACAAACTGGCTAACGAAATCGTAGCAGCCAGCAAAGGTGAAGGCGCTGCTTTCAAAAAGAAAGAAGATACACACCGTATGGCTGAAGCCAACAAGGCTTTTGCTCACTTCAAGGTGTAAAAGATACAAGACAACACGATTCCACTGGCCCATTCGTTTTTTCGCGGATGGGCTTTATTTTTGCACTGATTTAAAATTTTACCCAACCTGCAATTGGGTCCGCTGCGGCGGATAAAATTTAGACAGCTATGGCACAGTTACACAACCGCGTTTCACGCAAAGAGCTGAAAGAACGTATTCAGCAGGACTCCACTCCACGCATCACTATTTCGTTTTATTGTTATTTTAAAATTGATGAACCAGATCAATTCAGGAATGAATTGTACCGGCAGTTTACGGCCCTCGGGGTACTGGGCAGGGTGTACCTGGCCCATGAAGGTATTAATGCCCAGATTAGTGTACCCGAAGCAAACAAGGAAAGTTTCAGGCAATACCTTTATTCTGTCAGGCCCTTAAATGGCCTGCGGCTGAATATAGCCGTTGATGATGATGGTAAGAGTTTTTATGTACTGGATATAAAAGTGCGGAAGAAGATAGTGGCTGACGGTATTGACGATCCGTCCTTTGATATGGCCAACCGGGGTAAGTATGTCAATGCAGAACAGTTTAATGAACTGGCCGGCCAACCCGGCACAGTAGTCATTGATATGCGCAACCACTATGAATTTGAAGTAGGGCATTTTGAAAATGCGATTGAAATACCTAGCGATACATTCAGGGATCAATTGCCCATGGCGGTGGATATGATGTCGGCTGATAAGGACAAGAATATTATCATGTATTGTACAGGTGGCATCCGTTGTGAAAAAGCATCTGCCTATATGCTGCACAGGGGCTTTAAAAATGTATTTCACCTGGAGGGTGGCATAATCAACTATGTAAACCAGGTAAAAGATAAAGGGTTGGATAATAAATTTCATGGCAAAAATTTCGTGTTTGACCAGCGCCTGGGAGAAAGAGTGACGGATGAAATAATTGCACATTGCCACCAATGCGGCAAGCCGGCTGACACTCACGTTAACTGTGTGAATGATGCCTGTCACTTGCTCTTTATCCAATGCGATAGTTGTAAAGAGAAAATGAAGAATACCTGCAGCCAGGATTGTTATGATTTTATTCATTTGCCCGAAGAAGAACAGAAACGCCTGCGCAGCGGTATTGATAAGGGGAGGAATGTGTTTAATAAGAGCAGGAGTGAGCTGGCGAAGGTGGGGGAGTTGAAGAAACCGTGAGTTGTTTTCCACGCAAAGTTTAATCACAGCACAGATATAGCGATCAAGTATTTCGCAGAGCCCTGGCACGCTAAGGTGGGGTTTAAGAAACCGCAATTTCCAGCTTTGTTGACGGTAAGAAAGTACGTGTGTGCTATGCTTTACCTATGTAGCATCAGTCCTGTATTATGCCTATAGTATGCCTATAATGCGCCTATAACATGCCTATAACTCAGCGGCATCTTGGTTCAGCAGGCATTATTTGGGCAGGATGGCAAATAAAAAGGCGGCACTTATACAAGTGCCGCCTTTTACTATTAAGGCTTATAGCTTTTTACTATTAGTCTTTTTTAGGCTCTTCCACGCTGCCACCTGAAGTTACAGGAGTAGCTTTTTCAGCAGCCTTTGGCATTGGTTCTATACTTCCGCCAGGAACTACAGTTGCTGTTTTAGCAGCAGGTGCAGGCTCGTTTGAAGTACTTCCACCTGCATTAGCCGGGTTTACTTTAGCTGCTTCAACTTTAGGCGTTTCAGCTACGCTTCCGCTGTTGTCTGTTGCTTTTACAGCAGGCGCAGGGAAAGCATTCTGATCAAGGCTGCCGCCAGTTGTGGCCGGAGCTGCTTTAGTAGAAACAGGAGCTACAGCTGTAATTGAGTTACCGTCTTTTACACTGTTGCTGTAACCTTCAGCTTTAGATAATGGCTGGTTGAAAGCTTTTGGATGTACATAAGTACCCTTGTCTTTCGGAGCTTTTTCTACCTCTGTAGGTATGCGGTTTTGATTTGCGTAAGCATCATGACGAACACCTGTTACCTGCCAGCTAACTTTTACATTAGGTGTGCTGGTAGCAATTTCAAACTGGTTGTTAGCTACTTCTTTGCTTACGATAGCTTGTGCAAAAGAACCGATAACAGTTAACTGGTAACGGTAATCCATGTTCAGTGCCTGGAAGTAATCAGGCAGTTTAACAGTTACTTTACCTGAAGCGTCTGTAACAGCGTTGCCGTTGTAGATGTTCATCATATCAGGGCTTTCCACGAAGCTGTGATAGAGGTATTTGTTTTCTGGATCAAGCGGGTGGTCGATACGGAAAGAACCACCACCTTTTGCCAGGTTACCGGTTACCACTACGTTACCAGTCGTGTTTTCAATGCGCATTCTTTCGCCGCCGCCGCCAAGCTCAAATATTTGCAGGTCATCATTAGCAGGGTTGTTGCGGATATTCCATTGGTTAACGCCGGCTTTAGCAAAACGCAAAGCAGCATCACCATTCGCCGCATCAATATCTACCAGTGAGAAAGTAGAAGTAGAACGGCTGCGGATACCAGTGGCACCACCATGTTCCACATCCAGTTTATAACCAGGGTCAGTATTGATACCTACGTTACCCGTACCATCCTGGATAACAAAACGGCTACCGCCACCACCTAATTCGAAGATTTCAAGGTAATCGTCAGCCGGACGGTTGCGGATGTTCCACTGGTTTACACCAGCTTTTGCAAAACGCAAAGCAGCGTCACCATTCGCCGCATCAATATCTACTAATGAGAATGTAGAAGAAGAACGGCTGCGGATACCAGTGGCACCACCATGCAATACATCTAATTTATAAGTAGGGTTGGTTGTTTCACCGATACCTACGTTACCAGTACCATCCTGGATAACGAAGCGGCTACCACCACCACCGAGTTCGAATATTTCATAGTAGTCATCAGCCGGACGGTTACGTGTGTTCCACTGGTTTACACCAGCTTTAGCAAAACGGAGGGCTGCATCACCACTGGCGGCATCTATATCCACTACAGAGAAAGAGCCGGAAGAGCGGCTGCGGATACCAGTAGAACCGCCATGCAGTACGTCTAATTTATACGTAGGGTTTGTTGTTTCACCGATACCTACGTTACCAGTACCATCCTGGATAACTACACGGCTTCCGCCACCACCTAATTCGAAGATTTCATAATAGTCATCGCCCGGACGGTTACGTGTATTCCACTGACCAGTGCCAGCCCTTTGGAAACGTAAAGCTGCATCACCATTATCCGCATCGATATCTACTACAGAGAAAGAACCTGATCCAGGCGCTGATTGTGATTTAATACCAGTAGCACCACCGTGCTGTACATGCAACCTGTGTGTAGGAGCAGTTGTTTCACCTATACCTACATTACCAGTGCCATCCTGTATAATCATGCGGCTGCCGCCACCACCGAGTTCAAACCACTCGTAGGAATTGTCACCAGGACGGTTACGTGTGTTCCACTGACCTACACCAGCGCTTTGGAAACGAAGTGCAGCATCGCCTGAAGCCGCATCAATATCGACTACAGAGAAACCACCGCTTGACTGACTGCGGATACCAGTAGAACCGCCATGTAATACATCAAGACGGTACGTAGGTGCAGTTTGTCCCACACCGAGGTTACCTGTACCATCCTGTAATATCATACGGCTGCCGCCACCACCAAGTTCAAACCATTCGAGGTTGTTTGTACCGGGCTGGTTACGGAAGTTCCATTGGTTTACGCCAGCATTGCCGAGACGGATAGCCGCATCACCACTGGCCGCATTAATATCTAATACTGAAAAACCAGCAGTAGAAGAAATGCTGATACCGGTGGAACCGCCGTGTGATACTGTAAAGCGGTGCGAAGGTGTAATTGTACCTAAACCTACGTTTGTAGCATTATCAAACAATAATGAGTTACCTAAGTTAGTTCCGGTAGGTGTCCATTTTGGAATGAAGTCTGTTGTACCACTACCAGTTACCACACCAACACCTGAAGGCGCCTGCCATGTAGCATTACCTGCTGCGTCGGAAGTAAGTAACCGGCCGGCTGCTTCGCCAATACCTTGCAGACGGAGGCCGCCTGTGGTATGTAAAGCGAGACCGCTGGTAGTTACAAAGCGGCCGCCTGTACCAGATGTAGAGGTACCGCTAACACCAGTGCTGCTTGCAGACGTACCGCTTACACCCACACCGGAGTTAGACACACCATTTACACCGATACCACTTGGCGTAGTACCATATACGCCCCAGCCGCTGCCATTTTGTGAACCGGTAACACCGATACCCAGACCAGAAGTACTGAGGTTGGTACCGAGCACACCGGAAGAAAAACCGCCTGCAGAAGTATTATCAACCCGTCCATGAAGACCCCATGCATTGGCCGCACCTGATTGAGTAATACCCATGATAGCGCCACTGGTGGCACCACCTGTATTGGTAATAGTAA